>JAZRYG010000071.1:0-147063 GCA_045600605.1 Bacteroidales bacterium
TGCTCGCGGCAAGCGTCAACCATGCGCTTCACGCCGCTTCCCCAGCTTTCGAGCCAAGTGGTCTTGTATAGGACACTGGCCATGATTGGATTGTTCGGTTTTGAGTCGTGAGCCGACTTGATGTTTTCCGGTGTGATGCCGGCAGGGAAATGTCCGGGGTTCTCAATCTCAACGCGGTCATCGTATATTGCGAGGCTGACCGAACCTGATACTGAATCATAGGAACGATGGCATAGTGCATTAATCATGGCTTCACGCAATGCTTCAACAGGAATGTCGAGTTGCTCCTGACGCTGCAAACCAACAACCTTTCCGTGTAAGTTCAAATGCTTGAAACAGAATGCCATGCCAGCATCAAGCAGGTCGAAGAAGTTGCCTTGAACACGTTGATTGTCGATAAATTCATTCTTGTCTTTCCCTCTGAACCTTGCCATGCGGAGCAACAGTTGAGGATAGTAATGCGGATTTTTGCAAAACAAAGTCACAGCCGATTGCAACGGCTTACCGTCTTGCAACATAGAAAAACGCATAAGTATCTCATTTACAGGTAGCGACAATGCACTTTCTGGCATACGTCCGCCACGGACACCAAGACGAACGGCATTCATTATGTGTTTCTCATCAAGGTCGTCGATGGTGAAATCGTCTGCAATCTGGTTCTCCCATCCGAACTTGTGGGGCTTGGCAGCCTTAATCCTGTCCTCAAACATCTGACGCGGCATCTGTTTTGTCGTGCTTTCGACCCTGATATATGGGCAGCCGTGATATGTGTAAGGTTCTTTCCCCCACACCCAGCCGTCGAAATTTATTGCAATGACTTTGTTGCCAGAATGTTCCGGCACATTGACATACTCAACGCGAACATTAACAGCTGGCTCGAATCCGCTCAAAGCATTGGCCATCTCACGCTGAGTGTTATCGGTAACTTCCTGACCAACAATATTGAGTGATGTCGGAGCAATTCCAAAAATCAGCCAGCCACCGTCGGTGTTCAGAAATGCGCAAGCCGAATGCATGGCGTCTTTCAACTCGCCAGTGGTCTTTTTAAGTTCAAGTTCGCGATGCTCATCGGGAGTGATAATTTTGCGTATGTCGTCGATTGTCATGTGGCTTATATCTGTTAAGAGTTGGTTACCTTTGTTTCTTGCCATGACGTGTCATTATCATGGTTGGGTTTTCATCATATTTTTGTTTCATTTGGTAAAGTTCTGTACCTGGTTCTATAATGGACTTTCTATTGTTCTGGTAAAACAAGATAAGTTGTTTTACTTGAGGTTTGTCAAAATGATTGTCTTTATCAAAATTGTTTGTGTGAATATATTGGTTTATGTTTATCCATTCTCCAGCGGCAACAGAGTTTTTGCATTCGTTGTAGCATCTCCACCATGCTTGTACTGACATATTATCCAAACTATGACCTATTATTTCTTTTGCCTTGGCAATGCCTTCTTTCAATCCCAACCATTCAAAGAAATAACGATAGATTATCATTGTTTCTGGCATTTCAAGCAATTTATGGTACTCTTCAAGATTCTCTCCAAACGCTTTCTTGAAAAATGATGTTCCTCTGCCAATTTTGCCTTTCGTGCTATTCAACACGGCTTGAACAGCACGAATATATTTTCGATTCCAATATTTTCCAATGTAGTCGCGATTATGTGAATAATCTTCTTTCATTTCACTTGTTTTACGAATTGGATGAAATTTCATCGGAAACGAGTAAATGCTTACACCCAATTCATCGCACAAATCAACATTTATTTTCAATCGTTTATATAAATCATCTGGATGGTCGGTGAAATTATACAACAGATAGTTTGAAAAATCTTTTATTCCAGATTTCACGCACATACGAATGGCATTACAGTACTTTTGCTCAGTCTTTATATCATCGAATGCAATGCGAACTGGACGAATGGCCACCTTACCAAGCAAATTTGCTTTCTCTTGTGTGAAAAGCCGTGCATCCAATCCTTGATTGAAATCAACAAATCTCATTTTTCCAAACCTTGCTTTGTGGTGCTCGCTATAAATGGGAGCAATTTCATCGTATGAAGCAATTAAATTGTCTTTTGTAGTTGTGAGGAATTTTGTGATGTGATATTTTTCCCGGATTTGGTACAACTGGTATGATTCTTCTTTTTTCAGAGATATATACAGGTCTTCAATCAGATTCCACGCCTTACGTATATATGCCCTGTCATTGACATTATTTTTCAGATTACGTATTGCAATATCCAACAAGTTGGGCTGAACGAATTTGTTGCCTTTGGCAAAACCGCAATCAATAATTTCCTGAATGATTCGGCTATAGTGTTCTGATGCCAAGACATTATTATCCATCAGTAGAAGGTCTTTTTGCTCTCCATATAAAGAATTGATGCGATCGATTCTTGCTTTTAACGGTATGTATGGAATGTAGTCTGGTTCAAGGGTTGGGACGGCACAAAATGGACATTTGTTAACGCAGCCTCTTGTTGTGTAGCGATAATAGGAATTTGCCATTGGATACTGATATTCAATCTCATCAAGGATTGAATAGTCAAGTTCCAATTCATCTATTTTTTGGGTGTCACCTTTGTCGAGGTCTCCTGGGCGAAGTATGCCGATATGAATTCCTCCAGCTTTTCCGTGCTTGTGAATTGGGAGACCTGTTTCCTTTGAAATCTCATCTGGTTGAATTGAAGCCAAAACACCACCGACCATTAAATTTGATTGGTTTTTGACAATTTTTTTTGCAAATTCAATGGTCTCGATGGTAATATCCCAGTAAAAGGTAAACAGAGTTGTTACTCCAACTCTATCCCATTCTGGTTCGTTTTCCCAAGTCTTTTTCCAATATTTCTCTTTTGCATCGTTTATTAAATCAAAAAGGATTACGTTTTTAACAGTCTTTTCATTTTCTGATAATGAAGGGATTGTCAGTGGTAAAGATTGAAGATATTCACTCTTACGAGTACGAACAAAATCAAATAAGGCGTCTTTATAAAGATGCCAATCGTT
The DNA here is from genome assembly GCA_045600605.1 of Bacteroidales bacterium. Classification (GTDB taxonomy): domain Bacteria; phylum Bacteroidota; class Bacteroidia; order Bacteroidales; family F082; genus Limimorpha. The sequence continues at coordinate 3,004 of JAZRYG010000071.1, forward strand.
TGAACTATCGGCATCGTTTAATTCTGCGATGAGTTTGTCGGTAATACGTTCGATGACAAACTTTTTCAAATCACCTTTATAAAATACGACCTCCCAATCTTCACCGTACAATTCATTACGATTGCGATAATATGTTGCAATCTTCATCAATCCAACAGGTGGGAACTTGTTGGAATAGTTAGGTTCAAGAAGAAGGACTTTCTTGTGTTTTTTAGACATTGTTAAAAAAATTTCTACTTTTTCAAGTCGTTCAATATTGATTCTTTTATGCTTTTAACAATCTGCGTGTATTTTTTCAAGTATCGGGAATCCATAATATTGAAAATTTTTCTCAGTAAAGAGATTTCACCTTCATTATACTTCACGGACAATTCAGCGATTTTTTCATCAATGCTTTTAGGTGCAGAGCTTGTTTGTTGCACGGTTGTGGTTTGTGTCACAGATGTAACGGCTGGATTTTTTGTATAATCATCCCATTGTTTTTTAAAGTTTTCTGCCAAGATACGCATTGAATCACATTGATTTTCATCAGTACTTTTAGAAATGATTTTATTCAATTTCTCTTGTGCCTTTTGTCGTTCTTCTTGCTGTTGGGCCAGTTTAGTTGCTTTGCTCTCAGCAGGAATTTCGGTAGAATCCTCAATCTTGCGAATTTCTTCATCAGCTTTGCGGATGTTTTCCAATTGCTTGTTGGCTTTATTCGCTTCTTGATAGAGTTTTTCTAACTCATTTCTGAAAAACTCGCCCAACTTTGTTTGAAAACATTTTGCAACAGAAGTCGGAGCTATATCAGAACGATCAGCTGTGGGTTTAATGTCCTGATTTATGATGAACACTTCTCCATTGAAATAGGTGTGGCTTCTTGCTTGCTTAAAGTATTTATTTAGAACATTTTCGTCACCCACTTGGATGTTGTGGCAACGCAAACGGATGCCTCTTGTTAATACTTTTTTGTATGTGAATGGATCGATTTCTTTTATTTGAGTACCTGCCGGAGTATAGGCATACCAACCCCACGCCAAATCGCCTAATTGTGGGTCGGCAATAGAAAAGAAACGTATCTCGTTGATGGGTGCATTTTCTGGTATTATTTCACCATCTTCACTGATGGATTCGTGTTCTGTGCCTTTAAACTTTGTTTCGTATGGTTTCTCTATGCCAACAATATTGTTAATGGATACCTTTACGGCATTTAGCTGATTGTAATAGTTGAGATATTTATTGTCGTCTTTTGTCAAGTTTGGTTTGATGAGGTTATTGAAAAAAATTGCATCGTATGGTATCGGAGCGACCTGCATCAAGTAGGAATATATTTTTTCTTCCTCCAAAAGTACATCATAATAGTCGGGTAAAACATCTTTTAGAACGACCTTAAAATAATGTTTTTGTGGCTCATCTGGTATGTCGTTTCTAAATGTTGTAACTTTGTGTATGACTTCTGATGCCGAACTATCATCTTCATCGTCTTCCAAAATTTCACGGATTTGATCCATGTCGAAAATCATTTCAGAAGCCACATTCTCGCCTTGTGCAGAGGTTAGGAAAGAAAGCTGCTTGCAATATCCGCCACCAACCAAACGGCCGATTCCATAAAATCCAGCAGAAGATTCTTTCTTTTTCTTGGAATGGGCAATATATTTCAATGTCATCTCGGCTTCGTCAGCCTTTATGCCAGTACCATTATCCTCAATGGTGATGGTGTGATGGAATTTATCAATATTGATAGATACATGACCGTCTTTCTTTTCTATGATGCCTTCTTCAGCTGCCTCGTTTATTGAATCACAGGCATTTTGCAAATACTCACGGTATATTGTTTCTGCATCTGGATAAAGCGAGAACATTAATTGTTCCAGCAAATCTTTTCCTACTATGTCGGTTTTTTCTTCTGCCATAATTGCTATATTTATCCGTTAGGGAATTGTTTGTACGTATTAAATGGGAATTTAATATTTACCAATGAACGCAATGCCGGGTTAGATATAATGTATTCTCCTGCCGATAGACGCGTCATCATATTTTGATAGACTTTTGGAATGTAACGATAGTCTGATTTTGAAACTTCAATGGCGTTGGTTCTGCCGTATGCGGAAGTGGCACAGTTGCCTTTTACACGGTCGTGAATGGCACTGCGGAACTGTTCAACAGAGAACAAGATGATGCCCAAAGAACGGCCACGCTCTGTGATGTCGAGAAGTTGATGCAGGATTGGCGAACTTTTGGGCGTGTCGTTCGACGCATATTTGTTCAACTCATCAACAAAGATAATAACTTTCTTTGGAACGTTGTTGCGTTCAGTGTCGAACTTCATTTCCCAAATGGCACGTGCAACGCTGCCAAAAACGAAGGCCTGTGTGTTATCGTCGAGTAAAGTGATGTCAATTACCATTACTTGTCCACCAACGAGGTCGTTGTGTACGACTGTTGTAAGGTCTCGCTCGTAATCTGCAACATTATCATTGAAGATTCCTTGCAAATCAACAGCTTTGTTAATGATACGAAGAAACTTTTTCCATGACGATGGTAATATTTCATTTTTTGCGCCTGTGGCATTGCCATTAGCATATTGGGAAACTATTTCTTTCAATGTGTCCCATGTGAATACATTTTTGAAATTTCCCTGCCTGTTGATTATGTAGTTAACGCAGCTTTCCATTGTTCCAGTGCTATCATCTTCATTTGCAAGCAACAAATCGAGTTTGTCTAAATAATTTTCACAAGGAAATTTATATGTGTATGCTTTTTTATGGCTACGTTGGCGTTCAACATCTCCGGGATCGGCATTTGTCAGTACATTACTCGGACGTTGATTGTCGTATGGATAATAATACGTCACATTTTGAAATGGCAACGGCTGTAGGCCTAACTCTTTGGTGTAGATGGCTTTGTCCTTGTCTTTCAGTTCGGTGTTAAGTTCGTCAATGGCCATCAAATCCCTGCCCTTGACATTGAAGAATACAAAAGCAACATCGCCGCCATCTTCGGTGCAGAATTTTTGCTGAATAGCATTGAGCAAGAACATTGAGTACGAGGTTTTTGCTGCCAAACCTGAAATACCCGACACGTTCAAGTGTGCGCCTTCAGGACCAATAAGGAAATTGGCATTCAGTTCAACTTTGATTTTCAGAGCTTCGCTACCTTTATACATCTGCAGATAACCGCAAACAATTGGATTTTTGACATCATCCAAACCCAATGCCGTTTTGATGTCATCTGCGGAACATAGAGAAACCTGCTTGCCATCGAGTACTGGAGAATAAATGTTGCCTGTATTGCAGACAACTTTTGCCTTAACATAGTTCATTCCCAAGCGATTCATGTTGCCAATGTTATCGGCTGTGTCGCCAAAATCGCTGGATATGTAATTGGTGAAATGGCTTGGCGCATCGGTTACATGATTGATTTCTTCAATTACGCCGTATGTTATAGTGGTATCATTGGGTAAATGTTTTACCTTTACAATATCAAATGGACTGAGAATTTCTCCTTTGTCCGTCCAGAAATAGAAATCGTCTGTAGTAGATGGATATTTTTCTGTTGCTGATATTTTACCAATTATTCTTTCTGTACTCATAATCAAAATAGACTTAAGAAAATGTTGCTGTCAATATAATGAGACTTACAAAATGTCTCTGTGAGATATACTGGATATAAGTGATTTGCCCAGCGAGTATCAGATCCAAAACATACTGGATATGCTTCGCGAATCAGATTTGCACTGATGGCATCAATGGTACTTGTCTTTATCGGATGCGATGGGTCTAACAAAAGCATTTCGCATTTGATAATGTCGGAAAAATGTGTTTCCCGGAAATCGCTGTTCCGCAAACGCAAATACCATACGGCAAAAGTCATTCCGTTCGAATGTTCTGAAATGTACTTGTATGCCTTAGTTCTTTCAAAAGGTTTTAGATTTGCAATAACTTGCGACATCTTTTTGCCTTCATGATCTTTCATCAAATCAGGGTCAAATGATTTTGAAACACCAACTACATACTTGTAATTAGAACGCATGTTGTTCCATTGTGCTTGGTCAATATTTGAAAACCTTGGGTTATATTGCAGAGAACCGTCCTTAATAAGCCAACTGTCGGCAGACAACTTATTGGCCATACACAAATCGTTGACCAAAAGTTGCTCTTCATCGGTCATTTCATTTTGTATTTGAGCGATAGCACTGTTTTTATAACGGTTTTTATCAGTTTCGTCACCAACTGTAGGACCATCTGTTTTGTAGAAAAGTATTTTCCCCACTTTTGTGTTGCGTGAATTGGCATACCGGTTGGATGCCTTCAAATGTTCATTCAATTGTTCACAATACAAACGCGCAAAATCGTCTGGTTTTCCTTTTGTGTGAAATTGCTTGGGAAGAGAAATGACAATCTTCTTGCGGATACCATTTTCATCCAAATCTGCTTTTTTGAAAGTGTCCCTATCTGGTCGGAAACAGCACCCAACCACAATTTGTCCAGCTACAATTGGGAATATTTTGTTGCCGATGGCAATATCGTCCACTTTATAAGTGTGTCTGGAACCGTCTAAAAAGTATTTAAAATATGGTGGTGTATTTGCTATCAACCAATTAGGTATCCTTATGGTATTGACTCTTCTTGCGTCATCTTCGGCGAATTTGCCTGTGGTGTCAATAGGGACAGTATCTGTGTCCGAATTCTCACTTGAAATAGGGTCATTATTGTTATCGTCCAAAGAAGTTTTCTTTGTACTATAGCAGTGAAATCCACTTTCGTTGTGAGAGTTTATATATTCCAAAATCGTACCCATAATCAACTGCAAAGATATTAAAAAACGGAACACATAAAGTAAATATCTATAACATTTGAGAAGAAAAGATAAATCCCCAATATTTCAAGGGATTTTGGATGGGAAAAAAGAAAACAAAAAACAAATATACGTCTCGACCAGAATAAAAACGAATTACCCTTTTACGCAAAAAGGGTAAAAGGGTAATTTGCTAAAATCATTTCACCACGGATATATATTTTTGATTTGGACTGGTTGGCTTGTCAACAATTACATGACGAATCTTGTCGAGTTCTACAATGTTGATATGTATGTGACGAATGACTTTCTCTGGTTCTTTATGACAAGCATTTCAAATATTTCGTTGCTTCTGCGTGGAGTATCTTTGCAAAACTCAATTACTTTTTGTTGTTTCTTTGATTGTTTAACTTCATTACTTTTTGCATTAGCTCCGTTACTTTTATTGCCAACTCCGTTACTTTTTGCATAAACACCATTGTTTTTTTACCAAATTACAGTCTTTAATTTTTCAACATTTTCAAAATTTACCCTATTGCGTAAAGTTCGTAAAAAGGCTATTTGTAATGCAAAACATTCATTTGCTGCCAACCTTTTCATAATTTCCCTGACTCAATCTGCTAATCAGTCCGGCTTTCGTGAAACGAAGAATCTGCTTGTCGGCGGTGCGGTCGATGATGCCAAGACGTTTCGCGGCGGCGAGATATGTGGGGCGGTCAAACTCGTTGGGCAGGGCGTTGAACAATGCCAACTTGGGATTATTCTGCGCCTTGACGGTTTCGGTGCCAGGAAGTTTGCTGAACGTGTAACACGCATGCTCGACAAGAACATTAGACATTTCAAGAGCCGTGTTGAAATCGGCATCGGTGCAATGCCTCTCTTCGGAAATGACACCATCGTCCATTATGCGTATGGCAGTGAGAATCATCGCAATACGAAAAGTTATCAGACCTAATCGTCGAACTGTCCCGACATAATCGTTTCCGCAAAGTTCGAGATACCTCTCCTGCGTCTTCTTGAAATGCTCGTTGAAATGGTTCTTCTGATTTTCGGACAAGACAATTCGGAAATTTCCTGTCATCGTGTTGAGCGTCTTGTAGAGTTCAAAGAAACGTCTGCCATAAATGAGAAAACGCTCATCGAGAGTCTGCCTGCCACTGTCGGCGAAGACATCCATCCATTCATTTTTCAGGGTCAATGAATAAAAGATGAATCGGCTGAACAGACCATTCTCGGCATTGGGAATCAATGCGTTGATTTGTTTCGGAGTGCCCGATAACAGGGCTGACAACTGCGGTCGGTTCATTTCGACATATTCATGGTCGGTGCGGCGGTTGTAGGAGATTGTTTCGTGATGGAAAGCCTTTCGGAATCCGTCGGAGTAATCGCCGTAGTCGGATTTGAAAGTCTGCGCAAGTGTGTCGCCTTCCGTCTCAAAAATCAAGCCTCGCTGGTTGTTGTCGTTTAGCAACTGAAACATTCCTGTGGCACTGTTGTTGGCCGGAATGATGAGCAGACGCATCGGCGGAGCGACTGGCTTCTCGACAGGATTCTTGCCTTTCTTGTCGATGACGTATTGCGCCAGCATCATCTGGTATTGCTCAAATTCAGCCTTGCCTTGGTCGAGCATCATATTGTGAATAGGCTCGACAAGATGACGGCACAGCGACAACCTGCCTTTTCCGCCGGAAGCCTGCGCCGACACGAAAAGAAAGAGATTAGGAAATACCTGCCGACCTGCATAAATGCCGTATATGCGAGGCAAAACCGAACTGAAAACCACTATAGAACCGAGCAGAAGCACATCGGCATCTTGTGGTGAATTGGCATTTGAAACGATGTTTGACAACAGGTCTGGAAGATTGTCATAGACGTAATCGGGGAAACACGGCAACACGACTTCATCATTGTTGTCATCGTTGGGATTTTCTATGTCTTCACTGACAACGGCATGCTTTGGCATGGAAATGTTAATTCCTGCATTTTTTGCAAGTCCGAAAAGTGTCTTTATCGTTATGCCGCTGCCTTTTGCGGCAAGGCACTTATCATATTGTCGGTCTGTCGCTTGCTCGTTATATTCTGGATAAAATCTACTCAAACGCTGATAGTAACTGCGTCCGTTTTCGCCGAGTGCGTCGGCAAGCGCAAAGCCCAAGTCACGCCAATCGGAATATGAAGCGGTGAGGTCGATTGAGGCGTTTTCAACACGGCTGACCAACTCTTCAATTCTGCTTTCTTCGTCTGAAGATGAAGTGGTGTTTTGATTTGTCTGGGTGTTCTGTTTCGGCTCTTCATCGAGCCATTCATTTGGATTAAATTTCTTTTTATTCATGGTCGTATTGGATTGCTGGGTTGATATACGCTTGAGAATCGTATGGCAGGAAACATGCGCGAGGAATGTCCCTGCCTGATTTGTCGGCTTCGAGATTGTAGGTTTTCTGAAGATAGTTTGATATTGCCTTGAAGTATTTTGCGTGCGGCATCTGTTCGGTGACGTCGATTGTGACTATCCATTTCAGGCCGTCGCCGGAAGGACTTCGGAAAAGTAGCTGCGTTTCAAAATTCTCATCATCGACGAGGCGGTTGAACACTGATTCGAGGTTGTCAAGATGATCAAAATCGATGCAGATAAGGCCTGAATGTCTGACCAGGAGTTTGTCGCTTCGTTTTGAGAAAATGCCGGAGAAAGTGCAATAGTCGAAATGTTCCGCCTTGAACGCACGGGCTTTTTTCACATCGCTTATCGAGCGGAGTTTTGCCGTCCTTTCCTTGGCGTAATCGCTCACGATATATTTGTAAGCGTCTGATAACGTGATGTTTCGATATGGCTTGACATTGGTTATCGGTGCTCTGAAAAACGAGAATTGCGGTGATGGTTTTTTGATCACGGCAACGGATTTCTCTTCTGCCGTATGATTGTAAAACGAATGGTTTTCATCAAGATTCAGATGCAGTTCCTTGTTGAGCGTCTGCAACAGCTCATCGCCCGACTGATGATAATAGAGTTCGGCGAAATCGAACGCGTCGCCGGCGGCGATGGTACGGCTGGTGTCTTCGTGACAGGCTTTTTCGGCTGGCAGCTGTTTGATTGGCCGAATCATGTCGGGGTACTTCATTATCCAGATGTGGAGTGTCGGCTCACCGTTGGCAAAAGGGTTGCGGCACCAGCCGCAATCCCTGCCAACGAGGTGCATGACAATTTCATCTGGATAAAAGCGTCTCAGAATGTGTGAATAGATATTCAGTCCATAGTGAGTTTTTGCCAATATATCCTCCTTTGTTATCATTGCTGCTTCCTCCCGTAGTTTCTGTTGAGCAATTCTTCGACATCCTGACGGAGATAATAGATTTTTCCGTTTATCTTTGTGTATGGCAGAATGCCGTTTGAACGTAGTTTCTGCAATGTTCGAATGCTGATGTGGAGGCGGCTCATTACGTCTTGGTTGTCAATCCAATCTTCGAGGATTGCCTGTTCGACGTAGTCTTCGTCATTTAAATCGTCTGCCGACATCACTCCTTTGTTGATGAGTTCTGTGCGGACGAGCGGACATTTTCTGAGTTGCTGTCCGATTGGGTTTGAGCTGTCGGCGACCATTTCGCCAATGATTTGTGCCAATGATTTGGGTTCGCTCATCTCGGGCCTCCTTTCTTGTTGCCGACGAAGCGTGCCGCTTCTGCTTGCAGTTCGGCGAGCGACTTGCGTTTGTCGGTCATCAGCCATTCGTCAATCTCTGATTTCAGAAACTGGAGTTTCTTCCCCTTCTTGTGATATGGAATGTAATGCTGCCCTATCCAGCCATAGACGGTCTGCTTGGCCGGACGGTCGGGAAGATACGCGCAGAGTTCTTCCAGGTTGAACCATCTGTCAGCGACATCATCGCTGACTTTTGCGGGCGTGGTGATGAGGCTTTTTATCTCTCTCACCTCGCTGATGAGCATCGCCACCGCCTGTGGCAGCTGCTCGAATGTGATTGCTTTTTCTTCTTGCAAAGACATAATCAACTTTGTTAAATTTGACCATGGCTTCTTTGAAATTGGGCCCAAGAAAAAAGAAACCGCGACTCCTTTGTGGAATCACGGTGCAAAATTGCTGGATATTTATGGTTGTAACCGGTTATTGTACCAGTTACAAATTATCAGTATTTATTGTAAATAATTGATTTATTGATTTTTAGCTTTGAAAATAAATCATTAACAAAGTCAACTTCTGATTTATGTTTATATGTTAATTCTTCTGTATTTGATAGTCTTTGACGTATTTTCTCTGCTGAAAAACCAGTGAGATAACTGGTGAAAGCAGCAATAACGGTGTTATCGGTGCGTTGTGTGGCTTTGAGTTCTTTCAAAAGTAGAAGAACAGTGTCGGAAGTCACTTTCATTGTTCGTTTTATGGTGTAATCCTTACTATTATCACCATCAGAACTGCTTGATGTAACAGATCGGATTTCTTTTATCTTATCAATTTCCAGTTGACATTTTTCAGCAAAATGGATATCAATTTGTTTTTGCTCATCTATGGGAAGTTGTAAAAATTCAGTTTTTTCCGAAATAAGCATTTTTAGTTTCTCTTCATCGGAAATCATATTGTCAATAGTGAATTTCAAAGTTTTCCACTTCTCTTTCGCCTCAAAATTTGAAATGTGTTTATTATTGCGTTGTTGAATGTATTTCCCTAAATCGTTTGAAATAGTGTCGAGTTTTTCACGCTGAAAATCAGTGATGTCATATTTGTAATCGTGAATGTAGAAACTCAACAAACGCAGAACATCATCTTTCATTTGCTCGGTGTCCATTCTAAACTCTTTATAAATATGTGCCGTGTGTCGAATTTTTTGCAACTGCTGTCTGATTTCGTCAAACAACCGATATGCAGAATTGAAGATGTCAAGTTCTTGTTGCTCTGTGTAGTCTCTGGAATCAATGGTTTCAACAAATGAAGCGTTGATGGAATTTGTCAAATAATCGTCAATACAAGTGCGGGGATAGTTCTCGTATTGGTTTGATATATATTGCTCTATTTGTTCGGAAGTGATAACATTCTTTTCCGCTTTTGTTTTATTGGCAATGCAGCCTTGCAAATACGAAAACGACAAATCCGTTGAAATACAAGTTTCTAATTCTTGCATAAACGCCCAATGCTTTTGAATGTCAATCTTTTTATTCAGACATTTCTCAATAAATTTTACCCATTTATCAGATTCTTTCAAATGAGAAGTGTAATGGCGGCTGGTCATTGAATAATTGGTGCGGCAATCAAGAAATCTGTCTATTGTCGTTTTTAGTTCATCAGCAAAAATCAATGTGCTAATGTTATATGCGATAAAATCTTTTGCTCTCATTTTTATTCCTCCTCTGTTTTCAGGTTGTCAATTTTTATTATCTCGGTTGCCTTGTTTTTCTTTTCGTCAACGACTTTGGCGTAAACCTGCGTGGTTCTGACGTTTGTGTGCCCGAGCATCTTGCTCACGGTGTAGATGTCGGTGCCGCCGGCAAGTTGGAGGGTCGCGTAGGTGTGTCTGAAACAATGGAACGTAATCTTTCTGGTGATGCCCGCCGCCTTTATCCAACGTTCAAGTGGTTTTGAAATCCATGACGGGTCGGGGAGGTCTTCGAAAACGAGACGTTCCGGGGCTTGCGGCTCGCCGCAAAGCCGGTACGCCTGTTCTGATATCGGCATGTATTCAACGCCCTTGGTCTTCTGCTGGGTGAAATTCAGTCGGTACATGTCGCCGTCTTTCTGGATTTCCGACCAACGAAGTTTCTGAATGTCGCAATGTCTCAACCCGGTGAGGGCTGAAAACAGAGCGGCGCGTTTCATAATGGGGCGGTCGCATTCGGTACGGGCGAGGATGTTCAGCTCATCGACGGTGAGGTGTTCCCTGCGTCGTTCCTGCTCTTGGATGCCTTTGATTTTTGCCGACAGGTCAATGGTCAAATATCCGTCGATGAAGGCTTGTTTCAAGCCAGCCTTGAAGATGCTGAAATAAGTCGCCGCCGTGTTGATTGAAATATTGCCTGATTTGTTGCCTCCGCATGGTGCGGTAAGCAGGAATCTTCTGAAATCCTCGGTAAGTTTGACATCTATCTGTGAAAACAGAATACTGCCGTCTTTGGCGAAAACCTTAAGCATTTCGGTAACTCTTTTCCAGTTTATGATGATTGACTTGGAAGATGTCTTGTGCCTTTCGACCGCTATTTTCTCAAAATACTCAATGAAATCGCATTGTGAGCGTTCGTTTTGCTCGGCCAATTCAGCCTCTTTGTCGTTGTAAAGTTGAGCGTTGTCGAACTCTCTCTGGCGCAGTTTCCGCACGTTGTCGGCATAGAGGCAAGATTCCTGATCTATCTCGCTGCGGCACATTATTATTCCGTTGTCATTGCGTTTCGGTTTGAAAGTCCGGCTTGTTTCGGTGGTTCTCGCTGTCCTTGTCTTATCCCAGATTGGAGTTGTGACGGTTCTGTTGACGGCTTCGATGACTCTGGCGGGCTTTGTCGAGCCGGCCTTGAAAACCGGATAGCTCTCAATTATCAGATACCACTCGTTATGATATTCGGATTTACGAAGTTTGACGGTTACTTTTGTGTTTGAAAGTGGCCTTTTCATAATGAGGTTTATTTTGCATTAAACACTTTGTTGATTTCACTTTTTGGCGCATACACATATTTCCCGATCTGCCGAGTTGGAATGCTCATCTTGCGGATGGTTTTACGGACTGTGCTGTCAGATATTCCAAACTTTTTGCTGATTTCACCAATAGTATAGCAGTTTTCTTTTTCAAAAGGTTCTGATTTCAGCACAGATGTCTTGGTTTGAATTAGTTTTGATGGAACAGGTTTAGCTGAACCGAACATGACTTCAAGGTTTGTCCTGCAAATTCTCGTCAATCTTTCGCCCATGTTTATCGAAGGAATTTTGCCATTTCTGATTAGTCGGTAAATTGTGTCGCGGCTGATTCTGAAGAGAGCCACGGCTTCGCCAACTGTTATATAAGGTCTTTCGGCAGGAATCTGTGAAATCAGTTCGGCGCGTTGCTGCTCTTTCTTTTTGTCGCGTTGGTTCTGTCTGTATGCTGCATCAGAGCAGTTCTTGCAGCAATACTTTGAATAGACCGTTTTTGCGAGGAAAGACTTTCCGCACACTTCACATTGTTTTTCGATTTTGAATTTACTTCCTGGCATAAAAATATAATTTATAGGTTTGTATAAGTATAAATAAGTCGCACCTTTACGTTAATTAGGTCGCGTTGCAAATATGTTGCAAATATACAACAAAAAACCGAATAAAACCATAAAAATCGAAAGATATTTACAATAAAAAATCAGCGCAACTCGTTGAGCCACGCTGATTTACTTATTTATTAACTATTCGGAGCTTTCTGGATTACTTCACTTCCTCAAAGTCAACATCGGTGACGTTGTCGTCCTTGCCGCCGTTGTTGCCCGGGTTCTGCTGACCGCCTTGCTGTGCGCCGTCGAACGGGTTCTGCGGGCCGCCCTGCGCGCCGGCGTTCTTGTACATCTCCTCGGATGCCTTCTGCCAGATGGCGTTCATCTCGTTCATCGCCGCATCGATGCCTGCGATGTCCTGCGCCTTGTGGGCCGTCTTCAGCTTCTCGAGTGCCGACTCAATCTCGGCTTTCTTGTCGGCCGGGAGCTTGTCGCCGTATTCCTTCAGCTGTTTCTCGGTGTTGAAGATCGTGGCGTCGGCTGCGTTGATCTTGTCGATGCGCTCGCGTTCTCTCTTGTCGGCGTCAGCGTTGGCTTCGGCTTCTGCCTTCATCCTCTTGATTTCGTCGTCGCTCAAGCCTGACGACGCCTCGATGCGGATGCTCTGGCTCTTGCCCGTCGCCTTGTCTTTCGCGGAGACGTTCAGGATGCCGTTGGCGTCGATGTCGAACGTGACCTCAATCTGCGGGATGCCGCGTGGCGCCGGCGGGATGTTGTCGAGGTTGAAGCGGCCGATGGTCTTGTTCTGGTTCGCCATCGGACGTTCGCCCTGGAGGACGTGGATTTCAACAGATGGCTGGTTGTCGGCTGCCGTCGAGAACACTTCCGACTTCTTGCAAGGTATCGTGGTGTTCGAGTCGATGAGCTTTGTCATGACGCCGCCGAGTGTCTCGATGCCGAGTGACAACGGTGTGACGTCGAGCAGAAGCACGTCTTTCACCTCGCCTGTGAGGACGCCGCCCTGGATTGATGCGCCGATGGCGACCACCTCGTCAGGGTTCACGCCTTTCGACGGTTCCTTCTTGAAGAAGTCACGGACGATGTTCTGGATGGCCGGGATACGTGTCGAGCCACCGACGAGGATGACATCGTCAATCTCGCTCACGCTCATGCCTGCGTCGCTCAAAGCCTGACGGCACGGTGCTATCGTGGCCTGGATGAGGTCGTCGCAGAGCTGCTCGAACTTGGCTCTCGAGAGCTTGCGCACCAAGTGCTTAGGTCCTGACTGTGTGGCTGTTATGTATGGAAGGTTGATCTCTGTCTCTGTCGATGCCGACAGTTCGATTTTCGCTTTTTCGGCTGCTTCTTTCAGTCTCTGGAGCGACATCGGGTCTTTGCGGAGGTCGATGTTCTCGTCGTTCATGAACTCCTGTGCGAGCCAGTTGATGATTCTCTCGTCGAAGTCGTCGCCGCCGAGGTGTGTGTTGCCGTTTGTCGATTTCACTTCAAACACGCCGTCGCCGAGTTCGAGGATCGAGATGTCGAATGTGCCGCCGCCGAGGTCATAGACCGCGACTTTGACATCGCTTTTCTTCTTGTCGAGGCCGTAGGCCAACGCCGCCGCTGTAGGCTCGTTGATGATACGGCGCACTTTCAGACCTGCTATCTCACCGGCTTCTTTCGTCGCCTGACGCTGTGAGTCGCTGAAATATGCCGGAACGGTGATGACCGCTTCCGTGACAGGCTGTCCGAGGTAGTCTTCCGCCGTCTTCTTCATCTTCTGAAGTGTCATTGCTGAGATTTCCTGTGGCGTGTAGAGTTTGCCGTCGATGTCGATTCTTGGGGTGTTGTTTGGTCCTTGGACTACTTTATAAGGTACGCGGCCAATCTCGCTCTGCATCTTGTCGTATGTCTCACCCATGAAACGCTTGATTGAATAGACTGTTCTCAACGGGTTTGTGATTGCCTGACGCTTCGCCGGTTCGCCGACCTTGCGCTCGCCGTTGTCGGTGAATGCGACGATTGAAGGTGTCGTGCGATGACCTTCGCTGTTCTGGATAACTACCGGCTCGCTGCCTTCCATGACCGCGACGCATGAATTTGTTGTTCCTAAGTCAATACCAATGATTTTTGACATAATTTTGTTCTCCTATATTTATTTGTTACTATTTTTTTCAAAACTGACACGCCGTAATCAATCTTTGTGCCAAAAACTAACAATCACGACCTTAAAAAGTTGCAAATAAAAATTGAGAACCAACAAAACATTGATTCTCAATTATTTATAAAGTATTAATTTTTTAAATCTACTGACAAAATATCTTTTTGATATGACAAAAAGACATATTAATCTGTTGGATTATTTGGATCATATACAAAGCCAAAACTTGGGAATTGGTCTGTTATCTCTTTTCTTGAAACCTGGCTTGGAATCATGTAAGTTGTGTTTGTCACACGCGATGACATCAGGCCGCGGCCGTTCTCGATATTTGAGAAATCCGGTGTGTCTTGGATTGCGCTGCTTGAATTGTTTATAATCAAATAGTTATAGAACTCTTCGCCAACACCTGTGATTTCAACTTTCATCCGTTGGATATAACGTTTCACGCCGTACGGACTGTTGTTTTTCAGGTACGGGTCGTTTTCAAGTATGTTTATAAGTGCGCTCGGGTTGTAATTCACGCTGTAATAGCACCATTGCGAGTTATACAAATCCGCGGCTTCTCCTTTTCCCAATACCCATTTGATTTCCTTGTATGTCGGTTCGGCCCCTTCGTACATCACTTCCTTGTAACGGAAATGTGCGATAACCTCAAAGTACGCGGCATTCGACTGCAGGTTCTGCCCTTTGTTAGTCCATTTCACGGCCTTTGTCGCGGCTGATGTGACATCTAAGAGATTTTGTGCGCTGGTCGGGTCAAGGGTTGGTATGTTGAACTCAAAATTGTCAATCGTCGTGGCGTTCGAAGACACCGTAACGCCGTCGTTCCTGTTGATGACGAGCTTGTAGTTCTTACCGGCAGTGAGTTTTCTCGCCGTATAATAATATGTCTGGTAACATCCGCTGTAAAATATCGAGTTCGGGTCGTAGGGAATCCACTTTGAGATGGTGTCAAGCCAAAGCGTGTCTGTCTTCTTAGCTTCCAGAAGATATGCTTTTATCTCGTCATATTTGTAATTCGATGCCTCGTAATTCTGCGCAAGTTCATTGGCATTTCCGACGAACGATTTGGTTATTTTCGCGTAATTCGTGTCGGCATGGCTGTCAAGCATCATATAGACAACGGTGCTGTCTCCCTTGTCACTGTACAAATCCACCTTTGTGTTGCATGACGACATCGCCATCGCAAGCAGCGCAAATATTATCAAATTCAGTTTTCTCATTATGTTTGATTTAGAATTTGCAAAATTAAACATTTTTATCATTTCAATGCGAATAATCTTGATTAATTTACATATTTTTGCAAACGTAAAATCGCAGATATTAATAAAGGTGTAATTATGGAAATAGACGACCGTATTTTATATGAAGATAATCATTTGATTATCGTGAACAAACTGCCTTCGGAGATTGTGCAGGGCGACAAGACCGGCGATGTATGTCTCCTCGATGACGTGAAGGCTTACATTAAAGAAACGAAGAACAAGCCTGGTGAGGTCTTTGCCGGACTGGTGCACCGTCTCGACCGTCCGGTGAGCGGAGCGGTGATTTTCGCGCGCACCAGCAAGGCGCTCAGCCGCATGACGGTGATGGTGAAAGACCGCAACTTCCACAAGACTTACCTCGCCGTTGTGAAAAACATACCCCCGAAAGAAGCCGACGAACTCAACGACTACATGGTCAAGAACGAGGCGCAGAACAAGTCGTTCATCGTGAAGGAAGGCACGCCGGGCGCGAAACTCGCCACACTGCGTTACCGCGTCGTCGGACATTCAGAGAACTATCATCTGCTTGAAATAGAATTGATTACAGGCCGTCATCATCAGATAAGATGCCAGCTCGCGCACATCGGCTGCCCGATAAAAGGCGACCTGAAATACGGCTATCCGCGCTCCAATCCGGACGCTTCGATATGCCTGCATTCTTATAAAATCGAGTTTGAACACCCGACGCTTAAGACAACAATGACCGTCACCGCACCGATGCCGAAAGGTATGCCGTGGGACGCATTCAAATAGACAATCATAAAATTAGGAACTAAAAATATTAAAAAATGAAAAAAACGTTTACACTTATCGCCCTGATGTTATTCACGACATTGGCGTTTTCACAGAGTTTTGTAAAAATCAACGTTGATAATCTGAAAGATACACAAAGATTGTTCAACAGCCCGAATCTAAAAATTCATTATTACAATGATGATTTCGTACTCGCAACAACATTGAACGGCTTCAACGCCGCACAAGATGACATCATCGTCCTCGACAACGAAGCATTCGCCGGCAACGACGCTTATCACATCGTCTATTGCGACAAGAATAATCAGGATTCTTACATTTCAAATGTTAATAAAAATTTACAAATCCTTTACAGAAATGATAATCTGCTGATTGTAAAGTCTATCGGAGGAACCGCGGTGCCGTTCAAGAACGACGGTGTCGTCGCCGTTTTTGACAAAGAGGCGAAACTTCCGGTCGTGACGCGCGACTATCCGGTCATCACGGAAGAGAATCCGATCATCCGCGAGATGATGAATCAAGTGAACATGGACTCGCTCGAGGCGACGGTGCAGTTCCTGCAAGACTACGGCGAGCGCAAGTTCAACGGGACGCACATCGCGCAGGCGAGAGACTGGGTGGAGGCGAGGATGCTTTCATACGGCCTCGAGACCGAGGTGCAGGAGTTTCACGTGAGCTCGTGGATGGGCAGCGCGACCTGCCATAATCTCATTGGCATTCAGCGCGGCACGCTTTACCCCGACACGTATGTCGTCTGCGGCAGCCACTACGATTCATACTCGTGGAGTGGCTTGTGTCCAGGTGCCGACGACAACGCCACAGGCACGGCAGCCGTCCTCGAAAGTGCCAGAATCCTGACGCAATACGAGTTTGAATATTCAATTATTTACTGCGTTTTTTCTGCCGAAGAATGTGGCCTTTACGGGAGCGAGGCCTACGCCGACCGCTGCGCGAACGAGGGCATGGAGATTCTCGGCTATTTCAACAACGACATGAACGGCTACCTCAACCCGGGCGATGAAATCCACATCGACTGCATCTACCCGAACTCCGTCGAGCCGATCGGCACGTATTACATGAATGTCGGAAGTGTTTATTTCCCTCAAATGCAGATTCAACACGTGAACCTTGACTACGGCGACAGCGACCACACCTCGTTCAACAACGCCGGCTACATGGGCATCTATCCATTCGAAGATGTGAACCATGAAAGCCCGTATATTCACACTTCGGAAGACCTTATCGGCAACAGCGTCAATAGCTTCGAGATGTCGCAGCGTTATACGCAGATGAACATCGGCTGCCTCACCGAGCTTGCAAACCCGACTGGCGAAGCACCTGTCATCACCTGCAACGCGCCACAAAATTTCTTTATTGATTATCCGATCGGCAAGGAAATGACATCTTTGGCGCTTCTCTGGCAAGCACCTGAAGAAGGCTCAACCGGCGAGCTCGTCCGCTATGATGTCTATCGTGACATGAATGTTATTGCCTCTATGGAAGAAGAAACGGGTTATACTGACACAATTTCCGTCGGTGTCACTGCCTTATACCATGTTGTTGCGGTCTATAGCGACGGCTGTGAGGCTTCGACCGACACGCTTGTCGGAACGGGAATCCCTTCCGGCATCGAGGAGAATTGTGAAAGAAATCTCACAATCTATCCTAATCCTGCGACAGAGATGTTAACAATCATTAACAATTCAAACATCGAGTCGAATGTTGAGATCGTGAATATTATCGGGCAGGTGGTGAGGAGTTTTGAGATTATCGACAAGAAAGAGTTGAATATCAGCGACTTGGAAGGCGGCGTTTATTTCGTGAAGATGAACGGCGTTTCGATGAAGCTGATTGTGGAATAATTTGGGTTATACACAGATTTTTTGACCTATAGGTCGAGTTTTTTGAAAAATAAAAAAGATGCACCGAAAACACAAGTCTCGGTGCATCTTCATAATTGGGATAACTTAATTCATATTCCCCCTCAAACCTTCAGAGTCCTCTCTCCTCTCTACTCTCTTAACTTATTTCTTTATCGCCGCGATGCCTGGCAGCTCCTTGCCTTCGATGGCTTCGAGCAACGCGCCGCCGCCTGTCGAGACGTACGACACTTGGTCGGCGAGGCCGAACTTGTTGATGCAGGCCACCGAGTCGCCGCCGCCTATGAGCGAGAACGCGCCGGCTTTCGTGGCCTCCACGATGGCGTTGGCCACAGCCCTTGAGCCGCCGGTGAATTTCTCGAACTCGAACACGCCGACAGGGCCGTTCCACAATATCGTCTTGGAGCCTTTGATGACCTCCGCGAACAACTCGCCGGTCTTAGGCCCGATGTCCATGCCTTCCCATCCGTCGGGGATGTCCATTGGGTCAACAATCTTCACATCGGAGTCCTCGCCGAATTTGTTGCCGGCGAGTGTCTGTATTGAAAGCACGAGTTTCACGCCTTTCTCCTTGGCTTTCGCGATGATGTCGAGTGCGAGGTCGAGCTTGTCGTCTTCGCATATCGAGTTGCCGATCTTTCCGCCGAGGGCTTTCATGAAGGTGTATGTCATGCCGCCGCCGATGATGAGGTTATCGACTTTGGTGAGCAGGTTCTCGATGATGTCGATCTTCGTTGAGACCTTCGAGCCGCCCATGATGGCCGTGAACGGACGTTTGATGTCTTTCATGACCTTGTCAACGGCGGCCACTTCCTTGCCCATGAGGTAGCCGTACATCTTGTGTTCGGCGTCGAAGTAGTCGGCGATGAGTGCTGTGGAGGCGTGTGCGCGGTGTGCCGTGCCGAACGCGTCGTTGATGTAGTATTCGCCGTATGAGGCGAGGGTCTTGGTGAACTCTTTCTGTGCAGCCTTGACAGCTTTCTTGGCCTCGTCGTAGCCTGGTTCCTCTTTCTCTATCCCGCGCGGCTTGCCTTCTTCCTCGGCGTAGAAACGGAGGTTCTCGAGAAGCATCACCTCGCCGGGTTTCATGGCTTTGATGGCATCGGCGGCTTTCATGCAGTCGTCGGCGAAGATGACCGGCCTGCCGATGAGTTCCTCAAGATGTTTCACGATCGGTTTGAGGGAGTTCTTCGGGTCAGGGTTCTTTTTCGGACGGCCGAGATGCGACATGATGATGAGCATTCCGTTGTCGTCCAGCACCTTACGCAATGTCGGCATCGCCGCACGCATACGTGTGTCGTCTGTGATGTTGAAGTTTTCGTCCAACGGGACGTTGAAATCCACGCGTACCACGACGCGCTTGCCATTGAAATTAACTTGATCGATGTTTACCATGATTTAATACTTTTGATGTTATATAATTGTTATTCAGTCCAAATGATGTTTCTTTTCACAATTTTCGCCGGATTACCGGCTATTGCAACAAAACTCTCATTGTATTTCCCAATCACAACAGATTCAGCTCCAACAATCACATTATCAGTTATTTCCGTTCCTTTCAAAATCGTTGTGTCACAGCCGATCCACACATTGTCGCCAATTTTTATCGGCCTGTCATCATTGATTTTCTCGCCATTTTCCTTGTCGAAAACATGATGTTGGTCGGAGTCCATCAGAAGACAGTTCCATGAGAGGAGGTTGTCTTTCCCGAATCTGATATATTTCTTGCAAATCAGTTTCAGCTGGGCGGTGGCGTTAAAGTTGCTGCCAAACTCGGCGCTTGCGTCTTCATCAACGCTTATCCTGCTTCCGGTCCCGAATTTGCAGCCGCCTTTGAAGACGACTTTCCCTCTGATGTCGATGACAGTCCTTTCTCTATGAATATCAGTTGTTTGCGTTTCGCCAAAACCAATTTTCACCAGACCGATTTTCATTTTATCAGAATCAATCACGATGTCTCCTGAAATATGTCTTAATTTCGTTCTGTATATCAAAATTGGAAGCATGACAGCCTGTCTCAGCGGCAGTTTCCTGAAATTGAGATAGAGACTTTTCGGCAGACTGATTATATACTTAAACAACATGACATTAATTTTTTAGTGACAATTCACGTAACTTACTGTATTTCAAGAATGTGCCGTATGCATTCATCTTACACACCACGAAGCCGTAATACCCGTCGAGGAAGCCGGCCTTCAGGAAATAGTCGCTGAAGAACGTCCAACAGGTCTTGAAATAAATCCTGAAACCGCTGCGACAACGTTTCCCGGCCTCGAAAGCCTTCTGCGCCGACAGACTCGAATATTTGTCAGTCTTCATCACATGCTGACTGATAGAATGATACGAATAATGGTTCAGATCACCTTCAAGCATCTGATTATCAATTTCTTGATTAAACTTCACATATTCATGAATCAATCCGAACCACACGCCGGCCTTACGGTTCCAGAGTCGTCTTTTCGGGCAGGGGTACCATCCGCAATGGCGTATCCAATGACCGCAATAATTTGGTAAAATCTTGACACTGAACACTTTGTTTATCGGCGTTTCTTCTGTTTTCAATTTAAGTATCGATGATTTCAGTTCATCGGAAAGCTGCTCATCGGCGTCGATTGAAAGAATCCAGTCGTTGGTCGCAAGACTTATCGAGAGGTTTTTCTGTTCGGTGAATCCGAGCCATTTCTGCTTGACGAAACGCACTCCGAACTCCTTGCATATCAACTCGGTATCATCGGTTGAGAAGTCATCAACGACAATCACCTCATCCACCACGTCTTTTATCGACTCAAGGCATCTGCGGATGTTAAGTTCTTCATTATGAGTTATTATCGTCGCTGAGATTTTATTCATCGTTTTTCAAATTATTTTGCAAATATATTCAATTTCGACACCGAGTCACAATTACTTAAACAGTTTTTCAATATCCCTGACGGCGTCTGGTAGTGCGAGCACTACGACGCGGTCTTCGGCCTCAATCTGGAACTCGCCGCTCGCTATATAGCTTACCTCTCCTCGGATGACGCCTCCAATGATTGCGCCGTCGGGTATGTTGAGCTTGTTGATAGGCCTCATCGTGGCGGCGCAGCCATCGGGGACGATGAACTCCATCACGTCGGCGTCGATGCCGTTGAGGCACTTGAGGTTGGAGACATTCTCGCCGAGGGTGTAACGCACCATGTAACTCGCCGCGATGAGTTTCTTGTTGATGATCGTGTCGATTCCGATGTTCTGCGAGATGTCGATATAGTCGATGTTCTCGACGAGCGCTATTGTCTTCTTCACGCCGTAAGCCTTGGCTTGCAGGCATGTCAGGATGTTCGTCTCGGAGTTGTCGGTCACGGCGATGAACGCATCGACGCTCTTGATGCCTTCCTCTTCGAGGGTGTCAACGCTTCGTGCGTCGGCGTTGACGATGATTGTGTCGGGGAGCATGTTTGTCAGCTCGGTGCAACGACGCGGGTCGCTTTCAATGATTTTGAGGTCCATCTCTTTCTCGAGGCGTTTCGCCGCGATGCGCCCGACACGGCCTCCGCCGACAATCATCACGTTGTGTATGTTGAACTTCTGCTTTCCGCTGAGCGCCATCAGGTCTTTGATGGCATACGGCTTGCAGATGATGTAAACCATATCCCCGACTTTGAAGACATCGTTCCCGTGCGGTATGAATGTCGTCTGACGGCGGTGCACCGCCACGGGGATGAAGTCGAGGTGTTTGTAACGCTCGCTTATCTCGTTGAGGCTCTTGTTCACGATGGCGCCTTTCTCCTCGATCTTCATCATGTACATCTCGAGTTTTCCGCCGGCGAAGTCGTGCGCTTCGGTGGCGGCGGTTTGCTTCAGCAACGTGATAATCTCCTGCGCGGCGATGTCTTCCGGCGACACGATGCCGTCGATGCCGAGGTCCTGATAGATGCGCCACGACTCCGCCTTGAGGTTCTCGACGGTGTTGACGCGCACTATGACGCGCTTCGCCCCGAGTTTCTTCGCCAAGATGCCGGTGAGCAAGTTGATGTGTTCGTCGTGAAGCACCGCGATGACGAGGTCGGCTCTCTTCACATTGGCCTTCTGCAACGTGCTTATCGACGTGGAGTCACCGGCAATCGTAAGAATGTCGTTGTGCGACTCCATCTTCTTCAACAATTCCTCATGCGGATCGACGATAGTGATGTTGTGGTCTCCGCGTTCAAGGGCTTCGGCGAGGTGCATCCCCACTTCGCCGTCACCTGCAATTATTATATCCATATTTCCCTAATTTCCTAAACATAAAAAACTAACAACTAACGACTAAAGACTAACGACTAACAACTCGAAATCCATCCCAGTCTCTCGCCACCGTGAAATAATTTCTGAAAGCGTCGAGGTCTTCTTTTTTCAGTTCCGTTGTGAAGACACATTCGCCTTCTGTGGCTTTCGCCTCGATGCGGCCTTTCGCGTTGACTATCATGCTGTCGCCGCTGTACGAGATATTGCTTTCATCAATGCCCACGCGGTTCACGCCGACGACAAACGCCTGGTTCTCAATGGCCCTTGCCGCGATGAGCGTCGTCCACAGCCCCGATTTCTTCTCCGGCCATTCGGCGGTATATACCGCGAGGTCGTATTCAAAACGACCGTCCTTGAACGTGTTGCGGCTCCACACCGGAAAACGCAGGTCGTAGCACACAAACGGACGTATCCGCCAGCCTTTACACTCAATCGTGATGTTCTCCGACCCGCCTTCTATCCCAAGCTCGCCACCCATCGTGAAGGCATGACGTTTGTTATAAACATAATATTCCCCGTCTGGTTTCATCCAGACGAAAGAATTGTAGAACCTGCCGTCTTTCTTTGTCAGAAACGACCCGCACAGCATGACGTCTTTTTTTGCCGCCATCGCACGCATCCATTTCAAAGTCGGTGAGCCGCCATCCAAATCTTCGGCAAAAACATTCGGGTCAGCCGGAAAACCAGTGGTGAAAGTCTCCGGAAGTATAACAATATCAGTATCTTTCACGTCTGCAAGCAATTCCTCATAATGCCGCATGTTGCCATCCGGATCTTTAGCCAACACATCACTTTGGACGCATGTCACTCTCAAATTCATAAAAATGTTCTTAAAAAATCTCACAAAGATAATACTTTTCTCTTTTTTGCTTACCTTTGCAGCCAAATTAATTTCAAAAATGAAAAAGAAAGCATTTTTATTGGGTTTGTTGTTGGTCGTGATATGCAGTGCCAATGCGCAAGAGAAGAGGAACTACGGGTTTTATCTCGGCTGCGGAATCAATTGGATGAGCCTCGACGAGAGTTTTTTCTATGACGACAGTGAAGTCGATGTCGAGAACGAGGTATTCCATCTCCTCGACACGGTTATCGTCAATACAATTTCGGCGCAATACCTTGATGTCAAAGACGCAAAAATGAGTGCCGCACCGTCGTTTATGATTGGCGGATTCTTTGAATATCAAACGACTAACTTGTTCGGACTTCAGTTTGAATTGATGTACAATCAATATGGATACAAGCTGAAAGGCTATGTCGAAAGAAACGACAGCGATGGCGATATAACCAAATACGATTATAAATCAACCACCAAGCTCAACAATATCAGCGCGGCGGTGCTTCTTAAGTTCCATCTTCTGAAAGACCACCTGAACATCGACTTCGGCGTACAACCGAGCCTTTGCCTTAGAAATGTCAAAGATGCACAGAGGGCGATAAACTTTAAAGAGATATATTACACCCCAGACACCGACTTCAAACCGTTCAATGTCTCATTGGTCGGTGGCGTCACGGGCTGCATAGGCAAGCATATCCTCATCGGTGCCAGATACAGCTACGGACTCCTTGACATACTTTTCGCAAAGAATGCGTATCTATACAAGGATACAGACGGTACGAAAACCATAAAATATTCATATTCAAGTGCTAAGTCAAAGACAAGTTCGATTCAGATTACCGTAGGTTATAAGTTTTAACAGATGATTTCGTTCGGGAAACTAAAAGAGCTGCACAACGACAAGCGTTACCAGACGTATTTCGACGTCGGGCTGTTTTTCGTTTTGATTTTCAGTTTTCATTTCGCTTACACCTTCTGGAACGAGCAGATGCATTACTGGCCGGTAAAAGGCGCCGTTGACAGACTTTTCATCTGGGCCTCGGCGTTGCTTTTCGACCAAAGCACATGGGTCTTGGACAACGTCTTCAACATTGACTTCTACACGAGAGGCCAGTCGATTGCTTTCCTTAACTGTGAGAACTGGTATTCGCACGTGAGCGTGGCGCCGGAATGCACGAGTCTGAAGCAGTGGATGCACTGGCTTTTCCTGATGCTTATTTTCCCAGGCCCGTGGAGGCACAAGGCATGGTACATCCCGCTTGGATTAGTGATAATAGAGTTCATCAACGTGGTGCGTGTCGTAGGCATCTCACTGTTTCTCATACGTTTCCCGCACAGCTTCGAGTTTGCTCACGACTACATCTTCAAGACGATGTTCTACGTCTTCATCTTCCTGATGTGGGTGGTGTGGGTTGAGTTTTTCCTTCACAAGAAGCCGAAAAAGACATCTTAGTCGGCGGAAATCTCTCTCAAGGTTTCCTGATATGTCGTGAACACCTTCGCCCGCGAGAGGTATCCGACATAACGGCCGTCTTTCACGACAGGGATGTTGTATTTGCCCGACTCGTTGAATTTCTTCACGATGCTCTCCATCGACTCATCGGGGTCGATGAGGTATTTCGGTTTCACCATGATATTCTCGATGCGGACGCAGTATAGTTTTCTGTCGAACATTATCGGGCGGATGTCATCGAACAGGATATGGCCCTTGAACATGCCGTTTGCATCGACAACCGGATAGATGTTTCGCGCTGACGAGGCGATGAGCGGTATGAGGTCTTCGAGGGTGTCGGCAGGGCCTATCGTGCTGAAGTTCGTCTCGATGAGGTTTGTCGCCGTCATCATGCTCAAGATGCTTTCGTCTTTGTTAAACGAGACCTTAACGCCTTGTGCGGCAATGCTGTAGGTATAGATTGACTCTTTGAAGAATATGCGGTTCACTGCGAGTGACAGTGCCGCCACTATCATCAGCGGGACCATGAGGGTGTAGCCGTCGGTGATTTCCGCGATGAGGAATATGCCTGTGAGAGGGGCGTGGAGCATGGCGGAGATGAGGCCGCCCATCCCCACGAGGGCGAATTTCCCGACTTCGAGGTCTCCTATTCCCAAATAGTTGATTGTCATGGAGAAGAACATACCTGTCGTGGCGCCGATGAACAGGGCCGGGGCGAATGTGCCGCCCACGCCGCCGGCGGCGAAGGTGAGAGATGTGGCGAAAGCTTTGGTCAGGATAATCGCAAGCAGCACGATGAGCATCACCCACGGCATCACCGTGTATTTTTCAAACAGCGTCCCTTTGAAGATCTCCATGACATCGCCATTCAGCGCCGACTGTATCGTCTCGTAGCCCTCACCGTAGAGCTGCGGGAACACGAAGATCAGGCCGCCGAGCGCCAGCGAGGCGGCCAAAAAACGCACCCACGGATTGCCTATCTTCTTGAAACTCCTGTCAACACTGAAATACACCTTCATGAAATACGTCGACACAAGCCCCACGACGATGCCAAGCCCGACGTAATACCACGTGTTGGCAAGCACAAAGCCCTCCTTGATGAAAACCGAATACTCGAACGCGCGACCGAGGAACATATATGACGTCAGAATCGCGACGAAGGCCGAGATGATGATGGGTATGAGCGCGGTCATCGAGATGTCGATCATGAACACCTCCATCGAGAAGATGACACCAGTTATCGGGGCCTGGAAGATGGCGGCGAGAGCCGCCGCACCACCCATCCCGATGAGGACGTTGATCTGCTTCTGGTTGAGCCGCAACAGCCTGCCGAGATTCGAGCCGATGGCACCACCCGTTGACACCGACGGGCCTTCAAGCCCCACTGAACCGCCGAAGCCGACAGTGAGCGCACTCGTGATGACAGACGCGAAAGTCGTGTAAGGCTTCACTATGCCTTTGTTCCTCGACAAAGCATAAAGCAACCCAGGAATGCCATGCCCGACATCACGCCTGATGACATATCGTATAATTATTATCGTCAATAAGATACCGATTGCAGGAAGAACGAAGAACAGATAATTGAAATATGGCTCCTCAGCCCTCATGTTAAAGAAAAAGTCGCGTATCGTATGCGCAAGGAACTTTATCACGACAGCCGCGGCACCAGCCAAAAAACCCGTCGGAATGGCAAGCAATATCATGAACTGACGGTCGGACACATGAGCCAACCGCCAGTCATTCAACGACTTGAACAACGACTTCGTCTTCATTTTTGACTTATTTATCATTCCGCAAAAATATGAAATGAATTTTGATATTGAATGCTTTTCGTAAAAAATTTATGATTATTTTTGCGCTTGAATTTGTCTTGTATGAAAATCATCAGTTACAACGTAAACGGCATCCGCGCCGCCATCTCGAAAGGCCTCCTTGAATGGATTGACGGCGTATCGCCGGATGTGGTTTGTTTTCAAGAACTTAAAGCCACTCCCGACCAGATCCCGCTGATGGAGATTGAGTCGGCTGGATACCGTCATTATTGGTTTCCGGCACAGAAAAAAGGCTACAGCGGCGTCGGGATTCTCTCAAAAAAAGAACCCGACAATGTGGTTTACGGCATGAACAACAGGAAATATGATGACGAAGGACGTTTTCTCCGCGCCGACTTCG
Source organism: Bacteroidales bacterium (assembly GCA_045600605.1). Taxonomy (GTDB): domain Bacteria; phylum Bacteroidota; class Bacteroidia; order Bacteroidales; family F082; genus Limimorpha. Next base: position 29,732 of record JAZRYG010000071.1, read on the forward strand.
GCGAGCTGTCTGTGGTGAGCGTGTATCACCCCTCCGGCACAAGCGGCGACGAACGCCAAGACTTCAAGATGGAATGGCTCGAGTTTTTCCGTGGCTACGTCAACGAACTGCGAAAGACACGCCCCAACCTCGTATTGTCGGGCGACTACAACATCTGCCACGAAGCCATCGACATCCACGACCCGGTGCGCAACGCTACAAATTCAGGTTTCCTGCCGGAAGAACGACAGTGGTTCACCGATTTCCTCTCTGACGGCTATATCGACAGCTACCGCTCACTTCACAAAGAACCAGGTAACTACTCGTGGTGGAGCTACAGATTCAATGCAAGAGCCAACAACAAAGGCTGGCGCATTGATTATCACATAATTACAGACAATTTAAAAGACAATCTCAAAGACGCTGTTATCTTCGCGGATGCAGTCCACTCTGATCATTGCCCAATCATGGTTGAATTAAAATAAAATAAAATGCTCGACGGATTCCTTGAAAGATTACTCAGTTGGTTTGACGATGAAAACAACATATTATGGCTGAAAGGTCATATCATCTATTTCATCCTTATTATCTTGTTCATCGTACTTTTGGTGTGGTTCCTGAAATATATCTCATCGAAAAGAAGAAGGGCGCACCTGATGTTCCATATCCATCACCTCATTTACAAACTCGGCTTCAGAAAGACGATGTCGAGGCACTGGATTGGCAGGACGCACGTCCATGAATGCTACGACCCGCTCGTTGACTTCCTGCCGCACAAACACATCATTTTCAATGATGAGACCATCGAACAGCCCAACCTCATCCGCAAGAAGGTGCTTTTCAAACTTTACAAAGTCGCCGACAAACTCCCCGAGGGGATGAACCTTCTGATTCTACAGACTTACCGTTCGAAGAGCAAGATGAACGAAAAATGGGAACGGGTTATCGATGAGATTACGGCGGAGAATCCTGGGATAGGCCGTTACGAGGCGATAAAACTCGCGAAATTCAAGACGGAAGACCCGAAAAACAGCATAGGCGGCCACGTCACCGGCGGCGCCGTCGATGTCGCACTCTGCGACGACAACGGCGTGATGTTCGACTTCGGCACTAAGTTCCACGAACACAGCGATGCGACTGAGACAAGAAGCAGACGCATAACCAAGGCACAGGCCAAGAACCGCAAGACACTCGTCAGAATAATGCGGCGGCAAGGCTTCATCAACTTCCCGGCCGAATGGTGGCACTTCTCCTACGGCGACCGCGCATGGGCGGCATACAAAGGCAGACGCCACGGAGGCATCTACGGCGCAGCCGAAGTAGAGATGGACGGCAAATATAATTACACCATCCCGGTGCACAGAGTCACCCACGATTCAAACAAGTAATTGTGACTCATGAATATAGCGGCATTAGTATCAGGCGGCGTCGATAGCTCCGTCATCGTACCGTTGCTGAAAGACCAAGGCTTTGACCCGCATATCTTCTACATAAAGATAGGTCTCGAAGGCAAGGAAGACATGATGGACTGCCCCTCCGAAGAGGACATCGAGATAACGTCATTCATCGCGAAGAAATACGGATGCAGGTTCGACATCATCGACTTGCAGAAGGAATATTACGACCGCGTGGCACGCTACACCATGGACTCGGTGCGCAAAGGCCTGACGCCCAACCCCGACGTGATGTGCAACCGCTTCATCAAATTCGGCGCGTTCGAGGAGAAGGTCGGACATGAGTACGACCGCATCGCGACAGGTCACTACGCCCGCCAGTGGATTGACAGCGACGGCATCGCGTGGATGGGCACTGCCGTTGACACATTCAAAGACCAGACCGACTTCCTCGCAAGGATAACATATCACCAGCTCTCAAAGGCGATGTTTCCCGTCGGTGACATGCCTAAAAGCGAGGTGCGCCGCTTGGCGGCGGAACTGAAACTGCCGAGCGCCGAACGCCACGACTCACAAGGCATCTGCTTCCTCGGAAAAATCAACTACAACGACTATATTCGCGAATATGTAGGCGAGAAAGAAGGCGATATAATAGAGTTAGAGACTGGCCGTAAACTCGGCAAACACAAGGGTTTCTGGTTTCATACCATCGGGCAGCGCAAGGGCTTAGGCCTCGGCGGCGGCCCATGGTTCGTGGTGAAAAAAGACACAGAGAACAACATCGTCTTCGTATCGCAAGGCTACGACCCCGAAGCACAATATGTCAACAAAATCAAACTCGTCGATGTGCAGGCCATGAACCCTGTCATCAGATTCACCGAAGGCGAGAAGGTGAGATATAAGATACGCCACCAGCCGGAGTTCCGCACAGGCACGCTCAACGTCACCGACAACGGCTTGATTATCAACTCTGATGTGATGATCTCAGGTGTCGCGAGCGGACAGTTCGGCACCATTTACCACGAGACAGAGCCGGTGGTATTAGGCAGCGGAGTCATCGAATAGCATCACGCATGAATTTTTTCACCACGAATAGCACGAATAGCACGAATTATTAAATGAAAAAAGGGTGACCAAAACCATTGGTTTTGATACACCCTTTTCAGTTTATGTATCAGACTCGGGATTAATCCTCGTCTTTCTTTGATTCCTCGTAAGCCTTAAGGAGCTTGGTCTGGACATCGGCCGGAACCTGTGCGTATTCTGCATACTCCATTGTGAATGAGCCACGGCCTGAGGTGAGTGAGCTCAAAGATGTCGAATAACGGTCCATCTCTGCGAGCGGCACTCTTGCCTTGATGATCTGGTAGTGACGGTCTGAGTCCATACCCATGATGATGGCGCGGCGACCCTGGAGGTCGGTATTCACAGCACCCATCATATCTTCAGGCATACGGACTGTGAGGTCGTAGATAGGTTCCATGATCTTCGGGCCGGCGTTCTTGAATGCTGCCGAGAATGCCATACGACCTGCGATCTTGAATGCCATTTCGTTTGAATCGACCGGGTGCATCTTACCATCATAGACATAGACGATGATGTCGCGTGCGTAAGAACCTGTGAGCGGGCCTTCTTCGAGACGTTCGTTGATACCCTTCAGGATTGCCGGCATGAAGCGTGCGTCGATGGCGCCGCCGACGATGCAGTTCTTGAAGATGAGCTTGCCGCCCCACTGGAGGTCGTATTCCTGAGTGTCACGGACCTGGAGGTCTGTCGGGTCGGTGTAGCCTTCATAATATGGAGCAAGTCTCAAATGCACTTCACCGAACTGACCTGAACCGCCCGACTGTTTCTTGTGGCGGTAGTCGGCGTTGGCTGACTTGGTGATTGTCTCGCGATACGGAATCTTCGGTGATGCGAACTCGACGGCAATCTTATGGACGTTGTCGAGATACCATTTTATTGTGTTGAGGTGATATTCGCCCTGGCACTGGAGGATATTCTGTTTCAGTTCACGTGACATGGATGTGAGGATGGTCGGGTCGGTCTTGTGCATGTCGTTGAGGATGCCGCCGAGTTTCTCATCTTCCTGTGAGTTGACAGCCTTGATTGCGATTGAGAAGATAGGTGTCGGGAATGTTATTGCCGGGAATGCGGTGTCGGCTGCCTTTGCATCGACGAGCGTGTCGTTGACGCGGACATCTTTCAATTTGATTGTCGAGATGATATCGCCGGCGCAGGCTTTCTCAACGCGTTCACGTGTCTTGCCGTTGGAAACGAGGATCTGTGAGATACGCTCTTTGTTGCCTGTACGCGGATTGACGAAGTCTTGAGCCTCAACGACTGTACCGCCGTAAATACGTGCCATCGCGACATCGCCAACGTTTTGTTCGTTGGAGACCTTGAAGAAGAACATCGCTGCCGGTTCTTCGACGTTGTTATGGAACTCTGTGCCATTTTCAGCAACGATCGGAGCCACGTGTGCCGGTGACGGGCAAGCGTTGATGATGAATTCGAGGAGACGTGTCACGCCGATGCCGTTCTTTGCAGCGCCGCAGATGACAGGGAAGAGCTCGCGTTTGGCGATGCCCATGCGGATACCTGCCTCCATGTCTTCCTCTGAAAGTGTGCCTTCATCGAAGAACTTTTCCATGAGAGCGTCGTCGCCTTCAGCTGCGTGTTCGATGAGTTCGTTGTGCAACTCTTCCGCCTTGTCAGCGAGGTTGGCCGGGATGTCCTGAACCTCAGGAGCGCCGTTGCCGTTCTTGAAGACGAGCATCTTCTTCATGATGAGGTCGATGACGGCGTTGAAGCCCTCGCCTGTGTTCACCGGGAACTGTACCGGAGCGACTTTCTCGCCGAAATATTCCTTCAGCTGATGGATTGCATCATCGAAGTTGGCGTTGTTGTGGTCGAGCTGGTTCATGAAGAACACGACAGGCTTGTTTGTGTTTGCCGCGTGTTTCCATGCGTTTTCTGATGTGGCTTCAACACCCGACTGTGCGTTGACGGTGAAGACCGCTGTGTCGGCAGCACTCAGACAAGCGACGATATCGCCGGAGAAATCGCTAAAGCCAGGAGTGTCCAAAATGTTGATTTTCTTGTCATTATAGATTGTATATAACAAGCTGGCGTTTACAGAGATACCGCGTTCCATTTCGATTGGACGGTAGTCTGACACTGTGTTTTTGCTTTCAGTAGCGCCTTTTCTGTTGATGAGCTTGCCCTCGAAAACCATGTTTTCAGCAAGCGTAGTCTTTCCGGATTTAGCAGCTCCTATGAGAGCGATGTTCCGAATTTCGTCTGTCTGGAATACCTTCATTTTTTATTTTTGTTGTCTGATTATTATTATTTTTGAAATTTGGGGGCAAAAGTACGAAAAATAATCGTAAGTTTTTCAACTATTTACTATTATTTTTTCAACATCGGGAACTTCTTGTATATCGCGTTCCATCTGTCTTCGCCCATCTTGGCGCCGATGACCTGGATGATGTTTTCCGCCAGGCAGTTGCCGAGTTCGCCGCACTGCCCGAGGCTCAACCCGTTGATGAGGCCTGCCATGAATCCCGCCGCGTACATGTCGCCGGCGCCCGTGGTGTCGATGACATCGACCTTGCTGCAGCCGATCTGCACTTTCTCATCGCCGCGTTTGATGAGCGAGCCGCGTTTCCCAATCTTCACGACTGCGATTTCGCAGCTCTTGGCGATAAACTCGAGAGATTCCTCCGGAGTGTTACCTGTCAAACTCTTGGCCTCTTCCTCATTGGCAAAGACGATGTCGATTTGTGGCAATATCTCCAACAGGAAACCGCGGTTCTCCTCAACCACGTTATATGACGCCAAGTCGATGGCGACCTTGCAGCCGGCCTGCTTTGACAGTTCTATGGTTCTTCTCACAAGCGGTTGGTTTGCAATGAGATACCCTTCGATATAACAATAATCCCAGCCGGCAAGGAGTTCTTTGTTTAACATTTCAGCGGTCAGTTCCACCGCCGCACCGAGATGTGTCGCGAAAGTGCGTTCTCCGTCGGGCGAGATGATTGCGCGGGCTGTGCCGGTAGGCGTTTCACGATGATACACGTGTGGTTTCACCCCGACTTCTTTCATTGCGTCTTCGAAGAACCGCCCCATCTCGTCGTTGCCGGTCGAGAAGATGAATCCTGTCTTGATGCCGCACTTCGCAAGTCCGTGAATGGTGTTCGCCGCCGAACCTCCCGGCGCCATGGAGTTTTCAAACCTCTCAACCGCCGCTCCTACATGAGCCGAAGTGCTTGCATCAACAAGTTGCATCGAGCCTTTAGGGAGTCTTAAGTCGTTGAGAATGTCATCGTTGTCGATTCGTGTGAGAATATCCACGAGGGCATTGCCTATGCCGATTACTGATTTTTTCATTTATTTGATTTTAAAGCGCAAAAATATGAAATAATTCGATAGTGCCGACAAGATATTATCGGCCATGACACACAAGATGTCATGAAATGAAATCCTATCAAAAAGCAAAAGAATGAACACCAAGTGGTATCCATTCCTTCAATTAATAACATGAAACATAAAAAATTACACTCTGTAATCTCTCTTTGCGCCCCCTTCAGGACTTGAACCTGAGACCCCCTGATTAACAGTCAGATGCTCTAACCAACTGAGCTAAGGAGGCGTTTCAACGGACTTTGATTCTCCGTTTGCGAGTGCAAAAGTACAATGTTTTTCAATACACTCAACAAAAAAATTTCATTTTTTTGAAATTATTTTTTATAATTTGACAATCAATGATTTATGAAAAACATTTTTAATTTTTTCTATTAAAAAAATGTCTTCCAGAGTATCTTGAGATCCAAAAAAATGCTCCAATTATCCAGATATTGGAGATTAATTTTCACTTTATCGGGATAAATCACCTCATCATTGTAACGTCGCGGGTTGTCTTGTTGAGCGAGAATCCTGTCTTCATGTCGGTATTTCAGCGATGCGGGCCCCGTTATCCCGGGACGGAGCTTCAGCAGTCTGCGGTCATCGCCCTCAAGTCTGTCGGCATAACCCGGCACATCGGGGCGCGGCCCGACGAAACTCATGTCACCTATTAATATATTGATGAGTTCAAAAAGCGTGTCGATTTTCGTTTCACGCAGCCATTTCCCGAAAGGGAGGATGCGCTCATCATCATAAACCGAGACCGGACCTCCTTCTTCGGAATTTTCCCTCATGGTGCGTATCTTGAAGATTCTGAACGGCTTGGCATCTCTGCCAATCCTCACCTGCCTGTAGAAAAACGGACCGTCAGGCATCTTAATCTTATGGATGACAAAAAGCACCAGGAAAAACGGCGACAGCAAAATCAAGCCGAGAAACGAGAAAACACGGTCAAAAATAAACTTCAAAAACATAATCAAACACCTTTATTTCATGTTTTTCATTGCAATTTCATGCATCTTCAACACCGCCTTGACACTGTTGCTTGGAATGACGTTTCTCAACGGGAACAGCATTTTCACCACAATTCCGAACCACCATTTGTAGTGAATTTTCAATTTGCAATAAGCCTTGTGAAATTTCAGTTTTTGAATCAGAAACTGTTGAATATTAGAATGTTCCGTCATGCTCCGTGAGCCGTCGGTGACATATCTGAATTTTTTTTCGCCGAGATAATATTCGTTTAACTTGTAAAACAAACCGTAATACGGGTATGTCGTGTTGTGTTTATATTCTGGAATAACGGCCACCAAGCTGTAAAAACAGGCGTTGTCGTAAAGTTGAATCACCGCAAAGCCGACAAATTCATTGTTCTTTTTGTCGAAGACGCCCCAAAAGTCATTTTCATCTTTTTTCCAGGAAGCAAGAAGTTCATTAAAAACATTCTTGTTCATGATTCTATCCTGCTTCACATAACTTTTATAAACCTTATCAACAATATTAAAACCTTGTTGTTCAATAACTTCCTTTTTAATCTGTTGAAAATCAAAACTTTTGTCGGCTCGTCTGATTTCATTTCGCACGTTTGCGGAAAGCTCATCCATGCCGCCGAACGAGTCTTTGACGACATACCAGAAGTCTGACTCCTCCTTTTGGTCGAAGTTGTAGGTATTTCTTACCATCCAACCGCCTTTTTTTAATAGATTTTTGCATTCATTGTCAGACAGTTGTCTGTTGAAATGAGGTGCTGAGATCCAGGCGTGGCGGTAAAGTGAAAAGTCTGACATATTTATTTTATAAGTTTGTCGGGGAATTTCCTGTCGAAATGGAGATATATTGAAATATGCGCCGCTGTCAGAATCACGGCAATGACAATCATGTAGAGGTATCTGTGTGTAACATGAAAGAATCCGATGTTAATTGCGAGTTGCAGTGCAGCATATATGCTCGACACCATCACCTGCGGGATGCGGCCTTCGTTTGAAAGCAGCTGAAAAATCTGCGACCTGTGCGGATGAAAGATATTCTTCCGCAAGAACAAACGCCGAATGACAGTGAAACCACCGTCAGCGCCATAGACGATAAGGAAGACCATGTAGCTGAACTGTCCCGGCGACATTATTATCAACCTGGCAATCAGGTAGATAATGATACATCCCATACATATCGACCCGACATCACCAGCGAAACACACCGCCTTTTTCCTGAAATTGAAAAACAAAAATATAAGATCAGCGAAAATGACATACACAATGAAGTTTGTATAGACGAACCATATCACTTTCTCATTGATATACAACAAGGTGCAGAGTGTCACCAAGGAATAGATGCCGGTCATGCCGTTGACTCCGTCCATGAAATTATACACATTGAGGATGCAGATACATACGAAAATGATTATCAGCGTCTTCCACCCATCAATATTAAATACATTCAACTGATAAAGTATCATCGCGAAGCCGATAATTTGGAACAAAAGGCGTATTTTCGTGTCAATCGGCTTGATGTCATCGCAGAAGCTGACCACCGAGACGATTGTGATTCCGAGGAAGAGCCACAGCTCCCACATGCCGGGAGTTAAGATGAAATATAGTAAAACCGCGAAATAAAATATCATCCCGCCTCCACGGATTGTCATGTCGCTATGCGAACTCCTGCAATTCGGGAGGTCGTATATCTTCAACTTTTTTGCCACCCAAAAATATCCTATCTCGATGATTAACAATAATATAAAAATAACACAATTCTGCAAGACGACATTCATCGCATTCTATTTTTTTATCAAATCAATAATTTTACCGAAATAACGCAGCGACTGGAGGAAGAAGTTACTCGGGACTCCATGCGCTCTTACCGATGCCATGTGTTCTCTCATGATGATTTTGCGGGCCGTCATGCCGGATGACGACATGCCGCCTGTACGCATCACGACGAAATCCACAGGGATATATTTTATGGAGATGTTTCCGCCCCAGACGAAACGCACAAACATGTCATAATCAGCGGCTATCTTGTAGTCGAGACTATAATAGCCATATTTTTCGAAGCATGATTTCTTTGCATAAAACGAAGGATGGGCGGGCATCATGCCGTAAATGATTTTTCTTCTGTCAAACTTCGCCGAGCTATACCTTCTGACTATTTTTGTAACATCTTTATTATCAACATAGATCACGTCGCCATAAACACCATCTATGTCATCATGGGCCTCAAATTCAGCATTTACCTTTTCCAGAATGTCATCAGCAGCGAAAAAGTCATCGCTGTTCAGAATCCCGACGACATCACCTGTAGCCATCCTGATGCCTTTGTTCATGGCGTCGTAAATGCCTTTGTCACGCTCGGAGACCCAACGCAACCGGCCTTCAAAACGCGGTTCAAACTCCCTGACAATGTCCATGGTAGCGTCTTTCGAGCCGCCGTCAACGATTATGTATTCAACGTCTTTATATGTCTGATTAAGAACACTTTGCATCGTGTCGCGCAAAGTCTCAGAGCTGTTGAACGTTGCCGTTATCAAGGAAATCATCACCTTTCAAAAATCTGATTATCAATCTAAATATTCGTCAAGCACGCCTCTGTTCTTGTAACTCTCAAACATCCTCCGTTCTTTCTTTTTCAGTAACATATTGATAATGAATTGAGGCATGTTATATTTGAAATGACTGACTATCTTTTGCAGTCCGATTTTCCATTTTGGCATCTGGTAATTGAGCCATTGTACAGGAGTCTGCCAGTCTTTTCCGTACCAGAACTCCATCACGCCGGTCAGATCGGTCGGAGCGTTGAACATGATGCCTTTGAAATTGATTGCGGCTTGGTTTTCGAAAAAATTTCTCGGGAGCGGCTCGCCGCAGTTCACCATGAGTTTCTCGTTGTATTTCTTGAAGAAATAGATGTCAATGTACTCATTGTTTCTGATGATTGAGATCAGTCCACGCGGATCCCAACGTGCCACCTCAAAGCCGTTTTCGCGCAGCTCAAAAAGCATCGACATGAATTTCTCCTTGTCGTTAATGTCAGCGCCGACATCGATATCTTCATCGTGAGCAATGAAGTCTTTTTCCCTCACCGCGCCGAGCAAGGTACCATACGCCAAGAAGAACCGGAACGAATTACGGTCGCATATTTCCTTGAAAAGACACAGATTATCAAAGGCTTTCACCTTATCAATCGGCTTCCATCCAAGATAAATCGTGATAAGTTTGTAATGATAATTTCCTTTAGGAGTCTTGATACGTGGCATTTTGCAATTCTTTTAGTTTTTCCACAAGTGTATGATTATCAACGCGGTCACGGACAGCTATACGGATATAGCTGCGTCCGTCAAAGGCCGTTTTAGTTGAGCAGTCTTTTATCAAAATATTGAATTTTTCGAGAAGAATCCTTGTCAACTCAGTTGATGTGAACCTGTCAACGACTTCGCAGAGGAAGTAGTTGGCTTGCGATGGGATGACACGTAAGTATTTGACTTCCAACAATTCGTTATAGAACAGTTCGCGTTCCTCCATGAATTTCACGCAGGCCGTCTTGTAATCAGACTCATATTTCGAGAAAATCTGCATGTAATATTCAGCGAACGAATTGATGTTCCAGATAGCCACATCGTTTTTCATCTTGTTGATTATCTGAGTATTAGAAGATGCAAAGACACCCAAGCGCAGGCCTGGGACTCCGTATGACTTGCTGATTGACTTCATCACCATCAGATTTGGGTGTGATTCAAGTATATCATTGTGCAGCAATGAGTTGTTTGGATAGTCATAGGTGAAATCGACAAAACTTTCATCGACAATGACATTGATTTCTCGTTTGGCCGCCCATTCGATGAGTTGCAATACATCGTCTTTCGCAATGAAGTTGCCCGATGGGTTGTCGGGATTCACCAAAAGCAATGTCGAGATGTCTTTGTCGTTGAAAAAAGTCATCAGGTCATTTATATCATACTGAAAATCAGTATTCTGCGGGACATAGCGCACCACATTCTCTTTTGGCAGTCTGTTCGGATATTCTTCAAAAGTCGGGGAAGTGACTCCGATTTTCCGGTCCGACAGTATCTCCATAACACTTTTTATCAGTTCGGCGGCGCCGTTCCCGACGCACACGTACTCTTGTCTGATGCCGAAATATTTACCTGCAAGCAAAGAGTTCACGTACATTCCGGAGGGATATTCAGAAAGCAGGACATCGAAGTTCGAGCGCAGCTCGTCAATCATTTTCCTTGGCGGAAAATACGGGTTCACGAGATAGCAGAAGTCTTTGAGATGCGGGAAACGCCAATAGCCTCCGTAGCGTTTTTGGTATTTTTTCAGCTTCAAATTGTCATCGGAGAAAATCGTCTCGGCGATGTCAAGGTCTTGAATATCATCTATTTCGTACCATTTATCATTAGCAATAGGCAATGCCTTGAGGCTTGATTTGTCAATCATCGTGAGCACTCGTAGCACCTCTTCGTAATATTCGTTGTTACCCATCATCTTGCTGTAGGCCTCGAGCAGCGGGACGTATTGAGTGCAGATGAAACGGCGGCTGAACTTGTAGATGTTGACTGTTTTATAGTAAAACTCCTTGTCTTCATGGCGGAACGCCTTTTTCGGTATGAAGTTCAGAATGTTGTTCTCATCATCGATACGCACCATTGTGCCATCCATCCATGGCTCGTATTTCGCGACAAGCGCCAGATCGGGATTTGGGTTACTGATGAGAAGATGCAGCATTGACTCGTCATAAATCAGGTCCGACTCGAGGAGTATCGTGTCGTCTTCTTGGAATTTATCCTTGGCCAACGCGAGTGAATAGATATTGTTTGTCTTGTCAAATATCTGATTTTCAACGTATTCTATTTTCAAAACATCGTCATATCGGCTTCCGATATATTCAACGAGTTTCTTGCCTTCGTAGCCTATCACGATGACCACGCGGTTGAGATTAAGGTGCGAAAGCTGTGTCAAGACGCGGTCGATAAGTTTCACGCCATTGACTTCGACCATGCATTTCGTGTTGTTTTTGGTGAGTTCGCCGAGGCGGCGTCCCATGCCCGCCGCTAAGATTATTGCTTGCATATTGATCTATAACCGCTATCGGTGTAGTTATTTGTTTGAAGTCAAAAGATGTTTTATTTTCCTTTTCAGTCCAAAAGGAATGAGCTGGTTTATCCTATTATATAAGGTGTTGTTGTTGCGATAAAAACAACGGTCAAAGTCGAAGTCAGGGACGATGTATTTTGGATGCGTCAGAGGAAACTCGAGTTCCTGTGTAGCCGCGTATTTATCAGTGTTCACCTTGAAGGCGGTGTGTGTGGCGCCTTCGCCGAAGCCGATGTTGGTGATGAGGTTTATTTTCGGAAATACCGACAGCTGGTTGTTTGCCGACAGCGTAAAATACCACTGCCAGTCCCACGCGCTGACGTGTTTGCAATCGACGGCGCGCAACCTGTAGCGCCAGTAGTGGCCATCGACGGCGCAATAACCCATGTTTTTTATTATCGACGGCTCATAGTGCGTGCCGCGCCATGTCATGTCAAGGTCCATGTTTTTCCATGAGCGTCGCCATGTGCCCCAGCCGTTGGTTGACTTGTATTTAGAGAAACAATAGCTGTCTTTTATTTCATATCCTTTGATGTAGTTTGCGCCGTCAACCATGCCGATGCGTTGGTCGTCTTTATATCGCTCGAGCATCTCGGCCATAAAGGGGAAGAAACTGCTTTGTGGCAGGCAGTCGTCTTCGAGTATGATACCGGCTTCCTCATTCTCGAAAAGCCAGTCGATGGCGGTCTTCACGCCCAACGAGCAGCCTACGTTTTTCTCGAGGAAACGCGTCTTGACATCACAAGGCCAGTCGATGTGCTTCAGCAGGTTATCACGCAGGTTGTCAACCGTTTGACGTTCTTCCGGACGGTCTTCACGCGGCCCGTCGCAGGCGAGATACAGCTTCGACGGCTGCACTTCCCTGATGCGCTCGAAGGTGCGCATCACCACATCTTCACGGTTAAAGAAAACCAATAAGATTGGGATTTGGTACATCTCTCTATGCTTTTTTATTCAGTTTTTGAAGTGCATTATACACTTCGGTATATTTTCTAAATATCTTAAACAAGTGATATTCAACGCGATATTTCATCACTCCCGACATCTTTAACGAATCAAAGATGTATTTCCGCCCGCCAATGTATTTGTCAAACTCCATCCTTGATTTCTTGTCAAAACTGGAAATATTCGCGAAGGCGTTGTTTATCGCAACCGAAATCAGCCTGTTGAAAGCCGTTACCACGTCTTTCGGGAAGTCGAAGCCTTTCAAGAATGACACAAGACTCTCGGCGACGGTGATGTTGTCGTACGACTTCTTGGCGTTTTTGCTTGTCATTATTGAATCATTTGTCCTGATGACATAATTATACAACGGCTTGTCGATAACCTCAACATTTTTAGCGAGAGCCATAGCCCGCGGAACGAACTCGGCATCTTCGTGAAATATTCCGGCAAGGAATCTTAAATTATTGTCATTTAAAAACTTACGTTTGAAAATCGCGAAAGGCGCACAATGCTGCCACGACTCAGTTACAATGACATCAAACCCCGTCCTCGCCTCACGCGGAAGCACATTACGCGGTGACTCATCCATGTTATCCTGACATTGGACGCAAATGACATCAGGATTCTCGCTAATCTTCTCAAACACGAGACCAAGCGAATTTTGACTGATATAGTCATCGGAATCTACAAACCAGACGTAATCGCCTTCGGAATGCGAGAGACCGACATTGCGTGCAACACTCAACCCGGCATTCTCCTGCGAAATTATCCTGACATTCGGATACTCATCCCCGAACCTCTCGGCGACAGACATCGCATTGTCCTTTGTCCCGTCATTGACTATAACTATCTCATAATCAGATATGTCAATATCTTGCTTCAGGCAAGAACCGAGGCATTTTTCAAGATACGGCTCTGTATTGTAAACAGGGATTACGATTGACAATCTCATGATTTTCTAAATATTTTCACAATGCCCTTTGCCTTGATTTGACGTATGAAATAAAAAGAAATCAGGCAGTCGGTCACAAACAAGGCTATCCAAATCACAAAACGCTGAATATCAAGTATGTTAATCATATAGCACACTCCTATCATCAGCGCGAAAAACAATATCCAGCTGTTTTTGAAATGGAAATCCACCACTTTGCTTGAGTAATGTTTTGATATGAAATAATTCACGAGTCGGGAAACTGTCAGGCTTAGCGGCGCGACAATCACGCCGAAATGTGGAAGCAGCGTCACCAAGATGATGAGGTTCACCAAGCTTCCCGTGCAATTTGCGTAGCTTATGTATTTAGTTTTTCTCGAGATGCTGATGCCCGATGTGACAAATGGCAGCAGCATGTAAATGCTCAGTGGCAGGCAGAGCAGCGTGATATATTTCACGGCGTTGAGATAGGTCGGTTTTGCGAGAATCAGCACAATCTCGTTGGCCAACAGCGAGAGGTTCACCGACACTACTACGAGAAACACGAAGAAAAGCCTGTAGAGCATCTGCACCTCTCCGACAAAGCCGTTGCGCCGGTAGTTTTCATATAGATACGGCCCCCACACGTTATTGAAAGCGATGGTGATCAACGAGAACACTGATGTTATCGACAATGCTACTGAGTAAACTCCGAGGACATCGTAGGAGACGTATTTCCCGACGAGCACTTGTCCGAGTGAAGAGTCAACCCACCATGCCAATGTCGCGGGAAGCGTCGGCAGCGCGAACTCCAAGGCTCTCCTGATTATCACTTTATCGAAGGTCAAGCCGATAAACTCTCTGTTTACAACTATGAAGAATATCGTGCTATAGATGTTAGCGAGCAGTTCGGCGAAGAATATGCCTTCGATGCCGACTCTTCTGACGAGCACAAGGTATATCGACATACTGATTTGCAGGACGAGTGCCGATGTCGTGCCAATGACAAAAAGTATAGGCTTGTTCTTGTACCGTGTCAGTATTGAGAAATACGACTGCAGTGACACCGCCGGGAGGTTAGCGAGCATCAGCACGAAAGCCGTCCCGAACGATTCGAGTTCCAACATCTTGGTCCATGTGTGCCGCGTCAGGAGCATCACGAGGAACATCATCATGGAGCATGAAAGTATTGATATGAAACCTGTCGAGACCAATTTCTTCCTGTCGATGCCTTCCTCAAAATAATCGCGTGCGATGCCGGAGTGTATGTTGAAGTTTGCCAGCAGCCCGAGTATTCCGCTGCACGACGAAATCATCGCCATGGCGCCGTATTCGCTTGTCGTCAACACACCTGTGTACAGCGGCATGAGGAATATAGCCGCTATCTTCGACAGCATCGAAGCGCATCCGTAAATCAAAAACTGTGACAGGAACTTTCTCATATCATTTTTCGGGGCACAATTTCCTGTAAACCGCCACCCAGTCATTGATGCACTCGCTCCACGAATACGCCTTGGTGGCGAGTCTCTCATTCTCACCGAATGATTCAAAATAACTCCCGAGGTCATCAATGACCTTGCAGAAAACGTCAACGCCTTCTTCGAGACTCGACACCTCCAAGTATCTGAATCCCGCTTCTTTCAACGTATGATACGCCGGAAACCAATCGCCGGCAATCATTATCGAATTTGCGCAAAGACATTCCTTTATGGAGCTCGACAATCCGTCGAAGTCGGAGAGCTGAAACATCACATCAGTCGCTTTTCTCAGACAAGCCACGTCACCGTCCGACATATAACCCTTCATCATCGAATAACTGCATCCGTGTTTGTTCAAAAGTGTTTCAAGGCTGTCGTAATATGCGTTTTCCGACCCGCGCGACATCGGCAAGATAAAATGCAGCCTTTTTTTAAAAGTTTCAAAATCAACACATTGCGACAGTTTATTTATAATTTTGTCGTGGTTGTGAAGGCGTTTCCCGCTATATCCAAGCACCACTGTTATCTTGTCGGCTCCGATGCCAAGACGACGTTTGCAATCGTCCTTTGTCTCATTCATCTGCGACAACATCTCAATTATCGAAGAGCCGAAGATGCCATATTCAGACATCGTGTTGAGGATTGGGAACCTATCGTACAGTTTTTTGTTCGACATGCTTCCGATCAGTACATCAGCCGATTTGAACAAACCGTTCAGTTTTGAGAGATAAAGCCGATGTGACCTTAAAAGATGGAGGCTTTCAAACTCACCGCCCCACAGAGTGACACAGATTTTATCGGCATATTTCCGAAATGTCGTTGGCCGAATCACCCACGCTGGTATAATCCAATGAAAATGAATTATATCATATTTTTCCTTACACAACTTCAGAAATCTCTCAAAGCGATGCCTCTCAACATAAGGATTATACAGCCACGACACAAACCTGATACGACTGCGCCTCTTCAGTTCATAATCATCAAAATATACATTGTCGTATGGGAAGTCAAAATAGTCGTGTCTGTCGGCTATAGGCGAATACACATGAACTTCCACATCCATCTGCTTTTTCAGGGTCTTCACATAATGGACAAAGAAGATTGAGTTCGCGTCGCCGACCAATAAAATTCTCATTTCCTTATGATTTTCATGTATTCGTTCCAGTCACCGATGTCGGTCCAAGACTTCTCGCTCACAGGGAAACAACCGATTCTTCCACTACGTCCTCTCACCTTCTCAATCAAGTCGGTGATATGATAGAATGTGCCATCTGGAATCTCGTCAATCAGTTGTGGTTCAAGCAGATACACACCAGTGTTTATCATATAGCTCATATCCGGTTTCTCCGAGATACTTTTCATCAGGCCGTTTTCGCCAGTCTCAATCACACCGTATGGGATATGGAACGACTTTATTGCAGTGACAATGGTGATGTCATTTTTATTATTTCTGTGATAATCAAACACATCGCGATAATCCTGATCAACGATGATATCACAGTTCGACACGAAGAACGGCTTGTCAATTTTTCCCTTAAGAAGCGAGACGCTGCCAATGGTTCCGAGAGGTTTGTCCTCTTTCAGGAATGTCACATCATATTTTTTTTCAAGGTTATTTAGATAATATTCGATTATCTCACGCTTGTAATTAACTGACAGATAATATTTTGTACATCCTATTCCATTGAATTGGTCGATGATGGTTTCCAGAATGGTCTTATCGCTCACCGGAATCAAAGGTTTCGGAATAATATTGGTTATCGGTTTCAGACGGGTGCCGAGTCCGCCTGCCATTATGACGACAGGTATATTGATTTTCTTTCTCGTTTCTATCTTCGCGGCATCGAAGAGATCCGACCAAAAATACACATCCACGAGATTTCCATCCGCATTAACAACCGGCATACATTCCGAGCGGAGACGGTACATTTTAGTTTTAATCGACTCTATTGATTCATCAGGACTTGCATAAATCTTATTTGTATCAAGGATTAATGAAATTGGTGTGGTCAGGTCAAAGCCTTTGAGGATAGCACGCTGGATATCGCCGATGGTCAGCAAACCCATAAATCTCTCATCTTCAAAGACAAAAAGTAGTTTCACCTTCTGCGCATCCATTTTCCTGAGTGAGTGGATGATGGAAGATGATTTTGTTATTTTGCGGTTGTCTATATTCATTTCACTCGGCTTTTCTTAAAAACTTGGCAGGACTTCCAACCCATATTTCGCCAGCGCCGACATCTTTTGTAAGTACAGCACCCATGCCAATGGTCGCATTCTCACCTATTGTCAGATGTTCGCGGACTGTGCAATTCAGGCCGAAATGCACACCATCGCCAACGTGAAGGAAAGCACCGACAACAGCCTGCGACGCGATATGATTGAACTTGCCTATTTCAGTGTCATGGCCCACAGTCGCGCCAGTCATAATCAACGTTCCCATCCCGATATGCGCCGCCGCAGAAATCATGGCATACGGCATAATCACGACACCAGCTTCCACCCTGACATCGGGGGCGACGTATGCCAGCGGATGAATGAATGTCACGAGATTCTTCTCGGAGAAACCTAACTCATTGAAGAGGTTAAGACGTTCCGTCTGACCGTCAATTCTGTAAATAGTCCAGATGAATTTATAACCCATTGACGTATATTTCTCGACATTCTCGCGGCACGTTTTCGCCAAAACAGGGAAGCCCTGGATGTCTGTCCCAACTTCAAGCCTGTCGCTGAAATAGCCAGCCACTTCATATTCTTTGCAGCCTTTTCTGCTTGCATCCTGAATTGCTTGAGCGATGACTGTGCCATTGCCCACACCACCCATGATTACTACTTTCTGACTCATATACTCAATGTTTTCTGTTCGTTATTGTATTATTTTTATGCAAAATATTCTTGGCCATCTTCAACATTGGAGGGCCGATGAATTTGTTGTCCTTGACAGCAACGCCTTTCCCTTCACGGATGGCTTCTTCTGTAAGACTGACCATCTCTTTAGCCCACGCAACTTCCTCATCTGAAGGTGAATAATATTTATGGCAAAGTGGCAGCTCCTTCGGATTAAGAATAAGCATCCCCTCGAAACCAAGATTCTTTGACAAAATGAGGTTCTTCTCCAAATCCTCAAGGTCATGAACCTTGATATGAACGGTGTCGATGGGGATGACGCCAGCCTCACGAGCCGCATTCACGATGGCATTTCTGGCGTAGAATATGCTCTGTCCTTCTGAGTCATGTTTTCCGCGAATGTCTGTGACATAATCCTCGCAACCGAACGCCACGGCTATCACTCTGTGGCAGACGTTGCAGATGTCCTTTATATTAACAATGGCTCCCGCCGTTTCAATCAACGGGATGATTTTGAACGTTCCGATTGGAATATGTTTCTCGTATTCTATCGTTTCTAAAAGTTTCCCGATGAAATAAATGTCTTCGCCTTTTGTGGCTTTCGGATACATAAAACCCATCACCCCATCTGTCGTCAACTGATACAGGTCTTTAAGCAGCTCGCCGCTCTCACGATCATTGACGCGCGGAAATATCAGTTTGCCGTTCAAGTCATCACGTCTGACAAATTCCTTAATGTTGTCGCGTGCCATCTGTTTGTCGAAGACAGGAACAGAATCCTCAATATCGAGCAGCAAGACATCCGCGTCTCTTCTCACCGAACTTTCAAGCAGTTTCTTATTGTGCGCTGGCACAAACATCAAACTGCGCATGAGATAATTTTCGTCCATCATATAACTCATTGACTATCTTTCCTTTTGATAAGAACATGCCTGCGGTATGAAAGCACATCTTCTCCCCTTTGATTATAGGCCACCGATTCAACATAAACGATGCCTCTGTCATTTTTAGATTTCGACTCGCGTTTGTCGAGTATCTTTGAGCGGACATAAATGGTGTCACCGACAAACACTGGATTAAGGTGTTTTATGTTCTCGTAATCCAGATTGGCAATGGCTTTCCCACTGATGTCCGGAACTGTAATACCCACAGCGAGAGAGAACACCAATGTGCCAACAACAAGGATTTTCCCATGCTGATTGTGACTCGCATAATCGCCGTTGATATGCACAGGATGATGATTCATTGTCATTAAGGCGAAGAAATTATTATCACTCTCGAAAATGGTTTTTGATAGTGAGTGATAGATTTCGCTTCCAACCTCAAAATCTTCGAAATACAGACCTAATACTGATTGTATCATGTTATAATAATTATACTAATTTTTCTATATCTATTTGTTTATCAATTATTTGATTGAACAATTCAACACTTTTATCCAATGAATCCCTATCATCCGCGACAAACGCCGCATCACCATATCTGTCGAGGCTGTTCTTGATTTTCGGGATGACGTCGCCTTCTTTCAGCCCAAAATGATAGAAATGCAGTCCATCTATATCTTTCAGGTCATCAAGATTACCGATTTTCGTAATCCTCCCTTCCGGAAGATTAAGGAAAACCACCTCCGAGAATCTGTTGTATCTGGGTTTCAAGTCACTTATATTCAGACTGTTGCCTAAAGAAATCTCAATGAGGGCATCATCAATATTGATGCCAGTTGAGAGGGGTACGAGTGTTGAGGTGATGAAATCGCCTCCGAACCGCGGGCTTGTTTCTATGACAACTATGCCACGACTTCCGATTTTAAGTTCGGTATGAGAGCCGCAGTTGTTGAAATTCAACGCTTTAGCTATTTTTTCAACTATCTCTCTGATTTTGTTTTTGTTATCTTCAGAGATATTTGCTGGCTGGATATGTCCGAGTTCCACGTTATACGGGAACTCCGTGGTTCGTTTTTCGGTGAACTGTATCACCTCCGACCGTCCGTTATAATGTATGCTTTCGATGCTATATTCCTGACCATCAACAAACTCCTCCACCAAGACGCTTGTCTTCCTGGTATATTCCATTGATTCGGCGAAAGCCTTGCGCAGTTCGTTTTCATCTTTGCAGAAAATCACGCCGCGGGAGCCGGAGTTGTCGCGCGGTTTCACAATAACCGGAAACGTCAGCTGAGAATCTTTCATGTTTTCAAACTCCTCCGGTGAGCTGATAATGAAGCCTTTGGCGCACGGCACGCCGCCTTCAATGAAACGCTGCTTCATCAGGTATTTGTCAGTTGACCATTGTGCTGTCTCAACAGAGAAAAACGGCAGCTTCAACGTCTCGGCCACCCTCGCCATCATCACAAGGGGCTTGTCTGTGGCGGTAGTGATGACACCCGACACATTGTATCTTCTTGCCACCTCAAGAGTCTTCCCGTAATCCTGTCCGCCTACTATCTCAAACGCATCAACATCGTCTTTGCAAACGGCATTTAGACACGGGTCAATGCCTACAGTGAACAGCCCTTTGGCTTTACATCTGGAAATCAACGATTTCTGCAAGAATCCAAGTCCAAAGACAAGTATTGATTTCTTATCCATTGATAGCTTCATTGAGTGCCTCAACAATAAAATCGACTTCTTCATCGGTCAGCGATGCATACATCGGCAGCGTGATTTCGTTATCGGTGACATATTCTGTCATCGGCAACGAGATATTGAAGTCTTTATATATTGAGAATCTGTGAATTGCGGGATAATGCACGCTTGTCTGGACTCCGGCCTCATGCATTTTATCGCGGATTGCGTCACGGCGTTCTTTGTTGGAATCGGCAAGTACGACAGGCATTATGTAGTTTGACACAAATTCGGTGTTGTCGGCGAAAGGCACGATGACGCCTTTCACTGCGGCGAGTCTTTCCAAGTATCTGTTTCTCACGGCGATACGCCTCTCCAAATCGCGGGGCAGTTTCTTCATCTGCTCGATGGCGATGGAAGCGCGGATGTCATCCAGACGGAAGTTGTACCCAAGCTCTACGATGTCGTAAGAGGTGGCGTGACCGCCGGCACGTTGGTACGACATGGTGGTCATACCGTGTGACCGCAGCAGTCGTGCGCGACGTGCAAACTCTTCATTATTAGTGATTAACATTCCGCCTTCGCCGGTGCTGATGTTTTTATTCGAGAAAAAACTGAATGACGCCACATCACCTATGGTGCCGAGTTTCCGGCCTCTGTATTCCGACAACGGGCCGTGGCAGGCGTCTTCAATGACCTTGATATTATATTTGTGCGCAATGGCCATAATCTCATCCATCTTCGCCGGGAAACCGGCCATGTGAACTACGACAATCGCCTTTGTCCGCCGAGTGATTTTCTTCTCTATCTCCTCCGGGTTGATATTCAGGTGCTCTGGGCCGACGATGTCGCAAAACACCGGTGTCGCACCGACGTATCTTATGCAATTCACCGACGCCGCGAAAGTCAGCGACGGGCAAAGCACCTCGTCACCGTGACCGAGTCCACACAACATACAGGCGAGATGCAACGAGTCGGTGCAGTTTGTCACTGCGACCGCATATCTCACATCAAACATCTCCATGAACATCTTCTCCAGCTCCTCACATTTCGGTCCCGTGGAAATCCAACCCGAATTTATGGTGTCGAAAGCGGCTTTCGCCTCTTTCTCATCGAAATTAAGCTTAAATAAAGGGATTTTGTACATAATATGTCACATTTTTTGGTCCAAGTTCCTACCTTTTTCTTCGTGTTCGAAATTAGGGATGAACTCCTTTATCGCCTTCACCACGTCTTCTTTGGTGAAATCATGTCTGGCGAAAATATCTTCCAATTCATTGAAAAACAATTCCAATTCGCTCATCGGGCGTTTTTTCACTTCCGTGATGACACCGAGGCTGCCAAAACGGTTCATGTCGAGTTTTTCGCCCGGAACGAAGAACTCCTCGTATGCTTTCTCGCCAGTGGTGTCGCTCTTGAAATAGACGACAGGGCATTTCCCGCTTCCGGACGGCATCGAGAACGCGAATTTTTTTGCCTCCTCATCTGTCTTGAACTCTATTTTCTGAAGTCCTTCGGCTTTCAGGAAATCATCGCATATACTCGAGAACTTAAGCATTTGTTCCTCTCCGAGTTTCGGGAAGAATATCTCACCGTTGTTTCCGAGGATGCATGCCAACATGCAGATCTGTCCGCTTTCTTCCGGCGACACGAAATAGCGTTTCACGTCATCAGGCGCGGCGAGTGGTTGTTTTTTGTCGAGACGGTTGATCCAACTGTCGGGCAACGAGCCGTTGGAAAACGCCACATTGGCAAAACGCGCCGTTGTGACCTTGAACTTCGACGTGTAAGCCATGATCATATCTTCCATAATCCGCTTGCTCGCACCCATGATGTTGACGGGGTTCGCCGCTTTGTCGGTGGAGACGCAGAAGAAATGCCTCGGTGGATAAACAGCCAGTAAATCAAGCAGTTTCTTGGCTTTTATGTCGTTGTTCTCTATCAGTGCCTGTACGGAATATTTGTCTTTTTCGCTCCTGACATGCTTATGCGCGGAGAAATTAGCCACGATGTCGAAGCCCTTCTCCTCGCGGAAAATACGCTCAAAAATCGGGTCGGCGAAATTCAGCGTGTATGCCCTGTATTCTTCCGGAACAAACATCCCGTACGTTGAACGCAGGTCACGTGTCAGTTCAGCCAAACCGTTCTCGTTCAAGTCGATGACAACAAGTTTCGACGGTCTGAACGGCAATATCGCCTTTATGAACGACGAACCGATTGAGCCGGCACCACCGATAACACACACGCTTCGACCTTCTATTTCAGCATAAAGTCTCGTCTCATTGGCCTTGATGTCGGCGAGAAACATACTTTCTCTCCTGAAAGTCACCGAGTCGGATATGAATTGCGATTTGTCAAACATATTCTAATCGTAAAGATAAAACATCCTTTCCATCATCTGCCATTTCTCGTCGGATGTGGCGTCGGCGGAAGTGTCTTGTAATTCAGACATGTAGGCTTCCCATTCGGCCTGGCGCGGCAATGTGGCGAGCTTGTTCATCGCGGCGTCGAGGTCGAGGTCGGCGGGCGTTTCAACAATCATGAAGAGCCGAGTGCCAAGGATGTAAATCTCCATCTCGAGAATCCCCACCTGCCTGATGCCGTCGATGATTTCCTGCCAGACGTTGCCTTTCTCATGCCGACGACGATATTCTTTTATCAATTCCGAATTGTCACGCAACTCCAAGGTGCGGCAGTAATGCACCGTCGGAAAATCGTAACGCTTTGATTTATAACCTTTCATAATTTTAATACGAGTTTCACGAGTTTAATTTAACACAAGTTTCACAAGTTGGTAACACGAGTTTCACAAGTTTTTTCCTATCTACCTATTCACCTACACACCTATTCACCTGTTTACCTTTTTAGCTTCTTGTGGTTTGCAGACCTGTTTCGGAGAGCGACATCTCGACAAACCGCGCCTTGTTGTTTGCGGGGTTTTCCGTCAGTATTTTCTTGATTTGCGCCGCCGCGAGATTGTCTTTCGCAACCATGTAGATGAAGCCGCCACCGCCCGCGCCAGGGAGCTTGTAACCGAGACAGTAGTCGTCGATTCTTTTCAAAATCTCTTCAACTGCTGGCGGATTAGTGCCGCTGTCGAGGCGTTTGTTCTGTTCCCATGTCTTTGCGACCATTTTTCCATAACCTTGAAAATCATTACGTTGAATCATGTCAAAAGTCTCTTCGGCATGGTGTTTCATGTCGGCGAGAAGTGCCAAATGCTCAGTCTCGTTGAGGAACATTTTCCTGACGATTTCGGAGAGTATGTTTTTCGCGGTGCGCGTGATTCCTGTATAATATAAAAGATGGCAGGGCTTGTATTCCGGCTTGGTGAAGAGGTAGTCGGGCAGCCATTTTATCGTCGGGGTCTGCCCGAAGCCTGACTTTGTCTCAAGGATTTTCACGCCGTGAAGCACGCCTCCGTACTGGTCTTGCCAGCCGCCGCCTGTTGTCAGTAACTGCTCTAATATCAATGTCTTGTTGCAGATGACGGTCTTGTCCCAGCCGAGGTTGCAGAAGTCGGAGAGGGCTGCAAGGACTGTTGCGGAGAGTACCGACGAGGTGCCGAGGCCGCTGCCGGCGGGAATCGCGGACAGAAGAGTTATTTCCATGCCACAGCCGAAATCGCGGAGTTGTTGCTCTAAAGTCTTGTATTTCTTTTGGCAGAAACACGGCATGAAGCCTGCAAGCGCCAACGCTGCCTTCGGTATGCTGAACGGCGAGCCTACCTTCCTGAAATCGCTGAGTTCATCGAATGTGGTGACATCTTCTCTTGCGCCTAAGTCGATGGACCTCAACACGATATGAAATTCATCTGTAGGTTTCACGTAAACCTGTATCGGCTGCTGTCCGTTGAGTTCAATGGCTATGTTGACCACCGAGCCGCCTTCCATGAGGCAGTATGGTGGCGTGTCGGTCCAGCCGCCGGCGAGGTCGATGCGCACAGGCGAGCGGCTCCACACAATCTGGTCGGAATATACATCACAACGCGGCATCTGCAAGTCGCGGCGGGCCGAGTCGGTGAGCACCTCCTGAAGGATGCGGAATGACTTCGACTCCTCCTCCCTGAAATCAGCACCCTTGTACTGAAGGATACGGGCGCGCAGACTGCTGTTCTGAATGCGTTTCGCAGCAGCCGAGCCATCAGGAAGCTCATCGGGCATGTCGAGTCCAAACCTCACATATCTCAACGCAACGTCGTCTAAATCAAGGTTATAGAAAACACTTCTGTCATAATTCTTCTCCATCAACGGTAAGTTCATGCGCATGAATGCCTCACGCTGCGCAAACAGCCTCTTGAGATTAGCCCTGTTCAGAATCTCCTCGGCGGAGATATATTCAACGTGGAGTTTTGAGAGTGCAGAGTGAGGTTTTGAGTTTTCAATGTCAAAAACGCTCTTCACGTATTGCCCCATCTCCACGATGTCGTCAAAAACCGGGAACGCCGCCGCCTTGAACGGATCGGTGCCATCTCCGGCCTCAACATACTTAAACGGTGCGTTGAAACCGTATGGACGAACCGCAAACGACTTTTCGCCAATCGGGATGATGTCTATGCAGTCGCCCGAGTTCAACGTCACATCCCACTGGTTGTCAGGCACGCCGGTGATGATGTTTTTGTTTGAGATTTTCCAGCCCTTGCTCACACAGCTGTTCTCAATCCAAATCTCGGAGTTGTCCTCTGTGAACCGCACGTCGGTGAGGCAGTTCTGCGTGAAGACAGCTGGATGCGCCTTCACTTTACGGTGGAAAATCTTGTTCTGGTCGTTGACGAGATTCTGCACCGCCAGCGTTGACGACACGAGTTCGCGGCTTGTGCCGTAATGGTAGAACTCGCCGCCTTGCAGCAGCACTATCTTGACGGTCAAAGTGTTAAGTTCGGCATCGTGCAGTTCGGGGTCATTCCCGAGACAGCGGCCGAAGTCGGAGTAGAGGTCATAGTATTTCAAGTTGCCTTGTGCGTCTCTCGAGCGTCGGTCGAGCATCGTCACCGCCTTGTCGCTCAGCAGCCACAGTCCGATGTCCATCATATAGACGTGTGTTTTCACGAGTTCGTCAATCTGTTCGAGTGTCGGCTTCTGAAGCATCTTGTCGAGTTCCGACGGTTTGTCGCGGCGCATCGCGAAGACGCCATGATTTTTTGCTATTGACGGATCGACCCACACGCCGTAGCATATCACATCGGCATCGGGTATCTCCTGCAACTGCTCGTCGGTGCGGATAAAGACATCGCCGCTGGCAATCAGTGTGTTGACGGTCGCCGGCGTCTTCTCCATAATCTTTTTGTACATAGGCAGTTGCAGCGAAAGCAGGTCTTGGCTTATCTTCTGTCCGCGTGCCCAGCGGAACACTGGTATCGGTGTCAGTATCTTACCCGAAGTGGAATACGACGGCAGCCTGCGCGACTCACCGCCGGCATGGATGAGGATCTTCTTGTCGTTTGAAGGGAATTTTTCGAGCAGCCATGCCGAGCCGCCGCCGGAGCCGATACGATGGCCTATCGGGTCGGACGTGCAGAAATATTCCTCTCTCGAAAGACCGGTTATTTCGTGAAACGAATCAACAAGATTCGGAGGAAGAGACAACAATACTTTCATTTTTCTCAGTTTTTGGTGTTATATGCCACTTTATAAAGCTCCATCAGCTCGCGGTACGTGTTATTCCACGTAAAACGTTGCACGTATTCGATGCCCGCCTCGACAAGCCGGCTCCTGTTCTCCTCATCCTCAATATATCTTATTTTCTCCTGAATCTCATTCACGGAAAGGTCGTGCAGAAGCAGGTCTTTGTAACCCATGATTTCAGGAATTGATGATGAATCGTATGCTATCACGGGACAACCAGCCTTCTGCGCCTCAATAATCGGGATGCCGAAGCCCTCATGTTTCGAGGGATAGATGAGGCAAAACGCCCCGTTGTATATCTCGTTGAGACGGTCATTGGGGATGTCGGTGAGCAAAACATATTTCTTCTCATGATCGAGATTCTCAAACATGGTCTGCTCGGTGATGCTCAACGGACTGCCGACGATGACAAGGTTGTAGTCACTCTTTTTCCAGAAGTCAATGACGAGGTTGAAGTTCTTGTAATGTGTTCTGTCGCCGACAAACACCACGTAAGATTTCAGGGGGAACGGCAACTGAAGCGATGACTTGTCCCTTATCGGCAAGTATCTTTCGGAGACACCGTTGTAGATGACTTTGACCTTCGACTCATCAATGTTTTTGATGTATTTCAGGCAGTCGCGACGGGTGTTCTCCGACACACACACCACGTAGGCAGACCTTTGTATGGCCCTGCGTTTCTGCCAGCTGTGTATCAGGCGTTTGAAGAACGGATAATACATCTCGTAGGTGAAATCATGCACTGTCGTGATGTTGATTGCGTTTTTATTGTTGCAGGTCCTGTAATATGATGAATGGAAAATGAATTTCTCATCAGAGACATATTTGGGATTCAAATACCGTTTGATAAAGAAAAACGCTCCATTCCTATTGATAATCTTAGTGTTATCAATATCGAGACCTGTTCTGAAAACGTTGATAGTCTTACCATATTCCAGAAATTTTACATTAACATTTTTCTCTTTCAAGATACGGGTGATGATTTCCTGCCAGACGACAGAGATTCCGCCTCTTTTCTGAATGTAGAAGACCACATTGTCAATTAATACTTTCATCAAAATTATTTTTTTTCAGACAATCGTTAAGAACTTTTATGAAGCCTTTGCCGAATTTGCGGTCAGGCTCCATATAATTGCCTTCGCCCCATTCGTTCCACGATTTTAAAAACAATATATTTTCTTTCTTATTTTTCGTTGCTTCGATGGCCGCGTCCACATGTCGCCCGAAGAGTTCCGGCGTGGCGTTGTGAAACACGGAGCCGTGCCTCCCGCTTCTCGGCGTATGGTCCCAGTTTGGAATCAAAGTCGGAAACACATCGGCTCTTGAGTCAATATCTTTTTTTATGAAATATTTTGAAACAAATGAATAATCCAACACCAACGGCCGTCCCAACATCTTGAACCTCAACAATTTAAAGGTTATTTTTTTAATGACGTCGGCATCATATCTGTACGGTCCGATGCGAACCACGTTGACTGCGTCGAAACCGAGTTTTTTTATCGTGTCAATCTCCGCGTCATCTTTGGTGTGCCCAATGAAGAAAAACGACTCAGCGATGCCTGCTTCCTTCAGCAGTTTGTTGAACTCATTCATAAACGTCACGACATCAGGATGTTGCAGCGGACGATACATCACAAAGACAGGTCGGTCGTTGATTCTGACGTAGCGTCGGTCGCCGAGTGCCTTTTTGATATAATGAAAATGAGCTGTTATATCCTCTCCGCCGCCGTATTCCTGCTGCATCAGTACCTTGTTTTTCGACGGGTCGGCGGAGTTCCACACCTTCGCCTCCCACGACTCATTGGCCCAGCCAAGGCAAACAGGGAAGTCGATGTCAGGGTTATCGAGGATGAGTTCCAACGGCTTGTCGAGGAGCACTTTATTTTTGCCAAACCAGTAATGCCAGAGGCAGAATGCGTATATGCCGGCCTCCTTCGCCAATGCCACCTGTTTTCTTATCGTGTCGGCGGAACGAAGGTCGTAATAGCCGAGGTCGGCAGGCACCTTAGGTTGGTAATGCCCTTTGAAAAGCGGTTGCGCCTTGACGACATTGGTCCACTCAGTGAAGCCCTCGCCCCACCATCCATCGTTCTCCGGAAACGGGTAAAACTGCGGCAGATAATATGCTATGACCTTGATATCGTTAGTACCTGACTTCATCTTTATTGGCATTGTTGCGACTCATCTCAAGCTGACGGTATAGTTCCCTGTCGGCATATTTTTGCGGATTCAAATATGAACTGTATGGCACATACCTGTTATAAAACCTGAATCCTGCAACCAAATCATCTTGTCCTTTTGTGTAAAAATATGCGTAATTTGCAATATAACACATTATCACGCAAGCAGTTACTATCACCGCAAAGCATTTGCCAACCAATTGTCTCCAGTTCTTTGCAATGGTATTCACGACAAAGACAAGACCGATTATGTCAAAATATGAATTGCAGCGTTCAAACAACTTCAGCGAACCACTCAGGCAGTCGAAAAACACAATCATCATTGCCACCACGCCAAGACTATTGTCGTTGTCCAACTTGTACCGCCAGCGCAAAAACATCACTCCGAGGAAAGGCAACGCATAAGCGTATCTCCCTATCGTGAAATTCATGTTACAAGGGTTGTTACCGATGTAATATTTCAAACGTTCGACAACGTAATACCCGAAGCCGCCTTTCATCTTGATATTCATCGACATTATGACATCCTCGATTCTCACCACGTTCAAAATCAAAACCATGGCAAGACAAACTGACGAACAAACAATGAAATTGTCTTTTTTCGCGAGCAAGACGAGAGGAACAATCAGCATTATCACCGCGGAGATGTGGATGGTCATCGCCAAGACGCAAAGCAGGAAATACGCCCAGTAATTCTTTTTCTTGTCGAGAAGCCAAAAAGCTTCGAGAAATATGGCGACGCAGAGAGCCTCACGCATGACTTCCATGTTATAGAACACGAAAAACACCACATAATAGGCCACAATTGTTATGAAAAACTTTACGGAATAACGTCGAATGAACCTGAAAAACGCAACATTGACCACAAGTGCCACGAAAATCTGGAAGCACAAGAAACTGTCTATTGACCTGAAGAACGCATTCAAGATATACCATCCGGGCATATAATATGCACGCGAGAAGTCGAAACCGGCAAGTTCCCGCAATGTTGGAAGTTGTTCAAACTCATCCATATAACTGATTGTGTCGCCACCAACACGGTAGCGCAATCCGGCAA
Organism: Bacteroidales bacterium; assembly: GCA_045600605.1. Taxonomy (GTDB): domain Bacteria; phylum Bacteroidota; class Bacteroidia; order Bacteroidales; family F082; genus Limimorpha. The sequence goes on from JAZRYG010000071.1 coordinate 59,203, forward strand.
GGAGGACAAGCATTAACAGACAACAGTAATACCAGACTTTCTCCCCGCCTTTTCTGCCAAGGATGTCAATCTTCACCGCCGGAACGAGCAGGACCGCCAACAAAACCAAATATATCATCCTACAATTTCTTTTAACCTCACGACATCTTTCCAACCAGTGAAAATGGCCTTTGTCTGCATCTTGAAAAGATGTCGGTACTTTGGAATCACGAGGTCGGCAAGATAGCCGGCAACGAAATTCGACACTATCGCGACGATTGCCGAGCCGACGGCACCAAGCACAGGGATAAACACAAGGTTCAACGCGACACATGCGACACAACCCAACACATCGCGGAAGATGGCGTAGTCCTGAAGGCCCTCGATAATCAGCAGATAACCCGCAGCGTTCGACAAGGCGACAGCTATCAACTTAAACGACAGAACCCGCAAAATCGGTATAGCCGACATGAAATCTTTTCCAAAAGTGAAAAGCATGATGTAATACGACAACAGACAAACCACGACAGACAGCAATATACTCAGCCAAACCGTGACATTCATGACACGTTGAGCCCTGACACGGTATGCTGTCATATCTTTCTTGAAAATGTCGGTAAGTATGGGCATCACCGTCTGACATATTATCGAAGGAACGAAAACCAGCATCTCAACGATCTTGCTTGCGACGGAAAACTGTCCGACAGCTGTGTTGTCGAGCATGTCTCCGAGCATCACCTGGTCAATCCTTTGATAAACAATGACCGCACTTGTCGTTAGCATGAGCGGAAACGACTGACGAAGAAGTACTTTGGCCCATTTTTTGTCGAAATGCCAAAGGCTCATACTGTCTATTTTCTTTGAATAAGAAAAGCAGTAACCGCTGCTTAAAAGCACGAAATCAAACATCATCGAAGCAATGAACCACGACAGGCTTGCATGAACGAGCAGCAAGAACACCTTTATCACCATGCCGATGATGGTACGGAATATCTCCGATTTCACGACATATTCGTTCCAGACAATTGCAGTGAAGTAGTTGCGTATGACGCTGAAACTGTTGAAGATGACAGACAGTGAATACAAGACTATCATCCATTTTGTGTAAGTGTCGGTTTTGGAGAATGTCATCATCACTGCAATGGCCGCCATCGTTACCAGCGAAAGAAAGACTTTCAAGACAAACGCCGTTCCGATGATTGCATCACGTTCTTCTTTGTTCTTCGCCTCCTCCCGAATCTCGATGTTATCCATCCCGAACAATGCAAGTGTCTGGAATATAGATACATACGCAATGACATAACTCATCAAGCCATACTGCTCGGGGCCGAGATAACGCGCCACGAAAATGCCGACGATGAAACTTCCGAGCAAAGTCGCAACCTTGCCGAGAAGCGCCCAACCGATGTTCTTAGTCACCTTAACGGCGTTTTCAGATAGATTTAACTTGCTGAAAATGTTCATGTTGTATGTTCCCTGCAAACTACCGCTAACGAGCGGCCATCAAAAGTCGTAATACTTCCTGTCCAAACTCGTCCTCAGACCGATGCTGAAAATCAGATTATTCTGACTCTCAAGACCTTGAGCCTCAAAATGACGCTGAGTCACTTCGACGAACGCATTCATGTTATAGGCGGGATTTATAAGATATGAGACAGTGAAATCGTTCATTATCAATGTCGTTTTCCTTCCCGTTAGGAGGTAATGACCGTAAATGCCTTTAGGGTCTTCCTGAGGGTCAAGGATATGGGCGTGGGTGCTGTAACTGAGGTTCACGTTATGTCCGTAGTTCGCAAAGACATTGTTTTTCACATCCCAGTCATCGCCGTACTGCCCGACGTTGAGTTTGTAATTGAAATACAAACGCCGCCAGTTGTATTGTGCGCGGCCTACCACCTCCCAGAGGTTCGCCCCCCACGGATGCGTGATTGGCTCGCTATAGTGCGCGTAATTGTCCTCGCAATAGTAGTTCACATCGGAGTATTGGCTGATGTTCACACCTCCTTGCGGTGTGTGCGAATACATGTAAGGCATCACGATGTTGCCTTCAAGCTGAAGGAACAATCCCTTGACTTTAAAGCAGTCATAACTCTTCACTCCGAGTTGGTACGACTGTTTGTTGGCGTAATAGCCTTTCCCGCCGATGAATTCCTTGAACGTCATCTCGTCGAGGACGAACTGTCCGTAAAACGTCGTGTGTTTCCCGACAATCACACTTGCGGTGATGCCCAGCAATGCGTTGTCGGGCGACTTTCCTGCGTAATACTCAGCGGAGCGCAAGAATATTATCGGGTTTACATACTGGAAATCAAAGCCTCTGCGGATTCCGAGTGAGTCCTGGTTTCTGGCAACCAAAGCGTCGAAAAACCCGATGTTGACGCGTTTCGAGACGGCAAAGTCAAGGTAATGAATGAGCGTAAACTTTCTTGCGTATGTGTTGTCGGCCAGGACCCTGTTTCGGTCGGTCATCTGACTGTAGAGGCAGGTGTATTGTATGCGCCAGAAGTCGGCGGTGAGTTTCAAATATGGATAGCTGAAGGCGTTGTCTGACAATACCATGGAACGGTATCCGTCGCCGATGAAATTTTTTCCGTAGCCCAAAGTGGCATCAAGCCATCTCACTGGACGGAACGCTATATAAGCCTGCGCGTTGGTGTAGTCAAAGCCTGTCTTTTTAAAACGCTTCGACAATCCCTGTCCGGGAATGACTTTGTTTTTGACCGCATAATCGTCGATATACATGGGGAAAACCGCTTGATTTTCACGGACATTGGTGTAAAACGCGAAATTTCTGCCAATGGTGCCCTTCACCTCCGCTCCGCGGGTATTCACCCATGTTGAACGATTCCCGTCATGACCGACTTCAAAGTCAATGTACGGATTGACAGCAATGTAAAACTCATCGTTCTTGCCTCTCACACGCAGGAAATCATCGTTCAATAACGAATTGCAGACATAATTCCAGAATTTGTTTTTCACGTTGACGTTGAAACGATATTGATTCTGAATGCTGTCGAGGTTCGTCACGTCTTTGAATTGATACTCCGACCACGAGCGCATGGCCGTGTGGAAAATATAATCGGAGTTGTAAGCGGCGGCAGAGACTTCCATCTCATAATCGTCATTCAATGGAATCTGCAATTCTTGAGCGTTAGACACAATACTCAAAAGTACCAATGTAAAAAGTAAAAATAACTTATTTTTCATTTTTTTGCGATTTTGGATATGATTGAAAATCAAATATTAACGAGCTGAACAACAACATATTGAAGAAGTTGAAGAAGATAATCCCCATCTGTCCTTCAAAGACTGACTCAAACAACGCATTAAACGCGATTATCATTATGAAAATCATATAGATAATATCATTTTTCTTGTATTTTATCATCAGCACAACGGGGATGACGAAATACGCCAAAAGCAGCAAAAGGCCAAATACTCCGATGCTGATTGTTGTGTCAATGAATTGATTATGAGGATTTAATTCAAAGAATATGGCGTTTTTGATATATATGTAACTGACATACATATCAAGCACCGACTCCGCCGAGCAGCCGTACTTTTCGGCATTGTCTCTTATGAAATCCTCCGCTCTGCCATCTGGTTCGCTCCAGTTGCCGCCAGAATATGTCAATTGGCAAATCGTGTCGAGAAGAGCTGTCCGTTTTACTGCAAATTCTTCTTTATCAATGCCTTGGATTGGCAAAATAGAAGAAACCAATTCTTTCTCGTATTCCATGTAAGATTTTTTAATCTCCTCACTTCTATCACCCGAGCCAACACCAAAAAGCCATTTTTCTCTCAAAAGTGATTCATAACCAGCATATTGCACGAGTCGTCTGTCTGTCTTCTTTTCTGAAGTGACATTTTCCACCGTCTCAGTGATTCTCGAGAAACATCCAGGAATGGCAAAAACGGCCGCCACAATTGCCACGACAGCCGCCAAACCCGAAATCACACCGATTTTTCTACGATTTAAACCAAAAGTTAGATATAGCCATAACATCATGATTTCCAACAACAAAGTCAAAATACCGGCACGCGAATCGAGCAAAAAGACGAAAATCATCAGTAGCAGCATTGAAGATGCATTCATAATTTTGACTTTCGTTTTTTTACATTTGCAAAATTCAACAAAACAGAAAGCGAAAGCCAGCAAAGCATACATTGACGCATACGTGTGATGCACGTAATAGAGTTTCATAAGGCCGACATCGAAGAAACGTTCGGTTGTGTATTTCAGGACAATCACATCGTAGGAAGCCCACAGCACGTTGGCGATGAAAAACACAAGCGTACCAGCCACGAGAGCGAAGAAAACCGCACGGATTCTGTCTTTCGTGAGGTACGACATGTCAGAAATCAGGAACACTAACGGGAAGAGCAGGAATCCGAGTTTCTTGCTCACCTCAAACCAGCCTTCACCAGCATTTTCAGTGTGAACCATCCCGATGAGATACGCAAGCCACGTGGCCATGAACACGAGATACACCCATTTCCATTTCATCTGCGACGGGTTGAACTTGAATTTCTGCTCAAAAACCACTTTCAAAACGGCGCATGTCACCAACGCCACCTCCCCATATTGCGCGGCAAGCCAGTAAAACGGAATCACAAAGGCAAGCACCATCATGATTATTAACTCGGCTGTCTGAAACGGTTTGAGGCCCGCAAACAATTTCCTCATATTATAAATTGCTGATATGTAATGATTTAGAAACGACAATGCACAGCTTCGCCCTTTCGGTCACATTTTCAGTGACGTACACGTGTGCCTTATCCTGATTTTTTCGCAAAAATAGGACATTTTTAATAATAAAAAATAAAAAAAGATGCTTTTTAGAGCTTTTTCAATTCTTTGAATTCTTTTCTCAGCTCGCGGCTGAAAGTCCAGCGGATATCCGACAGCCATTTGCGGATGTACTGGTAATAGTCGAATGTGAACACATAACTGTAATACACGAAGATGGTGCCCAAAATAGCCACCTGCCAGGGTGTCAGGCAGAACAGCAGAGTTGTCCCGACAGCTAACGTAAGCGGATGCATCAGCATCTCCACCGCGAAGTTGACAGAGTTGCTGAAAGCCTTGTCCTTCAACCTGCTGATGATGATGCTTGCGATGCCCCATATCGGCACCGACACCGCCCCGCTCACCAGGAAAATCGGGAAGCCGAGGATGACCATGAGGGTCTTCCACAGCATGTTCCAGCCGGGTCTTTTCTTCGACACAGAGATGACCGAGATGTTTTTCTCCTTGCGGTGTTTGGTGAAAGCCCTGACTTTCTCAAAAAGCGTCTTCGCTTTTTCAGGCTCTTTCTTGCTGAACTCAACGAATTTCCTGATGAATCTTTGGTTTCTGTCGCGTCGTCTCTTCAGCGAGACAGGCGGCAGTCCGGCGCGCATCTTCACGAGTTCCCATATCGCATCATAGTCTTCATTATCAGGAATATACGATATAAGCGACGCTAATCTTTCCGTGAGAACACCCTTCAGCTCAAGGAGCTTCTCCGGCTCTGACTTATCGGTGTTGTCATTGAGATATTCAGTTATGTTAATAGGTTTGCCGAAACTCACCAACGCCGTCGAGCGGAAACGGAAATAGTCGCCGTATTCGATGCCAACAGGGACGATATATACAGGCTTTTTGTCGCCGTATTTCTCGTGCGTCTGAAAAGCTATGTGGAAGATGCCTTTCGACAACGGCCTCAAGGAATGCATGGCGCGGTGTGTCGCCTCGGGGAAGAGGTACAACGGCACTCCGTGGTATATCGAATCAATGGCTTCATCAATGACAGCTGAGTTTTTGTCACGAACCGCATCGATGCCGTCGCGCATACGGTAAATCGGCAACATCTTCAGACGGCGGAGTAACGGTCCCCAAAACTTACTCTGAAAGATGTCGGCTCGCGCCATAAATAATTGATAACCAGGTGTTGACAATATAACCGACAGCGCATCTGTCAAGGCATTGCTGTGGTTGATTCCGAAGATACACATCCCGTCATCCGGGATATTTTCTCTCCCGATTACATGATAACGCTTGAAACTGCGACGGATATGACGACAGGCAAAAAACTTTAATATTTTGTAAAATCTGTCTTTATCGTAGATGTTCGACATATATTTCTGTTTTCGGGGCGCAAATTTACACAAAAAACTAAAAGTTAGCATAAAAATCCATAATTTTGCGGCGTTTTTTAAAATGAACACATATTCAGTATCTTAACACAGACCAAAAAAATTAGAACATGAAGACAGTCAGAATTTTAAGTTTTGTGGCGGCAGCGGCGTTGGGTTTCTTCGCCGTGATGTTCGCGGTCGAAAACATGGGTAAGAAACCTTATGTTCCGTTGGCATACGAAGCACTTTACACACAGCCTCTTTGCAGCGAAGTCATTGGTTATAATGATGTTGTGCCTTTAAAGATTGTCTTGGAGCAAGGCAGGATTTCAGGTATTGAGATTCTTGAAAACCGTGAGACTCCGAGATACATGAGCCGTGTTGAAGACAGTGGTCTTGTTGAGAGGTTTTATGGCCTCACTCCCGCCGAGACCGTTGATTTTCAGGTCGATGCTGTGAGCGGCGCCACATTCACCTCTTCCGCCATCATCAAGTCGGTGAAGATGACAATGAGAGACTACGCCGACGCACACGACCCGAGCATCTGGGGATGGCAGCTCCTCGGCGTGATAGTGAGCGCGTTGGCAGTCGTCGCATGCAACACCGTCACCGCAAGGATGAGGAAAAATCAGAATATGTAATTAAACCCGATGTATGTTGCCAGACCGGTGCCGTCAAACTCGTTGAATGCCTTGGCAAATTCAGCGGAGATGACGAAGTTCTTGTTCATGATAAGCTTCAGACTGAGACCGCCGGAGCAGTGTGGTGTCTCGTCCTTGCCACTATAGATGACATCGGTGTCCGACAACAACGGGAACTTTTCGTCAAGAATCTGCCTTATTTCTTTCTGTTCATCAAGACGGAAAGTCTGCGTCACCATGCCGGCGTCGAAGAACGGGTTAAGCACCACGCACCAGTTCTGGTTTATGAACTTAAAATTAACCATCCTCCAGCGTAAATCGACATTCAGCCACGCGAATCCCTTGCCGATGACTCCGTTTCTGTTAATACCACGGACATTTGAAGCGCCGCCTAAAGCATCGGTGTACATCTTCTTGAAAAAAAGTACATTAGTATTCAACATGTCGTAAAACGAGATGTCGCCTGCGAGAACATTCTGAAAGCCGAGGCGATACGCGAATGTGAGGTGTTCCTTGTAAAGCGGGACATACTGCTGGAACACGCCTGTGAACGAGAGGTTGGTGCGGCCGTTGCCGTCAATCATGTCGGGAGCGAAGGTGAAAACGCCTTCCGCATAGATGCCGCGTGTCGGGTCGTTCTCATAGTCTTTGGTGTCATATATCAAGCCGGCCTTCACCTGAGTGGTGTTGCCGCCGTGTTTCTCGTCTTCACGGATGAGACCCGTCGCGCAATACAAATCGTAAAGCGTCGTCTGCCCGTCGTATGCATCCAATTTCAACTTGTCGATGTAATTGTTGAAATAAGCGAGACCGGCACCGTAATAGAATCCTTTGATGTCGCCTATCTGCTGTTGCATGCTCGAAACGAAACGGAACTGGTTGCGGCTGAAACCGTAGAATCCACTGTTTTTCACGCCGAAATCAGGCTGCGGCATCCCATTCGCATCAATGGCGAAATCCTTGTGGTAAGGCGCGGCATAGCCGTTGAAGCCGTAGAAGTCGAACTTCTTGTCGATGAAATATGACACATCGACAAAGAGCTTTCCTTTGGGTATGATGTTGTTCCAATAACTGTAGAAACGGAACACGCTCGAGCCTTTGGTATAAGTCGAGACCTCGAAGTTCAGCTTGAAGTTGTAGCCCGGATATTTCGAGCCGTCGCCGTAGTTGAAGACATCCATGCAAACACCGTACTGGAAGCCCATGTCGGAGCGGAAACCAACCACCGGCAGCGGACCGAAGTTCCAGCCTTTCTTGATGATTTCGCCTTTCTCGTTGTAGATTTTCTCTTTCTTGGCTTTCTTTTCTTTCTTTGGTTTTGACGTCTCTGTCGTCTGTGCCGCAAGTCCGAATGAAATCAGAAGCAGCATCGAAAATGTCAATAATTTCTTCATTTTAAAATATTTTTATGGTTTTACATTTCTTCGTTCTCGTTGTTCTGGTTTTGACTATGGTTCTTTCCTTCAAAAATGATAACAATCTCACCTTTCACCTCTTTTTGGGAGAAGTATTCAATCACTTCGGCGAGGGTGCCGCGGACATTCTCTTCAAATACCTTTGTCAGCTCGCGGGCCACCGCCACATGACGGTCGGGGCCTGCTGCTTCGGCGAGTTGTTCGAGGGTCTTGACAAGTCGGAACGGTGACTCGTAAAGTATCGTAGTATATTCGTTTTCAACGATTTGTCTTATCTTCGTCTGACGACCTTTCTTGTGTGGCAGGAAGCCCTCAAAGATGAAATGGTCGGCGGCGAGGCCGGAGTTGACGAGGGCCGGAACGAACGCCGTTGCGCCCGGAAGACATTCCACCGGCACGCCGATACGGATGCATTCGCGCACGAGCATGAAGCCAGGGTCGGAGATGGCCGGTGTGCCGGCATCGGTGACGAGAGCCATGCGCTCACCGTTGGCGATGCGCTGGGCGATACGCTCGACAACGACATGTTCGTTGTTGAGATGAAACGCCACCATCGGCTTGCTTATATCATAGTGTTTCAATAAGTTACCACTTGTACGTGTGTCTTCGGCGAGAATCACATCGACCTCTTCGCGGAGGATACGCAAAGCCCGCAGGGTGATGTCTTCGAGGTTGCCAATCGGCGTGGGGACTAAATACAGTTTCATCAGTTGTCAGATTAGGAAATTAAAGGAAGCGTCGTTCGACAAGTTCCTTGAGTTTCAAGTAAGCCTCCGACTCGATGTCCCATTGGAACTCGACGCGCAGCTCGCTCATGTAAACCAACGCTCCGCCGAGGGTGGGGAATTCGTTCAACTCGTTGATGGCCTTGGCATAACGTTCAGACGAGCCTTTGAAAAGGTCGTTGATCATCATTATCCTGTCGTTCAGCATGATGCCGGCTTTTATGTCGGTCACCGGCTGACGCTGGAGACGCGCCGCAAGGCTGTTGTCTTCCGGAACATCTTCATGCAAAGGTTCTTCCGGCGTTTCCTCCCGCACTTCTGTTTCCTCCTGTATCTCAGCCTCTTCTTTTTCCTCAGCCTCTTCTTCCAAGTTCAGTGGCTCCACGCTGAAAGTCACATCTTCTTCATCTTCCCAATCTTCATCATCAAGGTCTTCTTCCGGCTCTTCGGCGACTTCATCGCGAGTTTCAGGTGTCTCTATCTCAAACTCGATGTCGTTGCTGACAGCCGGCTCATCAGTTTTTTCAACATCATTATCGCAGCTGACATCACCCGCCTGACAGTCGATGAGATATTCGTAAAGCTCACGTGTCCTGTCCATAAGGATGTCATAATCAAACTGTGACATCTCACGGCCATTTCTGTAGAGGAAGTCAACTTGAACCAACATTTTCCCGATCTGACGTTTCAGATTGAGGATGATTTTTTCGTTATTTTTTTGCGTTTCCATAGCGATAATTTTTCTAATTTTGCGAGCAAACAAAAGTAGATATTTTTTTAATACGACAGATATGTTTCTTGAAAAAGATTATCACAATAAGACGCAGGGCTGGATCGAGGTCGTCTGCGGCTCGATGTTTTCGGGCAAAACGGAGGAGTTGATACGCCGTTTGAACCGCGCGCGCATCGCGAAGCTGAAGGTTGAGATTTTCAAGCCGGGCATCGACACCCGTTACAGCGAGGAGGATGTCGTCTCGCATAACGCCAACGCTGTCAATTCGATACCTGTCGAGAACGCGCAGCAGATTTTGTTTTACGCCAACGACGTTGATGTCATCGGCATTGACGAGGCGCAGTTTTTCGGCAGCGAGCTCGTTGACGTCTGCCAGCAGCTTGCCAACCAAGGCATCAGAGTCATCGTCGCAGGTCTCGACATGGACTTTCTCGGGAAGCCTTTCGGCCCGATGCCCAACCTCATGGCGATAGCCGAAGACGTGACGAAAGTGCACGCCATCTGCATGAGATGCGGCAGCTTGGCGCAATATTCGCACCGCACCGTCGCCGGCGACAAACTCGTGGTGCTCGGCGAGACGGAAAGCTATGAGCCACTTTGCAGAAGCTGCTACCTCAAGGCAATGGCCGAAAAAAAAGAGTGAAGTCTGAAGTGTTAAGAATGAAATTTGAAGTTGTGCCGGAAAGTTTCAGCTGGCACAAACTTTTTTATAGCCTCCGACGTTATTAGCAAAGTAAAATGAGTAAATCCCATGATCATGAAAATCAACAGATTATTTTTAATGGCAATCACATTATTGTTTATGACAAATTGCACAAACGCACAATCGACGTTCGACAGCCAATGGAAAGAATTTGACGAAAACATCTCAAAGCGGCTGCCAGAGTCGGCGGGGAAGATCCTTGATGAAATTGAAACACTGTCAATTGCGGAGAAAAATGATGTCCAGCTGCTGAAAGTCGCCGTCAAACGAAGCGAGGTTTTCCAACTCAACAGCGAAAATGTCATCGACACAACCATAAATTACTGCAATGCGTATCTGCCAAAACTCTCCGACGTCTCGCAGGCAATATTGAAAATTCAAATTGCAAAAAAATATAATGAATTTCCATATAAATTCAATAATAATCCAATAGATATTGAAGGCCAATATCTGTCAGCCTTCGAAAATATAAAAGCATTGAAAAAGACTTCGATGTCAACATATAAACCTCTTTTTGAAAATGAGGAAACGAAGTTTGATGTGGAACTCGAACCGACAGCATACGACTACATCGCACATTCCGTCCTTGATTTCTATGACGATGATTTGGACGAATATATTGAAAAATACAACTCTTTATATGCGCAACTCATTGATTTTGACAGTAATAAGAAACACGAAAAGGCTTCCGTGTATAACAAGATAAATCGGATTGAACGTCTTGTTGATTATTTCCACGATAAAGAACATAACACTTTGTATTTCAATGAATTAAATAATATTTTGAAAGATTGTAAAGACAATGTGACTGTTGCACGGATCAAATCTTCGCAGGCCAACATCATGATGCGCGACGAGAATTACGTTGAGGCATTGAAATTGTGCGATGAAGTTATTGCAATAGATTCAATATCAGATGATTACGGCAAATGTATTGACTGTAGGAAAAGCATTTTGGACAAGTCCGTTTCCATTGAAATGCAGAATGTTCAGATTCCGGGAAAGCCGATTCCTGCCGGATTTTCGTATAGAAACACAACAAATCCTTCGTACAGGATTTATAAAGTCGATGCCAAAGACATCACCAATAACAGAAATTCAAACTTGGAGGAAATTCTTAAATTGTTGACTCTCAAGGAAATCGTAGCTGAAGAAACATTGAAGATTCCAGCCGAAACCGATTATAAAACGCATTCGTCGCTCATTGCGCTTCCGGCTCTCGAAGTCGGCTCGTATATCATGCTCGTGTCGGCAAACGATGACTTTGACAACACAGACAAATTGATTTTCAATGTGTTCCAGGTAAGCAACCTTACTTACGTTGTTCATAACTTCGACGGGAAAAATGAAATTTACACTTTGAACCGCGAGACTGGTTCGCCAATCGGAGGCGTGAAAGCCGAGTTTTTCAAGGAGGAATATGATTACAAAAAAGGTGAATACATCCAAAAATCAAAGGGCAGCGTGACGACAGATTCCGAGGGTTACGCCGTGATGCCGGATATTTCTACGGGCTTCATAATCAATCTGTTTTCGGGCGATGACATCTTGCTTTCGCATGATTTGATTTGGAATAATAATGCAAAACAAGGCAATTTCAGAAAGCAAGTCCGTCTTTTCACCGACCGTCAGATTTACCGTCCGAGTCAGACGGTGCAGTTCAAAGGCATCTGCACGCGTGGAAACGGAAAGACAAACGAGCTGCTCGTCAACGAGAAAATTGATGTCAAATTGCTTGACGCGAATTATCAAACAGTTGAAAAACAATCGTTTGTGACCGACGACTTCGGTGCTTTTTCGGGAAGTTTCGTTCTGCCGTCTGATGCTTTGAACGGAGATTTCCGTATTACGACCAACGATGGAAGTGTTTATTTCAAAGTTGAAGAATACAAACGTCCGACTTTTGAAGTCACGTTCAACAAACCCGAAAAGGAATATTCCATCGGTGATAATGTGAGAGTTACAGGCAATGTCATGGCGTTTTCGGGCTTCGGCATCGACAATGCGAAATACGAATACACAATCACGCGCCAGACCACTTTTCCGTTCAGATGTTGGTGGTGGATTTTCAGAAACATCGAAACCGAACAAATCGCTTCAGGCGAAGGAACGACCGAAGCCGGCGGATTGTTTAACATTGATTTTCAATTGATTCCCGACAATAGCGTCAAGGCTCGCGAACTCCCGATGTTCACCTATATAATTAATGTGAAGGTAACGGATGCGCAGGGCGAGACGCACGAAGACTCGTATTCCATAAATGCATCCTACAACAAATTCAACATCACTCTCAAAAAAAATCAGAAACTCGCGAGTAGTTCCGGGAATGTCATCACTTCCGACGATTTGAAGGATTGCAAGGTTGTCGTGTCGAACATCAGCGGAAATCCAGCAACGACAAATGTTGAGTGTAAGATTTATAAAGTTGCTGACAATGAAAGATTTACGTACAATTTAGGAAGTTTTGACAGACATCTTCTGAAAGACGAAGAGTTGAAAAATCTCTTCCCGAATTTTGATTTCTATAATGTTGAAAAACTCGATTTGAAAGACTGCGAGGTCGTTTATGAAAACGTTCTGAAAGTCGATGGCGAGGCCGATTTGTTCAAGAAAAACACAAAGTTAGCCGCCGGAAATTACGTCATCGAACTGAAATCCGTTGACGACACCTTGTCGGAATATTCAGAGAAATTTCTGTTTTTTGAACCGAAATCAACAAAGATGCCTTTCAAGACTTTGTGCTGGTCGGCGATTGACAACGAGACCGCACAACCCGGCGATGAAGTCAATCTTAACATCGGCTCGTCGGCAAATAACGTTATGGCGATTGTTTACGTTACAAACAACGAAAACATCCGTTATTCAAAACGTATCATGTTGAATAACAACGTGAAAAAGATTTCATTTAAAGTAAAGGAAGAAGACAGGGGGTCTCTCACTTTTGACGTTGTTTTTGTTAAACACAACCAACTTCAAAAGGTGAATTACAATGTCAAGGTGCCGTTCGACAACCTGAAACTTGGCGTTGAACTTCGTGCCGAGCGGACGAATCTTCTGCCGAGTGCCGAAGAGACGTGGAGCGTCACGATTCGTGATTACAAAAACAATCCAGCGTTCGCGTCGTTGCTGGCCGGGATGTACGACTCTTCGCTCGACGCAATCGTTCCGAGTTATTATGGCAACGACTGGTCTCTTAACATGATTCCAAGTTACAGAAAATCAAGCACTTTCAATTTCGACAGAGGATTTGGAAACAATGCCGCGTCTTTGTATTCCTATAACTATAATTTCTATTTCAGTCCGGCAGTGTTGTACTCGGATGTCGCTCTTATTCAAATATTTAGTGGTTCGAGACGTAACAATATGTATAAGGTATTCAGTGGTGCGGCAGCTGACGGAATAACTGCCAATGCGGATGTCGTTTATGAAAGCGTGGCTGTTGAAGAGGAGATGGCTGAATCGCCTTCGGCTGCGGTTCAAGATGAAGATATTGACGTTGATAATATGAAAAAAGAAGATGCGCCAGTCATGCAGATCCGCTCGAACTTCAACGAGACGGCGTTCTTCTACCCGAACCTCAAAACCGATGAAAACGGCAATGCAACGTTCTCATTTACAATGCCCGACGCTCTGACACGCTGGAAACTGAGAATGCTCGCCTACACGAAAGACCTGAAAGTCGGGACACTCGAAAAGACTTTTGTCACCCAGAAACCTGTGATGATCATGGCCGACATGCCGCGGTTCTGCTACGATGAAGACACGCTGTGGCTCGTCGCAAATGTGGTCAATCTTTCTGAAGAGACGATTTCGCCGGTCGCGATGTTGGAAGTTTTTGAAGATGTTGAAAATAACGTTACCTTAAACGACATTATTCTCTCCGAAAAGGAAATAAAGATGGAAGAGATTCCGGCGGGAAGAAGCCAAAGCGTGAGATGGAAAGTGGCGATGAAAAAAGACGTCAACCTGCTGACTTTCAGGTTCTCGGCCACCGCCGGCGACTTCAGCGACGCCGAACAGCACATCATGCCGGTGCTCAGCACCGAGGTCTTTATGACACAGACTTTCTCGCTCATCGCGAAAGGAAATGAGAAGAAAAATTACAACTTCAACTTCGAGAATGAAGGCGAGAGAAATCACGCTATCATGTTGAATTTCAGCAAGAACCCGACGTGGTATGCGGTTCAGGCACTGCCGTATCTCAACAACGATAACGAGAAATACGCCGAGACCGCCTTCCACAGATATTTCACAAATTCGGTTGCAAGACACATCGCGGCAAGCCTGAAAAACTCGCCGGAGATGAAAAAACTGCTCGAATCTTTGAACGACGATTCTTCAAACAACGCCAAGTCGGAACTTGAGAAAAATCAGGAGCTGAAAGAGATTCTTCTCAACGAAACGCCTTGGGTCGTGGATGCCAAAAACGAAGCCGAACAACGTGCTAACATCTCGAAACTCTTTGATACAAAAGCGATTGACAAAAACATCGAATCGGCTTTGAAGATTTTGAAGAAGAAACAGAAACCGAGCGGCGGCTGGCCGTGGGTCGAGGGAATGCCGGAAAGCCCTTTCGTGACACAATATATATTAGGTGGATTCGGACGACTTGAGAGCCTTGCAAACAACAAAGATGCTGGTGCCATTGCCGAAAAAGCGTTCCATTTCATTGAAAATGACGTGGTTAAGAGATTCAACGACTTGAAGGATTCCGACAAGAAAAACTATCATTGCGGCGTGATGATTGTCAGGGAACTGTTCGTGATGAGTTATTTCCCGAAGTTCGAGACGGGCGAGAGATTCAAAGAGGCGAAGGCGTTTTACATCGGGAAACTCAAGAAAGACTGGACGAATTTCAACTTCGAGGCGCAGGCTGGCATCGCACTGATTCTCAACAGAAACGGCGACAAGACCGAAGCTATGGCGATTCTTAAGTCATTGCGCGAATGCGCCCAAAAGAACGAACTCGGAATGTATTGGGTTGGAGTCGGCGTTGAAGACGAGGCTCGCATCCTTGAAGCGTTCAACGAAATCGACCCGAAAAACGAAGAGATTGATGCGATGCGCTTCTGGATTCTTGGACAGAAACGCACCAATATGTGGGACAACGACCGCGCCACAGCCGAGGCGGTTTACGCCATCGTCAACCGCGGAACCGACTGGACCAACGACAACGGCGTAGTCACGATAACGATTTCGGGTGACGAAGTTGATCTAAATAATGGCGAAGCCGGTGCTGGTTTTGTCCAGAAAACACTCCCGATTGACGGCGATTATTCAAACGTTTCCATTGATAATCAGACGAATCACCAGGTGTGGGGCGGTATGTTCCGCCAATATTTCGTGCCGATTGACAAGGTGCAAAAGTCAAACGAGGACATGAAAATGAGACGCGAGCTTTTCGTTGAGAGAACCGATGGCGACAAGACGAATTATGTGCCGGTTTCCGAAGAAGACATCAAGGTCGGCGACAAGGTTAAGATTGTGCTTTACATTGAAAACCAGCAGGATATGGAGTTCGTGTATCTGAAAGACCTGCGTGGCGCGTGCTTCGAGCCGACGGAACAGATTTCGCGTTATCATCACGGCGACGGACTTTGGTACTATCAAAGCACGAGCGATGTGGCGATGGAGTTCTTCTTCGACAACATGCCGAAGGGCAAACATGAACTCTCGCACACAGTTTACGTCACAAAAGAAGGCTCATTCAGTGCCGGTTACGCCGTGGTGCAATGCCAATACGCGCCGGAGTTCGGGGCTTATTCGGAAGGAAGCAGGATAGAGATAAAATGACAAAACTCAATAAACGAACCTGTTAAGCTCGATGAGTGCCTTCTGGTAATCATGCTGCATCTGAAACACCATCAACACCGCATCGTGTTGATATTCAAACTCAACGAGATATTCAACGAGCGTCTTCTCACCTTTCTCGTATGCTTCACGCAAAAGGTCGCGGCTGTCGGTGTCTTCAAGAATGTCTTTCATTTCCAAGTAGTTACGTTGAAGTGACTTGGCGCGCAGAAAAATGTTCAGCAGCTCATTGTACAGAACCGTCTTTTGGTTTTCGAGCAGCGCATCGCCGCTGGCGGCCTTGGCTTTCGCGGCTTTCACCGTCCTCGCGTTACCCCAAAACGGCAGCGACAACCCGATTGTCGGACCATGATAACCGCCGTCAGTCTCCTTCTCCATCATGTAACCGACATTCAATTTCGGCGCCCATTCCGATCTGGCAAGTCTCACATTCTGTTGATTGACAGTGTTTTGCGCATTCAGATGTGCAAAAACCGGACAGCCGTTTTCAACCGTCTGATACCATGACTCAAAATCTTCGGGCAACGACATTTCGTCATAAAAATCCTGCGTGAAATCAATGGCGACACCGCCGTTCAAAGTCTTCAGCTCACCTATAAGTCGTTCGCGTTCAATGACATGCATCTCATATTCATTGCGGACGCTGATATAATTCATCTTCGCGTTCCTGTACTCCAAAACAGTGGCTTCACCAATGTCGAGCTTCCGCTGAAGAGCTTTTTCAATCGTCTCGGCGTTTTCAAGACATTGTTCGTGATATTTTAAACATAAATTATTAAATATCAAATCAATACAAATCTGCTGCGCCTGATAAAAAACTTCATTTCTTTGAATTTCATATTCCAAATCAATGACTTCATTATTCATTTTACGAATCTTGTTTTTGTTTGAATAAACAGTCGGAAAATCAAATTCCTGATTGATACTCAAATCGATACGATGTTCGGAGCCATCGTTTATTCCGAAGAGATAACCGGCTTCGAGTTCAGGATTTGCGAAAAGCGACCCCGCATAATTCTCGGCTTTTTCGGCTTCGGCATGATGGCGATAAGCGGAAAGCACCGTGCTGTTGGCCTCGATTTGGTCGAGGACAGAATGGTAAGCGTTTTGCGCGTTAAGCGACAAAATACTGAAAATCAATGATATAAAAATATAATTCTTCATTTCTTTCTGTTTATCAATTCGTAAACCACGGGGATGACGTAAATGTTTAATAATGTGGAAGTCAGCAGGCCGCCGAGGACGACTACCGCCATTGGGCTTTGGATTTCGTTGCCGGAAGCGTCGCCGTTAAGCACCAACGGAATCAACGCCAACGCCGAAGTCAAGGCTGTCATCAGGATTGGATTGAGGCGGTCTTTCGAGCCGTCGATGATGGCCTGACGCAGCGACTCGCCTTTGTCTTCACAGACTTGATACTTGGAAATCAACAAGATACCGTTTCTTGTGGCGATGCCGAACAAGGTGATGAACCCTATTATCGCCGGAATGCTGACGACCCCCGATGAAATGTAAATCGCAAATACCCCGCCGATGACGGCAAGTGGCAGGTTCAACAATGTGATTGCCGAAAGCGTGACGTTCTTGAACTCGCCGTAAAGCAAGAGGAAAATCACCACTAACGCCACTAATGTCATGATTAGCAGTGTCTTAGACGCGTCTTTCGCGCTCTGGAACTGACCGCCGTATTCGATTCTGTAGCCTTCCGGCAACGTGATGTGTTCGTCAACGCGTTCTTTGATGTCGTTCACGACACTTACGACATCGCGGCCTGAGACGTTGGCGGAAACGACAATCTTGCGTTGTACGTTTTCTCGTGAGATGGAGTTTGGTCCGCCAACTGACACTATATCAGCGACTTCCTCCAACGGAACCATCGCTCCGCCGCCGGTGCCAATCAGTGCTGACTTCAGTTTCTCGATGTTTTCCGTGTAACTCGGGTCGAGGCGCAGCACGAGGTCGAAACTCCGCTGACCTTCGTAAATCTCCGACAGTTTCTCGCCTGAAAAAGCGAGTTCGACGAAGTGGTTGAACTCTTCCATAGTGATTCCGTAACGTGCGAGCATATCGCGGTTGGCGCGAATCTGTATCTCGGGTGTTTCCGTCTGCTGCTCAACGCTCAAATCCACAAGTCCCTCAATATCAGCGATTTCGTCTTTCAGTCTGTTCGCCGTCATAAACAATTCGCTGATGTCGGTGCCGAAGATTTTTATCGCTATTGCGGCGCGTGTGCCGGTGAGCATGTGGTCGATACGATGGCCGAGCGGCTGTCCGACAGTTGCCGCGATGCCAGGGATTTCCGACAGGCGATAACGCACTTCAGCGAGAAATTCTTTCTGCGAACGCTCTGACAATGTGAAGTTTACGTCTATCTCAGCGGCGTTGGTGGCCTGCGAGTGCTCGTCGAGTTCGCCTCTCCCTGAACGACGCGCCGTGCTGTTCACCTCTGGTATCGCAAGCAGCTCATTCTCAATGATATTGCCGAGTTTGTTGCTTTCCTCCAACGAGATGCCTGGCTTTGAAATCGCAGTTATCGTCAGCGAGCCTTCGTTGAAGTCGGGCAGGAAACTACGACCCATCGCGAAGAAAAGACAGACAGCGATGATAAGTAATGCCAACGTGCTGAAAATCACTGTCTTCTTATGATTCAGCGACCAATTCAGCGAGGTGTTGTAGCCGCGCATCAGATGGCGCGAGAGCCAACTCTCCTTTTCTTGTCTTTCGAGATATTTCTCATCGGAAAGAAGCATTTTGCAAAGGAGCGGCGTCACCGTCATCGCCACGACAAGCGACATCAGAAGCGCAATTATATAGCTGATTCCCAATGGTTTAAGCATCCGTCCCTCCATTCCCGAAAGGAAGAAAAGCGGCACGAAAGCCACGATGGTGATGAAAGTGGCATTTATAATGGAGGTGCGGATCTCGCTTGAGCCGTGGAAGACGATGTTGAACGTGCTGTCGCGTTGTTCTTTCGGAAGCAAATGATTCTGTCTCAATCGTTTATAAACATTCTCCACATCGATGATTGCGTCATCGACGAGCGAGCCGATGGCGATGCACATCCCGCCTAAAGTCATGGTGTTGACGTTCATTCCCATGAGGTTGAGGACGATGAGAGTGCCAAGCAGCGAGAGCGGGATTGCAACGACGGAGATAACAGTCGTGCGGAAACTTCCGAGGAACAGGAACAGAAGGATTATCACGAAGATAGCACCCTCAATCAAAGCTCTCGCGACATTATTCACCGACGCTTCGATGAAGTCGGCCTGACGGAAGATTTTTGTATCCATCTTCACGTCCGACGGCAGCGACTTCTGAATCTCGACGAGGTTCTTCTCAATGTTTTTCGTCACCTCTAAAGTGTTGATATTCGGTTGTTTAGAGATAGAAAGAATGATTGCGTCCTTGGCGTTATGTGAGGCGTAGCCCATCTTCACCGCGCTTCCGATACGGACATCGGCGACATCCGACAACACGATTGGTGTAGAGACGGAGCATGCTCCGTCTCTACCGTCTGACGATACGTATTTAATAAACGTTTTCCCCAATTCCTCAATGTCGTTTGTCCGGCCCATGCCACGCAGCGCGTATTCGTTTCCGAAGTCGCGGACGACACCGCCTACAGAGTTGATGCTCAGCGTTTTACCGACGGTTTCGAGGTCATCCATAGTAACGCCGTAAGCGTTCATGCGGACAGGGTCGGCGATGATTTGGTATTGTTTCAGGTCGCCGCCGATTATCGTCACCTGCGACACGCCGCCGGTGGCGAGGACGGCGGGTTTCACGACCCATTCCGCCAAGGTGCGGAGGTCCATCATCGATGTCGTATCCGACTGTAAACCAACGAATAATATCTCACCCATGACGCTCGACTGCGGCGCCAGAACAGGTGTGATGCCTTCCGGCAAGACATCTGACAGCGTGACCATTTTCTCGGAGACAATCTGTCGCGCCTTGAACACGTCCATACCCCAGTCGAACTCCACCCAGACGAACGAATAGCCCATCATGGAGGCGGAACGCACGCGACGGACATTGGTCGCGCCATTCATAGAGGTCTCTATCGGGAAGGTGACGAGCCGCTCGACCTCCTCAGCTGCCATGCGGTGCGCGTCGGTCATCACCACGACAGTCGGCGCGGTGAGGTCGGGGAAGACATCAATGTCCATGTTGCGCGAGGAAAGGTATCCGCCGATGACTAAAAGCACGGCCCCGACAAGCACCAACAGCTTGTTTTCCAATGAGAATTTTATGATTCTGTTAAGCATGGCCACCTCCTAATGAACATGACCGGCGTGAGGGTCGAGCTTTCCGGAACCCTGCGCAAGTTTAATGTAAATCGCACCTTTGCTGACAATAGTCTCGCCTGCCTTTAAACCACTGATAATTTGAACATTGACACCATCCGTCATGCCGATGGCGACAGCGCGTTTCTCAAAAAGCTCAGGTTTAACCTGCACGAAGACAAAGTGACTGCCCATCTCCTCAACGAGTGCCGACTTCGGAACCATGAGGCCTTCGCTTTTATCCTCCGTCATGATGTAAAACTCAACAAATGAACCAGTTACAAGCTCACCATTGTTCTTTATCTCAAAAGTGACCGGAATCAACGGGTTGTTGACAGACATCGATTTCCCGTACGACAAAAGATGTCCTTGAAGCTCCGACAAAGTATATACTCTGTTGGTGTTCAACACTTTGACATTTGCTGAAACGATGTTTTTCAAAATCGGATAATACTTCGACTGGACATCGGCCTTCAGATAGAGGCTATTGTCTCCGCTGATTGTCATAAGTTCCTGACCAGCAACAACGTATGAGCCGTTTGTTACGAAAATGTCTTTTATAAACCCGGAAACAGGTGATTTTACAACTTGTTTGCCGTCGGCGAAATTATTTTGCATATTGTCGAAGGCTTTTTTCGCTTTAAGATATTCAGCCTCAGCCTCTTGCAAGTCGTTCTCCGTGACAAGTTTATTGGCGAATAACGACTGTTTGCGCTCGTAATTCGACTTTGCGCGGTTATACTCCGCCCTGATGTCCTCTTGTAAAACCGACAAGTTTCCTTGTGCCATCTCACCATTATCAATGGTCAATATTGACATGTTTTGTTGTATCTTCAGCCCCTCCACAAAGTTGTTTTTCCCGAAATCGATAACGCCATCCGTTGCGGCGGTGATGATTTTCACATCAGACTGTGACGGTAATACCTGCGCTGTCGTCTTGATAATCTGACAGATAGGTTGTTTCTCAACCTTCATCACCTCGAAATCGACTTTCTCCATCTGCTCATGAGAAAAGGCGACGGAGTTACTCACAGTCTCTTCGTGGTCGTGGTGATGTTCATCCGCGTCGTGATGATGTTCATGGCCGCATTCCGAGGTGTGGACATGGCCTTCATGTTCGTGGTGATGCTCGTGCGACTCGTGTTCCGCACAGGACAAAAGCCCCAACAATATTGGAATGATAAGTACTCTTTTCACTGCTTTCATATTAAATTTACAACAAAACGTGAAACAAACGTGATTGTTTCTATGAATTTTGCGTTCAGACGGACAGTTCCGTCTCGCAAATATAATGTCATCTCAGTCCTTTCACCGTCGGGATTCCGGGGACGAAATCCTTCAGATAGAAAGGCTCGAAATACGCCACATCAACGAAATCTTTGTTTTCGAGTTTCTGTTGGGCGAGTCTGTTCATATATCTCGCCGAGCAATAAAAATCTTTTATCACATTAATTTTGTTGTCGTTGGCAAAAAGCTCAGCGCATTTGTCGGCGCCGTCGCCAAAGAGCCACACCTCATGTTCCGACTTATATTCGGAGAATGAGTTCTTGTCGATTATCATCGCCTTCGTGTCTTCGATTTTATTGATGTTCTCATCGAAGATCTCGGCATAGACTTCCATCCGGCGGGCGTCGATCATCGGGATGAGGATTGGACTTGGTGAGTCGGCGATTTCCTTTCCGCCGGACGCCATTGCGTGAAGCGTGTCGATAGCGATGAGCGGTTTCTCGGCGGCGTAACAGAGACCTTTCGCCGTGCTCACACCGATGCGGAGACCGGTGTAAGACCCCGGCCCCATGCTCACTGCAACGGCATTAAGCTGGTTGTATGAGACACCCGTCTTTTTCATCACGGCATCAATGAAAAGCGTGATTTTTTCCGAATGGTTCTGGCCTTTCGGGTCTTCCTCGAACGCCAGCACCGCGCCGTCGTGCACCAACGCCACCGAACACGACGGCGTCGCTGTTTCCAAACAAAGAATCATATCCAAAAATTTTCCGCAAAATTAGTGTTAATTTCCGCAAATTTTGCAGATAAACGTAGATTTTTCAATTTTTTTTTACATATTCAATTTATTTATACTAATTTTGCAGGTTTTAAGTAATCACACGGACTGTGACGAATATTTTTATAGATTGATAATCAATAAATTAAGAAAAATAAAAAATGAAAGGCATTGTATTGGCAGGTGGTTCAGGAACACGTCTTTACCCAATCACCAAGGGTGTCAGCAAACAGTTATTACCAATTTACGACAAACCGATGGTTTATTATCCCATCTCGGTGTTGATGCTTGCGGGCATCCGCGAGATTCTGATTATTTCAACTCCACACGACTTGCCTGGTTTCGAGCGTCTTTTGGGCGACGGCAGCAACTTCGGCGTGAGGTTTGAATACGCGGAGCAGCCTTCACCCGACGGACTCGCGCAGGCATTCATTATCGGCGAGAAGTTCATCGGCAACGACAGTGCCTGCTTGGTGTTAGGCGATAACATCTTCTACGGCAACGGTTTCACAAAACTTTTGAAACAGGCCGTCGCCGACGCAGAGAACAACAAGAAAGCTACCGTCTTCGGCTACTGGGTCGCCGACCCTGAACGCTACGGCGTGGCGGAGTTCGACAAAGACGGCAACGTCCTTTCAATCGAAGAGAAACCAAAAGAACCAAAGTCAAACTACGCAGTCGTGGGACTGTATTTCTACCCCAATAAAGTTGTCAATGTCGCGAAGACAATCAAGCCGTCGGCACGCGGCGAGCTTGAAATCACCACTGTGAACCAGGAGTTTCTGAAAGACAACGAGCTGAAGGTCCAGCTTCTCGGCCGCGGTTTCGCATGGCTCGATACCGGCACGCACGACTCCCTGTCGGAGGCCTCAACTTTCGTCGAAGTCATCGAGAAACGCACCGGACTGAAAATCGGCTGCCTCGAAGGCATCGCCTACCGCCACGGCTGGATCACGGAAGAGAAGATGCGCGAGAACGCACAGCCGATGATTAAGAACGAATACGGACAATATCTGCTCAGAGTCATTGACGAGTTGAAAAATTCAAAGATTTAAAGATTCAAAGATTCAAGAATTTTTAGCGTGCAGGCACGTTTTTAGAACAGGATAAGATATGAATTTTATAAAGACAGAGATAGAGGGCGTTTACATCATTGAGCCGAAAGTGTTTGGTGACGCACGCGGGTATTTTTTCGAAGCGTTTTCACAAAGGGAGTTCGACGAGAACGTCGGCAAGACCGTCTTCGTGCAGGACAACCAGTCGATGTCACGTTACGGCGTGCTGCGCGGACTGCATTTCCAGAAGCCGCCTTACACACAGGCCAAGCTCGTGAGCTGCGTCAGAGGCAGGGTCTTGGACGTGGCCGTTGACATCCGCAAAGGCTCCCCGACATTCGGGAAATACGTGGCTGTTGAACTCAGCGAGGAGAACCACCGCATGTTCTTCATCCCACAAGGCTTCGCGCACGGCTTCTCGGTGCTGAGTGACATCGCCGTTGCCCAATACAAATGCGACAACTACTACGCCCCGCAGAGCGAAGGCGCACTCATCTGGAATGACCCCGACGTCAACATCGACTGGCAAATTCCGGCAACGGATGTCATACTTTCCGACAAAGACAAGAAACCCCCATTTTTAAAAGACTTAGAAACCCCATTCAAATATTAAACTGAAACAAATGAAAAACATAATCATCACCGGCGGCGCAGGATTCATCGGAAGTCACGTAGTGAGACTTTTCGTCAACAAATATCCTGACTATCATATCATCAACGTCGATAAGCTGACATACGCCGGCAATCTGGCGAACCTGAAAGACATCGAGGACAAGCCCAACTACACTTTCGTGAAGGCCGACATCTGCGACTTCGAGACGATAATGGGCATCTTCAAGAAATACAATGTCGATGGTGTGATTCACCTCGCCGCCGAGAGCCATGTTGACCGCTCGATCAAAGACCCGTTCACATTCGCGCAGACAAACGTGATAGGCACATTGTCGATGCTTCAGGCAGCGAAACTTTATTGGGAGTCGCTTCCTGAGAAATGGGAAGGCAAGCGTTTCTACCACATCTCGACAGACGAGGTCTATGGCGCGTTGGAGATGACCGACCCCGACGGCATCGAGCCGCCGTTCACCACGAAGGCGTCATCGGGCAAGCATCATCTGGCGTACGGCAGCAAGTTCTTCACCGAAGACCTGAAATACCAGCCGCATTCACCATATTCGGCGGCTAAGGCCAGCTCCGACCATTTCGTGAGAGCGTTCCACGACACCTACGGGATGCCGACCATCGTGACAAACTGCTCGAACAACTACGGCCCTTATCAGTTCCCGGAAAAACTTATTCCGTTATTCATCAATAACATAAGACACAGGAAACCGCTTCCTGTCTATGGCAAGGGCGAGAACGTCCGCGACTGGCTGTTTGTTGAAGACCACGCAAGAGCCATCGACCTGATTTTCCATAAGGGAACCATCGCGGAGACATATAACATCGGCGGTTTCAACGAATGGAAGAACATCGACATCATCAAGGTCGTCATCAACACCGTTGACCGCATCTTGGGAAGAAAAGAAGGCGAGGACATGGACCTCATCACCTATGTCACAGACCGCGCCGGACACGACATGCGCTACGCCATCGACTCGACAAAGCTGCAGAAGGAACTCGGCTGGGAACCGAGCCTGCAGTTCGAGGAAGGCATCGAGAAGACAGTCAGATGGTACCTCGACAACCAGGCGTGGATGGACAACATCACAAGCGGCGAATACGAGAAATACTACGAATCAATGTATGCTGACAGGTAAGGCATTACATATTTTCAAATCAAAATGCAGATATGCATTGGTAGTCACACCTTTTCCGTGATTGCATGGAATTTTTGTGAAATTTTAAAGTTAAAAGTTAAAAAATCAAACTTAAAGACATGGATAAAGTAACAATAATTCCATACGAAAAGATATACAAGAACTTCATTGATGAGAAATATCTCGTCGAGGGGGGCGATGAATATTTTTTCAGGAACAGACAGGTGAGAGAGCCGGCCGGCGGCTGGCGTCATCTGCGTTCCGACGAGGTTGAGCGTCTCGTGAAAAACGACAACCAGGCGACTAAATGGGACGACATCCTTGTGACCGACAAGTTCGACACAAACCTGGTGAAAAACAACCGTTTCTTCGGGCTTGTCAGAATCGGTGCCATCGAAAATGTGGCGCTTCAGTACCACGACCTGCGTATGCCGTGCGGCATCACCGACAGCAGCATAGTGTCGTGCGACATCGGCGATTACGTCGCGATTCATGACGTTCATTACATGGCGAACTATATCATCGGCGACAATTGCATCCTGTTCAACATCCACGAGCTGTCATGCACCGACCACTCGAAATTCGGCAACGGCATCGTCAAAGAGGGCGAGTCGGAGGACGTGCGCGTGTGGCTCGAGGTTATGAACGAGGGCGGCGGACGCAAAATCCTCCCTTTCGACGGAATGATAACCGCCGACGCCTATCTCTGGGCCAAATACACCGACAACCAGCAGCTTCAGAAACGCTTGTTCGACATCACAAACAAGATGATGGACAGCCACCGCGGCTACTACGGCACCATCGGCGAAGGCTGCGTCATCAAGAACTCGTGGATTCTGAAAGACACCAAAATCGGACCGTCGTGTTACATAAAAGGTGCCAACAAGCTGAAAAACATCACCATCAACTCGTCGGATGAAGAGCCGACGCAGATAGGCGAAGGCGTGATTTTGGTCAACGGCATCGTCGGTTACGGATGCAGAATCTTCTACTCCGTGGTCGGGACGAGATTCGTCATCGGCGACAACTGCAACCTGAAATACGGCGCGCGCGTCATCTATTCGGTGTTGGGCGACAACTCCACCATCTCGTGCTGCGAGGTGCTGAACAACCTGATATTCCCGGCGCACGAGCAGCATCACAACAACTCGTTCCTCATCGCGGCGTGTGTGATGGGACAGAGCAACATGGCGGCCGGCGCGACCCTCGGGTCGAACCACAACAGCCGCGCCACCGACGGCGAGATAGTGGCGAAACGCGGATTCTGGCCAGGCCTCTGCACAAGCGTCAAACACTCGTCAAAGTTCGCGTCGTTCACACTGCTATCAAAGTCAGACTACCCGAACGAGATGGACATCAAGCTGCCTTTCTGCCTGGTGAACAACAACACGTCGAAAGACCAACTCGAGATAATGCCTGCCTACTGGTGGATGTACAACATGTACGCCATCGCCCGCAACACCTCGAAATACCAGAAGCGCGACAAACGCCATCGCAAAATCCAAAACATTGAGTTCGAGACGTTTGCACCCGACACCATGGAGGAAGTCATCACCGGAAGGAAACTACTCGAGGTGTGGACGGCCAAGGCCTACCTCCGCTCAAGAGGCGAATCGCTCGATGTCGAATACAAGCAACTCAGAGAGATGGGGCGACGTCTGCTCTACGAAGAGAAAGACACCGTCAAGAAACTCGAAATCGTTGGCGAAAACATTGAGAAGAGCCATCGTAAAGTAGTGATCCTCAAGCCATACGAAGCATACCACGCATACGGGGATATGATTATGTACTACTCCGTGAAAAACCTTTGCATCTATCTCAAAAACAACCCTAACGAGTCGTTAGACGACATGTGCAGGCATCTCACGAACCTGCGCCAGCGCGAATGGGTAAACCTCGGCGGTCAGTTGGTGACAGGCGACGAGCTTGAGAGACTCATCGACGACATCTGCAACGGCACGCTCGACAGCTGGGACGACATCCACGGACGTTACAACGAAATCTGGGCAAACTATCCGATGCAGAAACTGCTGCACAGCTACCAGGCGTTGAGATTCATCTACAGATGCGACAGGCTCACAAAGGAAATCTTCACCGACGCACTCGACAAAGGTGAGAAATTGGTCAACTTCGTCAACGAGCAGGTTTATCTCTCGAGAAAGAAAGACTACGACAACGAAATCCGCAACTCGACATTCAGGAATCTCGAGGAAAGAGATGCCGTCAACGGAAAACTTGAAGACAACAATTTTGTTATACAAATAAAAAAAGAAACAGCCGAAGCGATGGCAAACATCGCGGAAGCGAGAAAGAGAATTTAGTTAAAAGTTAAAAGAGTAAAGTTAAGAGAGATGGGGACGGTTTTTGAAAAACGGTTCATCATCATTAAAAAATCAGTTAAAAGTTAAAAGAGTAAAGTTAAGAGAGATGGGGACGGTTTGTGAAAAACGGTTCATCATTTCTCAAAAATAAAAATTTAAAGTCATGAGAGTAATAATCGAACCGAATTACGACAAGATGTCACAGTGGGCGGCAGAGCATATCGTCCGCAGAATCAATGAGTTCAACCCGACGCCGGGGAATCCGTTCGTCCTTGGACTTCCGACAGGCTCAACGCCGCTCGGCACATATAAACACCTCATCAAGGCATACGAGGAAGGCAGAGTCTCGTTCAAGAATGTAGTGACATTCAACATGGACGAATACGTCAACCTCCCAGAAGAGCATCCGGAGAGCTACCATTCATTCATGTGGAACAACTTCTTCAGCCACGTTGACATCAACAAAGACAACGTGCACATCCTCAACGGAAACGCGAAGAACCTCGAGGAGGAATGCGAGCGTTACGAGGAGTGCATCAAGAGCTACAGAGGCATTCATCTCTTCATGGGCGGCATCGGCCCTGACGGTCATATCGCGTTCAACGAGCCGGGCTCATCGCTGACGTCACGCACACGCGTGAAGTCGCTGACGACCGACACCATCATCGCCAACTCACGTTTCTTCGACAACGATATTAATAAGGTGCCTAAGACTGCGTTGACAGTCGGCGTCGGCACGGTGATGGACGCCCAGGAGGTGATGATTTTGGCGAGCGGCCACAACAAGGCGCGTGCCATCGCGGCGGCCATCGAAGGCGGCGTGTGCCATCTCTGCACCGTCAGCGCGTTGCAGATGCACAAGAAAGGCATCATCGTGTGCGACGACGCGGCGACTGATGAGCTGAAGGTCGGAACAGTGAATTATTTCAAGGACATCGAAAAAAACAATCTATAATGGCAGGTTACTTCGTACATGAGTCGTCGTACGTTGACGATGACGTCGAAATCGGGGAAGGCACCAAGATATGGCATTTCTGCCATGTCCAGAAAGGCGCACGTCTCGGCAGGAACTGCTCGCTCGGGCAGAACGTGAACATCGGCAACAACGTGAAGATAGGCGACGGCGTGAGGATACAGAACAACGTCTCCGTCTATGAAGGCGTTGAGATCGAGGACAACGTGTTCTGCGGCCCGAGCTGCGTCTTCACCAATGTCGTGACGCCACGCGCTCATTTCCCGGTTCACGGAATATATGCGAAGACATTAATAAAACAAGGTGCGTCTCTCGGCGCCAACTGTACCGTCGTGTGCGGCCACACCGTCGGGAGAAGCGCCCTCATCGCCGCCGGCGCCGTCGTGACGAAAGACGTGAAAGACTTCGCACTCATGGCGGGCGTGCCCGCACGACAGGTCGGCTGGGTGTGCGAATGCGGCAGAAGACTCGGCGAATCACTCCAATGCGAATGCGGACGCTGCTATCAACTGAATAATAACATTCTGGAAATCAAGAAGTAATGAAAATCTTAGTAACAGGAGGAACAGGATATATCGGCTCGCACACCACCGTCGAACTGATTCAGAAAGGCCACGAAGTGGTCATTGTCGATGCTCTCTTCAACTCAAGGATTGAGGCGCTCGACGCCATTGAGGACATCACAGGCAAACGACCCGCTTTCGAGCAGTTCGACCTGACCGACAACGCTAAAGTCGATGACTTCTTCAGCCGTCACGCCGACATCAAGGGCGTGATACATTTCGCGGCGCACAAAGCCGTCGGCGAGTCGGTGGAGCAGCCGCTCAGATATTACCGCAACAACCTCGTCTCGCTGATGAACATCCTTGAGGCGATGCGGAGACACAGCGTCCCGAACATCGTCTTCTCGTCGTCGTGCACCGTCTATGGCGAGCCTGACGCCGGCAACCTCCCGATTTCTGAAAAGGCGCCGATAAAAAAGGCCGAATGTCCTTATGGCAACACCAAACAGATTGCAGAGGAGATTCTTGAAGACAGCGTCAACGCTTACAAGACGTTGAACGTCATCGCGTTGAGATACTTCAACCCCGTCGGGGCGCACGAGAGCGCACAGCTCGGCGAGCTTCCTTTCGGAGTGCCGAACAACCTCA
This sequence comes from Bacteroidales bacterium, assembly GCA_045600605.1. Taxonomy (GTDB): domain Bacteria; phylum Bacteroidota; class Bacteroidia; order Bacteroidales; family F082; genus Limimorpha. Next base: position 88,878 of record JAZRYG010000071.1, read on the forward strand.
TGCCATACATCACGCAGACCGGCTTCGGCATCAGACAATGCCTGAAGGTGTTCGGCGACGACTACGACACGCCCGACGGGACGCCGATACGCGACTACATCCACGTGATGGACCTCGCCAAGGCACACGTCGCCGCCGTCGAACGCATGGCCGCCGGAAAGATGAAAAAACATTTTGAAGTCTTCAACGTCGGAACCGGCAAAGGCTATTCGGTGCTTGAAGCAATACATTCATTTGAAAAAGCATCAGGCAAACCGCTCAACTACGAGATTGTAGGCCGCAGAGCCGGCGACATAGTGAAAATCTGGGCCGACCCCTCTTTCACAAACAACGAGTTAGGCTGGAAAGCCGAGCGTTCCATCGACGAGATGACAAAATCAGCATGGGAATGGGAGAAAGCCTACAGACAAGGCAAAACGAAATTCAAAGTTGAAGAATAGTCTTTTTTAAATCTTTGAATTTTTGAATTTTTGAATCTTTAAATCTTAAATTCGCAATGAACAACAATCACCTTATAATAATGGCGGGCGGTGTCGGCTCGAGGTTCTGGCCCATGTCAACGCCGGAGAGACCGAAACAATTCATCGACGTTATGGGAGTCGGGAAGACCATGATACAGCTCACCGTCGAGCGTTTCGGCGGCGTCATCGAGCCTGACCACGTGTGGATCGTGACATCGAAGAAATACAAGGACATGGTGATGCAGCAGCTCCCGGAAGTGCCTGAACAACAGATTCTTATGGAGCCATGCATGAGAAACACCGCGCCTTGCATCGAATATGTGAGCCGCAAGATTCACGCGAAGCATCCTGATGCCAATCTTGTTTTCTCGCCAGCCGACCACATCGTCATCGACACTCAGCATTTCAAGGAAGTCATAAAGGAATCCCTTGATTTCACGAGAGACAAAGACGTCATCGTGACGCTCGGGATGATGCCGACGAGACCTGAGACAGGCTACGGTTACATCAAAGCCGACAACACCAAACCGGCACACTGCAACGGAAACATCATGAAGGTTGAGGCGTTCAGGGAGAAGCCGAATCTCGAGACAGCCAAAGCATATCTCGCCGAAGGCGGATATTATTGGAACGCCGGCATCTTCGTCTGGAACGCCAAGATGGTTGTGAAGACAATCAAAAAGTTCGTCCCCGACTTGGCAAAAGTCTTTGATGAGATCGAGCCGCATTTCTATAAGGATGACGAGCAAGATGTCATCGACGAGCTCTTCCCGACATGCCCGAACATCTCCATCGACTATGCCGTGATGGAGAAGTCGGACGACGTGTTCGTGTATCCGGCGAGCTTCGGATGGAGCGACATCGGCACATGGGGCAGCCTTTACACACACATCAAGCCGGATGAAAGCAACAACGCCGTCATCGGCGAGAACATCAGGATGGTTGACAGCGGAAGCTGCATCGTGCGTTCCTTCGGCAAGAAGAAAGTAATCGTGCAAGGTCTTGACAATTATATTGTTGTGGATGACAACGACTGTCTCCTCATCTGCAAGATGCAAGATGAGCAGCTCATCAAGGAATGGCAAAAATAATTTGTTATTTTTCTTTGATAATAAATACCATTTTCATAATTTTGCGGCTTCAAATTGAATGATGTATGAAGGCACTCTTGATAAAGTTTGCAAAGTATATTTTCGGCAAAAGGAATTCCGGCTCGTTGTCGGTATGGATAATCTTGTTGTGCGACATTTTTTGTGTTATACTCTCAACTATATTCACCATATTCATCAAATATTTCCCCGACTTTAGTTCAATCACTTTTTCCGAGACCATACTGAGAACGACTACTGTAATCATATTTTTCACGATTGCGTTTTTAGCTTCAGGGTCGTACAAGGGCCTTATCAGATATACTGGTTTTCAGGATATTGAGAAAATAAGCAAGACTGTCTTGTGCACATTCATCTGCTTGTATTTGGTAAAATTCACCGCCAACAGCATCCCGCCACTGAAATTCATCGGAAACTATTTTCCGTCACTCACAAACACGTTCATCATTTGCATAACGACATTGGTTTTGCTGGTGATTTTCCGTCTCGTGGTACGCCGTGTTTACAATGAATTCTTCCGTCCGCATCCGAAAACCATCAACGCTGTGATTTACGGTGCCGGCGACTCCGGCCCTATCACACAGAGCGCCTTGATGCGCGACACTTCGACGCAATACAACATCGTTTCCTTCATCGATGACTCAGTCACTAAAACCGGCAAAGCAATCAACGGCGTGACCATCAAGAAACCGAGTGAAGTGCTTAACAAGGAATATATCAAGAAACATAAAATCGACGCGGTCATTTTGTCGATACCAAGTCTCACCATCCAGCAAAAGCAGGAACTCATCAACAGGCTCATGGATTTGGACGTCGCCATCAAGTCGGTGCCGCACGTCAGCGCGTGGATTGACGGCAAGGGTCTCAGCGCCAACCAGATTGAAGACATCAAGATTGAGGATTTGCTTGAGCGTGAGCCGATTGTGCTCGACAGAGAGAATATCAGAAATCAGATAGGAGGCAAGGTCGTCCTCGTCACCGGTGCCGCGGGTTCGATAGGAAGCGAGATATGCCGTCAGGTGCTTCTGCATAGCCCGAAAGGACTTATATTGCTTGACCAAGCCGAGTCGCCGATTTACGACCTTCAGTATGAGCTTAACAATTCGGAGCCGTACAAGCACATTGCGGTTCCGAAGGAGTTTGTCATCGCCAACGTGAAGGACATCAATAAGATGGTCGAGGTGTTCGATAAGTACAGGCCGCAAATCGTCTATCATGCGGCGGCATACAAACATGTGCCGTTGATGGAGTCGTTCCCGTATGAGGCGGTGTCTGTCAATGTCTTCGGCACAAAGAACATGGCCGACCTCTCAATGAAATACGGCGTTGAGAAGTTCGTGATGATCTCCACCGACAAGGCTGTGAACCCGACAAACGTTATGGGAGCCACGAAGCGTATCGCCGAGATTTACACACAAAGCCGCAACAGCGCGACACAGTTCATCACGACAAGGTTCGGCAACGTATTAGGTTCCAACGGCTCAGTCATCCCGTTGTTCAAGAAACAGCTCGAACAAGGCGGTCCGCTGACAGTCACCGACCGCAACATCATACGTTATTTCATGACGATACCTGAGGCGTGCAGCCTCGTGCTCGAAGCCAGTGCCCTCGGCGAAGGCGGCGACATCTTCGTGTTCGACATGGGTGAGCCGGTGAAAATATACGACCTCGCCAGCAAGATGATAAAACTCTCAGGCATGACAAACGTGCAGATAGAGATAACAGGCCTCCGCCCGGGCGAGAAACTCTATGAGGAACTCTTAGCCACCAAAGAAAACACCATCCCGACAGAACACCCGAAAATCATGCGCGCACAAGTCCGCAGATACGCGGAAGAAGAAGTCAATGAAGAGATAAACATTTTGAACGATGTTCTGCTGACCTGCGACAACTTCAAGATTGTCGGTCAGATGAAAAAGATAGTTCCCGAATTCAAGTCAAACAACTCTGTGTTTCAGATACTTGACACCAAAGACATGGAACAAAAGTAACGGCTTTCGTCAAACCATCGACACAGGAGAACAGATAACACAGCCGAGAAGCGCGAACAGGGTAGTCGCAGCGTACGACAACAGGATGACTTTCTTGTCGCGGCCATAGAACTTCTTGACAATCACCGCCATGACGGGTATCGACATGAAAGGAAGTATGAAGACGAACAGCCACACCGGATATTTTCTCTTCATCATGACTATCTTTCTCGCTTTCTTCAGTTGTTTCGCACGATTTTCAGGCTTCGCTTTTTTGTTCAGATATTTCATTATCTGACTTGAGAAATAATAGAATACCACAAATCCGAGCGCACCGCCGGCGGCAGTGGCGACAAAAGTTGACAGATACGACATCCCTGCGGCGAAGCCTACCGCCGGAGCGAACAAGGTCTTCACCGTTGCCAAAAGCACTACAGAAAAGAATTTCCAGACCATGATTTTGTTTTGTGATGAAACGTGAAAATAATATTTTTTGTTTTATAACGCGACGTAATGAAAAAAGTTGTATTTTTGCAGCCTGAAAAAAGCCACTTTAGCTCAGTTGGTAGAGCAACGCATTCGTAATGCGTAGGTCGTTGGTTCGAGTCCGACACGTGGCTCAAAAAAAGCGTCGTTGAATGTCAGCGACGCTTTTTTTCACATTCCCAACGATTTACATCACCATCTGAATGAGAGCCGCGGCGCCTAATATCGCCACTTCATTGTCTTTCAGCGATGAAACCTTGATATCCACGAGAGGCTTGCCAGTCTGTTTATCTTTATAGACGTACAGAAGATTTTCCTCGAATGATTTTCTGAGAGGTTTCATGAGCACTTCGCCGGCGTGGACGGGGCCGCCCATGAGGAAAATAGCCTCCGGCACCGAGAACGCCACGGCGTTAGCCATCGCGAGGCCGAGCATCCAGCCCACTTTCTCGAACACCTTGAGAGCCAGCGGGTCGCCGGCGTTTGCGGCGTCGCCTATCATCTTGCTCGTGAGGTCGCCGGCGTTCTGACGGAGCATCCCGTTGTATTCAGTGTCATCGTTGAGCAGCTCGCGTGCTGTCGCGACGATGCCGCCAGCCGAGGTGTAAGTCTCAAGACAGCCTCTCCTGCCGCAGCCGCACTGACGCCCCTGAGGGATCATGATGACGTGGCCGAGTTCGCCCGCCGTGCTTGTGGCGCCGAGGACAAGGTTACCGTCGATGATGATGCCGCTGCCGACACCGGTCCCGAGCGTGAACGTGATGAAATGCCTGAGATTCTTCGCACCACCGTAAATCTTCTCTCCGAAAGCGGCGGCGTTGGCATCGTTGGAGATGACGACCTTGGTGTTGAAATACTGCCTGACCATGTTCGCCAATTCGATGTTGCCCTTCATGCGGAGGTTAGGGGCGTTGTCGATGCAGCCCGTGTAAGTGTTCCCGTTAGGCGCACCGATGCCGATGCCGTCGATATTCGCGATGTTCTGACGCTGCAAAAGCGTCTTGATGCCATCACACATGTCTTTCACAAACAATTGAGCATCAGTGTATTTGTTGGTGCTGATATTTACTTTGTCGATGATTTCACCGTTTTCGGTGACGAGTCCGATATCGGTGTTCGTACCCCCGATATCAATTCCTATTGCGTACTTCATTTCTTGTTAGTTTGATAATTTGTGCAAAAATAAAAAAAATAAGAATTTCCAAGCCAAAAAGCATAATTTTTTATATCTTTGCAAATTCTTTAAAAAATTTTTTTGTATAAAAGCACATGAAAAACGCATATCGCGAATATAAGACACTGAACCTCACGGAGATTGCCAATGAGGTTCGTGATTATTGGAAAGAAAACAACATTTTCGACAAGAGTCTGGAGAACACCAAGAACGGCACGGCATACGTGTTTTTCGAGGGACCGCCGTCAGCCAACGGGATGCCAGGCATCCACCACGTCATGGCGAGGACCATCAAAGACACATTCTGCCGCTATCAGACACTGAAAGGCAAATACGTCTCACGCAAGGCCGGCTGGGACACACACGGACTGCCTGTGGAACTCGGCGTTGAGAAGAAACTCGGCATCACCAAGGAAGACATCGGCAAGAAAATAAGCGTCGATGACTACAACCGCGCCTGCCGCGAGGAAGTGATGAAATACAAGGACAGATGGGACGACATCACACGTCAGATGGGCTACTGGGTTGACCTCAACGACCCGTATATCACCTTCAAAAACGAATACATCGAGACACTCTGGTATCTGCTCAACGAGCTTTACAAGAAAGGCCTCCTTTACAAAGGATACACCATCCAGCCTTACTCGCCAGCCGCCGGAACAGGCCTCAGCTCGCACGAACTCAACATGCAGGGCTGCTACCGCAAAGTCAAAGACCTCACCTGCGTGGCGATGTTCCGCCTCAAGGAAAACCAACGCCAACTCAAGAAACTACCGTTCGACACCAACGTGAAATTCGGTGACGTGCAGATAGTCGCATGGACCACAACACCTTGGACACTGCCTTCAAACACGGCTCTCTGCGTCGGCCCGACCATAGAATATAACTTGGTAAAGACAGTAAATCCAATTAACGGAAATATCACACATATCATCCTCGGCAAACCGCTGATGTCGTCGTTCTTCCCGTCGGATGAAGAGAAACCGACATTTGAAGATTACAAAGCCGGCGACAAGAAACTGCCTTACGAAGTCATCGGCACCTGCAAGGGCAAGGACCTTGTCGGCCTCGACTACGAACAGCTTATCCCGTGGGTGAAGCCCGACGGTGACGCTTTCCGCGTCATCCCCGGCGACTACGTGACGACAGAAGACGGCACCGGCATCGTGCATATCGCCCCGACCTTCGGCGCCGACGACAAACGCGTCGCACTGCTCAGCAACATCCCGCCGCTCCAACTCATCGACAAAGACGGCAAAATCGCCCCGATGGTTGACAAGACCGGCAAGTTCTACAACCTCGAAGACCTCGACCAAGAATGGGTAAAGACACATATCGACATCGAAGCATATTCAAAATACGCAGGAAAATTCGTCAAGAACGCATACGACGCCACCAAGACAGAGAAAGACATGTCGCTCGACGTCGAAATAGTCATCATGCTCAAGGAAGAAGGCAAACTCTTCAAGAGCGAGAAGCACGAACACGACTACCCGCACTGCTGGCGCACCGACAAACCGGTTCTCTACTATCCATTGGACAGCTGGTTCATCAAGACGACAGCGTTGAAAGACAGGATGATAGAACTCAACAAGACCATCAACTGGAAGCCGGAAGCCACAGGCAGCGGACGTTTCGGCAACTGGCTCGAAAACCTCGTTGACTGGAATCTCTCACGCTCGCGTTATTGGGGCACTCCGCTCCCGATCTGGAGAACCGAAGACGGTAACGAAGAAATCTGCATCGGCAGCGTCGAACAGCTCCGCAACGAGATAGAGAAGTCTGTCGCCGCCGGCTTCATGACAGAAAACCCATATAAATCAGAAGATTACACAAAATTCGACCTTCACAGGCCATATATCGACAACGTCATTTTGGTCTCGGCATCGGGCAAGAAGATGTTCCGTGAGCCCGACCTCATCGACGTGTGGTTTGACTCCGGCGCGATGCCTTACGCACAGATTCATTACATGGGCGAGGAAGGGCAGCTCAACGACAAGACGTTCCCGGCAGACTTCATCGCCGAGGGCGTTGACCAGACACGCGGCTGGTTCTTCACACTACATGCCATTGCGACTATGGTGTTCGACAGCGTGGCGTATAAGAACGTGATTTCCAACGGCTTGGTCTTAGACAAGAACGGCAACAAGATGTCGAAACGTCTCGGCAACGCCGTTGACCCGTTCGGAGCCATCGAGAAATACGGAGCCGACGCGGTGCGCTGGTACATGATCACCAACTCGCAGCCTTGGGACAACCTGAAGTTTGACGAGGAAGGCGTTGACGACGTCCGCCGCAAGTTCTTCGGCACATTATATAATACATACGCATTCTTCGCGCTTTACGCGAACATCGACGGCTTCGAGTACAAGGAGGCCGACATCCCGTTCGAGCAGCGTCCGGAGATTGACAGATGGATTCTGTCGGAACTGAACTCGTTGGTGGCTGAAGTTGACAGCGACCTCGCCAGCTACGAGCCTACGAAGGCCGGCCGCGCCATCGGCAACTTTGTCGATGCGCATTTGAGCAACTGGTATGTGCGTCTGTCGCGCCGCCGCTTCTGGAAGAGCAACGGCTCCGACGACAAGACATCGGCATATCAGACACTCTACACCTGCCTCGAGACGCTGGCACGCCTCATCTCGCCCATCGCGCCATTCTTCGCCGAACAGCTCTACCGCGACCTGAACAACGTGACACACCGCAGCAACGCGGAGTCAGTGCACCTCACCACATTCCCGACCGTTGATGAGAAATGTATCGACAAGAAACTTGAGGAACGCATGGAGATGGCGCAGCTCGTCGCATCAATGGTGCTGTCACTCAGGAAGAAAGCCAACATCCGCGTCCGCCAGCCATTGTCAAGGATCATGATTCCGGTCATGTCCGACGAACAGAGGGAACAGCTCCAGAAAGTCGAACACCTCATCCTCTCGGAAGTCAACGTGAAGAACGTAGAGTATCTCACGGGCGAGCTGAACATCTTGGTGAAGAAAGTGAGACCGAACTTCGCATCTCTGAAACGTTACGCCAAGATGATGAAGCAGCTGACACAGTATTTCAACTCGATGAGTCAGGACGACATCAGGGCGTTTGAGAAGAACAACGGTGCGACGTTGGACATTGACGGTCAGGAGGTTAATTTGATTCTTGAAGACGCGCTCATCTCAACGGAAGACATTCCTGGCTGGACGGTGACGACGCAGGACGGCATGACGGTCGCCCTCGACATCAACATCTCGCAGGAGCTTCTCGAAGAAGGCCTTGCACGTGAAATCATCAACCGCATCCAGAACATGAGGAAAGACAGCGGCCTTGAAGTCACCGACAGAATTATTCTCACCATCGAGAAGAACAAAGACATCATCAAACCTGTTGAGAGATTTGGCGAGTACATCTGTTCGGAGACCTTGGCCACGTTGAACTTCGTCGATGACATCGGTGGAGACGTCGAGGCGCAGGAGCTGGCCGACAAGGTGACAGCGAAGTTATTGATAAAGAAAGCATAAAAATATCAAATATGGAAGATTCATCGAACACCCCGGAAAGAGTCAGATATTCTGACGAGGAGTTAGCCGAGTTCAAGGTATTGATTCTTGAGCGTTTGGCGACAGCCCGCAAGGACCTTGAGTTGCTTGAGGAGAACGTCACAGGCGGCGACACGAACACCGACGACACAGCGCCTACATTCAAGATTCTTGAGGAAGGCTCTGCTGTCCTGTCGAAAGAGGAGAACAGTGCACTCGCCGTACGCCAGCAGAAGTACATCACGAACCTTGAGAACGCGCTTGTCCGCATTGAGAACAAGACTTACGGAATCTGCCGCGTCACAGGCAAGCTGATACCTAAGGAACGTCTGCGCGCTGTGCCACACGCCACGCTCAGCGTAGAGGCCAAGATGAATCAAAACAAAAAGAGATGAAGAAACCGCTGATTGTCATATTTTTAGTGCTTCTGCTTGACCAAGTCTCAAAGATTTTGGTCAAGACGACGATGGCAATCGGCGAGGCCATTCCCGTGTTCGGGAAGTGGTTTTATATTTTGTTCATCGAGAACAACGGCATGGCGTTCGGCTGGGAGATCTCCGGAGCCGTGTGGGGGAAGATTTTCCTCAGCCTATTCAGGGTCGCGGCGGTGGCCCTGCTGTTCTGGCTGATAAGCCGCATGGTCAGGAACAAGGTGAAGTTCGGCCCCGTGTTCGGCGTCTCGCTCATCACGGCGGGCGCCATAGGCAACATCATCGACTGCTGGTTCTACGGCCTGATCTTCGGCTACGCCGGCTTCCTGCAAGGCAGGGTCGTTGACATGCTGTATTTCCCGCTGTTCACCTTCCCCGACTGGGTGCCGTTCTTCGGCGGAGAGATATTCTTCAGCCCGATTTTCAACATCGCCGACAGCGCCATCACTATCGGGATATTTTATCTGCTGATCTTTCAGTGGAATTTTTTGAAAAATTTTGAAACAATAATAAAAGCAAAAAGTTCTAAAAGTTCATAAAGTTTATAAAGTACCACTTCTTTCAAACTTTATAACTTTATGACTTTCAAACTTTATAACTTTAAAAACTAAAAAAATGAGTGAAGAAAAAATCGGTCGAATAGTACAGATCATCGGACCTGTCATCGACGTGGCATTTGACGGTGAGACGGGGCTTCCGAACCTTTTGGACGCCCTTGAGATCACGCGTGACAATGGCGACAAACTTATAACTGAGGTACAGCAGGACATCGGCGAGAACACCATGCGCACCATCGCGATGGACTCCACCGACGGTCTGCGCCGCGGCATGAAGGTCCGCAGCCTCGGCCAGCCTATCTCGATGCCTACCGGCGACCAGGTGAAAGGACGTCTGTTCAACGTCATAGGCGAGAGCATCGACGGACTGAAGCCGATGCAGGAGCGCAGACGCAACAGCATCCACCACAACCCGCCTAAGTTCGAGAACCTCTCCACGACACAGGAAGTGCTGTTCACAGGCATCAAGGTCATCGACCTCATCGAGCCTTACGCCAAAGGCGGCAAGATCGGTCTGTTCGGCGGTGCCGGTGTGGGTAAGACAGTGCTTATCATGGAGCTGATTAACAACATCGCGAAGGTGTATTCCGGAATGTCGGTGTTCGCCGGCGTCGGTGAGCGCACCCGTGAAGGCAACGACCTTCTGCGCGAAATGATAGAGTCGGGCGTCATCAAATACGGCAAGGAGTTCGCCGAAGAGATGGAGAAAGGCGGCTGGGCCTTGGAGAAAGTCGATTACAACGAACTCGACAAGTCGCAGGCCACCTTGGTGTTCGGACAGATGAACGAGCCGCCTGGAGCAAGGGCGAGAGTGGCTTTGTCGGGCCTCACGATGGCTGAATATTTCCGCGACGGCGACGGCGAGACACAAGGCCGCGACATCCTGTTCTTCATCGACAACATCTTCCGTTTCACGCAGGCCGGTTCAGAGGTGTCGGCACTTCTCGGACGTATGCCTTCGGCCGTGGGTTATCAGCCTACATTGGCATCTGAAATGGGTCTCATGCAGGAGAGAATCACATCCACGAAGAGCGGTTCCATCACCTCGGTGCAGGCTGTCTATGTCCCTGCCGACGACTTGACCGACCCGGCACCGGCCACCACGTTCGCGCACTTAGACGCCACGACGGTTCTGAGCCGTAAGATAGCAGAACTCGGCATCTACCCGGCCGTTAACCCGTTGGATTCGACATCAAGGATCCTCTCGCCGGAGATCGTCGGCGAAGAGCATTACAACACCGCACAGCGCGTGAAGAAGATATTGCAGAGATACAAGGAGTTGCAGGACATCATCGCCATCCTCGGCATGGACGAGCTTTCGGAGGAAGACAAACTCACCGTGAGCCGCGCACGCCGCGTGCAGAGGTTCCTCTCGCAGCCGTTCCACGTCGCCGAACAGTTCACAGGTCTGCAAGGCGCCACCGTCAGCATCGAAGACACCATCAAGGGCTTCAACATGATCATGGACGGTGAGGTTGACCAGTATCCGGAAGCGGCCTTCAACCTCGTCGGCACCATCGAGGAGGCCATCGAGAAAGGCAAGAAGATGCTCGCCGAAAACCAGGAATAAGGAAGGAGTGATGCCATGAGACTGGAAATCATAACTCCCGAAAGACACATCTACGACGGCGAGACGGCACTCGTGCAGCTCCCCGGAAGCGACGGCCTGTTCGAGATACTCAACAACCACGCCCCGATGATAGCATCGCTCGGCATCGGGAAAGTCAAAGTGCAGACCCCCGACGGGAAGTTCGAATATTTCGACATCAGAGGCGGCGTCGTGGAAGTGCTGAACAACAAGATACTTGTTTTAGCGGATTGATTTTAGTTAAAAGTTAAGAGAGTAGAGTTAAGAGAAGCTGACGCACGTTGGCTCTCTCCTCTCTACTCTTTTAACTCTACTCTCTTAACTAATCATGGTGATACGCCTCCCCTTTCATTATCGTGAAAGCGCGGTAGAGTTGCTCGACGAAAATAAGGCGCACCATCTGATGCGAGAACGTCATCTCCGAGAGGCTTATTTTCGAGTTGGCTTTTTCATAGACTTCCTGCGAGAAGCCATACGGTCCGCCGATGACGAAGACCAAGCGCTTGCAGCCTGTATTCATCTGACTCTCAATCCATTTCGAGAAGCTGCGCGATGAGAACGTCTTGCCGTTTTCATCTAAAAGGACAACAACGTCGCCTGACTGAAACTGCGAGAGAAGCAGCTCGCCCTCCATCTTTTTCTGTTGCGCCTCCGACAGCGTCTTGCGGTTCTTTATGTCAGGAATGATTTTCAACTCAAAAGGCACATAATGCTCCAAACGACCGAGATACTTCGCGATGCCGGTCTCAAGATACGGCTCGTCGGTCTTTCCTATTACCAAAAGTGTGATTTTCATGACGCAAAAATAGGGAAATTTTCAACAGTCACCGGCACGGAAAGTCTGCCGCGCCATTTTTTGTTGAAAACTTTTTGAAAAAATCCCCCACAAGTCGGTCGTTTTGATGTAATTTTGCAGCTGTGGAAATAAAGTTTACTAAAGAATATTTATTCGCAAGAAGCAATAAAAATCAGTAAAAAACGGAGTAGTACTCCATAAATTTCGATAAAAAACGGAGTAGTATTTCATTTTTTACTATTTTTGCAAAAAAACGACCATGATAAAGAGGTTTATTACGAAAAACAACTTCCTGAATGAGAGCTACTTTTTGTTCGGGGCAAGACAGACGGGCAAATCCACCATGTTGTGGGAACTGTTTCCAGAGGCGGCATTTTACGACTTGTTGGAAAACAACACTTTCGGACGCCTGCAACGCAATCCGTCATTATTGCGCCAGGATCTTGAAATGCTCGAACCGGGAACCTTGGTCATCATCGATGAAATACAAAATCTGCCGGAGCTTCTCAACGAAGTCCAGTGGCTGATGGTTCGCAAAGGGCATCGTTTCATTCTCAGCGGCTCCAGTGCCCGCAAGTTGCGTCGCAGTGGAGTGAATCTGCTTGGGGGACGTGCGATTATGCAAATGTTTTATCCTTTTGTCAGCCATGAAATCCAAGATTTCGACATTGTGAAGGCTGTCAATCAGGGGATGCTTCCCCGTCATTATCTCGCATCCGAGAAAAATTATTGGGATTTGTTGCAGGCATACGTCTCCGTCTATCTGAAAGAGGAGATCAAGGCGGAGTCGTTGGTCAGGAATCTTTCTTCTTTCAACCGTTTTCTTGATGCGGCCGCCCTTACTGACGGAGAAATGGTGAATTACAACAATATCGCGTCAGACTGCGGAGTGGATGCCAAGACCGCGAAAGAATATTTTTCCATTTTGGAGGAGACGCTGATAGGATATATGGTTCCCGCTTACACCAAAACCGTAAAAAGGAAGGTGCGCCAATCACCGAAATTCTATTTTTTCGATGTCTCCATCCCCAATTACTTGTTGGGACGTCGTATGATGCAGCCCGGCTCTGACAGTTTCGGACATGCTTTCGAGCATTTGGTCATTCAGGAGCTGATAGCATATCTTGGCTACAGAAGAGTTCAGAACGCCCTAAGCTATTGGCACACCTATAACGGATACGAAGTGGATGCCGTGTTGGGAGATGCCGAAGTCGCCATTGAAATCAAAGCGACAAACGAAGTCCAGCACCGGCATCTGCACGGCTTGAAGGCATTCAAAGAGGAACATCCCGACGCACGTCTTGTCGTGGTCTCGCTTGACCTCAACCCGCGTTTGATGAACGGAGTGGAAATCATGCCGGCCACCTATTTCTTCAGGCAACTTTGGGATGAAAAAATTTTCCCTGCATAAAAAATCAAGTTTATATGCAGAAATCACCATTTTTGGGTTGGAAATTTATTGTTTCTGCAGTCTTAATCGCGTCATTTTCATGTTTTTAAATTTCCTATTCCCAATCGCTGTCTTCTAACTCGAAAATATCGTTCACGCTTTTGCCAAAAACAGCGGCGATTTTCATCATTATCAGACCTGAAGGAATGTATTTTACCAACTCTATCGCATTGATTGTCTGACGGCTGGCTCCGACTTTCTCGGCGAGCTGTTCCTGCGAAATCCTCTGTATCGCACGTTCCACCCTGATGCTATTCTTCATTTCTGTTCTCCTTTCTGAATCTCCAAAGTTCAATCTGGAATTTTAATGCAAAAATCAATAAAAACACATAATAATCAAGTATAATAACAGTGAAATAATCTATAGAATACAAAAACAATGTACAGATAATCAGCAAAATACTTGTGAAAAATGTAGCGAATACAAAGGAATGCTCCCTTATTTTCTTAACGTATTCGTCTTCTTCTTTTTCTTTTGAAAAACCAATAAAGATAAAGCCTATTAATGCAAAAACAGGCAGAATTGTGTCGTAGATTGATGTTGATGCCACAGTAAAGATGGAACCTTCGTTGTTAAAAGACAAAGCTGGCATTTTTAACATAATATCAAGGTCTGTAAAGACATGTACTAAGAAACAAGCGACAGAAATGATAATAATTACCCAGCCGATTTTTTTTAAACTGTTTGGCAATAAATAGTTTGTTTTCATATTTGTAATTTTTAAAGTTTGATGCTGCAAAAATATAAAAAAATCAAATATGCAAGACAAAAAGTAAAAAATATTTTACAAAAAGTAAAAAATAAATGCAAGAGAGTTTTGAAAGCATAAATTTTTGCGGTCAAAATTTTTGACCTTCTTTTAATTGTGTTTTTCCAACCACTCCTTTATCTTCTCGAACGCCTCGCTCGGCTCTTCGATGTCCATACACAACGTCTCCATCGGGCAGAGACCATCGCCCTTCCTGTTGATGATACGCTCGACTTTCTTGTCGAAAAAGAAGGTGATATTGTGTTTTTCAAAGACTTCCACCGCCGGTTCGGAGATGATGCCGGTATGTACTTCCTTCACTCCACCCAAGACCATGAGCAGCGCCGCCGCCTTACCGACGACCTTGTCGGCAACAGACGCGCCTTTCAAGAAATCTTTTTCGTTTTCCAAAAGATGGAGCAACGGCTTCACGCCGCGGTCAGAAGACGTGAAAACCTTGTCGCCTTTCTTCACTGCAATTGTGTGATTTCCAGACAACAAGGTTTCATGCAATTCAATTAAAACGTTATTCAAATTATCTCATTTTTCTGATTAAGAAATATCCTCCAATCCACTGGATGAGCATTCCGGGAACGCCGAGGCGGAAGTCAACGGCGGCGGCGACAAACGAGCCCTCCATGAGCCACTCGGCCATCGTGCCGAAAAACTGATATGCCAAAACGACCGCGAGAATAGTCCAAAGCGACACCTTGTTTGACTTTTCAGCAATCCATGCGGCGACGACGGCGAGGAAAACCGACTTTATCATGATGCCTGAAACGGCAGCGGCGGCTGGCATCCCGAAAAGGAGACTGTTGACCGCCGGCGATAACACCGCCGTCAGCAAGCCGACCTTCATGCCGTATTTGTAAGAGGCGATGAGGGTGAAGAAATAAATCGGCAGGAAGATGTGACCGCCGTTTGGAATCAAGTGGCAGAGCTGCGGCAGAAGGATGTTGCCCGCAACGAACAAAGCCACGAATAAATATGTCTTAACCTCACTGAATCCGAGATTGTATAACCTGATTTCTTTTTCCATAACTTTTAACTTTAAAAACTTTATAACTTTCTACTTATTGAGCCATTCTCTTATTTTGTCCATTTTCATGTAATCGACGTTATCGACGATCCACTGTCGCATCGCCTTGCCCGGCTCGGTCTGCTGCGGATAGCTGATGTATTCGAGTTCCACGCCGAGTGCCTTCGCGACCTTGTAACCCATTACAGACCAGAGTACTCCGATGTCGCCGATGACAGGAATCGACTTCTCGAGACGCGAGAACGCCGACATCTCCATCCTGAACGGAATCTTCGACATCTTCGTCTTCGGCAGCCCTTTGTCGATGGCGGCCTGCACCTCGCCCGACTTCTTGTCCAAGTCCCAGGCTTTCTTGAGGTTCTCATCGAGGTCGAAGCGGATGAGTGTCTTGTCTTTCAGGCTGTAGGTCTTGAATCCGTTCCACGACGCCCAGATGCCGTGGCCGGTGTAAGTCTCAAACGGACCGTCGTGTATTTCCTGTGTCAATGCCACTGCCGACTCGATTATGACGTCAGCGTCGCCGAGCATGCGTGAGATTCTGTAGCAGCGTTCCGCGACGGGGATGCTGTCGGCGATGCTTATCCCGACCTGTCCGCCGCCGATGAGCTGCGGCACGCTGACGAGCACCGGCACACCTTTGCGGGCACCCGCTCCGAGCATGGTGTGTTCGTCGCAACCCCAGCCGGCGACCTCCTCAAACGGCACGTGTCTTGTGTGCGCCATCTCCATGATGACGGGGGCGAGGGTCTCGTTGCGAAGTCCCATCGGATACGCCATATTGCCCGCCGCCTTGATGATGACGGTGCCTTCTTTCTCGTTGCACCGCTCAACAAGAGCGTCATCGATTATCATTTCTTTTTTAAGCTCATCCCATTGTGCGTCAGTGAGTTCGGTGAGCTCGAAGATGTCGCCGCGCGGCATTTTCTCAAAGTCTAAGAACTCTTCGCCGATTTTGTGGATGTTGATGCGTTTCACCTTGTCGAGCACGCCGCCCATTTCGTGGGAGACGACCGCCGAACTCGTCGTTACGCCGTCAACGAGGCCTTTGTTGATGAACTCCGCGATGAGCGTGGTGACACCTTCGTGAATGTTCGGGCCGCTGCCCGTCACGACGACGACCTTGCCGCCGTTCCGTTTCGCCTCCACGACCTTCTTGATGGCGATGTCAAGATAATGACGCGTCTCCTCTGGTAGATTGGTGTATAAGTTTTCTATGAAGTTGCTGTCTATCATAATGTTATGAAATATTTTTTAACACGAGTTTCACAAGTTAATAACACAAGTTGCACAAGTTTTTTAACACGAGTTTCACAAGTTAATAACACAAGTTGCACAAGTTTTTTGTCGCTTTGCGCTCTCTTAACTCTCCTCTTTACTCTCTTAACTCTCCTCTCTTAACTGTTTTTCGTCCAAGTGTCTTTCAGTCCAACGGTCCTGTTGAAAACGAGATGTTCAGGGGTGCTGTCTTTGTCGATGGTGAAGTAGCCGATTCTCTGGAACTGGAAATGATCGAGCGGCTTGGCGTCGGCTAAGAATTGCTCGACGTAGCAGTCCTGTCTGATTTCCAACGAGTTGGGGTTCATCATCTTACGCATCGCCTCAATCGGAGTGTTGCCTTCGTCTTGCAGTCTGGCGAGTTCGTCGCGAGGGTTCTCCACGTTCCAGAGTCGGTCGTAGAGACGCACTTCCGCTTTGATGCAATGGTTTTGGCTCACCCAGTGGATGGTGCCTTTCACTTTCCTGTTGGCGTCGGGCATTCCGCTGCGTGTCAGCGGGTCGTATTCGGCATAGACTTCCACGACGTTGCCATTTTCGTCTTTCTTGCAGCCTGTGCATTTCACGATGTAAGCGTTCTTGAGACGCACTTCCTTGCCGGGGGTGAGGCGGAAATATTTGTTCGGCGGGCATTCCATGAAGTCTTCCTGCTCAATCCACAGCTCGCGGCTGAAGGTGATGTTATGGCTTCCGGCGTTCTCGTCCTCCGGGTTGTTGATGGCTTCGAGTTCCTCTGTCTGACCTTCCGGATAGTTGGTAATCACCAACTTAACCGGGTTGATGACGGCGGAGACGCGTGTGGCGCGGGCGTTGAGGTCTTCGCGGATCGAGCTTTCGAGCAGTGCGAAGTCGTTGAGCGCGTCGTATGTCGTGTAACCGATTTTATCAATGAATTTATGTATCGACTCCGGCGTGTATCCGCGGCGGCGGAAACCGCAAATCGTAGGCATTCGCGGGTCGTCCCAGCCGCTCACGACGCCTTCTTTCACCAAGACGAGGAGGTTACGCTTGCTCATCAGTGTGTAGTTGAGGTTGAGTTTGTTGAACTCGGTCTGGCGCGGACGGTGGTCGTCGAGGTCTTTGCCTTCTTTCACTTCATCAATGAAATAGTCGTAAAGCGGGCGGTGAACCACGAACTCAAGCGTGCATAATGAATGCGTCACGCCCTCGAAATAGTCGCTCTGTCCGTGTGCGAAGTCGTACATCGGGTAGGCGTTCCATTTTGTGCCGGTGCGGTGGTGTGGGGTCTTAACGACGCGGTAGATTATCGGGTCGCGGAAATGCATGTTTGGGTTCGCCATGTCGATTTTCGCGCGGAGCACCATCCTGCCTTCCTCAATCTCGCCGGAGTTCATCTTGTTGAAAAGCTCCAACGACTCCTCGACGGGGCGGTTTCTGTACGGGCTCTCGGTACCGGGCTGCGTCGGCGTGCCTTTCTGCGCGGCGATCTCTTCGGAGCTTTGCTCATCGATATATGCCTTGCCTTCCTTTATCAGTCTTATCGCGAAATCCCAGAGCTGCTGGAAATAGTCGGAAGCGTAATATTCATTGCCCCACTGATAACCAAGCCATTGGATGTCTTCTTTGATAGCATCGACATATTCCATATTCTCCTTGGTCGGGTTTGTGTCGTCGAAACGCAGGTTGCAGACGCCGCCGTATCTCTGTGCCAGACCGAAGTCAAGGCAGATGGCCTTGGCGTGCCCGATGTGCAGGTAGCCGTTCGGCTCCGGTGGGAAACGCGTCTGGATGCGGCCGTCGTTCTTGCCGTTTCGTAAATCTTCTTCAACTTTCGCCTCAATGAAATTCAGCGATTTCTTTTCTTCTTTTTCAGCTTCGAGATTTTCCATTTCGCATAAAATTTGCCGCAAAATTAATACAAAATCAAGTATTTCTACGCGTATTTTTCAAAAATTTGTAATTTTGTGCGTTTAAAATATGAGTTCTTATGAAGAAATTATCATTAATCGCGCTTTTCGTATTGATATTCAATACATTAAACATTTTTGCGGCTCCTTTGAAAAATGTTGAAAGGATTATGATTCAACCGAATGGCGACACTCTCGTGTGTTACGCTTCCGGCGACGAATTTTACAACCGTCTTCATGATATTAACGGTTTTACGATAGTACAAAATGAAGAGGGTTATTTCGTTTATGCTGATAAAAACGCTGACAATCAAATTGTTGCGACAGAATATATCGCCGGCAAGGTTGACCCGGCATCGGTCGGTCTCCAGCCAGGTATCAGGATTTCGCATGAGGAATATCAGAGCAAGGTCAAGGCGATGCATTTGGATGAGTATTGTGCATGGAAGCAAAATCACCGCGACGGCGAGCTGAACCACGGACTTTTCAGCAACCTGACGGTTTTCATCCGTTTCAACGGCGACGCCGAGATACAGACTCCGGCAAGCACTGTCAATGCGATGTTCAACGGCAATTCTGATGAAGACGAGTCGATGCGTAAGTTCTATAAACAGTTTACCTACAATCAGTTATACATAAACTCTCATTTCTATCCTGAGTTCAACGGCGAACAGATTATGTCGTATGAAGATATCTATCCGCGCAATTACTATCGTCCGTATAACGCGGGCAGCAACCCAACGGGCTATCACGACCATGACGATCGTGCACAACGGGAGTTCGACCTGCTCGAACGCGCCATCGAATATGTCAAGCCCATGATTCCCAATGACTTGAATATCGACTGCAACAACGACGGTTTTGTCGATAACATGGTTTTCGTGGTGAAAGGCAACGTCGGCGACTGGGCCGACCTCCTGTGGCCTCATCAGTGGTGGTTCTACGAACGCGAAATCTTCATCAACGGGGTGCAGGTTTATAATTTCAACTTCCAGCTTGAGTCGGCGGCGACCTACTTCACGGTCTCGACCCTGTGCCACGAGATGTTCCACTCGCTCGGCGCACCCGACCTTTATCATTATCACGACCCATACAACCTCGACCCGGCGGGCGCATGGGACCTGATGTGCGGCACCTCAAACCCGCCACAGAGTTCGTGCGTATGGCTCAAACATAAATACGGAAACTGGATAGAAGAGATTCCAACCATCTCAGAATATGGCACTTACACCCTTGAAGCCAACACTTGGGAAGGCGGACGCCGCAACGGATACCTCATCCCGACAAGCGACCCGAACCAACACTATCTGCTGCAGTTCCGCGACAAGAACAACTTCTACGACCAAGGCGTTCCGGGCAGCGGCATCACCATCTCCAGAATCGATGAGCGTTACAACGGCGGCGCCAACTTCAACGGAAACGACACCCTCGATGAGGTTTATGTGTTCCAACCCGGCGGCAGATTCCATGTGCAAGGTACCTTGGCGTCGGCACACTTCAACGAAAGCGTCGGCAGAACCGAGTTCAACAAAAACACACCGGCATTTCCGTGGATCAACAGCGGCATCGTCGATGACACATTCAACATCTGTAACATCAGGACCGTCGGGCATCAGATGCAGTTCACCTTCTGCCCTCTGAATCACGAAATCATTCCCAACAACCTGACTGTCAATGTGATAAATCATAATCAAGTTGATATGAAATGGGACGCTGTCGAGGGCGCAAGTTCATACAAAGTCTATCGCGACGGACAGCTCATCGCTGACAATGTGACGGGGGTTTCATATTCCGAAACAGGAAACATCGGAGATGGCTATCATGAGTATTACGTGAAGTCGGTATGCGGTGGCGCAACATCTTATCGCTCTGAGAAACAAAGTGTTATACTCGGTGCTTTGGCCGAGATAAGTCTTCAGATGACCGCCGAGATGGAAGAAGGATGGCGCGGCGCGGAGGTCGAGCTTTCATTTGACAACGCAATGCCGACACGGCATTTTACAATTTACAATGGTGAAGATTTGGAAAAGACAGGCAAAATCATCGTCCCCGCCGGCACCGAAGTCACCGTGACATGGTACAGCGGCTGGGAGGAGGAGAAATGTCATTTCTCGCTGAGCGACACCAACACCTCGCTGAGCGACAGTGACTTCAAAAACGGACAGTCGGTCAGGACATTCACCGCCGCTGCGAGTGATGCCTTCGCCGCACCTCAAAACCTCACCGCCATTGTCGATGAAGACAGAGTGACTCTCAGCTGGACCTCATCGGCCGAGACACCGTCATTCCGCGTGAGACGCGACGGCAAGGTCATCGCTGATGTCACGACAAGTACATTCACCGACACCAACGTCCCTGGCTCCGGCCTCAAGCTCTATGAGGTGGCAGGCGGCAACGGACAGTCGGAATGGACCTCGGTGAGCGTCTTCGTGATGAACTACTGCGCCGACGCACCACAGCTCACAGCCAATTACGGCGGCAATAAAGTTGACCTGTCGTGGAACACACCGGAATGCGGCGGCAAACTCAACTACGCCGATGACGAATACATAACCAACATCGGTTCGGGCAGCTCCAACTGGGCCGTAAAGTTCACTCCCGACATGCTGAAGATTTTTGACGGACAGAAGATCACAGCCATTGAAATGTGGGACGCCTCATCAGGCACCTACACCTTCAAGATACATAGCGGTGAAAACGCCACAAGCACCAATGTCATTCATACTGAAGTCGCTGCAATGACCGGCAGCGGACAATGGACGAAGATACCTCTCTCGGAAAACGTCGCGTTCGATGCCACAACGCCACTGTGGATTGAGGTGAAGTCATCGGGAACCTCATCGCCAGGCCCCGTGTGCCGATTCGTCGGCGATGACAACAGCGCACTGCTGAAGTCAGGCTCGTCGTGGAAGCCACTCTCATATTTCAACATGGACTACTCCTGGATGCTGCGTGCTTATGTCGAGGTACCGACGGAAATTTTAAATGACCTGTCATATAATATCTACCGCAACGGATACGTCATCGCAACTGATGTTAAATCAACAAGTTACAGAGATGACAACCTCGGATGGGAACAGTATTGCTACACGGTTGCGGCAGTCCTTAACGGCGGTGAATATGAACATTCCAATGAAGTTTGCGGTTATGCCGATGTCAATGAAGTTCAGGAAAACGTGGGACGCATCTACCCGAATCCGGCTGACGAGGTCTTGCACGTCTCCGGCGAGTTTGAACATTATGAGATATTCGACGTCACAGGCAGGAAGTTCGTTTCCTCAAATGAGGTTACACTTTCTATAAAAGACTGGACATCAGGAATTTACATTGTGAGAATTTTCACAAGAGAAGATAATATTTTGACCGACAAAATTGTTAAACGATAAAGTCTTCAGAAACATTAAAAGACAAAAAAGATGAAAAAGCTCTTGACATTAGCATTTCTCGCTCTCGCGTTCGGCACGCTCGCCAACGCTCAGGAGGAATACGACAACTATTTCACAAACAATCAGTTGCGCATCGACTATTATCTGTATGGCAACTCCGATACGGTGATGTATGCCGTTGACCGTTTCGTCAAAGAGCCGGAATGGGGCGGGCCGCGCAGACATCTGATTGACAGCACGGGCTACGGGATGTATTACTTCGAGGTCACGCTTCCCGAGACCGAAGAGGTGATTTATTCGCACGGCTACTGCCTGCTCTTCGGCGAATGGCAGACCACGGAAGAGGCGCTGCATATCAACAAAGGCTTCCACGAGTCGGTCATCATGCCGTTCCCGAAAGAACCCGTCGATGTGACGTTCTACGCCAAAGACGGCAAACTCGTGCCTCACGAGATGATGCGCATCACCGTTGACCCGGCCGACAAATACATCGTCCCCGCGCCGAAACTTCCGTATGCCATTTATGATGTGTATGGCAACTATCCTTCCGACCAAGCCGTTGATATTGTGCTGCTTCCCGATGGTTACACGGAAAAGGAAATGGGCAAGTTCATCAACGACTGCAACTTCTTCATGGAGAGTCTTTTCGGTTACGAGCCGTATTCCTCTTATACCGACCGTTTCAACATCCGTGCCGTTATGGTGCCTTCGCACGACAGCGACATCTCGAAACCAGGCGAGGGTGTGTATAAGAACACCGCCTTGAGCTGCCAATACTGGACTTTCGGCAGCGAGCGTTACTGTATGACATTCGACAACCGCACCATGAAAGAACTCGCCGGACAGGTGCCTTACGACCAGATTTACATCCTCGCCAACAGCCAGAAATACGGCGGCGGCGGAATATTTAACTCATATTGCGTGAGTTCGACAGGCAACTCTTATTCCTCAGAGGTTATAATCCATGAGTTCGGACATGGCTTTGCAGGCCTCGCCGACGAATACGCATACGATGGCACTTGCAACTATCAGCACGACGTCGAGCCTTGGGAACCGAACATCACCACGTTGGTGAATTTTGAGTCGAAATGGCAGGATATGTTAGGCAGGAAAACACCAATCCCGACACCTGTTGATGAAAAACATGAAAAAACCATCGGGGTTTATGAAGGCGCCGGCTATCAGCTGCACGGCGTCTATCGCCCGAAAATCGACTGTCTGATGAACACATTCAAAGGCGAGAAATTCTGCGAAGTGTGCGAGAAGGCAATAGAAAAGATGATAAAGATTTATACAGAGTAGAAAAACGTAAATATCTGATTTACACTTTCTTATCAGGGTTCTTGGCTAAGAACTCCGCCCAACCGCTCACCGATTTCTTCCCTTTCGGGATCTTTGGCAGCTTCGACTCACTCTCGCCATTCACAATGTTGAGTTTATTCTGGAAACTATGACAGACCGCGGCTGCCATGGCGTCGGTGGCATCAAGATAATCAGGATGTTCGGTGAAGTTACAGAGTTTCTGCACCATCGCCGCGACCTGCTCCTTGGAAGCCGCGCCGTTGCCCGTTATCGACTGTTTTATCTTTCTCGGCGAATACTCGAAGATCGGGATGTCGCGGAACAGAGCCGCCGCCATCGCCACACCCTGTGCACGGCCGAGCTTAAGCATCGACTGCACGTTTTTGCCGAAAAACGGCGCCTCGATTGCCAGCTCATCGGGATGATATTCATCGACAAGCTCAAGCACACGCTCAAAGATTTTTTTAAGCTTAAGTGCTTGGTTGTCAAGTTTATTCAGCTTTATCACACCCATACAAATCATGCTCAGCTCATTGCCTTTCTGAAGCACCAAGCCGTAGCCCATAAGCATGGTTCCTGGGTCGATGCCCAATATTATTTTCTCCGTCTTCAAATTTTTCCTATTTTTGCAAATTATGACTGAAAAATTCAACAGGGCAAAATTACTTAAAATTGCTGAAACGGCAATCAAAATTATCATTGTGCTTGCCGGATGTTGGGTTTTGTATGTCAAAATCGTTGAGAATCAAAACTTTGACGAGATGTGGAACGGCGTGAAAGGCTCGTTCTCATCTCCGAGAGGAATGCTGCTGGCGACCGCTGCTTTCCTGTTGATTCCCATCAACATGGCGCTTGAGGCGCTGAAATGGAAAAAATCCATTCAACCGATTGAAAACGTGCCGTTCAGCAAATCATTTACCGCCGTCTTCACCGGCATCACCGCCGGCATGTTCTTCCCGAACAGGACGGGCGACTTCCTCGGTCGTATTTTCATCTTGGAGAAGGGAAACCGCGTCAAGGCCGCCATGCTGACTTTCGTCGGGAACATAGCGCAAATGATTGTCACAGTGAGCCTTGGATGTTTCGCCTGCGTGTTTTTCGTCGAGCGGCTGCAATGGCTCGTGCTGATCGCCGCAACAGCCGTGATGACATTGCTGCTAATCTTGTTTTTCAACATTAAGATATTCAAATATCTGCGGGTTTTCGTCCCGAAGAAATGGCGTGAGAAAACCGACAATTACATGGAAATCTTCGGCGAGTTTTCACATAAAGAATTGTTAACCATCCTGTTGCTCGCTTTCGCGAAATATGCCGTCTATTCGTTGCAGTTTGTCCTCCTCATCTGGGCTTCAGGCGTCAGGCTTTCGTATTTCAATACGCTGATTCCAATAATGATGACCTACCTCTTCATGACCATCATACCTTTCATCACTATTACAGAGATAGCCGTGAGAGGCCCTGTCTGCGTTGTCATCTTTGAAAAATGGCTGACAATCAACGCGATAAACAATTCATTTAGCATGATGGTATTTTCGGCAAGCACTATTTTATGGCTGTACAACTTGGCAATTCCGGCGGCCGTCGGGCTGTTTTTCATTCACAAATTGAAGTTTCTGAGGAGAAGCTATGACGTTTGATTTTCCATTCAGACGGTGAAAAAAAGCGCAAGACATCGATGTGCCTTGCGCTTCGTGTTTGTTTATGAACAATTGTTTATTTCTTCGTGTAGTTCGGGGTGAGAGCCAAATTCAGGGTTATCTTGTTGATTAAGAGAGTGTGTTCAACAGGCTCTGCTGTGACAATTGCGTTTCCGCTGCCGGTGATGACTCCGTCATTGTAATTAAGAACTACGTCGCTGAATTCCAAGCCTTTTTGTAATTTTTTAATTGTTAGTTTAATTTCTCAAATGGATTGCAAAAGTACACTCTTTTTTCGATACTCTTCAATAATTTTCAAACATTTTTTGAAATTTTCATATTTTTGCAAAATAAAATCATATATATGAATCTTGAAACTTTACACATTCTGATGAACATCATTTTGGTGTTTTCGGGCTTGTATATCCTGTGCATCGGCGCTTTCACCTACGGGCTGTGTTGCGTCATCTCAAATGAAGTGCAACGTAGTGAAAAATCAAATAGAAAAGTCAGCGTCATCATCGCCGCCAAAAACGAAGAGCAAAACATTCTGAAACCGCTTCAGTCGCTTGTAAATCAGTCGTTTGACAAGTCTGATTTTGAAGTGATTGTAATCGATGACAACTCATCCGACCGAACCTTTGACATTGTTTCTGATTTTATCAACAATAATTCGGATTTAAACATCCGGCTTTTCAAGGCTGACGGTTCTGGCAAGAAACAGGCAATCTCGCAGGCGTTGCATCTCGCTGAAAATGACATCGTTATGGTAACAGATGCCGACTGTGAGCTTCCGCGCAGATGGATTGAGAAGACTGTCGCTTTCATGTATAACAACGATTTGAAGATGGCTCTCGGTCCGGTGCTTCTCTCGCCATGTGACACATTCTTTGAGAAGATACAAGTGCTTGAGCATCTGAGTCTTATCGCATCCACTGCCGGTTCGGCTGCCATCGGGATGCCGGTGATGTGCAACGGCGCGAACATGGCTTACGACCGGAAGTCGGCGCTTGAGGTCGAGAAATACAGGACCGACATGGACATCGCTTCCGGCGATGATGTTTTTCTGATGGAGCAGTTCGTGAAGCGTTTCGGCAGTCGTTCGGTTAGGTTTCTGTTCGACACCGACGCCATCGTGAAGACGCAGGCGATGCCCGACTTGAAGTCGTTTTTCCGCCAGCGGCGGCGTTGGGTGTCGAAGACGAAGGCCTACACGAGTTGGAAAATCATCGTCACCGCTCTCATCGTCCTGCTGTTCAACATGAGCGTCGTGGGGCTTTTCATCGGCGGTTTCTTCCATCCGGCCTTCTTCCTCGTCTATGCGCTTTTCATCCTGATGAAGTATATGGTCGATTACCCGATTTTGAGAAAAATCACAGGCTTCATGGAACAGCGGCAACTGCGCAGATGGGCGTTGCCGCTGGAGTTCGTCTATCCGTTTTACGTGGTCTTCACCGCCTTTTCAGGGATTTTCTCAAAGGTGAGGTGGAAATGACTGCGTGTGTTTTTTCAACATCACACACTTCTTGTAAATGCTATTTCAATTTCATTTTGTTCCGATCTTGAAATTCCGATGTTGTTTGCGAGATTTCTCCAATTACTTCTTATCATTCTTATATTCTCAACCTCCTGATTCGCGGTGATACTGTCAATTCCGAAATATTGAGCTGTCTGCATGGCGAGTTCAAATGACAGAGAATTGTCGGCGTCATCTATATTGATGCTTAAACCCATTCCGTATGCGGATGGATTCAGGTCGTATGCCGGCGAAAGAGTCCATCCTTTTCTATTTAAAATGAAGCCATGATTGCGTAGATGGTCATCGCAGTTGCTTATGGCTATGTTGAATACGATGCGCTTCCAAAGTTCATGAAGATCCTTTTCGACGTTACATCCATAACGTTCAATAAATTCTGCCAATTCAAGATAACTTGCATCGTGGTCGCCATCGTTTCTGCCAAGTAATGTCATGGCTGATGCAAAATAAAGACGATGCCCGTTGTTGCGGTCAAATCGTTTTGTCAGAAATGTATGATGTTTTGAATAAAAACACTTGGCATCAAATTCACTGGTTCTCAATCCGAATTGCTTTGCCATCTGATTGCACACAAACTCCCATGCTCCGACATCAGTATCGTCATTTTTACTCGGAAACTTTGCAATCCAAAGATCGCCTTTTTCATCAATGACATTAGCCTTTGGTCTCGCGCCGCCCAACGATGATCCGGGTGCATATAACATTTTAAGCCATTCTTCGTATTCCGGCTTATCTTCGGCGTCTTCACTTTCGTATCCCAACGATGCCTGTTCCAAGGTTCTTAAAGATGTGACTGGGGGTGTGGCCATGAGACTGTCGTTGTCAAGGAATTTGCCATCCGGTTCGGTTTTAAATCTCAAAGCACCCATCCGGTTTCCATCGAATACACCGAGAAGATAATCTGATTCCATGAGTGTTTTCGGTTGATTTCCACACAACTTTGCCCTTATTCTCTCTCGCCGTTTCATAAGCATCCGACCCCATCGGTCAGGAGATGAATCAAGAAACATTCCGAAGTTTATTTTGCCTTCAGGAAGAAATTGTTGTCCGTATAAGTTTTGCAAATCAGGGTCTAAAAAAGAAAATGTCTTGTTTGAGATCCAATTCTCATTTGCGCGGAAAGAAAATACCTCCTTACCCCTCAATGACTCAACAGACAATTCGCCTATCAATAGGGGGTAATCTGTAAGTCCTTCTGCATCAATATATACGTATATTTTCATTCTTCCTTCTTTTCACTGCGTGCCCTTTTCCTGATTTCAAGTCCGGCATCTTGCAATTTTCGGCCAAGGATGTCGTCTTTCGCGAGAAGCAAAATGTCGTTGTCAAGTCCAAGCGCCACTAACACCCTGAAATAGTTTCCCATAGCGACGCTTTCGTCACCGTTTTCGATGCTTGAGATAGTATTTCGACCAAGCGACGTACGCTGCGCCATCTCTAAAGAAGTGTAGCCACGACGCAACCTTGCAAGACGAATGTTGTTTCCCATCTCAGCAAGCATTCTGCTTTGTTTGGGTAGTAGTTGTCTTTTCATCTTAATGTTTGAAATTTTGTGCAAAAATACGTAATATGTTTAATATAACAAACATTAATATGAAAAAATATTTTACGTCACATAGACCTAACACTCCGCGCTGACGGCCTCCACGAGGTTCCATGCGTCCTGATAGATGTCTTTCAGTGTGGCGTCGAGCATGAAGCACGGCGTGGTGAAGACCTTGTTCTTGATGTCGCCGACAACGCCGCCGTTTTCTGTCTCGACGTGTTCAGCGCCAAATGTCCTTATCTCGGCAGCTTGTCTGTTGCTCTCGCTTCCCATCGTAATCATCACGTTGCCAAGCACTTTCGCCAACATCATCGGGGCGATGCACATGGCGCCTATGGGCTTGCCTTGAGCATGGATGTCTTTTATCGCTTTCTCCACGTGTTTGTTCACCGTGAATTTCACCCCGTCGATGGCGTAGGTGAAGAGGTTTTTCGCCGCGCCGAAGCCGCCGGGGAAGAACAGCGCGTCGAATTCGTCGGCGTTGAATTTCTCAATAGGAAGGATGTCGCCGCGCACGATACGGGCCGACTCAACCAAGACGTTGCGTTTCTCGTTCATCGCATGGTTTGTGATGTGGTTCACCACGTGATGCTGGTTCTCGTCTGGTGCAAAACATTGATATTTAATGTCATGCTGGTCTAAAGCCAACAATAACGTCACGGTCTCTGTGATTTCCGAACCGTCTTTTGCGCCGCATCCGGCGAGGATTACTGCTACCTTCTTCATGTTGATAGATGTTTTATGTGTTGTTTTTCAAATTAAATCCTTTATTTCGTCTTCCGCGTCATCGACTTTGTCTTCAATCTCCTTGATGAAGTTGTCTTTGTTGTCGGTAATCCATTCAGCGATATTCTCGGAGGTGGTGTAAAGCACCGACTTCTCGCGTGTCTCCTTGTTTATCGCGTCCTTTATTCCGAAGAAGTCGAGGACGATGATTACCACTCCGACGATGAGCAGCCCTTTCGCCACTCCGAACACGAAGCCGCCGATTTTGTCGAAGAAGCCGAGGCACAGCGACTCGGCGAGTTTTGAGACGCCCTTCCCTATCAAATTGATGGCCAATGCCAAAAGGATGAAAACGATGATGAATGAGATGACCGACATCCATTCATGACTCACGTTAATCAGTGTCGAGAGTTTCCCGCCGACGTAGTCGGAAAGTTTCACGGCCCCGTAAACTCCGCCGATGAAAGCCACCAGTGCGAATGCCTCGCGGATGATGCCGTTTTTCAGTCCCGCCAATGCGAATAGCAGGAGGATGATACCGATGATAATGTCTAAGTAATTCATTTTTTAGTGTTTAGATGTTAGTTTTATTAGCTATTTAAGTCTTCTTGTCAATTCTGTGGCAAATACAAATTCCTGCAGCTCCTTGTTGTCGGTTGTCAGGATTGAGTTTTTGTCGCCTTTCCACCAGAGTTGTCCGTGGTAAAGGAAGTTGATATGTTGTCCGATCATCATCACCGAGTTCATGTCGTGGGTGTTGACGATGGTAGTGATGTTATATTCTTCTGTTATCTCGCTGATGAGTTCGTCGATGAGTTCCGATGTCTTGGGGTCGAGGCCGGAGTTCGGCTCGTCGCAGAAAAGGTATTTCGGGCTGTTGGCGATGGCGCGGGCGATGGCCACACGTTTCATCATGCCGCCGCTCAGCTCATTGGTTCTTAACTTATTGCTGTTTTCGAGGTTGACGCGTTTCAGGCAGAAGTTCACGCGGTCGAGTTTCTCGTTGCGCGACATCTTGGTGAACATGTTCAGCGGGAACATCACGTTTTCCTCCACGGTCATCGAGTCGAACAGTGCGCCGCCTTGGAACAGCACGCCCATCTCCTTGCGGATGTCACGGCGTTTGTTTTCCGGCAGGTTGGAGAATCGGCGGTCGTTGAAATAAACCTCGCCTTCGTCGGGCTCGAGCAGTCCTGTGCAGATGCGCATCATGATAGTCTTTCCCGAGCCGCTCTGCCCGATGATCAGGTTGGTCTTGCCCTGCTCGAACTCCGCGGAGATGTTCTTCAGGACCTGCTTGTCGCCGAACGACTTTGAAATATTCTCAATCTTTATCATGACAGGAGCATTTGGGTTAGGATGAGGTCGAAGAATATGATGAGAATGCTGCTATATACGACGCCGTCGGTGCTGGCTTTGCCCACTTCCACCGAGCCGCCCTCGACGTTGTAGCCGATGAAGCTCGACACCGACGCTATGATGAACGAGAAGACGACGGTCTTTATCATGGCGAATGTCAGCGTCCACGGGTCGAACCATGAGCGGAGGCCGAGGACGTAGTCTTCCGTCGAGATGATGCTGAGGACGTCGCACGCCACGTAGCCGCCGAGGATTCCGAGGAAGATGCTGAATACGATGAGCACCGGGATGAACAGCAGGCACGCAATGATCTTCGGCATGATGAGGTAGTTGGCGGCGTTGATGCCCATGACCTGCAAGGCGTCAATCTGCTGCGTCACGCGCATCGTGCCAAGCTCGGAGGCTATCTGCGAACCGAGTTTTCCGGCAAGGATGATACAGATTATTGTCGGAGAGAACTCCTGCACGACCATCTGACGCGTCACGAAACCTATCATCTTGTCGGGAAGCAACGGATTATCAATGTTATACGCAACGAGAATCGCGGCGACGGCGCCGACAAACACCGAAAGAATGGCCACGATGGCAAACGACGTCACGCCGAGACTGTAGAACTCGTGCAGCAGCTGCCGTCTGAAAATAGCGAACTTCGGCGGACGCCGCAACGCCTGCCACATCAAAATCACATAATCGCCAATCTTTCTTAACATGCTGTGCAATTTTAAATCGCAAAATTACATAAAAAATCACAAAGACACCCGTTTTCACAAATTTTATATTTTTCACAAAATTAACCACGGGCATTAACGTTATTTTTCATAATTTTGAAGCCCAAAATAATTTCAACGTGAGCAACAACAATAATTCAACAAAACAACGTCTCAGAGGTTCATACCTCATCTCTCTCTTGAGCATCACATTGGTTTTGTTTGTGTTAAGTCTCTTCTCGGCACTTTTGCTGTACGCAAACAAGATTTCATCGTACATAAAAGAAAACATCGGCTTCGAGGTCGTGATGAAAAAAGGTGTGAAGGAAAAAGACATTCTGGAGTTTCAGAAAGAACTCGACGGCAAGAATTTTGTGAAATCGACAAGATACATCTCGAAGGAAGAGGCGACGAAACAGCTCTCCGCCGACCTCGGCGAAGACATCCTGCAATGGCTCGGCGACGTCGAGAACCCGCTGCTGCCCTCCATCGACGTGCGCTTCACCTCCGAATACGCGAACAACGACAGCATCGAGAAAATCGAACAGTGGGTGACGCAGAAGAAAAATGTGAAAGAAGTGTATTTCCAGAAGTCACTCATGCACTCCATCAACCACAACGTCAAGAAGATAGGCGTCATCCTGCTGCTTGTCGGACTGCTGCTTCTCGTGATGGCGGTGACACTCATCTCAAACACAGTGCGGCTCTCAATCTATTCCAAACGCTTCATCGTCAGAAGCATGCAGCTCGTCGGCGCAACGGAGGAGTTCATCATGAAGCCGTTCATCAAGTCGTTTGCGTTGCAAGGTCTCATCGGAGGCCTGATTTCATCGGTGCTTCTCGCAATGTCAATGTCGATGCTGTTCAGAAAAGTCCCTGAACTAAACCAGCTGAGCAGCTTCAGCGTGGATGTAACAATTTATATATCAATAATTTTACTCGGCGTGATACTCACAACGGTCTCGACATATTTCTCAATGAGAAAATATCTCGGTGCCAATATTGATAAACTCTACGAATAAGATTTTTTATTACTTTTGCAAAAATTTTCAAAATATGGCAACGACAAAGAAAGACCTGAAACAAGTTGATAATCAAGAGAAAAAACAGATGCCGTTCAATCGCGACAACTATAAATGGGTGCTTATCGGCCTCGCCGTGCTGCTCATCGGCTTCATCCTGATGATCGGCGGCGGCTCCGACAACCCCGATGTCTTCAACGAAGGGATGTTCAACTTCCGCCGGCTCACACTCTCCCCAATCCTCATCCTCGCCGGCTTCGGTATCGAATTTTACGCGATAATGAAAAAATAATATGGAAGAATGTGGTTGCTTCGCAAATGTGGAAGAACGTGATTGCTTCGCAAATATGGTCGCGTCGCGATCTTTAAACTTTTAACTCTAAACTTTTAACTAAATCATGGACTGGTTACAAGCTTTACTTCTCGGCATCCTTCAGGGACTTACGGAGTTCCTGCCTGTCTCAAGCAGCGGACATCTCACCATATTGTCAAACATCTTCGGCATGACAGGCGAGGAGAACCTCACCTTCACCGTCGTGCTTCACGTGGCGACGGTCTGCGCAACGTTAGTCGTCCTCTGGAAAGAAGTCGTTTGGATTTTCAAAGATTTATTTACGAAACAACAGTGGTGTTCGTACCAAGGCCTCAACGACGGCACGAAATACGCTTTGAACATCATCATCTCGATGATTCCTGTCGGCATCGTCGGGTTGTTTTTCAAAGACGCCGTCGAGGAGATTTTCGGCTCGGGGCTTCTCATCGTGGGCATCATGCTGCTGCTGACCGCCTTGCTGCTCGGGTTCGCATATTTCGCCAAGCCGCGCCAACGCGAGAAAATCTCTCCGCTCCACGCATTAATTATAGGTATCGGCCAGGCCTGCGCCGTGATGCCGGGACTCTCACGCTCCGGAACCACCATCGCGACTGGACTCCTGCTCGGCAACAAGAAAGAGAAACTCGCGCAGTTTTCGTTCCTTATGGTCATCCCGCCAATCCTCGGTGAGGCGTTGCTCGACGCAAAAGACGTGCTCGAAACAGGCTGGCACGAGGCAATGGCCGGAATATCACCCATGACATTGATAATCGGATTCTTGGCGGCGTTCATCACCGGCTGCCTCGCATGCAAATGGATGATCGACGTGGTGAAGAAAGGCAAACTCATCTACTTCGCGGTTTACTGCGTCATCGTCGGCATCTTAGCTATTTGTTTCGCATAGATTTGTCACGCAGATTTATTTTGATGGAGAATTTGGAAAACAAGACGTTTAATTTTGAAGAAGGCGAGGTCTTCCTCATCGACAAGCCTTTGGACTGGACTTCGTTCGACGTGGTGAACCTGATTCGCGCCGTCATCAAGAAATATCATCAGATCAGGAAACTGAAAGTCGGACACGCCGGCACCTTGGACCCGCTCGCGACGGGACTGCTGATTCTCTGCACCGGCCGCATGACGAAGCAGATTGATAACTTCCAGGCGCAAGAGAAAGTCTATACCGGCACCATGATGCTCGGGCAGACGACGCCCACCTTCGACCTCGAAAGCGAGCCGAATCAGTTCTTCCCGACCGACAGCATTACCCCCGAAGCATTAGACGAGGCGCGGAAGCGTTTCATCGGCGACATCATGCAACGGCCGCCGAAGTTCTCCGCTATAAAAATACAAGGCAAACGCGCCTTCGACTACGCGCGTTCCGACGAGGAGCTTGAGATGAAAGAACGCTTGGTGCATATCGAAGATTTTCAGATAGATACGACGAACTTCCCGAAAGTCGATTTCATGGTGAGATGCTCGAAAGGCACTTACATCCGCTCTTTGGTGAACGACTTCGGCGCGGCGTTGAACAACGGTGCCCATCTGACAGCACTCCGCAGAACCAACATCGGCGGCTTCGACGTGAAAGACGCATGGGACCTGATGGAACTGAAGAAGAGGATTATCGAGACGGCACCGAGTAGTTTAGAGAGTAAAGAGGAGAGTTAAAAGAGTAGAGAGGAGCGGCAAAAAAACTCGTGTAACTTGTGTTAAAAAACTTGTGAAACTTGTGTTAAAAATGAACAACTTTAGGTCTTTCCTCAATCGCAAGAACATCGACATCTCCGTGAAGGCGTATCTGTTAGATGCCCTCAGCGCGATGGCGCTCGGACTCTTCGCGTCGCTTCTCATCGGCACGATTTTCAAGACCATAGGCGACAAGCTGTCGATTCCGCTGTTTGTGGAGTTCGCGGGTTATTGCACCAAGGCGGCCGGTCCGGCGATGGGTGTCGCTATCGCGTACGCGCTCCACGCTCCGGCACTTGTGCTGTTCAGCGCGGTGGCTGTAGGTATTGCCGGGAACGCACTCGGCGGCCCCGTCGGGGTGCTTGTGGCGGTGGTGATAAGCACCGAACTCGGAAAGATGGTCTCAAAGGAGACAAAAGTCGATATTCTCGTGACGCCTTCAGTGACGATAATCTCCGGCGTCTTGCTCGCGATGTTCGTCGGGCCGGGCATCAGCGCGTTCATGACGGCTTTCGGCGACTTCATCATCGAGGCGACGAACCTTCATCCGTTCGCGATGGGTGTCATCGTGTCGGTGAGCGTCGGCATGGCGTTGACGCTTCCCATCAGCAGCGCGGCGTTGTGCATAGCCATCGGGCTTTCCGGCATCGCGGCAGGCGCGGCGACGGCTGGCTGCTGCGCACAGATGGTCGGCTTCGCGGTGATGAGCTTCAAGGAGAACCGCTGGGGCGGACTTGTCTCACAGGGCCTCGGCACCTCGATGCTCCAGATGTCGAACATCATAAAACACCCGCTGATATGGATCCCGCCCACATTGGCGGCGGCGATAACAGGACCGATAGCCACCTGCGTCTTCCAGCTCGAAAACATCCCGATAGGCGCGGGCATGGGCACCTGCGGACTCGTCGGGCCGCTCTGCGTCATCAACGCCATGCCGGAGGGCGGCGCGAAGATGTGGCTCGGAATACTGCTGGTCTGCTTCATCCTGCCCGCAGTCCTGACATGGTGCTTCGGCTGGGTCTTCAGGAAACTGCACTGGATCAAAGACGGCGACATGAAGCTGGAACAGTGAAATATTGAAATGTTTTTTCTCGGACAGCAAAAACAATATTTCTGATTTACAAACAACCGAAAAAATAAGGATGTGCCAAACTTTGTTTCATATCACTCGGGAATGTCAACAGCTTCAATTGCTGCAAGTAATTCATTTGTTATATTCCCGGCAGAGGATAGACGTGTTGCCTGATTTTCTATGGTTTTTTCAAATAAATTACGCACAAACCGTCCATTCCCGAAGTTTTTATCCTTTTTCTCAACCGCTTTTGTTAAGACAATCTTCAATTTTTGTTCAGCTTCAGCTGAAAGTTTGTATTCGTTTTTGTCAATGTTGAGCATAAATATCTTTTTTAGTTCATCTGCCTCATAATCAACAAAGTTAATATAACGATTGAAACGCGATTGTAATCCAGGATTTGAGTCAATGAATTGCTTCATCTCGTCGGAATATCCGGCAAGTATAACAACAAGTCTATCACGATCGTCCTCCATACGCTTCAGCAACGTGGATATTGCCTCCATACCATAGTCATTCGAACCACCTTGAGCTAAAGAGTAGGCTTCATCGATAAACAACACACCATCCAAAGCTTTGTCGATAATTTTGTTCGTTTTTACAGCAGTTTGTCCAACATATTCGGCAACTAACCCTGATCGATCGGTTTCAACCAAATGTCCTTTTTTAAGTATTCCAAGATTTTTATATATTTCAGCCACGATTCTTGCAACAGTTGTTTTGCCTGTTCCAGGATTGCCTGTAAAAACGCAATGATATGACATAGGAGCTGTTGCCATACCTTTTTGTTCACGCATTTGTTGAATCTTGATAAAGTTCGTAAGTTTCGACACCTCTTCTTTAACAGGGGCCAGACCAATCAAAGATTTCAACTCGTCTTCCGGGTCAGAATCACCCTCTTTCTGTGAACTTTTTTTAGAAGAACTCTTAACGTTGCTACCATTCTTTGAACCTCCTTCCACTGAAACAAAGGACATTATATGTTCAAGCCACTTTGCTTCTTTCTCGGTGACGACATCATCAGCTTTCGCGATTATAGACGCAAAACGATAAAGCAATATGGCATATTTAGAAACAAGTTCGTCATCTATATCATCTGCTCTCATCATTTCAATAACGAAGAATCTGTCTTCAGGGAAAGTTGTTGAGAAAGAAGATCTAAAAGAGTCAAGGAATGGCTTAACTAATTTCCGTCCATCAGTTCGCATTGACTCTTCATTGTTGTAAACCATATCATGCTGCGGAGAAATCAATCGAAATATAAAATTTGTCAAACCAAGTCCTTCTTCTGTATCTAAGTCAAACTTGTGTCCCAATCCTTCATAGCTTTTAATTACATCAGACAAGCAAATTACTAAAAGTCTTGGGCTGATTTCTCCAACGCCTATTCCATCCAATTTCGACAACTCATCATATTTAGCCAACATTGCTTTAACAGCCCCGTTTCGATTTAGCCTCTTGACATGATTGTATAAATTGTTTGCAGCATAGCTTACATTTTTAAAATAATCACCTTCATTTGACGGCTCGCTTGGAGTGAATGACGAAGAAACAAATGAGGTATCGCTCTCGCTTTCTGATTTTATTTCAGCAAATGAATCGGCAAATGCAATAAGAGCATCCGAATTGCTGAATTGGAATCGTGACGAATTAGCTGCGTATTTTATAGTCAAATCACCGTATTCCATTACAGGAAATTGCTTGTTATCTGCAAATCTTTTATCTGGGCCTCCTGATTTGTTTACATATTTCCATGTGTAACCCAAATGTTTTGAGTCTGCTGGAAGAGCTTCTTCTTCACAGAAACGACTTCTAAGTCCATCCAAGGATACCGAAGAATACGGTATTACGGAGAACGAACTCGGGCTTGTAGCTGCTATCAAGAACTTTGGATAAAAATAAAGTTGCACGGTTTTATCATTGATAATTGGCACGTCATACTGTGACTTTATGTAATTGAATACACCTACCCCTACGCTAGTTGTTGTCCTTGTCACAGAGTATTGAGCAGAAGATTTTATTTGGGAAGTTCTTTCACTACTGTTAATTCTCCATATTTTGTCGGATGTCAAAAGGGTCTCGAATTTTTTACAGAACTCTTCATAGAAGCTCTTTTCCTTCTCCGACAATTCTAAATCAACATCGTATTGAATGTCATTCAGTTTGTCTTTCGCTTCCTTCAATTTTTGTTCATGCGCGGGAAGAAATTTTTGATTTTTACCCGACTTTTTCAAAGACTCTATAATGCCTTCTTCTTCATCAATCTCATCAACAAGAGTATAACAGTCAATGAAATTCTGCAAGATTCGTTTCTCTAACTCAGTATGAGGTTTGTTAAGTTCTTTTCGTGCTGCCTTAATAAGTTTTGAATTCTCAACAGTATCGCCTCCAGAAACACTTGTGCGTCGCATATTGGAGAATTGACCAACCCCGACAACAGCAAAGAATATAAAGCCAATCCACAACCCGGTGATAAGCATAACAAAAGCTCCTACAACACATGCCCAAAATCTCATAACATAATCTCTGTGGGAACGCAGTTTGGGTTGTCCCGACATGCTTACAAATAAGATTGCTGGTGTTATTTGTTTGCCTCCTATTTTTTGTCTGCTATAGAAGCCTGTGCCTGGTATGCCAGTGTTTATATATGTTCCATTCTTGCCAAAATTCATACTTGCGCCACGCATTCCGACAGTTGTACTCACGCCTTTCTTGCTGATGTTCAAATAGACACCAGGAGCTATTTTTACTCTTTTTCTATAGTTCCAAGCCATAATGCTTTGTTTTTGATGGGATTTCCGTTTTTTATTTATTCACACACCGCCATTCTGGATTTCGCGAGGTCCGTCAAACAAAATCCAAAAGGAAACGACGTTGCAAAGGTACAGATTATTTTCTTATTCGTAACCGTTTTGTGAGATTTTAAAAAAATTTTCAAAGGTGGTAATTTATTGTTTATCAATATATTGTTAATTCTGATCTTATTATCACCTTAACTTGACGACAAAATAGTCTAAAGAAACGGGAGCAGAATACCCATGCAGTGCGCGTGCATTTTTCTTCAAAAGGAAATATCAAACAAAATCATTTTTGCCGTAAAAATCTTCTATCACATCATCATTTTCCTCTTGACAAAACTTTCATTCTGTTGTATCTTTGCGCGTTATTTCTGATTAATAAACGTCATTTGATACAATGAAACTATCACAGTTCAAATTCAACCTGCCATCAAGCCTTATCGCGAGCTATCCGCCGAAGGAGCGTGAAGACGCACGCATGATGGTGCTTCACCGCGACACGCAGACAATAGAACACAAGACATTCCGCGACATTCTCGAATATTGCAATGCCGGCGACCTCTTCGTTTTGAACAACTCAAGGGTCTTTCCGGCGCGTCTCTACGGCGAGAAGGAGAAGACCGGCGCGAAGATCGAGGTCATGCTGCTCCGCGAACTCAACGAGGAGAGCCGTCTTTGGGACGTCCTCGTTGACCCCGCACGTAAGATCCGCATCGGCAACAAACTGTATTTCGGGCCTAACGACGAGCTCGTGGCCGAGGTCATCGACAACACGACCTCGCGCGGCCGCACGCTGCGTTTCCTCTTCGACGGCCCACACGACGAGTTCAAGAAAGTGATCATGGGCCTCGGCGAGACACCGCTCCCGAAAGTGCATAACCGACCGGTGGAACCCGACGACGAGTTCAACTACCAGACCGTATATGCGAAAGTGGAAGGCTCCGTCGCCGCCCCAACAGCCGGCATGCACTTCAGCAAGATTCTCATGAAACGCATGGAACTCCAGGACGTGAACTTCGCCGAGGTGACACTCCACACCGGCATGGGCAACTTCCGCGAAATAGAAGTCGAAGACCTCACCAAACACAAGACCGACTCCGAGGAGATGTTCATCTCGCAGGAGACATGCGACATGGTGAACGCCACAAAAGCCGCGAAACACAAGGTGTTCGCCGTCGGCACAACCACGCTGAAAGTCATGGAGACGGTGGTGAGCATCACCGGACAGCTCAAGCCGCTCGACGGCTGGACCAACAAGTTCATCTTCCCGCCGTACGAGGTACAGGTTCCAACATCGATGATAACCAACTTCCACCTGCCACATTCCACACTTCTGATGATGGTCTGCACGCTTGGAG
This sequence comes from Bacteroidales bacterium, assembly GCA_045600605.1. GTDB lineage: Bacteria > Bacteroidota > Bacteroidia > Bacteroidales > F082 > Limimorpha. The sequence goes on from JAZRYG010000071.1 coordinate 127,807, forward strand.
GCTACAAGAACGTTATGAACGCCTACGAGGTTGCCGTGAAGGAGGGCTACAAGTTCGGTCCGTACGGCGACGCGATGCTGATAATATAAAGAATGTCTTAAAGGCTGATAATTAGCCGTTAAAGTTAGAGAGGCGTTCTGCTGAAAGACAATGCAACCCGCTGATATTCAAGTCGGCAGGGTTGCATTTTTTATATGTTGTGTATTTTTTTGCGCAAAATGTTGAATTTTATAAAATAAAAATTGTTATATTTGCGGCAATTTACCGATAGTAGTACTACATTTCAAAGGATTATGAGCAACAGCAAGAAGATTAAATCGGCGCTTATCTCGGTTTTCTACAAAGACGGCCTTGATGATATTGTGCGCACACTCGATTCGCTTGGAGTTAAATTATATTCAACCGGCGGCACCCAGACATTCATTGAGAGCCTGGGCGTTCCTGTAACCAGTGTAGAGAGCATAACTGGTTATCCGTCAATTCTGGGCGGTCGTGTCAAGACTCTTCACCCGGCAGTATTCGGCGGCATTCTGGCACGCAGAGACAATCCGGGCGATATGGTTCAGATGACACAGTACAACATCAGCGAGATAGACCTTGTTATTGTTGACCTCTATCCTTTTGAGGCTACCGTTGCCAGCGGTGCGGCACATCAGGACATCATTGAGAAGATTGACATAGGCGGCATCTCGCTTATACGCGGTGCAGCCAAGAACTACAAAGACGTTATCATTGTTCCTTCGAAGGGTCAGTATCAGATGCTGGCTGACCTGCTTTACAACAAGCAGGGCTACAGCGACGAAGAGGACCGCCTGGAGTTTGCAAAGGCTGCTTTTGCAGTATCGAGCCACTACGACAGTGCCATCTTCAGCTATTTCGACAGGGATACACATTCGGGACTTCGCGTTACATGCGATTCGCAGAAAAGCCTGCGCTACGGCGAGAACCCACACCAGAAGGGTACGTTCTGGGGCGACTTCGACGCTATGTTCGACCAGTTGCACGGCAAGGAGATTTCGTACAACAACCTGCTTGACATTGATGCGGCATGTGGCCTGATCAACGAGTTCGACGAGACAACCGTTGCCATTCTGAAGCACAACAACGCCTGCGGTCTGGCATCGCGCCCAACACTTCTGCAGGCATGGAAAGACGCCTTGGCAGGCGATCCTGTTTCGGCATTCGGCGGCGTTGTTGTATGCAACGCAGGTGTCGACAAGGCTACAGCCGAGGAGATGAACACCATCTTCTTCGAGGTAGTGATTGCGCCATCGTACACCGATGAGGCACTTGAGATATTGAAGACAAAGAAAAACCGCATAATACTTGTAAGAAAAGAGACCGCTCTTGCACCACGCACCGTTCGCACATGCCTGAACGGCATACTTGTTCAGGACCGCGACAATGCGACCGAGACAGCAGCACAGCTGCAGGATATGGGCGGACGCAAGGTTACCCCTGCCGAGGTTGAGGATCTTCTTTTTGCCAACAAGATTGTTAAGCATACCAAGAGCAACGCCATTGTGCTTGCCAAGAACAAGCAGCTTTACGGCAGCGGTACGGGTCAAACCTCGCGTGTTGACTCGTTGCGCCATGCAATAGAGAAGGCAAAGGCATTCAACTTCGACCTGAAGGGTGCCGTTCTGGCCAGCGACGCATTCTTCCCGTTCGGCGACTGCGTAGAGATGGCTCACAAGGAGGGCATTGAGGCCGTCATTGAGCCTGGAGGTTCGATCCGCGACAGCGAGACCATCGACTACTGCGTAAAGAACAACATTGCTTTGGTATTCAGCGGAACACGTCACTTTAAGCATTAATAAACAGAAAAGTTTATAGGATTTATGGGATTCTTTTCGTTTCTATCGCAGGAGCTTGCAATGGACCTTGGCACGGCGAACACCATTATCATACAAAATGAGAAGATAATGGTCGACCAGCCATCCATCGTAGCCCTTAACCGCCACACCGGCGAGCCTGAGGCCATAGGTTTCAAGGCACAGCAGATGCATGGCAAAACCCACGAGAACATAACAACGATACGTCCGCTTAAAGACGGTGTGATAGCCGACTTTAACGCAGCCGAGAAGATGATACGCGGCATGATCAAGCTTTTGCCGCAGCCAAAGTTCTTCACCCCGTCGCTTACCATGGTTATATGTGTGCCATCGGGTTCGACCGAGGTTGAGCTCCGTGCGGTGCGCGACTCGGCAGAGCATGCCGGCGGCCGTGAGGTCTACATGATTTACGAGCCTATGGCAGCGGCAATCGGTATTGGCATCGACGTTGATGCGCCACAGGGTAACATGATTGTCGACATAGGCGGCGGTACGACCGAGATTGCCGTCATATCGCTTGGCGGTATCGTGACCAACAAGAGCATCCGCATTGCCGGTGACGACCTTACAGAGGACATCATGGAGTATATGCGCCGTCAGCACAACATCAAGATCGGCGAGCCTACGGCAGAGCAGATCAAGATAAAGGTTGGTGCTGCGTTGCCGGAGCTTGACTGTCCGCCGGACGACTTTATCGTAAAGGGTCCGAACCAGATGACAGCGCTGCCGATTGAGGTTCCTGTAAGCTATCAGGAGATTTCGCACGCCCTTGAGAAGAGCGTGAGCAAGATTGAGGCAGCCGTGCTTGCAGCCCTTGAGAACACTCCGCCGGAGCTGTATGCCGACATTGTGAACAACGGTATCTACCTTACAGGTGGCGGTGCGTTGCTGAGAGGTCTTGACAAGCGTTTGAGCGACAAGATCAACATCAAGTTCCATATTGCCGACGACCCGTTGCATTCGGTTGCATTGGGAACAGGCATAGCGCTCAAGAACCGTTACAAAGGTCTGCCATATCTGTTGCGCTAACAGCAGAGGGCAGGTCCAACGACAATATAGAGAGCAGTACACCTGCGGGTGTGCTGCTCTTTTTTTATTGTAACAAAAAAAGAGGGTTGGCGTATAAGAAGCCGTTAGTAACAAGAAATACTATTGCTTATGAACAGATATAACATGCTAAAATATGCAGCCATATCGAGTATGGTGATTTGTTTCGGAGTCTACACAACATCGTGCGGTTCGATGGATTCGGCCACACGCCAGAGCATGGCCGGATTGGGTGTGAACACGCTTATAAACGCAACCAAGAACGGCGGACTGACACAGGCCGACATTACGGCAGGACTGAAAGAGGCCCTGAACATAGGCGTTCAGATGGGCGTGAAGAAACTCTCGGCGAAAAACGGATATTATAACGATCTGGCGGTAAAGATAGGCTTGCCCTCGCAGGCCAACGTGATTGTGAACAACATAAGCAAGATAGCGCTTGGCAAAGACATGGTAGACAAGGTTGTGAAAGGCATCAACGAGGCTGCCACCGACGCTGTGGGACAGACGGTGCCCATCTTTGCAACAGCCATCAAGGATATGACCATACAGGATGCCGTGGGCATTCTGAAGGGCAAGAATACGGCAGCTTCCGACTATTTCAAGACCAAGACCAAGACAGGCTTGAAGAAGGTTTTCGGCGGATACATAGGCAAGTCGGTCAACAAGAAACTCATAGGCGACTTCTCGGCACAGTCGGCATGGGACGGACTGACATCAACCTGGAACGAGTATGCCACAACCACTGTAGGCCGCATTGCAGGAATGAAGACGGTGAATGTTGATTTGACCGACCATCTGACCGACAAGGCCATTGACGGGCTCTACCTGAAAGTAGGCGAGCAAGAGACCAAGATACGCACACAGGCATCGGCACGCACAACCGAACTGCTGCGCAAGGTTTTCGGACGTTAAACAATCCCAGCGGGCATTTACCCCACCCCCTCTAACGGAGAATAATGAATAAACGATTAAGAATTACAGCAATGCTGATGCTGCTTTTGGGCAGCATCGGCATTTGTGCGCATGCCGAGGGCCTGCAGCTGCAGACCGACAGCGCCAGCGTTAAGGACGGAGCATTATACCTGAACCTCAAGAGCGACAACTTCTTCAAGAACAACGAATATTTCGGCGACTATGCCGAGGGCTACACCCTGCCCGGCTACAGGCTGGCACCGACACTGCAATGTGAGTTTCTGCACAACACGCTCAGTCTGGAGGCCGGAGCCGAATGGGTGCAGTTCTGGGGGCTGGGCAAAGTGCACAGGTTCTATCCGGTGGTGAGTGCTGTTTGGAAACCGACGGAGAAGATGAGCATGCGCATAGGCACGATAGACAACAGCGGCATGCACAATCTGCACGAGGCCATACTCGACCCCGAAAGCAGGCTTACAGACAGGCCCGAAACAGGTGCCCAGTTCCGCTATGCCAACGACATTTTCAGCGGCGAGGTCTACATTGACTGGTTCCAGTTCATAAAGCGGGGCGACACCATTCCGGAGAAGTTCATGGCGGGCATCTGCACACAGTTCACGCCGTTGCGCAACGGCAAGCTGAAGATACCGTTCAACATAACGGCGCAGCATCTGGGCGGGCAGATAAGCGACTTCAGGGAGCGCATGCAGAGCCTAGCGAACGTTCAGGCGGGCATTCACTACGACAGCGAAAAGATATTCTACGCGAGTGTGGACATGCTGCTTTTCAAAGTGCTCACGGGCAAAGACGTGAGGCCCACAACAGGCGGCTGGGGCATAGATGCCGAGTTTGGAGCGCGCTACAGTATTTTCCATGGGCAGGTGGGCTACTGGCACAGCGACGACTATTTCGGCTGGCGCGGCATGCCGTTGCTGATGTGCATTTCGAACTATAAGCCGGAGGTCTACACGCCGATACGCAACGTGTTGAAGCTGGATTTCGGGATTGAAAAGCAGATAAGCAGTTATGCGCGTTTTGCGTTGAATTTCAGGGCTTATCATGATATAGATGCATCGCAGTTTGAATATTCGTACGGGTTCAGCCTGAACCTTACGCCCCGATGGTTGTTGAAGAAATTTTAGCGGTTGGAGAGGTATGCGTTATTTATTGTTGCTGGGTGGGAACTTGGGCGATGTTGAAAGCATGTTCGGCAAAGCCATCAGGAAGCTGAGCCGGTGCGGCACGGTTGAAGACATATCATGCGTCTACAAGAGTGAGGCGTGGGGTTTTGAGGCACAGGAGATATTCCGCAACATGTGCGTTGAACTGCGCAGCCCCCTTGAGCCGATGGCCATGCTCGACGAGCTTCAGGCAATAGAGCGAGAGCTTGGCAGAACGCACAAAAGCGTAAATGGAGTCTATCAGTCGCGCACGGTTGACATCGACATACTGCTTGCCGACGATGTACGCATCAGCAACGAGAGGCTCACGGTTCCGCACAAGCTGATGTATGAACGAGAGTTTGCCCTTGTTCCAGCCAGAGAGAAATGGGGCGAATGGGTCGAGCGCAACAGACCGCAGTGAGAGGGCGGGAGAGTATTTTTTAGGGTAGGGGGTCAAAATAAACTGATTTAGGAAATAATAAAAAACTGTGGTTTTTCCTTGTGAGAATAGAATATTTTTATAATTTTGACCGATGAAAATTATAATTCAACAATGAAAAAATTAGATAAACATTTGATAACCATGTTGATGCTTGCCGGTAGTTTATGTCAAGAGGTGGAGGTATGCAGTATACGTTTCCTGAAAATAATAGGGTACGATATTATTTGGATACAAACATGGTAAGAGAGATATATTAACATGAAAATAAAAGAACTTGTATCTATATGTAAGGATAATGGTTTGAGCTGTGAGGATTTTGAATACCGTGATTATCTGAGTCGTATTTATATTCCTTTAGGAGACACTCCTGACGATGGAGTGTTAATCATTGAGTTGCCTCAACGATGGGGTATATATTACCACGAGAGGGCAGGGTTCTATTTGAATGGATTTTTTGAAACGGAAGATGAGTTGTGTGAGTACTTTCTTAACCATTATCTTAAACAATATAGAAGGGTGTGGCCAGAGGTTGTAGACTGGAATTTCTGGTCAATGCAGTCTTTCATAGATTGCAGGTACCGTAAAACAATAAAGTTGCAAAAAAGTCGTGACAGTTCTCTTTTTATTTTTACTGTGAATTATTATACAAATTGTAAAAAAGGAAGCGATCAATTCTATACAGTTTTTGATAGTGTAGCGAAGCGTCAAGCTTCGTTATGGGAGCATGGAACTCATTCGGATAAAGCAAATTCTAAAAGTATGTGGACGGTGTACGACGGAAACGGAAGAAGGGCCAGAGAGGTTGAAACTTTTGAAAGTGAAGCCGAAGCCTGTAAATTTTTCTATCATTATATCAATGATTATTTTCACGTTAAAAGAGCATTTGGAGATGTATTTGTAGTGAAAACAAAACGTTTCTTCATGGTCCTATTCCGCAGGTTGATGAATTTGTTTAGGTTGGACAGGCGTTAAAGATGCAAATAATGCAGGTTGAATTGCAGTACGAAAAACAGTTGTGTTAATATGAAAGTAAAAGAACTCATATCTATTTGTAAAGAGAAAGGATTTTACAGGTATGATTTTGGACATGATGATTATGTGGGACATGTATTTATTTTTGTAGATCATGTTGGTTTGGAAATTGTTGAATTACCTCAGCGATGGGGGTTGTATAATGATTTTCAAAAAGAAGGATCCAAATTGGAAAAAGTTTTTGAGACGGAAGAGGAGTTGTGTGATTATATTATGAAAAATTACATTCAATGATAAAAGAATGTTTTGATATGCAGGTTATAAAGTGGAATTACTGGATAATGCTTGATTTTATAGAGTACAGGTATTATAAAAAAGTTGAGTTCCGGAAAAGAGATAGAACACTTTTCATATATTCCGTGAATGTACGGGGAAATGGAAGCTGTCAATTCTTTACTATTTGGGATACGGAATCGAAGCGACAAGCTTCGTTATGGGAGCATGAAATTCATTTGGATGGAACAGATACAAAAATCAAATGGACGGTATATGACGGAAACGGAAACAAGGCTAAAGAAGTAAGGACTTTTGAGTGTGAAGCTGAAGCCTGTAAATTTTTCTATGGTTATATTAAAGATTATTTTCACGTTAAAAGAACACTCGGTGATGTAATCGAAGTGAAAATAAAACGTTTCTTTAGAATACGATTCCGCAGGTTGAAGAATTTGTTTAGGTCGGGCAATGTATAAATCAACATTGATATCACGATAGACACCCGCAATATGAAGCTGCCATAAAGAATGATACGACAAAAGGAAATTTTTAGGGAAATGAAAAAGATATTTTTTATACTATTGTTTTTTTGTGCATGTTTTAATGCATTTTCACAGCCTCAAAGCGATTCCATATACAAATCGTGTATGAATTCTGCTTATGATTGTTTGAAAAAAGTGTATGTTAAAAAGCCTAAATATCAGAAATATTTGGATGGAGCTAAGGTTGTTTTTGTGTCTCCGCGATATACTTTTGGAGTGGACTATAAGATCGATTCTATGATAACTATGATCGATTTTAAACCAGACAGTCTGAGTTTTTATGCTATAGCAGTAAGTGATAGTGGCGGTTATTTTGTAATTTCAACCGATAAAGGAATATCTAAAAAATGGTACGAAATAAACCTTAAACTAAAGCAAGAAGGATGTTTTTTTAATGAAAAAGCATCTAGACGAGCAAATATTATGGGGTATGATCCTTGCAATCCTGAAGATTATGAAGATGTTTTTTATATTGATTTTGGGAAACTAGACAACAAAGACAGAAAATCAACAATGTATAAAAATATATCAGATTATTTAAGTAAGACAGGAAATTGTTTTTGGTTTGATGTGTGGGGATTTTCTGGACTTTGGGTTTTGGATTCTTCAAATCATTTGAGTAGAATAACTTTAGAAAATGGGAGGGTTGTAGAGGAAGACGGAGAAGAGTATTATCAGAAATGTTTGAAGAAGATAGGAGAGAGAGAAATGAGAGCGATGGCTACAGGCTTTAGCGCGTGGGCAGATCAGTTAGATGAAGAAAGTATTGTTAAGTATGTTGGTAAAGACTGATTTTTATATAGTTTTGCCTATGAGTTTGACCCAAAGACTGGAAATCTCATGAAGCGCACAGGTATGAATGAAGACGGCAAAGAATTTATGAAATTAATTTTATCAGTTATTGTAATAGTTCTGTGTTCGGGCTGTTTCAGAAACAATAGCCCAATCAGCGTTGAACTGTCATCCGTTGAACGGAACGATACTCTGTATTTACAGTTTGAGTTTACAAACAATACGGAAGACAGTTTGTTTTTTGTGTTTGCAAATGATTTTTATGTTTGGGAATGTGGATTTACAATTGCTGATTATGGTTCGCCAGAAAAAGATTTTTATGGGAGAATTGGCGAGGCGCAATACCGTGTTTTTGAATTGTATCCAAAAATTGTTCCGTCAGACACGTTGAGTTTAACTTTTCCGATAACTAAAATTGACTGGGGCGAAGAATATGATTTGCCATGTGTAATAAATAAAATGAAAAGTGATTATTTTTTATTGAAAGACACAGTATTTCATGTACCAAATTCCCCCATGCTATTGTCAAAATACAATTGGTTAGATAATGAATTGTATGTTTTATTGCAAGAATATTATGAAAAAGAGAAACCTGAATTTGAAGAATTTTTATATTCTTTACCATCAGAAAATACAATTTTGCTTAGTCCTCAAAGAAAAAAAACTATAAAGGTTGATGTTTCATATTTGAAATATATTAAGGCTGTATATTCTATATGGTTGGATTATGTTCCAGTTGATTGGAATGATTGTAACGAGTGTTATATTCCGTTGTTGCGTAAAGGCTACAAAAAATACACGGAACGCCTCACCAGCAATGCCATCACGATAGACACCCGCAATATGAAGCTGCCGTAAAGGATGATACGACAAAAGGCATTTGAATATGACGAACTTGACCGTTTGACGCGGGCGGCGGAGAGCAGCCCATTAAGCTCTTCAATAAAAAATTTAAACAGTTTCTAAGTTTTTTTTTGGTCGTTTGGTTAAAATATTATAATTTTACCGCTCCGAATGCGTATATTGAATGAACGTGTGCGCCAGTAATAATATTAACTAATAAGAACAAGCGCGAAATGAGTTTGTTAAACAGAAGTATTTTGGCAACCGCTGCGGCGTTGCTTGCAGTGGCCTGCGAAACAGAGAACAATGATACAATCGACCGATATAAGGTAGTTACGCGTAATAATCCGCACATAATAGCAGTAGACACATTAGGAAGTTTCAGTGTGGGCAACGGCGAGTTTGCAATGACGCTCGACGTTACGGGCATGCAGACCTACACCAAGGCGTACAGCAACGGAGTGCCGCTGGGCACCATGAGCCAGTGGGGCTGGCACAGTTTCCCGAACGAGGGCGACTACAAGCTGGAAGAGACTTTCAAGGAATATGATTTCGGCAGAGGCCATAAAGAGATATATGCGGCACAGAGCAAGGTTGCAGGCCGTGCAAAGGATGCAGCCAACTATTTCCGTGTGAACCCGCACCGTCTTCATCTGGGCATTGTGGGCTTCGAGATGGACGAGCGTCTTGAGGATCTGAACGGAATAGACCAGACCCTTGACTTATGGACAGGCGTGCTGGACAGCAAGTTCAGCCGCAAGGAGAGCCATCAGGCACAGGTCCGCACGGTTTGCCATCCTGATTCGGATCTGGTAGTCTTCGACGTTGTGGCGAACTGGTCGCCAGCATTCAAGATACGTTTCCCATACCCTACAGGCGGCCACAGCGACGACGGTTGCCGTTGGGACATCAATAAGCTGCACAAGACAACCCTTGTAGCAAAGGCCGAGAACCGCGTAATACTGAAGCGTGAGCTCGACGAGACCGTTTATTACGTGTATGTTCAGTGGTTCGACAGCGGCAGGATTGTAGAGAAATCGGAGAACTACTGGGTTCTGGAGTCGGAGGGCGACAGTCAGCGTTTTGCGGTGAAATATACCGCTACGGAGCCGTCGATTGACGAGCAGCTGCCCGATTACAACGAGGTTGAGATTGCATCGGCGGCAAAATGGAAGAAATACTGGACAGAGGGCGGCATGATTGACCTTGCAACGGCATCGACCGACAAGCGTGCAAAGGAGCTTGAGCGCCGCATAGTTCTTTCGCAGTATCTGCTTGCAATACAGTGTGCAGGTTCAACGCCACCGCAGGAGACAGGTTTGACATATAACTCGTGGTTCGGCAAATATCACCTCGAAATGATATGGTGGCATCAGGCGCAGTTTGCGCTGTGGGGACACCCGGAGATGCTTGAAAAGACCTTGCGCTGGTATCATGAGGCATACCCTATAGCAAAGGCCATTGCCGAGCGACAGGGTTTTGACGGTTGCCGCTGGATGAAGATGACCGACCCTACAGGTATCGAGGCGCCGTCGAACGTAGGTTCGTTCCTGATATGGCAGCAGCCGCACCTGATTTACATGGCCGAGCTTGTATACCGAGCAACCAAAGACCGCGAGCTGCTTGACCGATACGGTAAGCTTGTTGAAGAGACGGCCGATTTCATGTACAGCTTTGCAACCCGCAACATGGAGAAAAACCGTTTTGAGCTGAAGGGCTGCATACCGGCGCAGGAGACGTTGCGTTCCGACGAGACCGTGAACCCGCCGTTCGAGCTTTCGTATTGGCACTATGCAATGCAGGTGGCGCAGGAATGGCGTCAGCGCAGGGGGTTGGACCGCTGTGCCGATTGGGACGAGCTTATAGAGAAGCTCTCACCGCTTGCCTATAATTCCGACACCCTCTATCTGGCCGCTGAGACAGCCGTTGACACATATAAAGACGTGCGTTTCACAAGCGACCACATGGCTGTGCTGGGAGCACTTGGCGTTCTGCCGGGCAACGAGCTCATAAAGAACGACATTATGCTCAACACCTTCAACTGGATATGGAACAACTGGAACTGGAACAAGACGTGGGGCTGGGATTATCCTATGACGGCAATGTGTGCAGTGCGTCTGGGACAGGCCGAGGAGGCGGTAGGCGCGCTGATGATGCGCAAGCGCACAAACACCTATCTTGTAAACGGACATAACTTCCAGGACGGCAGGTTGCGCTGTTACCTGCCGGGCAACGGCGGCCTGCTGACGGCCGTAGCCCTGATGACAGCCGGTTACGACGGTTGCAGCAAGGAGTTGCCGGGATGGCCGGAAGGCTTCAACGTTAAGTATGAAGGCATTCTGCCGATGCCTTAGGCCGGCGGCGAAAGGGTAAACTGTCAGGGAGAACCAGGCAGTTTCAGAAAAAAGAGTATTTGGCAATCAATAACATCATAAACACAGAAGATGGCGAAAGAGATTAAAGGAGGCGTGTCGGCCGAAGAGAAAGCCGCTAAGCTGCAGGCTTTGAAGCTGACGTTGGAGAAGATTGACAAGACCTTCGGAAAGGGTACCATAATGAACATGGGCCAGGAGAAGGTTGACAAGGTTCCGGTGATACCGACAGGTTCACTTGGTCTGGACCTTGCACTTGGCGTGGGAGGTTTTCCGCGCGGACGTATAATTGAGATTTACGGACCAGAGTCGAGCGGTAAGACGACACTTGCCATGCACGCTATAGCCGAGGCTCAGAAGTTAGGCGGAACGGCAGCCTTTATTGATGCCGAGCACGCTTTCGACAAGTTCTATGCCGAGAAGCTTGGCGTTGACATGTGCAGCCTTTTCATGTCGCAGCCCGACAACGGCGAGCAGGCTTTGGAGATTGCCGACCAGCTTATCTGTTCATCGGCTATCGACATCATCGTTATCGACTCGGTGGCGGCACTTACGCCGAAGGCCGAGATTGAGGGCACGATGGGCGACAACAAGGTAGGCTTGCAGGCGCGCCTGATGAGCCAGGCATTGCGCAAGCTTACGGCAAGCATTTCGAAGACCCAGACAACCTGTATTTTCATCAACCAGCTGCGCGAGAAGATTGGCGTGATGTTCGGCAACCCCGAGACAACCGCCGGCGGTAACGCATTGAAATTCTACGCGTCGGTGCGCATCGATATCCGCAAGACCTCAACCATCAAGAACGGCGATGAGGTTCTGGGTATGCTCACCAAGGTGAAGGTTGTAAAGAACAAGGTTGCGCCTCCATTCCGTAAGGCTGAGTTCGAAATCCGCTTCGGCGAGGGCATATCGAGGGTAGGCGAGGTTCTGGATCTTGCGATAGATATGGACATTGTGAAGAAGAGCGGTTCGTGGTTCAGCTACGAGGGCAACAAGATTGGTCAGGGACGCGATGCTGTTCTGGCAAAGCTCAAGGAAGACCAGGCCCTTTGCGACGAGATTACCGCAAAGGTGATGGAAGCCATAAACGGCGGCGCACAGTTGCCTGAATCGCCGGACGACGACGAGGAGACCGTTGAGGATTAACAGTTTCCAAGAAGATATTATTAGGCGGCACCTGAACAGAGCGTCAGGTGCCGCTTTCCGTTTGCCTGTGGGGGTATGGTCAAATTGCAAGTAAATTAGGCAGCAGTTTGCGTGTTAACATTTTTTTTACTACCTTTGCCGCCGAAAAGAGTTATAAAAGCACAAAAATATACTGCATGAAGCATCTTTACCATTTTTAAACAAACACAAACATAAAGGTAAAAGAAAAAAGTATAATGGAATTGAAACGTTTAATCAGAGAGTGTGTCCGCCCTGCTGCGATGCTTCTCGTTGTTTTGGTTTTAGGGGTAATTGAGGGTTATGCGCAGAAGGAGACTTATAATCCTATTCCTTCGAGTGTGCAGATGTTGAATATTGGTCCCGAGGCGCGAGGCACATCAATGGGTGACGTTGGTGTTGCAACCAGCCCAGACATAAACTCGCAGCACTGGAACCCGGCCAAGTACGTGATGATGGACAGCAAGGCCGGAGCGTCGTTGTCAATCACCCCATGGCTGCGCAATATCATCAGCGACATTAACCTTTTCTATCTGGCAGGCTACTACAAGATCAACCAGCGCAATGCCGTTTCGGCATCGTTGCGTTATTTTTCGCTCGGCGACCTGATTTTCACCGATGAAGACGGTACAGAGGAGGGAACTTACAAACCACGTGAGTTTGCCATTGATGCGGCTTATTCTATTCTGCTCAGCAAGGAGTTTTCGGGTGCCATAGCGTTGCGTTACATACGTTCCGACATGGGCTATCAGTTCAACGACGACGGTTATTCGGCAGGAAATGCCTTTGCCGCCGACATTGCCTTCTATTACAAGAAGCATTTCCAGAAGCTTGCCAACGGTGCCGACCTTATGGCTGGTATCAATATCAGCAACATCGGTACGAAGATTACATACGACAATGGCGTAACAAATGAGTATCTGCCGGCAAATCTCAGGCTAGGTGTTGGTTTTCAGGTAGATATTGACAAGTATAACACTCTCGGCGCGTCCGTGGACTTCAACAAGCTGCTGGTTCCGACACCGGACTACAGGAATTTTGACGCATCGGACGATGATACTTATCAGGCAAAGATGAAGTACTACGACCAGTCGTCGATAGGAGCCCTCTTCAAGTCGTTCGGCGATGCACCGGGCGGTTTTAAGGAGGAGCTGCAGGAGATTGACGTTGCAGGCGGTCTGGAGTATTCGTATAACCACATGTTCTTTGTTCGCGGCGGTTATCACTATAACCACGAGAACAAGGGTAACCTGAAATACGCTTCGGTAGGTTTGGGCGTGGCATACAAGTTTATCGACATCAACGCTTCGTATCTGTTCTCCGTTGGTCAGGCCAACAGCAATTCGGCGCTCAACAACACGATCCGCATAAGCCTGGGCTTCGATTTGGGCAAGGTTCTGAACCTCAACCGCCGAACACGCTAAACCGACAGCACACAATCAATCATTCATCATAAAACAATCCAATCATGGCATCGAGCAACTTTGTAGACTACGTTAAGATATTCTGCCGGTCGGGCAAGGGAGGAGCCGGTTCGGCCCACCTGAGGCACGAGAAATTTGTTGAGAAGGGCGGTCCGGACGGAGGTGACGGCGGCCGTGGAGGTCACGTTATAGTAAGGGGCAAGGCCCAGTACTGGACACTTATCCACCTTAAGTTTGCGCGTCACGTGTTTGCCGGCAACGGCGAGAACGGCGGCAAGCAGCGTTCGTTCGGCAAAGACGGCGAAGACGCCTACATCGACGTTCCGCTCGGCACGGTTGTTAAAGACGGCGAAACCGGCGAGGAGCTTTTCGAGATTACCGAAGACGGTCAGGAAGAGATTCTCTGCAAGGGCGGCCGCGGCGGCTTGGGCAACTGGCACTTCCGCACGGCAACATTCCAGACACCGCGTTATGCGCAGCCCGGTGAGGATGCCATTGAGATGAGCGCGGTGATAGAGCTCAAGGTTCTGGCCGACGTCGGTCTGGTGGGCTTCCCGAATGCGGGCAAGTCGACATTGCTCTCGGTAATCACCGATGCCAAGCCCGAGATTGCACCATACGAGTTCACCACCCTTGTGCCGAACCTGGGCATCGTAAGGCACTACAACAATCAGTCGTTCTGCATAGCCGACATACCCGGTATAATTGAGGGTGCGGCCGAGGGCCGAGGCATAGGCTTGAGGTTCCTGCGCCATATAGAGCGCAACTCCATATTGCTGTTCCTTGTTCCGGCCGATTCGGAGGACCATATAAAGGCCTACGACATATTGCTCGACGAGCTGCGCCGCTACAATCCCGAGCTGCTCGACAAGACGAGGATAATTGCCATATCGAAGACCGACCTCATAGAAGAGAAGGAACTGAAGAAAGTTGTAAAGAAATTCGAGAAGGCTGGGTTAGGAACGCCGCTTACCTTCTGTTCGCACACCGGCAACGGTCTGCAGGAGCTGAAAAATACCCTTTGGGATGCGCTTCAGACCGAAATTGCCAATGAGCAGAAAGTAGAAAAAGAGGAGGTTCCGCTTGCCCCGTACGATCCAAATGCTGATTGCAAAAAATAGATTAATATGACACCTCTTGTTTCAATTATCATGGGCTCAACCTCGGACCTTAAGGTTATGGAGGCGGCAGCCAATCATCTTGAGGCTATGGGAATACCTTTCGAGGTCAATGCCCTTTCAGCTCACCGCACACCGCAGCAGGTTCTGGACTTTGCCAAGGCTGCCATGGGTCGCGGAATACGTGTAATCATAGCCGGTGCGGGTGGTGCAGCCCATTTGCCTGGTGTTATTGCAGCGTTGACACCACTGCCCGTTATCGGTGTGCCCATCAAGGCATCCATCTCCATGGACGGCTGGGATTCTATGCTTTCAATGATTCAGATGCCTCCTGGAATACCTGTGGCAACCGTCGGTATGGACAACGCCATGAATGCTGCCATTCTGGCAACCCAGATTCTGGGTGTTGCCGACAGCGCAGTTATGGACAAGGTTATCGCCTACAAGCAGGGCTTGGAGAAGAAGATTGAGAAGGCCAATGCCGACCTTGCAGAAATCAAGACCTGGAAGATGAAGACCAACTAACGGTTGGCCTGAAATAAACAGCAGACAGAACCCTCCCGACTTGCATGAGTCGGGGGGATTTTTACAATTGACAATTGATAAAGGAAAATGGATAATAAGCAGCCTGGAAGGCTGTATTTGAGTAACCGGGGGCAACGCCCTCGGACCTCGAAGACCTCCCCCCACCCTCAGCCTGGAAGGCTGTACCTTTTACAATGGATAATGGACAAAGGAAAATGGACAATAAATCTGCCGGACAAGTGTTCGGGGGGTGTTTTTTGTTTGTAGATACGTTTTTGAGACGTTTCATGAAACGTCTCTACGGCAAAAGGGGGAATACATTTAATAATTGACAATTGACAAAGGAAAAAGGACAATAAACCCGCCGGACAATTTGTTCGGCGGGCATTTTTTGTTGTGGGGGTCGTAGAGCCGTTTCATGTAACGTCTCAATGTCAAATGGTTTCAAACAATACAGGTACTTTACGCCCTGAAGGGGCAGAAAGCCATCAGCCCAATGGCAACGCCTTGGGTATTGGGGGTATGTATTCGCAACGCCCCGAAGGGGCAGAAGCAATACAATTGACAATGGACAAAGGAAAATGGACAATAAACCCGCCGGACAACCGTTCGGCGGGCATTTTGTTGGGGTGAGAGGAGGGGAAATGTGAAATAAAATATTAACTTTGCGGCGTGCATCTGCGCTTTGTCCCGGTTACGGGTGAGGGCGGGTGAACGTATACATATAAAATGGCGCTATAATTCGCCTGTCGGTTGTCGATTCAAAACTTAGGAACTTTTGGAAGCAAGATCAGCGGCAGTGTAGAGATAGACGCCACGGGGTGGTTTGTACCTCTCCTGAGGGTGTGCTGTGGGCGTAAGGCTCATTGCACACTGTTGGGGTGCGTTATAACTTCAGCGTGGGTGTCGGCTCTGTGTTTTGTCAATTGCTTTGGGCTGTGGTAGGCCTTGAAATGTGGACGTACAGAGAAAGACTCCACGTTTTTTTTATGTGTGTATAGTATGGAGCTGTGCGTAGAAGGAAGTGGTTTGGAATAAATTGTATATCTTTATATGAAAAAATTATTATTAGTTTTTTTTATGCTCATTAGCCTAACGGCAACGGCGTATGATTTCACAGTTGATGGAATATATTACAAAATTCTTTCATCAACGGAAGAAACAGTTGAAGTAATAAGTGGAATAGAATATTCCGGTTCGGTTGTTATACCAGCAAAAGTAAAGTATGGTGGTGTAGAGTACAGTGTTACGAGTATTGGAGAAAAGACGTTTTATGAGTGCAGCGGCTTGACCTCAATCACCATTCCCGAAAGTGTTACGAGTATAGGTTATCGTGCTTTTTATGGCTGCGGCGGCTTGACCTCAATTACCATTCCCGAAGGTGTTACGAGCATAGGCAGTGATGCGTTTTCAGGTTGCAGCGGCTTGAAACGAGTAAATATTTCAAACTTGTCAGCCTGGTGTAGTATAGAATATGGTGATATGGGATCGAACCCACTATTTTATGCCCAACATTTGTATCTTAATGGGGAGGAGGTTAGGGATTTGGTTATTCCCGAAGGTGTCACGAGCATAGGTCAGAGTGCGTTTTCTGGTTGCAGCGGCTTGACCTCCATCACTATTCCTGCAAGTGTTACGAGCATAGACGAGTATGCGTTTGTAAATTGCAGCGGCTTGACCTCCATCACCATTCCCGAAGGCGTTACGAGCATAGGCAGAGATGCGTTTTATTATTGCGAAGCGTTAAAAGATGTCTATTATGAGGGAACACAGGAGGAATGGGATGCAATTGTTTTTAGTAATGAGACCTCTAATCCGTTATATTACGGTGCAACATTGCATCTAGTGGAAAATGGTTCTACCATAACAGAGTTAGAGACTCCAAAGGTCACTCCGCACCGCACAGACATCTACGACCTGATGGGCCGCAGGCTCAGTGCACCGCAGCACGGAATCAACATCATAAACGGCAAGAAGGTGCTGGTGAAATAGAACGGTCTCGACATCTACACTCAGACCTCGCAGTTGAGACCAAGAAATATTGTTGCTTCTGTCAGATTCAAGCTGTTGTAAAGATAGTGTATTTCTGATCCTACATAAGATTCGAAGACATCTTCCTCTAACTTGCATGGGATATAGGTTCCTATAAGGAAGAGTCAGAAGACGATAAAAAGTAATCTCGCAATCCTCACATGCTGTGTTTGTTTGATAATTAGTTAGATGACACACCCACTGGTCATAACAGACTGGTGGGTGTGCTATTTTTTAACACTATTGTAACATGTTTTGTTGAAGAATTTCAAAGACAAACTACTAAACCATTAGCATGTTTTGCGAACAACAGATACAAGTCTTCTATCAGATACGTACAGATCTATCAAAGCAATAAACCATAATCAAGATATATCTATACCTAATGTCCCGTTTAATAAAGAAATATGATTGAGTGTTGACATCAAATGACAAGTGAGCCCACCATTTTGACAACATCAGCAAACAGTTTGGGAAAAATGTGTATAATAAAAGAGAAAGTCACGACATTTTCTTCCATTTCTAAAGTTAATTTTTAACTTTGCATTTATATTGGGGGTGTCGTAGATGCACCTATATTAATTAAAAAACGATTATAGTCTAACAGATTTGTTTTTTCTATGTTGGTTGAAATTATAATAGCACTTACAAGTGCCATAATTGGAACTTATTTTGGAACCTTTTTTCTCGCTAAACGTGAAGAGAACAAGGTTAAAAAGGTTCGTACCATAGCGATCCGAGCACTGGATATTATCAAAGGCTATGCTAAGCATAATGGCACTTATGATAAAGCTTGTCAAGAATTGAATACAAAACTTAATATTGCGGAAAAGCGCGCTGTGATAGTAGCTTTGCATAAAGTTGGATTACCTATACAAACTCCGGTGAATACGCCATTTGTCATCAAGAACATTCAACTGAGCAATGATGTAATTGACAAGGACTTGTTGGATGATGCAAAAACACAGATAGAGCATGGGCATTGTGATCATTTACTATACAAAGATCCGGATAAGTATTTTTCAGAAAACTTACGAATAGAAACTTTGCGAAGTTTAGCAAAAAGGTTTGTAGATAATACATTGGCATACAGTACATATAAGAAAGATGAAGAGATGATTTACTATCCGGAATCATGGTTAACTTCTTACTCTTGGGGAGAGAAGAAAGCAATTTGGGTCTTTAAGTGCCAAGTCACATCAAACATGTACTTTCATAACGATGGCACTCCTGATAAGGATAAGCTTGATGAATTAAAAACTGAGGTGTCAACTGGTTTATGGGATAATTACTTGTTCTGGGCTCAAGAAGCCTATGACAATCTGATGCAAGGTTCGAATCTTACCAATAGATTCTTGCAGATGGCATTTCCACAACAAAATACGAATCAGCAGAATACGAAGACAGATGAAAATAGATAATCTAATAAGCGAATGTACCACATATGACTTCAAGTTGATGCTTGAAGAGAAGAAACCTAAGAGTTGGCTGAAGAGCATAAGTGCTTTTGCCAATGGCTTGGGAGGTTCTTTGTTCTTTGGTGTTGACAACGATGGCGTTGTAAAAGGTCTCTCAGATGTACAGCATGTATGCGAGACTATCAGTTCTAAGATTCGCGATTACATGGACCCTCTGCCAGAGGTGGAGATGATTCCATTAACTATTGACAGTCTTGATCTGCTACAAGTGAAGGTCTCTTCTGGAAATTACACACCATACTACTACATTGGTGACGGACAACGTGTTGCATTTGTTCGTGTTGGTGACGAGAGCATCCCTGCAACGGCAGAACAAATGGT
>JAZRYG010000072.1:0-2234 GCA_045600605.1 Bacteroidales bacterium
TGAAGTCAATGATTTTCTGCTCGCTTCCCGAAACGCCCTGCTCGAATGGTGCTGCATCTTTTTTTACAATTGTGTCCTGTTGTTTCTTGCATGATGTCATAAGCATCACGCCTGCGATTGTGGCGAACATGGCCGCCGAAAATAATACTTTTTTCATTTTGTTTAAAATTTTGTTAAAATTGAAGAATGTTGTTTCCTATTCCTTCACCCACTTCCCGCTCTCGGCCTCGCTGCCGTCCTTAATCACTTTCCAGACATAAATCCCAGATGGCAATTTCTCGGTATTTATTGAGGTTACGGCATCGGAAATGTCCTGCCTGCCGACGAGCCTTCCGCCCGTGTCGTAAAGCTCCACGTGCGAGCCGGTGAGCGCGGTCCTGATGTTCAAGGTGTTGCCGCCCGGGTTCGGGTAGGCGACGGCGACGGCAAAGCCTGCATCGTGGGCCTCGTCGATGCCGAGGAAGGCCTCGTGCGGGATTTTATAAATGCTGTGTCCCAAATTGCCGGCATGTAAATCACTTTTGTGACAGCTTATGATACATCCGCCAGACGGAATTGCAGCCAGGCCTAACAACGTGTGAACATAATAGTCATGCTTGTAGTAAATCTCATTGAATTTATTCAGATTCTCATCAAAACAAACTATATAAAGGTTACGATTCATAAAATACCCTTGGGGATCCATTTCGCCTGCCATATACACATTGTTTTCAGCATCAAAATCAATGGTTTGCAACACACCTCCGTTATCCCTTTCCGGAGTGTTGATGCCCCATGAATATTTCATCTGCTTGAAATTGTCCCTGTCATAAAAACTCATCATAATGTCTGACGAAATGATCAGTGGTGGATACGGACAATCGATAGTGTTGATAGAATATGTATTCCCATTGACCTGATTAGTACGCAGATAGGCGAAACGGCAGCTTTGGTACGGCCACGACAGGTCTTCGACATTCTCCTTTACAGCCACCGTGTTAAGTTCGGCATCCAAGGTGTAGCAATCCAAGTAGGACGAGCCGACGCTCCTGAGTATGATGCGGCAGCCTGTAGAGTCAGGCGAAGGCAGCGTGTGGTGACGGTCTTGTCCGCGAAGACCTTCCATCAGACGTTGCCCGACAAGATTGCCTTCTGAATCAAACTTGAGGAATTGCATGGATTCTGTTCCATTGATGTGATATTGGCTGTACGGCGGGTAGGTGATTATCGCGCCGCCAGACCTGTCAACCACCAGACCTGTATTGTACGGATAGAAAGTCATGTCGTTATTATCGTTATAATCGTCTGTTTCCCAGTCAAGTCGGCTGAATGTCAAATTCAGGTCATCATCGATTGACACCTTGTGGAATGTCGCCGTCCCGCCAACTTTCTTGGCGAAAAAGAACGCATAGTCACCATTCGGAAGATGTTGGAAAGGACTCGTCCAAACCACTTCGGCAAGTTCATCACCCGACCATAACAAAGTGGACGCAAGCTCTTCGCCGGAGTTATTCATCTTGACGAGATGAAACTCCGTCCAGACCAAATTTTCGTCGGCAATGCTTTTTTGAGCCATGAACGTGTCGTCGTCCACATAAGTCATGTACGACAACCATGAATCGTCCGAATACATGATTTCCTCCACTTCCTGCGCAAAGGAATTGATGCGTGTACAAATAATTAAAATGAATACATATAATCTGATTTTCATAAAAATTATATAATTTAAGGTGTTGGGGGATGCCCAACACCTTGATTAATGCTATCTTTCGTTGTCAATTTCTATTGGATATGTGCCACTGTTATTTTCTCTCCACCAGCGAGTCACATACCATATCTCGGCCACATGATATATTGAGACACAAGGGTCGGTTGGTCCGCCTCTATGTCCTGATTTTACTACTGTTTTATAATACCAATCTCTGCCGTAAAGATTAGTTGGCATACCTTCATAATGACCCAAAATAACAATATAAGCGTATTCCTTATTTAAATATTGATAGCAAAGTTGAATGTCAGATGTTTCATTATAAGTTATACCTGTTTTAAAGAATAAAGAATCTGTATCATTATTGCCAATATATGATTCACAATGAGGATTCTCAATGTATGTGTAGCAATTCGGGCAAGGGACATAATAGTATGAATGGTTTGCGTCGTATATTTCTATTTTGTTCTGCAACTGGTGGGCGGCGTTGTCCATCGTCGAAAATGGCCCGGCCAACCCCCATGGATAGCATTCGCCATATACAAAT
>JAZRYG010000073.1:0-121418 GCA_045600605.1 Bacteroidales bacterium
AGTTCACCGAGCTCATCAACAACACCGACCGTACATGGTACGCCGAGGGCAACAAGGAGTTCAACGGCGTGGCCGGTTGGAAATGCGCTAACAAGTCCGATGCCACGAAATACATCTTCCTCCCTGCTGCGGGCTACCGCAATGGGACGAGCCTCAGCAGTGCGGGCTCTAACGGCGACTACTGGTCGAGTTCGCTCAACACGAGCTGTCCGAGCAGCGGTCGCGGCTTGTACTTCAACTCGAGCTATTTCTACATGAACTACAACTGTCGGTACAACGGTTGCACGGTGCGGCCCGTCTGCCCGTGATAGAACTGACCTTTGTCAGGGCGCGAGACGTGCAGACGCGCAGCGTAAAGAAATTCCGGGGTGTCGGCGCTCGCCCCCAGGCGAGCTACCGAGCCGACATCCCGAAATTTCTTTCGGAAAAAAAACAGAGCCGCCGGAGGCGGCGAAATTTTAAAAACCAACACCAATGTCACAATTGTCAGAAATACTGGAGATAGAGAAAAAAAGAGACACGGCTGAGTCGCAATGCGTGGTTAACCTTTTTCAAGAGGGCACGTTCTACCGTGCGTACGAGTGGAGCGCGTGGCTGTGCTTTCGTTATATCAGGCAATTCAAGCCGACACACCGGCTCATCAAGGACAGTGACGACAGCATCGTCTTCGTCGGGTTCCCCGTCACGAGCCTTCAGAAATACACGCCGGAGGACTCGGAGGTGTCATTCAACGACGACAAGAGCGTGACCGTAAGGCTCCCGCAGCCGTCTGATGCTCGCGGTTCCGGCGTTCGCCAAGTACGGCGTGTTCGATATGGAGTACAGGAGGTTTTTTAGTTTTTAGTCTTTAGTTTTTAGTTTTGAGAGTTGGGAGTGAAGAGTTGAGAGTGGAGAGACGGGGCATGCCCCGTCTGTATGTCTGTTACGTCGAGGGCTTGTTTTCCCTGTCGTGTCTTCCTGGCCCCACACTGCGCTGCGCTTCGTATGGGGTTAATAGGGTGGTGTGCCTCCGGCACACGGAGTACAACCAGGGTGGTCAAAAGAAAACAACATCTGTTGCATTGGGCCGTAGAATATATTCGTGTCATTCGTGTCATTCGTGCCATTTGTGGTGAAAAAACATTCGTGGTGAGAAAATAATTTGTGGTGTTTTTTCGGTTATTGAAAATAATTCGTAACTTTGCAGCCTTTTAAAATCGAATTAATTTTCACATAATGATACCAGCAAAACAGAAAGTCATTGAAGTCTTGAAAAACGTGGTTTATTTCCCGAAAGGAAGTAACATCGTTGATTTAGAGATGGTTAAGGAACTTGAAGTGGGTGTTGACCTCATCAGGTTCCATCTTTTTTTCGAGAAACTCGGTGATGAGAAGAACCAGTTTCTGATTGATTCGGCAAAGAATGCCTTGGAGGAGGCCTTCAAGGGTGTCAAGATTGACATCATCTCGGAGGAGATCCCTAACAACCTCAGCAAGGTGCATCATATCATCGCCGTTGCGTCGGGCAAGGGCGGCGTGGGCAAATCGACAGTCTCGGCGAACCTCGCCATCGCTCTCGCGTTGCAGGGCTTCCGCGTGGGGCTGCTCGACGCCGACATCTACGGGCCGTCGGTGCCGATTATGTTCGGCACGGAAGGCAGGCAGCCGGAGTGCTACGACAAGGACGGCAAGACTATCATGGTGCCCGTCGAGAAATTCGGCATCAAGCTGATGAGCATCGGCAATATGGTTGATTCCGACGTGCCGCTCATCTGGCGCGGACCTATGGCATCGAGCGCACTGACACAGCTCATGGGCGACACCGACTGGGGCGAGATCGACTTCATGGTCGTTGACATGCCGCCGGGAACAGGCGACATACAGCTCTGCATCGCGCAGAACTACAACATCGACGGGGCCGTCATCGTGACGACACCGCAGAAGGTGGCCTTCGCCGACGTGCGCCGCGCCGCCATGATGTTCAAACACAAAGGCGTCAACGTCCCGATACTCGGACTCGTCGAGAACATGGCGTACTTCACGCCGTCGGACATGCCAGAAAAGAAATATTACATCTACGGCGAATGCCACGGCAGAGACTTCGCCAAGGAACTCGAAATACCGTTTCTCGCACAAATCCCAATCGACGAGAAGGTGGCAAACGCAGGCGACACAGGCCAGCCTTACACTTTCAACAACCCGTGCTCACCAGTCACGGCAGCGTTCAACAAACTCGCAAATAACATTATCCAAGAAATCCTTTAGTCATGGAAAAAGAAGTTATCATAAAGAAAATCAAGAACATACTTGTTCAGATTGAGCCTTATCTCAAGGCCGACGGCGGCGGCGTGGAGTTCGTCGAACTCACCGACGACATGACCGTGATGGTGCGCCTGACAGGTGCCTGCGGCGACTGCCCGCACAGCATGCAGACCCTGAAAAACGGCATCGAGAAAACGATAAAAAGCGTCCTGCCGGAAATTAAATCAGTGGAGAAAATATAATCGTAAATAAACCAAATCATTAACAAAAATAATTATACGGATGAAACGTAATCTACTATTATTCAGCCTGTTGGCAATGGTCATGGGCTTCGGTGCAATGGCACAGACAAACACCTACAACATGGTGACATCGACATCAGAGCTTTATGTCGGCGCGAAGGTTCTTTTAGTCGGCTATAACGACGCAGCCGACTCGGCATTCATGATGTCGTACCAGAAATCAAACAACCGTCATGCCGTCTATACGACGCAGACGGGCAGCTCGATCTCGACCTCAGTGGCGGTGTCGGCCACCAGCGATACAGAACCGTTCGAGTTCACGGTGGGCGGCGGCGAAGGCGCATGGACATTCTACGATGAAGTCAAAGGCGGATACCTCTACGCAGCAGGCGGCGGCAACTACCTCAAGACACAGACCAGCCTCGACAGCAAAGGCGAGTGGACAATCAGCATGAGCAACGGCGCGTGCGTCCCCACATCGAACGGCGGCGTCGAACAATGCTACATGCACTTCAATATCAACCATGGAGGCACCCCTCTGTTCGGATGCTACAAGTCAACGTCAAACGTGACGGCACCTGTGTATATCTTCATCGCAGGCGGCAGCCCGACACTCGACCCGGAACCGAGCAACTACCCGACACAGTTCACCGCCGAGGCCGACCGTAACACCATCGGACTCTCATGGGCCGCCTCGACAGGCGCACAGCTCCCGAGAGGCTACCTCGTCATCGGTTCAACAGGCACGATAACAGTCCCGACAGACGGCACACCGGTCGCCAACGACCTCGACGCCGCCGACGGCAATGTCGCCTACAACGTGATGTCAGGCACCGAAGTCGAGTTCAAACAGCTCGCCGGCAACACCACATACAACTTCGCGATCTTCCCGTTCACCAACACAGGCGACGGCATCGACTACAAGACCGACGGGACATACCCGACAGCATCAGCGACAACAGCCGACTCCAACTGCCTCTTAGACGTCGATTTCGACGGAGCCCTCGCACCATTCACGGCCTACAACGTCACCGGCACACAGGAATGGTCAACATCCGTCTATGACGGCGTTCCTTTCGCCAAGATGAGCGGCTACGCAAGCGGCGCCTCAAACGTCAATGAAGACTGGCTCATCTCTCCGAACATCTTCAGAAACGGCTCTTATAACAAAGTGATAATCAGCTTCTTGAACTGCTTCAACTTCGACGGCGACGCCCTCAAAGTCATGATGTCAAACGAATACGACGGCGTCAGCGACCCGACAGAATATGAGTGGCAGGACATCACCTCGGAGTTCGAGTGGTCGGAAGGCGGCTATGTCTGGCAGGAGTCAGGCGCCGCGACATTCGATGTCACAGACTCATTCAAACTGTTCATCGCTTTCAGATACACCTCAACGGCAGCAGCCGCCTCGACATGGGAGGTGACCAATGTAGAGGTCTATGGCGAAGACTACAACGCAGTCGAAGAAGTCAGCGCCACGACATTCAGCGTATATCCGAACCCTGCAACGTCGAGCTTCAGATTCATCGCCGAAAACGACACTATGGTTGAAGTCATCGACATGACAGGCCGTATGGTGATGAGCGTCAATGCTAAAGCCGGCGAAAACACCGTCAACGTCTCCGAACTCAGCAACGGCGTTTATTTCGTGAAGATGGGCGCATCGATAGTTAAATTTGTAAAGGAATAAGTGATTGTCAGTTATTTCAAATATCTGCAAAAGGCGAAAGGGGATTTCCATCTCCATTCGCCTCTTGTTTTTGACCTGTACAGCAAGGTGTTGAAGCACCTTCCGAAGAAAGGGCGTGAGGATGAGCTGAACAGGAGACTGAAGGCCTTTGTGAATGACAACCCGTTGGTTTTCAAGGAAAACGACTGCATCATGGTCGTCAATGGCATTCACAAGAGCAGAAAAGACGAGGCCGACTGGGAAAGGCTGCGAAAGAGCGAGGAGGTGCGGCTGAGCATCGACTGCTGGAGCTTCGGACTCGCCTTCGTGATGGAGAGGCTGAAAAAGGAACACTTCGTTTTGAAGTTTTAATTTAGTCTTTAGTCTTTAGTCTTTAGTCTTTAGTTTTTAGAGTGGAGAGTTGAGAGTGAATTTTTTAAATGATTGATTATGAAGATATATACAAAAACAGGAGACAAGGGTACAACGTCGTTGGTCAACGGCACGCGGGTCGGGAAGGACGATGTGCGGCTTGAGGCTTACGGCACCATTGATGAGCTGAGCGCGTTCATCGCTGTGCTCATGGACTCGACCGACAGGTTCCGCGAGCTGCTCACTGAGATACAGAAACGGCTGATGGTGATGGAGTGCCTGCTCGCCACCGACGAGGACTGCGAGTTGAAGAAACAACTGCCGCAGATGACCGAAAACGACGTGGAGTCTCTCGAAAGGAACATCGACGAGATCAGCGCGAAACTGCCGCCTTTGGACAGACTCATCGTCCCTGGCGGAAACATCCTCGCCTCACACTGTCACGTATGCCGCACGGTATGCAGAAGAGCCGAACGCGCCGTGGTGAGGATGAACAGGGAACACGAGGTCAACGAATTGATAATGAGATATCTGAACCGACTGTCTGACCTGTTCTTCGTGATGTCGAGAAGTTTCACCGAGAACGATGAGAAATGGCTACCCGTTGAAGATTAAGAGAGATGTTTTGAAAGTTGTGAGCGGAGTTCTTTCAGACTTCCCCGTCATTTCTAACTGAATATGGTTCGGTGTGAAATCTTATGAAAAGTTAAAAGAGTGTTTCAATAGTTAATATGTTGATAATCAATATTATGAATGGTTTGGTGGTGGGCGAATAAAAAAAATAAAAAAAACGCTTGACAAAAGTGTTTTTTGTAGTATTTTTGCACCCCGAAAAAAATAAAGATAATATCATGTATTGGACATTAGAATTAGCGTCGAAAATGGAGGATGCTCCGTGGCCGGCAACAAGGGAGGAGCTTCTTGAGTGGGCGATGCGCACAGGCGCACCACAGGAAGTCATTGAGAACCTTCAGGAGATTGAGGATGAAGGCGAGGTTTACGAAAGAATCGAAGACCTTTGGCCTGACTACCCGACCAAAGATGACTTCTTCTTCCACGAAGATGAGTATTAATCATATCGTCAGTTATCTGACATTTAAAAATCAAATTGTAATGAAAATGCTGTGGATTACTCCGCAGCATTTTTTTTATTACCATGTCGGGAGTAATATAATTTTTTCTAACTTTGCAAACATATAGAATGCCTATGATTGTGGCGTAATATATTGATTATTAAGAAATTAGGGTGTTTGACCGACTCAGACTGTGACTGAGAGGGCGAAGCTGTGAATTATTGAGAAATGAATATTCTTGTGACAGGGGCCAACGGACAGCTTGGCAATGAGATGAGAATCGTGGCCCAAACGACTAAAGACAGATATGTTTTCACTGATGTGGTGAGTCAGGAAGGCAATGAGACGACGATTCTCGACATCACTGATATTGAGGCGGTTCGCACTGTTGTCAGAGCTGAGAAAATTGACGCCATAGTGAATTGCGCGGCATATACGAATGTCGATGCAGCCGAGTCGAATGATGCTTTGGCTGAGAAACTGAACGCATACGCACCTGAGAATCTGGCTGTTGCGATGAAAGAGGTCGGAGGACTGCTGGTGCATATCTCCACCGATTATGTGTTCGGGAAAGAACCATACAACGTGCCGTGCAGGGAAGACCAGAAAGGGACGCCGACAGGCGTTTACGGCCTCACGAAGCTCCACGGTGAACAAAACATCATGAGAGTCTTCGATGGAGACAGGAGAGGGGCTTACGTCATCATTCGCACGGCGTGGCTATACAGCGAGTTCGGGAAGAACTTCTGCAAGACGATGCTTAACCTCACCGCCACGAAGCCGCAACTGAAAGTCGTCTTCGACCAGGTCGGGACACCGACATACGCGCTCGACCTCGCCAAAGCCATCGTCAAAATACTTGAAAAGCCGGTTGGCGGCGTGTATCATTATTCCAACGAGGGCGTGTGCAGCTGGTACGACTTCACGAAGATGATACAGGAGTTCTCGGGTCAGAAAGGCTGCGACGTGAGACCGTGCCACAGCAGTGAGTTCCCGAGCCCGGTGGTGCGCCCGTCGTATTCGGTACTCGACAAGACAAAGATTAAAGACACTTTCGGCATCGAAATACCGTATTGGACCGACAGCCTGAAAGTTTGCATTGATAATTTGAAAGAATTGTAGTATGAATATTGCAGTAGCAGGGACCGGCTATGTCGGCCTTTCGATCGCCACACTGCTGGCGCAGCACAACCACGTGACGGCTGTTGACATCGTGCCGGAACGCGTGGAGATGGTGAACAACAGGAAGTCGCCTATCCAGGATGACTACATCGAGGATTACCTCGCCAACAAACCGCTTGACCTTCATGCGACACTCAACGCCGAGGAAGGTTACCGTGACGCCGACTTCGTGGTGATAGCCGCGCCTACCAACTACGACCCGCAGAAAAATTTCTTCGACACATCGGCTGTGGAGAACGTGATAGACAAAGTGTTGGAAGTGAACCCGAAGGCGATAATGGTGATAAAGAGCACCATACCCGTCGGCTACTGCCAACGTTTGTACGAGCGTTACGGCAAAAGCCTCCGACTGCTCTTCGCACCGGAGTTCCTCCGCGAGAGCAAGGCGCTTTACGACAATCTGTATCCTTCCAGAATCATCGTCGGGACACCGAAACTGTTCGAGGTGAACAACCCCGATGAGCTGAGAGATGCCGCACATACTTTTGCGAAACTTCTGCAAGAAGGTGCGATAAAAGACGACATCCCGACGCTGTTCATGGGCTTGAAGGAGGCAGAGGCTGTGAAGCTGTTCGCCAACACTTACCTCGCGCTGCGCGTGTCGTATTTCAACGAACTCGACACCTACGCCGAGATGAAAGGGCTTGACACACAGGCCATCATCGACGGCATCGGCCTTGACCCGCGCATCGGCAACCATTACAACAACCCGAGCTTCGGCTACGGCGGCTACTGCCTGCCGAAAGACACCAAACAGCTTTTGGCCAACTACGACGACGTGCCGCAGAACCTGATACAGGCAATAGTGGACAGCAACAGGACCCGCAAGGACTTCATCGCCGACCAGGTGCTGAAGACCGCGGGCTATTACGACTACTACGACCGCGGCAGCTTCAACCCCGACGCTGAACGTCGATGCATTATAGGAGTCTATCGCCTGACGATGAAGAGCAACTCCGACAACTTCCGCCAAAGCTCGATACAAGGCGTGATGAAACGCGTGAAAGCCAAGGGCGCGACGGTGATAATATACGAACCGACGCTCGAAAACGGAAGCACCTTCTTCGGGAGCGAGGTTGTAAACAACCTCAATGAGTTCAAGAAACGCTCGCAGGCCATCATCGCCAACAGGTACGACAGCTGCTTGGACGACGTGAAAGAAAAAGTATATACGAGAGATATATTTAAGAGAGACTAAATGTTGTGATTCGTTGTTTTGAAGCAAAATACAACATTTAACTACCCAACGTCTAATATTTTAGAGGAGATTTTTAGTCATGATTTTGAGGGCTGTGCCCGACCAAAATGAAAAAAATCGTAAGAACATTTTCGGAATGATTTTTAGTTGAAATTTTTAAATCATTACTTAACATAGACTTTAGATTGCTTTACATTTATAGATTTTCCTTAATATGATTGAAATTGAATTTACCCAAGCAATGCGCTACATGTTTTCAAAGATTGTTGGTTGTGCATTTGCTTCTTACAACTATTTCCACAGTGATATGGACGAGCTTACCTACGAAGCCGGTTTGTATTGTGAGTTGGAAGAAGCCGGTTTTATCGTTCACCGGCAAGAAGAATTTCCTGTATATTACAAGGGACGCCCATCTCCTGTCAAACGAAGAATTGACCTTGTCGCCACAGATAAAGGCCTCGGGAATGTATTATTGGAACTTAAAGCAATTAACTATATCAGTGATGATCACAGGAGACAGCTTTGGTCATACATGAAACTTCAAAACTTCCGTTTCGGAATGCTCATTAATTTCAGTCCCAAAGGAGTTTACTCTGAATGCTGGAGACTCGATGAAGAGACAGGTAAATGCGTCAGATTTTGAAAATCTATACTAAAAATCTTTCTGAAAATAAATGAAGTCATCTTTTTTTGAGAGGTCGCTTCGCTCAAAATCATAACTGAAAATCTAATCAAAAAATCCTAACTAATTAAGTCGATATATGTCATATAAACATCTTAAATTTCCCGCAGGAACCAAATTCCTCGTTACCGGCGGAGCTGGTTTCATTGGCTCCAATTTATGTGAGGCGATTCTGAATCTCGGATATAAGGTGCGTTGTCTGGACGACCTCAGCACTGGCAGAAAGGCCAATGTGGACTTGTTCGCTAACAATCCCGATTGCGAGTTTGTCAAAGGCGACATCAAGGACCTTGACACTTGCATGAAGGCCTGCCAGGGAATCGACTATGTGATGCATGAAGCTGCCTGGGGTAGCGTGCCGCGCAGCATCGAGATGCCATTGTTTTACTGTCAGAACAACATTCAGGGTACGCTCAACATGATGGAAGCAGCCCGTCAGAATGGAGTGAAGACTTTCGTCTATGCTTCTTCAAGTTCTGTCTATGGTGATGAAGAACATCTGCAAAAAACGGAAGGTGTGGAAGGAAACCTCCTCTCACCATACGCACTTACCAAACGTTGCGACGAAGAATGGGCGAAGCAATATTCAAGTCATTACGGATTGAAAACCATTGGGTTGAGATATTTCAATGTCTTCGGCAGACGTCAGGACCCGAATGGAGCATACGCGGCAGTTCTTCCAAAATTCATCAAGATGCTTCTGAACGATGAACAGCCAACTATTAACGGCGACGGCAGGCAGAGCCGCGACTTCACGTATATCGAAAATGTTATCGAAGCGAATCTCAAGGCTTGCCTCGCACCTGACGAGGCTTCCGGCGAGGCATTCAACATCGCATACGGCGGACGCGAGTATCTCATTGATATTTATTACGATCTGACGAAAGCATTAAACAAAAACATCGAACCTCATTTCGGACCCGACCGTCCTGGCGACATCAAGCACTCCAACGCCGACATCAGCAAGGCAAAACGTCTCCTCGGATACGACCCCGAATATGACTTTGCGAAGGGTTTGAATGAGGCGATTGAATGGTACAAGAATAATCTATAATTGAAACAAACACAATTTTCCATGAATAAAGACATAAAAATCTGTGTCGTAGGCCTCGGATATGTAGGTCTCCCACTTGCAAGACTTTTCTCGACAAAATACCCGACTGTCGGTTTCGATATGAATGCAAAACGCTGCGAGGCTCTGATGGCCGGGCATGATGCGACTCTCGAGGTCGCTGACGACATCCTTCAGGACGCTATCAATAACCACGGTTTTGTGTGCACGGCGGATATTGAAAAAATCAAAGACTGCAACTTCTATGTCGTCGCCGTCCCGACACCTGTTGATGAACACAACAACCCTGACCTCACACCGCTTTATGGCGCAAGCACGACAGTGGGCAAGGTGATTTCAAAAGGCGACATCGTGGTCTATGAATCAACGGTTTATCCCGGCGTGACGGAAGATGAATGCATCCCGGTGGTCGAGAAGGTCTCAGGCCTGAAGTTCAACGTCGATTTCTTCGCGGGCTACTCGCCGGAGCGTATCAACCCTGGTGACAAACTTCACACCGTTGAGAAGATTAAGAAAGTGACATCAGGCTCGACACCTGAAATCGGCAAGCTCGTGAATGAGGTCTATTCTTCAGTCATCGTTGCCGGCACACACCTCGCTCCTTCAATGAAAGTCGCAGAAGCTGCAAAGGTCATCGAGAACTCACAGCGCGACATCAACATCGCTTTCGTCAATGAGCTGTCGAAGATCTTCACCAAGATGGGCATCGACACCAACGACGTCCTTGAAGCCGCAGCGACGAAATGGAACTTCCTTCCGTTCAAGCCGGGTCTCGTAGGCGGACATTGCATCGGCGTTGACCCGTATTACCTCGCACAGTGCGCCATGACATACGGCTACAACCCGGAAATCATCCTCGCCGGCCGCAGGATGAACGACGGGATGGGAGCCTACGCCGCCGACCAGACCATCAAGCTGATGCTCAAGAAAGGCATCCAGGTCCTCAACTCACACATATTGATATTAGGATTCACCTTTAAAGAGAACTGCCCCGACTGCCGCAACACCAAGGTCGCCGACATCGTGAAGGCGTTGAAGGAATACAACCTCAACCTTACCATCTACGACCCGTGGGCGAACCCCGCAATAGCGAAACACGAATACGACATCGACATCACCAACGAACTGCCGAAAGAACAGTTCGACGCGGTGATTCTCGCCGTCTCGCATAGAGAGTTCGCCGACCTCGATGTCACCAAGCTGGTGAAAGACCGTCATGTCATCTACGACGTGAAAGGCTTCCTGAACAGAGAGATCGTGGACGGAAGACTTTAGTCATTTTTTAACGAACATACATACAATATGCAAGTCACCATCATCGCGGGTGCGCGCACAATTTCATGATGGTAGGCACCAACGAACTCATCGGCACCAATCCCGATGCCATCAAGCCCGCGCTTGACATGCTCTTTGCCGGACAATGGAAGAAAGGCGGAATACCGGAGTTGTGGGACGGACATGCTGCGGAGAGGATTGTGGAGGTGTTGACGAGATAAATGACATTGTATACCTGCAAATCCGTATGATACGTGGAGAAATAATATAATCACCAATTATGTTACTTAATAAAGAACTTCTCGACACCCTCACCGCCCAAGCGAAGGCCAACCCGCGTCTGCGGCAGCACTTCGACTTGCGCAACAGTGAGCACGACCAAAGCCAGCGTATGCTGAACGCCTTGGAGCCGGGTACGGTGCTGCCCATACACCGTCACCTTCATTCATCGGAGAGCGTGGCCATACTTCGTGGCAAGGTCAATTGGATCTTCTACGACGACCAAGGCAACGTGACAGGCAAATACCTCATCGAAGCGGGAGGCGAGACCACCGGCATCGTGGTGCCCAAAGGACAATGGCATAGCTTGGAGTGTCTTGAGAGCGGGACGGTCATCATGGAAGGGAAGGATGGGGCGTTTGAACCGTTAACAGAAGAAGAAATATCAAGAAATACCCCGATAAGAACACATAAAAAGCAAAAACGATGAACGTTTCATTCCTGTTAAAGCAATATTTTAGCGGCAAGGATGATGTCAGTATTGATGTGTTTGACGCACATACACTCAACGATGTCTATCAGAATGTGCTCAAGACCCTAACTTCACATTTCGAGATAGAGGTCAGCGTGTTGCAGGCATTAAGTTACTGCTTTTACGAGATTCTGGATAATGTTCACATACATTCAGGAAGGCCGATAGGAACCGCCATGACGCATTTTGATGCCGAAAGGGAAGTTCTCCGTGTCTTAGTCGCTGACGATGGCATGGGAATCCGAGAGTCTCTTGCAGAGAATGACAAGTTCCGCAACATTACAGAGGAAGAGGCCATACGCTTGTGTTTGGAAGATTCTGTCACAGATGGCAAAGGGATGGGATTTGGGCTGTATGCCACTTCCCGGCTGATGAAAGACGTGGGGTTGCAGTTTGTCATTCACTCAGGGCATCATAAGCTCATCAGCAAGGATGGTATCACGGAAACAGTTGAAAACGGATTGTGGCAAGGCACCATCGTATATATGGAGATTAGCACTTCAAGTGAAATAGATCCCAACGATGTGGTGGAGCATCGTACCGATGCAGAAGTGCAGTATAACGAGAGTTTTGTCGAGACAGAAGAGTTGAATGAATTATGGAAGGACCTCCCTGCCGACACGTCATTCGCATTCTCCCAATATGGAACTGATTTCGGTACACGGGATATGGGAGCAAAGATACGCCAAGAACTTCATTCTTTCCTTGACCAAGGCATCCGCGTTGCATTGGATTTTTCAGGTGTCAATGTGGTGTCTAACTCGTTCTCAGATGAATGCATTGCAAAACTGCTGCTGGAAATGCCTTTGGAAAAGTTGAAGCAACTCACCACTTTCCGGAACCTCACACCAATGGCCGAACGCAGCATTCTCGTTGCGCTCCAACGGAGATACAGCCATATATGACTGGCTGAACGGTTACGCTGGAAAGATATAGTCATTAAGAAACAAATCTAACACAAATCAATAACAAATTACGCGAGGCGACAACGAGGGGCCTCATCGGCAACCAATCCTTACTGCCGTTGGCAGTCTGCACCAAGGTGCTTCTTTTGACTCGTCAAACCAACATATCATCCTTTAGTTGCTTTCTGAATACTGACAAGCATAAAACCAAGAAGATAAGATGAATTGTAAGTACGAAATACCGAATTTGCCTTTAAAGTATGATTTGAAGACAAAAAATGTCTTGAAGCAATTGGCCAAAGCCAATAGGGCCTTGGCCGAACTCAAAGGTGTGGCTTTGACAATTCCCAACGAGAACATTTTGATTAGTTCCTTAACATTGCAGGAAGCAAAAGACAGCTCTGAAATTGAAAACATCATCACTACTGAAGATGATTTGTACAAAGCTGATTTGTCAATGAAGGATTTTTCGATTGCTCCAAGCTGTTAGGGACAAAAATGAGGATAATGCTAAAGAATGGGAAGATTGGATATTGTTTATTTTGAGAGGGGTTGAGGAAACATCAAGGCAAACCTCTTCTATGGTAAGGGAGATTTCGACCATGATGGGTGAATATAAGGCGATTCTCAGACCATTATTTGGACCTGCCTATAAACACGAACTCATAAACAATCTGTTTTTCCATCCTTATACTAAAATTGAGTTCATTTGCAACGATATGCAAGTCCAGAGAAAAACAGGAGCAAAGTATTTGGAAATGATTGTGAAAGCAGGATTGTTGGAAAAAGTAAAAATAGGCAGAGAAAATTTCTATATCAACACTAGATTGTATCAACTATTCTTGAACCAATCAGAAAACAAGAAGGAAGCTAGCCCACGGATCATGACTGAATGAAATATGTACCCAAAAAGGCAAAATCGGGTACATGTTTTCCCACCTCGAAGCCACCATGCCTGCGAGCAGGCATCCCTCACGCTGAACGGCTATGCTGGAAAGATATAGTCATTAGGAAACAAATCAATAACATATTCCTGCCGGACACAACCAGTCTCTAACCTAATGGAACAGAAAAAAAGATTAATGATAGATTGGTGACAGATTTGTTTCCAAAAATCATCACCAATAACCCATCCCTCCATTATGACGATAGATGAAATAAAAAAGCTGATTGCACAAGGCGAAACCCGCACACTGGAGCTGAAGAAGTCAACCGGTGAGCTGAAGGACGGCATGCACTCAGCCTGCGCTTTCATGAACACTGATGGTGGCTGGCTCATATTTGGCGTTACTCCAAATTCCCTGAAAATCATCGGACAGCAAGTCAACGACAGCACACGTCAGGAAATCGCCAATGCCCTGACGGGACTGGAACCTGCCGTTGATGTGATGGTTGAGTATGTCGATGTGCCTGAGGCCAAAAATGGTGAACAGGTGATAGCAATGCATTTCGACGGCTATGTGTGGGGCGATGTGCCTTACACATATCATGGATGCCCTTATCACAAGGTGGAGGGAGCATTTGGAGATTCCGGCGGAGGCTTTGCGAGAAGCGCTTACGAATGCCCTTTGCCACCGCCAGTATGAGCGATACAATCTGTTTGTGAGCATAGCGATCTATGATGATCGTGTGGAGATTGATAATCCAGGGCGTTTGCCTCGGGAGCTTACAGTGGAGAGTATCCTGCTGCCTCATAAGTCGTTCCCATATAACCTGCTGATGGCGAAGGTGCTCTATATGAGTGCTTTCTTGGAGAGCTGGGGCAGTGGCGTCAAGAGGATGATGAATTTGTGTACTGCCGATGGCCTTCATGAGCCAGAGTTCGTGCAGGATGGCAGTTTTGTGATGATTAGGTTTTGGAGAAAAAGACATGAAGATGAACCCCAAAATGAACCCCAAAATGAACCCCAACGGGTGCGAAGAGCTAAGCTGTTGGAGCTGATAGATGGTGACAATAGCATATCGAAAGAGACATTATGCAAGAAGTTGGATGTGCGAATAAGCACTATCAAGCGCGACCTGAAAGCTTTGGGCATCGTTTGGGAAGGACCGTCGAAAACAGGACATTGGGTGAAAATTGAATGATGCGAAAAAAACTCCGCGTATCGCTCGTATCGCAATGATTTGTCTATCCAATAAAAAGATTCGCGTGATATGTGGAGACCCCCGTCACCCATAACCCATCACCTTCGAAAGCGGAACCTTCATCATGGAAGGGAAGGACGGTGCGTGGGAACCGCTGAGGGAAAATGTAATACAGACCCATCTGCGGACGCACAGGTGATGCGACAACATAAACAAACAACAAATAGCAACAAACAAAGCAAAGCATCATACCGATATGGCAAACGATGTCAGCATACAACCAAATTACACCGCCGAAGAACAACAGTTTCAAGAGGTGTTGGGAATCATACAAGTTCATCGGCAGGCTGCCGCAAAGACTGTCAACGAGGAAGCGCTGCTCATATATTGGCATGTTGGAGCATACGTTTCAGCCAAACTCCAAAGCGAAGAATGGGGATCGGCAGTCGTCACACGATTGAGCGAATACCTCCGCATTCAAGACCCGACGCTCAAAGGCTATGGTCGCAGAAACATTTACAACATGGTGCTTTTCTACGACTCATATTCATCGCCGGATTTCCAGGGGCTGCTACAGCGTATCGGCCAAACCGAAACTTTACAGTTCACATTAGCCGGTCAAAGTCAGCTTCCACAAATTGTGCGGAACGATTCTGCACAAATAGCAACGGACACAAATCAAATTGTGCAGAACCGTTCTGCACAAATGCCTAAGATACTCACACTCACCATTATCTCCAATCATTTGGAAATACTCACTCGTCGTAAAAGTGCCGAGGAACGCCTCTTCTACATTCTCTACACCCATCGGGAGCACCTCAAATACAAAGAACTCCAGCGTGTCATCGCCAATGATGCCTACGGTTCGCTTGTAGGGGGCGACAAGACCAATCTCTCTCGGGTGCTCAAAGAGCAGTACCCAGATTCACCACTCCAGCTCCGCGACACCATATACATCGATCTCCTCGGTCTCCCGCAGAAATTCAAGGAAACACGCTTGCGCAAGGCCATGGTCGAACACATGAAACATTTCATCCTCGAACTTGGCAAAGACTTTCTCTTCATGGAAGAAGAATACCGCTTGCCGGTGGGCAGTTCAACCTTTAAGTGCGATCTCCTTTTCTATCACCGAGGCCTACAGTGTTTGGTAGCCGTAGAGCTCAAGACTGGCAAGTTCCACCCCCGTGACCTTGGTCAGCTCGAGTTTTATCTCGAAGCTCTCGACCGCGATGTCAAGCGCTCCAACGAAAACCCCAGCATCGGCATACTTCTCTGCCGCGAAGCCGACAGCCTACAGGTCGAATACGCACTCAGCCGTTCCATGAGTCCAACTATGGTTGCCGAGTACCAGCGACTTCTCATCCCTAAAGAAGTGTTGCAGGCACAAATCGAGGAATACGCACAGATTGCATTAGGTGACGCCAAAGACGAGTCGGGGTACTGAAAAATCTGTCAATCCTGACCGGCATCGGGCAGTTCCGTGGAAGAAAGAAAAAAAGATCCGTGCAGATCCGTGTGATACGTGAAGAATAACCTATCCAAATTCATATTCGACTCCGTGACGGGGCGTCTGGAGAGCATGTTAGCTAAGGATATACAGGCATAGGGGAGAGTTGAAGGACGTACTGAACCGACGAAATTACATGTTAATAATTAACAAAACAACAAGAATAGTAAAGCATAATGGCAACTAAGAACGAACTCATATCGTCCAACCCGGACAGTCTCAATACCGATGCCGACTATCGTGCATGGATTAAAGACCTCAGCCAGCGGTATCGCCAGAGCCAGGTTATGGCAGCATGTGGCATCAATGCCGAACAACTTCGCTATTACTGGTTGTTAGGGCGCGACATCGTCGAGATGCACATTGAAGAACGATGGGGGCAAGGAGTCATCAAGCAACTCAGCAAAGACCTCACAAGCACCCTCGATCGCAAAGGCTTTTCTGTCACATCCCTCGGCTATATGAAGCGTTTCTATCTGCTTTATCCAGAGGCTGTTCGCAATCTGCCCCCGGTTGGGGGCGAAATGGTTGAAATGCCCCAAACCAATTTGCCCTCAATTGGGGGCGAAATGGTCAATCACATTTTCTGTCTTCCTTGGAGTCACCATAAAGCCATCATTGATACCGTCCATGGCAACCAGCAGAAAGCACTCTTCTTCGTACGCAAGAGCCTTCAGAACCAGTGGGGACGTACAATGCTCGAAAACATGCTGTCCACCAACCTTTACGAAACACAAGGACAGGCAGCCACAAATTTCGATGTCACCCTTCCACAGCCCGAAGCCGACCTCGCCCGCGACCTCATCAAAGGCACCTATGATCTCAGTTTTACCGACATACGTGAGCAGTATAACGAGCGACAACTCAAGGATCAACTTGTAAGCAACATCCGTCAGTTTCTCATCGAACTCGGCCGAGGCTTCTCCTTTGTGGGACAGGAGTACCGCCTCTCGGCAGCCGGACACGAGAAATACATTGACCTCCTCTTTTATATAATCCCG
Organism: Bacteroidales bacterium; assembly: GCA_045600605.1. GTDB lineage: Bacteria > Bacteroidota > Bacteroidia > Bacteroidales > F082 > Limimorpha. The sequence continues at coordinate 17,259 of JAZRYG010000073.1, forward strand.
CTCCACCGCTATTGCGTCATAGAAGTCAAAACCACCGAGTTCGACTTCCCTGATGCTGGACAACTGGCAGGATATATGGGAATGGTTGACAACATACTCAACACGCCTCAAGAAAACAACTGCATTGGCCTGCTTATCTGCAGAAAGAAAAATAATCTGTTCGCACAATACGCATTGAGTAAAATTGATGCAACAATCGGTATAACAGAATATGAACTCAACAAGATACTGCCAACTCCAGAGGAAATAGAAAAAGCTTTGCAGCAATAATTCATTCTATCCGTATCCAAAAATGAAAACGCCTCCACCAAGGTGGTGAAAAATCATACAGTCTTATACGGATATCGTGAATAAGATTGTGTGGAGGAAAGGGTAAGAAGACAATTCAGGTCAATTCAGCGTCAATTATTTCGTACCATTATCGTACAATATCGTCTCATTTCGTCTTAAAAATAACAAGTGAAAACTAAGATATATTCATTTTCGTTGAATTTGAGTTGGAATTTAATCCAACAATTCAGTCAATTGGACAGATTTGATGCCCAATGGAACACCATAGAAAAACGCGAAGGTCAAAGTTTGAAGCAGTTGAAGTCAATAGCAACAGTAAGGAGCGTTGGAGCTTCGACGCGTATTGAAGGCTCAAGGATGACTAATGAAGAGGTTGAGGTGTTGCTGAATAATCTGAAGATGAGCAAACTGGAGGAACGTGATCAACAGGAAGTGGCGGGGTATTTTGAAGTGTTGGATTTGTTGGGAGAGTCATACGAAGACATTAGTGTCAGCATCGGTGACATCAAAAATCTGCATAATGTATTGATGAAATACAGCACCAAAGATGCTTGGCACAAAGGCGACTTCAAGCAGGTAAGTAATTCAGTTGAAGCCCAATTGCCTGACGGAACGAGGCAAATCATTTTCAGAACTACTGAACCTGGTTTCCCTACTGATGAGGCAATGCGGAGCTTAGTGGACTGGTATAATAATGAAGATTGCGGCAGATCTTGGTATCCCTGCATCCACTGTGAAGAGAATGTTGTCAGAGTTGGTTGAAGCTAATCTGTTGATGCGATTAGGAAATACCCATCCTTATTATGAAATTAAATTGCTATGGGTTTAAAAACACTTGTTATCTTGCAGATTTTAGATAAAATCTATCCGACTTACTTGGTTGCACTATCGTATCCTTCTTCGCACCCACTGAGTGACGCAAGTCACGGCTAGCCAAAAAGCAGCAGCGGTTGCAGCTGCGCCCCAAGGCGGCATGTTGCCGCCGACAAGAAAGAAGAAAAGAAAAAAGTTTTGTCGGTTTTGTGTATTGATTTCACGATTTCAGCGAAGCTAATTCACGAATTAAGAAAATAAGTTCCATAATTAAATATACCATGCTACTCGACCAAGAACTCCTTAACACCCTCACGGCTCAAGCCAAGGCTAACCCGCGCTTGCGGCAGAACTATGACCTGCGCAACAGCGAATAAGATGGTGTGGAGGAAATGATGCCTCCGCGTAATAATATAGACCACAAATCCAACGGATAAAACAGAATAAATCTGTAGGGACAAAGTATTATAAAACAATACTTTACATGATAAAATACGGCAATATATGGGCATAACATTTGATATAGAGCAACAGAAGTTTAAATTCGACTTCGAGCATGATGGGACAAGCGACCTTGTCACCCTCACTGGCAGCGGCTATCAAGTGGAAGCATTCGGCAAATGCTTCTACTACGGCTATGAATTCGAGCCCGAAATTGACAGTGAAACCAGGACGAAGTTCATCCAGTACGTCAAATTCTCGCCTTCCATCCAGAAGGACGAGAACCTCTCGCACTTCATCCAGAAAGCCATCAACGACCTTAACACCAAGATTAACCTCTACGACTACGATCTGGTAATCTACCCTGAGTCATCCAGTCAGGTCAACCAGTACATGCTCCGCTACATCTACCGTTTTGCCCAGCCCACCCTCAGGCAGATGCAGCTCGTCAAGGCTCTGCCCGCCAATATCGCTTTCGATACCGATGCCTACACCAGACAGTACCTTGATGACGTCCTTGAGAACGGCCGCCCCAGATACACCCAGGCACAGAAAGACGAAGCCCTTGCCACCATCAGCAAGATGATGGACCTCATCCACAGCAAAGACTACTTCACGATAGCAAAGGATGTGAAGAAGAGCAAGATGCGTCCATACATGCTCCAGTTCCTACAGTTCGCCACAGATGCTGACCGTGAGCTCTGCTCAACTATCAAGAACCAGAATATCCTCGTTATAGACGACATCACCACCAGCGGCTCCACCCTGAACGAGATTCTCAGGACCCTTAGGATTCTGAATGAAGACAACTCCATCACAATCTTCAGCCTCCTGGGCCGCAAGAACCTGATGGCCGAAATGGGGTAGTTGCACTATAGGGCCGCAAGTACACCGTTTCGAACCCGCAATAAGCCGAAACAATAACGATTGGCCGGAAACGACTGTCTTTATCAAAAGAAATTCAAAACATTCTATGGAAGGAGGAGCACTATATGACAGAAAGTCGTTGAAGACAGTGTGGGGGCCGCCCAGACACTTCCTCCTTCCACCCGGGAGACTGAAGTGACCCTGAAATACAGACAGTCAGATTGCGAACCGGCTCCCCGATGCAGATGCCGCCCCGATGTCCTGCGAACAAATCCGCATCCCTGGCGGGAAGATCAACATGGAGCGGTTCTCCGCCCTCGGAGTGGCGCTATAGACATACAAATCAGCAGGCGCACAGGTGGTGCGACAGCACCTGAGCTGAGCGAAGTCGAAGTATGACAGAGGAAAACAATAGTTAAGGATGCAAAGCACAAGGGCAGAGGCTGCAGCATCAAGAACAGCAAGAGTAACCGAAGCAACCGAGGTAACAGTTAACATTTCGTAAGCTGAGAGTAGAAGCAAAACGGTTGGTGAGTTTGTCGAACCATGTTTTGATTATGCCGAGGCCAAGAAATGTCACATATATGTAACATGCTCCTTGAGCTTAACGCCCCACGCACAGCTCTGCTGAGCCAGGTCGAAGTACAATCGCTTCGCGATAGAGTGCTTGAAGCCTGTGCTGAGCTTGTCGAAGTAGGGGCTCCAGAGGGACCGCCACAGCTCCCGTTGGTCGCAGAGGCTACAGTATTAATTGAGATAAATGATGAAACGATATGGCACTATTCAACTTTTCCAAAATCAATGGAAATAATAATGATGTTCAACAAGACATCAAACATGGCGATGGATGTTCATGGAAAGTATGGCAGATTATTGTAGGGCTAGCTACCATAATTGCTGTACTAACATTTATACTTCAATAACAGATGTCGCTATTTAATTTCAGTTTTATTTTTGGTCATGGGAATAAAGTGGCTCAAGAAGTCTCAAAAATAGAGTCTTCTGATAAAATGCAGCAAGCTTTATCTGTGCAGTTAGGAGAACTTCAAAAGAGCTCACCATACCATATACAGACAATAGAGGTCAACAACAAGAATATTCAACCACAAGACAATCATATTGATAGAAGTGCTGTCATTACAAAAATTTGCACAGAATTAGACGAGAAGGGATGTGTAATATTGAATGGAGATATTCTGGTCGGAAAGACCTGTATAGCTGAATCAATCGGCTTAGCAAAATCGGAAAAAAGCCCTTTAATTCTTCGCACATACTACAAAACTGATCTTAACCCAACAGCACTGATTCCATTTATCGAGGAGTCTGGGGAAAGCAAACTTCTTATCATAGATGGCTTGCCTGAATATGACATAGAAATTACAGAAGCGCTTTGTCAAAATATACGTAAAGCAATTGACGCTGGAATCCAAGTCCTCATTACGACAAGAAGTTTCAGTTCGGTTATAGCTGATAAATATGGCTTTGCACAGTTTACAATACCTGTTATCTCTGTTGATGAATTGAGAGCCTCAGTACCACAATGTCCGGAAAGTCTTTCCAATTTGATAGTATCAACAAGTGGCGGCTATCCAATGTTGATCAATTTGTTGTTACTGTATCTTGAAATTAATAACTGGAAATTGTCAGAACAGCAAGTTATTGATTTCATCTCTATTCCAAACAAGGAAGAAGTACTGAAATACGCCAGTAGAAAAGTGCGTGAGATAATAACTGATGTTCAGGACTTACAATTATTATCCCGCCTATCTCTATTTTGGAGACCTTTTACTGAAGAAGATGCCGTAGCTTTAGCTGGCGTCAATCCAATGCTTGTCACTCCAAAGGACAGAATACAGAGGCTTCTTGCCCAGAGACTAATTTGGGAAGTTGATGGCAAATTAAAAGTGTCTTCTTTCATTAAGAAAATCTGGACTACTGATTTATTGGAGGTCGAATTTAAAGAGTGTAGCAACGTAATCATTGAACGTGTCATACACAAACATACAATTGATATTTTAGATGCCGACAACGCTATTATGCTGCTATGTAACGCTAAGGAATATGAGCGTGCCGGTTGGTTGTATGCTTCTTTTATGACCAAACTTCTAGAATTGAGACCTCAAGACGCATCGCAAGTGTCGTATTTAACTATGCTTTGGCATGATCTACCACTTCCATCAGAGATGAGTGTCTTTACTAGGACATTGATTCGCATACTCCAAATACAGCTTGCTCACCTGATAAAAGAAGATTGTACATACGCTACTGAAGATTTGATCAATCTTATTGACATGTTACCACCGTCAACACCACTAAAAGCCGTAGCATCGTGTTATGCTATCAGTCAGCTATCTTTCTGTGGTAACATCCAAAGAGCATTACCGCTTTTGCAATATGCACAACCTGCAATTACTCCTGAGTTAAATGAAGAGTATTTGGCTTTAATCAACGAGCAGCAAGAGATTTCAGAAAAATTGCCTGTGCTTATGCTTGCCGGCATTAACAACATTGATGAATTAATGCAATGGTTTGATAAAGTGGAACAGTCGGGCATCTCAACCTCATGCGTCGATGCTGATGCTGTCAAGTTCGCTTTAAATAGAGTCATTGTTGAAGGCAATGAAGAAAACGCATTACAGTTAATCATTTCTCGAGCGAAAGAAAACGAAATTCACGAGGTATTCCAGATAGTTTGTATCGCCAGATTGATGCTCTTTCTCTCTGACAAAAAGAGGTATCAAGACGCGTGGAGTTTGTACAAAAGCAATAAGGAGCTCGCTCAAACCGAATTAGGATCTATTTTTATAAATAATGCTCTAGCCTGCTATTATCACGACATTCAAGAAACAGATAATGCTTTACATTGTTGGGAGATAGTATGTGTAGAAAAAGCATTGTCACTATGCCCGGAAGAAGTGATGTTTGCTAGTTCAACAATGGCAAGTATATATGTACAAAAAGGAGATTCTGCTTCTTCTGTGAAATTGTTGAATGCCATCATTGGAAACGAGACATTTGAAACCTCATTGCTTGAATATCAACAGATGCAAATGAGAGGAGAACTCGCTATTGCATTCTGGAACAATAATCAGAGAAGAGACGCTTTCGATCAGTTGTTAGTAATTCACAACTATCTATATAACCATAGAATCGAAGTTGACGAAAACTACAAACTGTTGGAACTCAAATTTGGTATATGCGTTCAACAATATCATTACCATTTGGAGCATGGTTCCTTTGAAGAAAAGTTTGCAAGACCTATTTCGACAATGTTTCAACGGCCTAACAAACAATTCTTGGAGGTGTATAATAAGGTTAGGACAGGAACCAATATCATGTACCTCTTTATGATGGCAGCATCAATTGGCGTTCCAAAGAATATTGCATTGCAACTTGCACATCATTCGATTGAATGTTTTGCTGACCTCATTAAAGATAAGAATATCGTCTGTGGTCTTTTGAATGAGATGAATCCACTCTTGCTCGAGCATAACGACTACGATAATGTCAAGTATCTTGTGAGTTCGTCTTTGGGTTTAGCTACTTCAATACAAGAGGACGCTATGCCATTAAAACTTCTTGCCTATCTGCCGTTATTGCCACTATGCGCTAAAAAAGTGATTGACCGAGTAGAAGATAATGACAATCGCATAAATGGCATGATAGAAGAACATGTCGTAGATTCGTTACTTATGTTCCCTGGAGATAAAAACTTATCTCTGATGAAAGATATTATTAAAGGCGGTGATGCAAACCTCGCAGGAATGGATGACGATACCATTAAGATATCTGCTAGAATATATTCGTTCGAACAATTAGATGTTTTAGCATCAATAAATGTAATAATCATATCATCTATGTTCTTCCTAGTTCATAAATACTATGGTAATGGACTATTGAGACAATATGTATATCACCATTCAAAGTATGTGATAAACAAGTTCGACTCTAATTATCGCAATCTGTACAAGAATCCTTTAGAGGAACTTGAACGTGTACAGCAGTCTTCTATTGATGATCTATCTGCATCCAAGAAGATGATAAGAATTTTGGTGGCATTCTCTAAAATAGAAGTCCCTTTGACTCCAGAATACGAACAATTTGTAGATATTTAACGCCCCACGCACCCAATCGCTTCGCGATAAAATGCTCTTCGGGGGTTACAGAGAAACTCAGATGGTCATAGAAACTAATCGCTCACAGGAGAATGAAGTTAAATAATCAGAGTGATATAATTTGAAAAATAATTGAACGTGTCCTACATTCACCCAAACAACAAATATCAGTTAAGCGATCTCAAGAATAGTTCTATCGTGAACATATACATACTATTGAAGGAACATCTGATGCCTCATATTCCATTTCTACCATTTTACAACCAAATGATCCCATAACAATACAACAAACTTTTTTTAATATGCCTTTCAACTCATTCAATTTCTGGCTTATATTTCCGTTTATCTTCGGAGTGTATTGGCTGATTCCAGCCAAATACAATGTCTGGAGAAAGGCTTTCCTTTTGCTGGTGAGCTACCTGCTCTACATGAATTGGAAACCTGCCTTTGCCATTGTGCTGCTGGTAGTTACGTTGATAACGTACGGGGGGGGGTACTTGCTTGAATATCAAACATTTGCAAATAAACGAAAGCGAATAGGCTGGCTCTTTGCCCTTTTGGCTTTGCTGCCGCTGTTGGTTTTCAAATACTATAACTTCTTAAATGATACGATAACACAAGGTCTCAGTGCTGTGGGCTTGCATTTCGCTTTGCCAGGCTTGAACTGGGCTATTCCGGTGGGCATCAGTTTCTTTACTTTCCAAGCGGTTGGTTATTTACTGGATGTATATCATGGCAAGGTGGAGGCCGAAAAGAATCTGCTCGATTATGCGCTTTTCGTTTCCTTCTTCCCGCAGGTGACTTCGGGCCCTATCAGCAAGGCGGATGAACTGTTGCCGCAGATAAAGGCAACGCATACTTTCGACTATGAGCAAGGCAAGCAAGGATTGAAATACCTTTTATGGGGTATGTTCATCAAACTGGTTATTGCCGATAGGTTAGGGCTGTTTGTCGATACGGTTTATGCCAATTATATCCACTATAATGGTGCGACCTGTTTTGTGGCAAGCCTTTTCTACACCATCCAGATTTATTGCGATTTTGCAGGTTATTCCTTGATGGCGATAGGCATAGCAAGGACGATGGGCTTCAATTTGATTAACAACTTCAATCGGCCTTATTTTTCGGTCAGTATTACCGACTTTTGGCGTCGTTGGCATATCTCATTGAGCCGTTGGCTGAAGGAACACATCTATATCCCAATGGGTGGCAGCCGTTGTAGCAAACTGAGAAACTATTGGAATATCTTCGTTACTTTCCTTGTCAGTGGCATTTGGCATGGAGCCAACTGGACTTTTATCGTGTGGGGTTGCTTCCATGGCTTGGTGCAGATCGTGGAAAAGGCCTTGGGGTTGCAGAAATACGAAGGGAAAAGCAATCTCGTGAAGGCATTTCGCATTGTGGTGACTTTCTTCTTGGTTAATCTGGCATGGATATTCTTCCGTATGCCGACTTTGGGCGATGCCTGTGCTATGATTGGACAGATGGTGACGAATGTGGGTATGCCGAATTTGTCGGATTTGGAAATTTTCACAAAGTTGATTTTGGCGATAGGACTTTTCATCTTGGTCTTCAAGGATGCCAAGGATGAGTTTTTCCCACAGCGTTTTGCCTTTTTACAGAAAGGGATTTTCCGTTGGGGCATCTATCTTATGCTGTTCGCCATGATTCTTACATTAGGTGTCTTGGACAGTGGCCAGTTTATCTATGTTAACTTCTAAAAGGAGAGTGGTATGAAAAAGTTTATCCGTAACATCTTGGTTTTCTTTGCCGCTCTTGTACTTGTTGATGTGGTTTGTGGCAAAGCCTTCCAATATATGAACGACCATTCAAAGGGTGGCGGCATAAAAAGCAGGCATTATGTTTGCAAGGAATCAAATGAAGATGTGTTGGTGTTTGGCTCTTCTAGAGCAAAGCACCATTATGTGCCGGATGTCATAGAAGATTCTTTGGGAATGACTTGTTATAATACAGGTGAAGATGGGAACGGCATTATTCTTTCCTATGGGTTTCTGAAAATGGTGACGGCACGTTATCAGCCTAAACTGATTATTTATGATGTAAGCGGTTTTGACATTTATGAAGACGACAACATGAAATATCTGGATTTGATGAAACCGTTCTACAAAGAACCTGGCATCGATTCCATATTTTGGAGTGTGAATCCAAAATCAAGGATTATGATGATGTCGAATCTGTACCGTTACAATACCACTTGTTTGCGCGTGATAGGAAATTATGTTCATCCACAAAACAATTATCCCAAAGGTTATCTCGCTCTGACTAAGACTATGGATTATGAGCCTGAAATTAAGGCGGAAGAACCGCAAGCGGTTGATACCTTGAAAATGTATTATTTCCGTAAGTTCTTGCAGTTGGCCGATGCCAAAGGCATTAAAGTAATTTGCTGTGTCTCTCCATCTTATAAAGCGAATCCTGAGAGCCGTTATTATGATCCGGTGAAGCAACTTTGCCGAGAGATGAATGTCCTATTTTGGGATTATTCGGCCGATGCCGAGCTTTCGCAAGAAAAAATGTACTTTCAAGACCGGACACACATGAATCATGTGGGAGCATCTTTGTTTGCAACAAAATTAATTCGAGATATTCAACAACTTAGCAAATAATGTCTGTAAAAACGAAAATATCATCTTACATTTCTTTTGGGAGACGCGTTGCCAAAAGTAAAGAAGGTAAGACCCTGCTTTCAAATTTTGGATGGTTGACGGCTTTGCAAGTGGCTGGATATTTATTTCCTTTGATCACCATTCCTTATTTGGCAAGAGTGATTGGAGTAGATGGATTTGGAAAGATTGCTTTTGCCAGTGCGGTAATTGTGTGGATGCAGACCATTGCTGATTGGGGTTTTAATTTCACTGCCACACGCGATGTTGCTCGTAATAGAGGTGATATAGAAAAAGTGTCTGAAATATTTTCAAATGTATTATGGGCTAGGTTGTTACTCCTTTTTGTCTCTTATGTGGTTTTAATTATTTTGGTATTTGCTGTTCCAAAGTTTTATGAAGCAAGAGCAACAATTTTTGCAACTTCGTTGATGCTTATTGGGCATGTTCTTTATCCGGAATGGTTTTTCCAAGCCATGGAACGTATGAAATATATTACTATTTTGGGCCTTACAGCAAAATTGGTTTTTACCATAGCAGTATTTATTTTTATTCACAAGCCTGAAGATTATATACTTCAACCTTTATTTATTTCAATTGGTTTTGTCGTATCTGGCATAATTGCTTTATTCTTTATTTTTGGACGTTGGGGCGTTAAACTAAAGGCTCCCTCTTTTTATGCTGTTCTTTCCACTATTAAAGGTAGCACAGACATCTTTGTCAATAATCTGATGCCAAATCTTTACAATAGCTTCTCTACCGTTTTATTGGGACTATATGGAAATCCTGTTCAAAATGGATTGTATGACGCTGGCAAAAAGCTTCCTACTATTGCGTGGCAATTCATTGGTGTCATTTCAAGAACATTTTTCCCATTCCTTGTTAGAAACGACAACAAGCATTCTTCGTTTGCAAAACTATATTTGAGCATTGCCGCTGTAGGCTCATTGCTCCTTTTTGTCCTTGCAAAGCCATTATTACTTTTATTCTATACGCAAGACTTTATGGATGCTGTTCCGGTTATGAGGCTAATGTCAATTATTTTGTTGTTTTTGGCAATGAATGCTGTGTATGGAACAAACTATCTGTTGATTCACAATTATGATAAGTTGTTGCGTAACATAACCATGGTATCTTCTGCTATTGGTTTTATTATAGCATTCCCATTGATTAAAAGTTATGGTTTTATGGGGGCAGCCATGACATATACAATATCGACTATTTTAATGGGAATATTACCAATGATTGCTGCTTTAAGGATTAAGAAATGTATAAAAAATGAAGAAGCTGATAAAGAACGTAGTTGAGTGTTATTTAAATTCTCAGCGAAGGAAAGGAGCAATGGGTTTTTATAAAAATACGATTCGCTACAATCCGAATTTGGGAACCTATCTTGAAGGTGAAGATGAATGGTTGAAAAAATGGCGTCAATATGATTCGAAAATATCTCCTTTAGCCTATCGGGTATTTGGGCGTTATATCGGTCCCAATATAGACATTGTCCCTTTGGAGATATGTTCTCGTTTGGAAACTGTATTGGCTCCATATAATTTTAATAATTTCTATTCCGACAAAAACAGCTTGGATTTGATTTTTCCTTCTGGAACATTGCCAGAAACTTTTTTGCGTAATGTTAGAGGTGTATTTCTTGACAAGAACTACTTTAGTGTGTTACATTCTAAAGTTGATGAACATATTAAATCTATTGAAGCGGAAAAGATTGTGCTGAAACCCACTATGGAATCTTCAGGCCATGGCGTTTGCATTTTTTATAGGGGTGACGATGGGTTTGAAAACAAGAGAGGCGAAAAACTTTCTGCTGACTTTTTGTTAAAAACTACAAGGAAGATTTTCTCATCCAAAAAGCTTTTAGCCAACATCCGTTTTTTGCTCAATTCAATTCGTCATCGGTTAATACAATAAGGATTGCAACATGGAGGAATGGGGAGGGAATCGTACATCCATTGAATAGCATAATTCGTATTGGCAGTAGAGGAGCTGAAGTAGATAATGCTCATGCTGGCGGTCAATTTGTTGGTGTGTCTTCAAATGGTGAGTTGGGGAAGTATGTCTGTAATCAGTATGGGGTTATTCAACAAACTTTCAACGATGTTGATTATTCCAAACAGTCATTTGTCGTGCCAAATTGGCCTGAGATTGTGTCTTTCGTTTGTGAACTGCATTCAAAGGTAGTGCATCACGACCTTGTGGCATGGGATGTGGCTTTGGATGAAGATTGCTGCCCTCATATTATAGAAGTAAATGTCGGAGGCTTTGGCGGTTGGTTGTTCCAATTTACTAGTGGAACAATGTTTGGTTGCTATACTGATGAATTGGTGGAGACGGCTTATAGACGATATTTGAATACGGAAACAAAGATCTATTTTACACGAAAGGTGAAGTGATGTTTGAAATGATAGATGACATTTGAACTATTGAGAAATAAAAGATGCTATTTCGTTAAATATGTAAAACAACCTAGAAAAAATGAATTGTAGATTATTTTGGCTCATACACAATGAGCGTCCATACAAAAGGTATTACTACCAACCACTTTCGGAAAAGCATCCCAATAAATTTGGATTGTTTTTTGAAGTAAAAAGATTATGCATCAGATACCTTCAGGCTGTCAAGTTGCCTTTTAATGTAAAATATAATACGCAGCAATTTTCAGGGAAACGAAAGTCTAAATTTAGAATGGTTTGCGAAAACCTTTCGTGGACTTTTAAGTATAAGGAAGTGTGTACTTATTATTTTTTGTATGGTTTAGATTTAAAGGGGAAATCCCCTAAAGATTATGTGGCATATACTGAATTTCGTGTATTGAGGAATATATTGAATATCAGGAAAAGGGAAAATGTACGTTCTTTATATACATTTAACTATTTAGCTTTGGCTCGTGATAAATTTGTCTTTTATCAGTATTGTAAAAGCCTTGGTATGCCTTGCCCTCATACAATCGCTCTAGTTTCAAAAGGAAATGTGAGTTGGTATGACGGAGAAAGGATGGAGTTTACCTTAATTGATTCTATGTTGTCGCATGATATGGATGCATTTTGCAAGGAAGTAAGCGGTGAAAGTGGAAGGGGGGGCATTCGACTTGAAAATACAAGACGGTCATATCTATACACAAGATAAGGAGATCTCTTTGGATGTTTTGAAATTGAAGTTTGGGGATGCGACATTCATTATTCAAGAAAGATTGGAGAATCATCCAGATATTAATGCTATATATTCAAAATCTTTGAATACCATCAAACTGATTACGTTTCTAAATGATGATGGAACTGTGTCCTTTTTTGATTCAGTAATGCGATTCGGTGCTGGCGGAAATTTCGTTGATAATGCTAGCCAAGGCGGTGTGTTTGTTGGTATTGAGGAAGACGGATGTCTTCAGGATGTTGGCTATCATGAGCCTACTATTAAAAAAAATCTGGTCGTATCAGGCGTTCATCCTGATACGGGTATGAAGTTTGGAGGAATGAAAATTCCATATTGGGATGAATTGCTGGCAACGGCCAAGGAATTCCACAAGTTTTTCTATGAAATTCCTTCCATAGGTTGGGACGTGGCAATAACACCAAAAGGGTTTGTTTTCACTGAAACAGGTGAAGATTGGGAAATTCCTGTTTATCAAGTTACTCACGGGGGCTTGAGGAACAAATATTACGCAACACATGGGAAAGCGTTAGACATAAAACTTAGAAGATATTAATTTTATTATTATGAATAAACAATTAGTAGTCTGTGGCGGAGGAAGTAGCGCCCATACATTGATTCCGTTTTTGAAGGATTCCGTCTTTGATGTGTCAATTTATACGTCGCGACCACAAAAATGGCAAAATGTTATTGAACTTGAACATAGGGATCCTGATGGCAATGTGCTTGGTGTGTATTCAGGCGAATTGAAAAAAGCGTCCAGTAATCCAGAGGAACTAATTCCCAATGCTGATTATATTGTGTTCTGTATGCCAGTTCACAAATATAGGGTTTGTCTTCATGAAATAGCTCCTTATATTGATAAGAACAAAACAGTTTGCATCGGGACTGTCTATGGTCAGGCTGGATTTAATTGGATGGTTGACGAAATCAAAGAGCAATACCATCTTGAAAACATTGTCACTTTTGCTTTTGGCTTATTGCCCTGGATTTGTCGTATCATCGAATATGGCCGTAAAGGTGTTACATACGGTGGAAAGGCGGTGAATTATGCGGCTTGCTATCCGAAATCCTATTTTAAGCAGTTGAATGAAGAATTGTTTGAACAGATAGGTTATAAGTGGTTTGGGAAAGGCCATACGGAGCAAAGCGACAATTTTATTTCATTGACATTATCAGTTGATAATCAGATTATTCATACTTCTCGTTGCTATGGCCTATATAAAGTGTATGGTCCAACTTGGGAGAAAAAAGAGGATGTTCCAATGTTCTATAAAGATTATGACGATGTGTCTGCAAGGCTTTTAGCTGACTTGGATGCCGATTATTCGAAAATTAGAGAGGCAATAAAATCCTTGCATCCAGAGAAGAGTTTCCGCCACATGTTGGATTATCTGGCTCTGGAACGTTTTTCTTATCAGTCTCAGAATACCGATGTCAAGGAATCTTTTGTTACTTCGCAGACTTTGGTCTCCATTGCCACCCCTGCCATTAAGAACGAGGAAGGCCTTTGGGAAGTGGATAGAAATCATAGGTTTTTTCTGGATGACATTTATTATGGCAATTGCATCGCTAAATGGATGGCAGAACAACTGAAAATAGACGTCCCGACGATTGATGCTATTTTGCATTGGGCTCAGAAGGTAAGAAAGGAAAACATCATTAATGATGACAACAAGTTGATGCTTGAAAGCAAGGACTTGAACGCACCACTGAAGTCGGGTGTGCCTTGTTTTTACGGTTTTAAGAGTATTGAAGATTGCATAGACTAATCATAGTATGAAAATAGGTATATTTACATCATTTCAAGGGGATTCTTTCCTTAAGAATTCCATTGCCGCCTGCATGGATTTAGGCGTTGATTACGAGATAGTTGACATTACATCATCTGAATGGATAAAAAACGTACAGCAGTCAGATGCTGATGGTTTTTTCTGCCCTTCTAATTGCGTTTCACAAGAGCTTAAGACCATTCAAGATGAACGCTATTATTTTGTCTCTCAGGTAATGTGTCGCCAGATTTATCCTGATTATACAGGTTTGTATATCCATGAAAGCAAGCGTAATATGGCTGCATGGCTGGAAATCAACGGCTATCCTCATGCTAAAACCAGAACTTTTACAGATAGGAAAGAAGCAGCTGAATATTTGGAGCAATGTCAGTATCCGATTGTTACCAAGGCAAATGTCGGAGCCGGAGCATCAAAGGTCGTTATTGTTAAAAGTAGGCGAGAGGCTATGCGGATGATGAAGAAATGCTTGACTGATTCGAAGTTCAAGTTTAGAAATCCAGGTTGGGCTTACCGAATGAAATTCCATCATGCTTTTTTACCTCGGGTGAAAGATGTTCGTAATCGTCAGAAAGACTATTTCATCGTCCAAGACTTTGTCCCCAATGTAATGCATGAATGGCGTATTCTAAAGATTGGTGATAGTTATATGGGACATCAGAAACTCTTAAAAGGAGGTTTTGCCAGCGGTTCAGGTTTAGTTGGTTGGGTGGCTCCACCAAAAGAGCTGTTGAATATGGTTCGTGAAATTTGTGAAAAAGGCGGATTTGAATGTATGGATGTCGATGTTTTTGAAACGAAAGAAGGAGAATATAGCATTAATGAATTACAAGCTTCTTTCGGATCATATCTTGATTACCAAATGAGCATTGATGGTCATCATGGTAGATTTGTGTATAAAGATGGTGATTTCGTGTTCGAAGAAGGCGATTTCAATGTGTTTGGATCTAACAAGTTGAAGATTGAACACTTCATACAATTGTTGGGAAATAGGTAGCTTATTTTATGGAACTATATAATCAATATTCTGGTAAATTGGGGCTAATATGCTTCGCGATTTATCTAATAATGGTTGTCAGAGGTAGAAAAGTCTTCTCTGGGGATATTGGCTATTCAAATAAATATTTTTTCGTAGGTTTTTGGATGGCTTTGTATGCTGTGTTAGGTTTCCTTGCACATGATACTTATCACTATAGCACAGCTTATTCAATGATGTTAAGTGATGGAATGAAATATGGAGTAGAAGATTTTTATTTTTGGTTAGTTGAGGTTTTGCCCAATTCGTATATTTTATGGCGAGTGGTTGTTTGGGGAGGAGCTTCTGTTTTAATGATTTGGTCTGCGAAACTTTTGAATTTAAATAGCAATGTGCTTTGGTTAATGGTTCCTTTGTTGTTTCTTAACTACTTTCATGTTACCAGAGGATGTCTTGGGATATCCTTAATGATTTTTTCTTCATTAGTTTTTATTCAGGCACTTGAGAAAAGAAAAATACTAATATGTCTAATAGCAATATTGGGGATTGTCGTGAGTAGTTTTCTGCACAAGTCTTTAATAATATTTATTGCAATTTTGTTGGTTGCATACTTGTTCCCGATGAATAAAAAAACTTTTGTTGCACTATTAGTATTATTTCCGGTTTTGTATTTTTTTGTCCTAAAAGTGTTTGCTGATTTTTCTTTCTGGGAATATTTAAATGAGGAACAAATTTATCTTATTTCAAGTTATCAGTCTTCACAAAAGACGGAAGCGAATATATATGGAATATTGAGTAATATCTTTGCAAAAGGAAGCCTTATTCTTTTGCTGTTAGGTTTGACAAAGAAAATACTATATGATAAGATTCAGTGTTCTAAATCTCAGTTTTTTATATTCAAATATACTTTTTTGATGATATACGTGTCCTTCTTGTTTTTTGGTCAGCAAATATCCATTTGGGTCAGTTATAGGACTTTGCATGCTGGTTCTTTTGCTATGGTGTTATGTGCAACACAATGTTTTGACCCAAATCTAACCGAAAAGAAAAGGACAACTATGGAATCAGTCATACTTATTTGCTTCTTGATTTCAACAATATTTAATCAAATGTCATTTATCATTAAAATGTGGTAGTTTTGTCTTTAATAAACGTGCATAGCATTGGCAGAAATATAGAAAAGATTGTATGATCAAACGTTTTAAAAACATTTCAGACCTTCGCGCCTGCATTAAAGACGACGCCTTCCGCTATGGGGCAAGCTCATGGCTGCAAAGGGTGAAACTCTATCTGACGATTATCGGCTTCCGCTATTCCGTGTGGATGCGGATTGACTGCTATTTGAGGGAAAGGAAATGGTGCTTGCCTTTGCACATTTTGGCTTTCTTGCGGCTACAGCATATCGACCATAATTCAGGCATACAGATTCCTGCAGCCACACAAATCGGCAACGGTTTCTATATCGGCCATCATGGAACGATAGTGGTCAATGGAGGATCCGTAATAGGCCGTAATGTGAATATCTCTCAGGGTGTTACGATCGGACAGGCGAATCGGGGGGGGGCATAAAGGCGTTCCCACCATTGGTGATAATGTCTATATTGGCCCGGGGGCCAAAATCATAGGTGCTGTCAAGGTCGGCAACAATGTAGCCATCGGAGCCAATGCAGTGGTCACGCACGATGTGCCCGACAATGCCTGTGTGGGCGGAGTGCCCGCCAGAATCATCTCGATGGATGGCAGCGAGGGGTATGTGAACAGGAAGGTTATGTGACTTTTTCAAGATACTATCCGATAGAAAAGATAAAGTTGTTCTGCTTCAATTCAAACCATATTGGTGTATCTTTGCATCCGATTTTTTTAAACCGAAATATTAACGCAGTTACATTTGCAACTTAAATTCATAATCATAATATGACTGAGGTAAGATTCAAGATGAAAGGACAGGAACAGGAAACCGTGTTCTCTCCTGTGCAGGATAACAATGCTGTAGTGTTCCTATATGGTAAAACTTCAGACGGAGAAGAAAAGAAAATCCCATTGATTCGGAATGATAATAATGTATTCGAAATTGAGGATGCATCCATTTTTGATGAGCCTAAGGAGGTGATTGAAGAACGTATGCTTGGTTTATCCGAGGAATGGATGAGCGTTCAGACGCAGGGATTTGAGGCGGAAACAGCGGATGAGGAAAAACCATCGCCAGGGTATGGGCCGGATGATATTTTCGTTGAAAACAAGCCTTTTTCTTTGAAACAAATCAATGATTTGATAGATGATGGCGATATAGAATTGTCGCCGGATTTCCAACGAAACTTCATCTGGGACGAAACAAGGCAAAGCCGGTTGATAGAGAGTATCTTGTTAGGACTGCCTCTGCCTTCCATCTACCTGAGTCAGTATAAAGACGGACGTTTAACCATCGTGGATGGACTGCAACGTATAATGACTATCAGAAGATTCCTGAACGACAAATTGCGTTTAAATAATCTGGAGTACATTGAAGAATGCAATGGAAAGACTTATAGTCAATTGAAAGATGTCTTTTCGCCTTTGCGGTTGAGGCGTTTCGGTCAGACACAGATAATGTGCTTCGTGATTGACTATCGTTCGCCTAACAAGTTGAAGTTTGATCTGTTCAGGCGATTGAATACCGGTGGAAAACCATTGAACAATCAGGAAATCAGAAACTGCCTGTCGCGTCCGGAATTGAGAAATGTCTTGAAGCAAATGGTAGGGACACAGGCTTTTAAAAATGCAACTGGAGGAAGCGTAAAAGACAATCGAATGGAAGCCCAAGAAACAGCACTGAGGTTTTTGTGCTTTTATCACAACTTCAATACAGAAGGGGAAATGGTTTCTTTCTATAACGGCAATATGGAAGACACTTTAGATGCAGCCGTGGAATATTTCAACGAATATGATGGATTAACAGACATCTTGCCTTTATACGAACAAGTGATGAAAGATGCATTTGGACTATTTGGCAATCTGGCGTTCCGCAAGGTGCGTCAGGGTCAGGAAAGGCGTAGTCCTGTGAATAAACTTTTGATGCTGGCAGTGAGCGTACTCCTTGCCAAATACGGCCGACAATACAGGAACAAGATAGACGCAGGGGTGAATCTGACAACAGCATTGGCAGCTCTTATGGAAGAAGATGAACACTTGTTCAATGCACTGACATGGAGCACCAACTCGAAATGGAACATTGACTACACCTTCAATACACTTAAACAGAATTTATTTGACAATAATCTCCTGTAAAATGGATAAACTTAATATTAAAGGGTTCAAATGTTTTGTTGAACATAATTTTGAATTAAACAAGATAACACTGTTGACAGGTGCCAATGCTTCGGGTAAAAGCAGTGTAATACAGGCACTTCTTTTGTTGAAAGCTGCTTCGGATTCGGAAGAAATGCAGTCGACATTAAGTTTGGAAAATCCTCGGTATGCTTTTGATTTTGGGAATGCCGATTCGCTAATCAATAATGAAACTAAGGACGACAAAGTCGTCATTTCCATGGATAATGGCATCGCAATGGGCTTTGATGGCAATCAATCACAACAAAAGAGAATGCTATCTGTAAAAACTGACAATTTGGTTGGACTTAAAGAGATTTTCTCAAGTGGATTAACCTATTTTACGGCTGAGCGTCAAGGACCGAGATATGAGTATGCGCTAAAATTGGGTGATGGTAATGGTTGTGGGTGTCATGGAGAGAATACTGGCAATGTGATGTCGGATAATTGGAATACGAAGATAAGTGGCAATAGGCTTCTTGTCCCTTCAAAAGATAATGCTTTGTTCAATATAGCGTTGGATAATTGGGTGAACTATATATTCCCGGGAGTGAATGTGAGAGTGCAGCCAGTCGGATCTCTGACTTATCAAGTGATTATCCGCGATAGCTTCCATAATTTCCCGACTGATTCGACAAATATTGGGTTTGGTATCAGCTACGCATTACCGATTCTTGTCGGTGCTCTGCTCGCCGGCGATGGCAGCTGGTTAGTGGTTGAGAACCCCGAAGCTCACCTGCATGCTAAAGCGCAGTCGAACATCGGCTATTTTCTTGGAATAATGGCGGCTGCGGGGCTGAAAGTTGTGGTTGAGACCCATAGCGAACACGTTGTGAATGGCGTGCGAAGAACTGCAATTGTAAGTGACAGATTGCATGAGGATGATGTCAATATCTATTTTTTCAAAGGAAAGAGCGAAAGCGAACTCATCACCATTGACGGGCAAGGTAACCTGTCGGATTTTCCGGTTGACTTTTTTGATCAGTCAAGGCAGGATATGTTGGAAATCATAAACAAAACACGTGAATAATGAGGGAAACTAAAGGAAGCCTGTTGGTAACTGCTGATCGCTTGGAAATTATAAATATCCCAGAAGAAAAGCGCGAAAAGGCAATCATCGATTTCTACGATATGAAGCAGGAGGCAGAACGGAAGAAAGACTGCTTTTTTGCTTTGGCTTCTGTTTACACTCATTCTTATTCCTACGGGTCTTTTTACCCAAACTTCGTCAATCTTTCATGGCCTGAATTTCATGAATGTGAAGGAACCAAAGGAGTAAAACAGCGTACATTTCAACTGATGCAGGGCTTTTGCCAGTGTCCGAATATGAGAACCTTGGAAAATGATCTTGACTTTCTGAAAGAAAAGGAACCACGAACTAATACAGGTTACTACAATTTAGGACAAACTGACGGTTTCGTGGGTAATATCGAAGAATGGGAAATATGGCATCGAAAGTGGAATACGGAGCATCCGGAAGATATTGACTGGAGCCAATCGTTGAATAGCTGGTTTTCGCGTCCAGACTTGATTATAAAAATATTGAAGCGGGAATTGCTGAAAAAGTTTTCGGAAAATGATACGCAGGAAAAAGCTCGCGAAAGAGTCTCGCAAATTAAGGAGGCAGATGTGACCAATGCTTTCCATGAGTGTGTGATGAAGCATAAAGGAGACGAGTTGGAGGCTTATGCTTCTGAAATAGGCAAGGAGATATGCCAGTGTAATTACTATAAATATGAAAACCAGTTGTCAACAATGGAAAGTCAGTGTGCCAAATCCAAGAGAGAAATTTATAGCATTTCAAACAAAGACTGCCGAACACAATTTGTCTCGATTGACTTCAAACATGGCATGTTTGAATTTCATAATGAAGGCGGAGCACATCTAGGAGAATTCCGTTTTGATGGCTCCTTCAACTCTACCAATGAGTCAAGCCATGACTTAAAATGCATTAATCAGTGGCAAAAACAAATTGGCAGATGAATTTGAGGCTTCTTGTCGGAGAGCTTCTGAAAAACTTTTTTGAAATGAATCAAAACGTTTTCCTGCATACAAGATTAATCAGTCGTGCCCGCCAGAAATATCCCGATGGATGGCGGCGAGGGCTATGTGAATAAGGAAAGTGTGAAATAGATTGAACGTGTTGATCCCCTTTGAGGTTAGCTGTGACAATTCCTGTTGATTACAAGTTGATATGACAATAGACGAACTGCGAAAGATAATTGCCCGTGACGAGACTCGTACTTTAGAGTTGAAAAAGACCACGGACGAGTTGAAGGACGGCATGCACACAGCATGTGCTTTCCTGAACACTGATGGCGGATGGCTGCTGTTCGGCATTGCTCCAAAAAGTATGAAGAAAGACTGAGTGCTGCTCGTCCCCATAAATTTGCGTGGGAACGTCAGGCGGCTGAAGGAAAGACGCTTGCAGACTTGGACGAGAAGCGCATCAAGGGTGCTGTCCGGTTGGGAGTGGATAATGGACGTATGTCGGCAACTGCTCTTACGGAAACAGTGGAAGATGTGCTTAAAAAATGGGATTTGCAAAAGAATGGGCAGCCAACAAATGGCGCAGTGGCTCTATTTGGCAAGCAAATGGATGACTATCCACAGCTTATGATGAGAATGGCAAGGTTTAAGGGTGTTGACAAGTCGGAATTTGTGGATAATCAGCGTGTGGAAGGTAATTTCTTTGACCTCTTGGATGCAGGAATGGCATTCTTGTTTAAACATTTGTCATTGAATGGCAAGATTGTAGGCTTTGAGCGAGAAGAGACTTTGGAAATTCCAGCAGAAGCGCTTCGAGAGGCTTTGACAAATGCGCTCTGTCATAGACAATATGAGAAATACAATCTGTCGGTCGGCATTGCGATTTATGACGATAGGATAGAAATTGAAAATCCCGGACGATTGCCGAGAGAGTTGACTTTGGAAGACTTGAAAAAACCTCATAATTCCTATCCGTATAACCTTAAGATTGCCAAAGTGCTGTATATGTGCGCTTTTCTTGAGAGTTGGGGAAGTGGTGTGAAAAGAATGATGGATTTGTGTGCCCAACATTCGCTTCCCGAACCTGAATTCCATCAGCAAGGAGGTTTTGTGATGGTATGCTTCAAGAAAGAAAAGTTGACTGAAAAGTTGACTGAAAACCAAAGGAAGATTGTGGAGATGATGAAGGCGGATCCGTATGTGTCGCTTGATTGTTTGGCTGAAAAGGTGGGCATTTCGCGCACAGCCATCATTAACAATACGAACAAGCTGAAGGAACGCAATGTTATTGCCCGTATCGGTGAGGATAAGGGCGGCCGTTGGGAAGTGCTGAAAGGATGATGGATGGTATCTTGAATCGGCAAATGTTCTCTCAAAAAGTCATCTCCATGGATGGCAGTGTGGGGTATGTAAATAGGAAAGTTTGAAAAAATGAAAAAAATACTTTTTCTTACACCAAATTTAGGAAGAGGCGGTGGTGGTGCTGAACGGCAATTGACAACTGTTGCCATACAGTTGAAAAAAGCAGGCCATGATGTTGAGGTCTATTGCTTTGACGAAGGAGATTTTTATTCTGATCTTTTGTTGGAGAATGAAATTAACATCATTTGGCAAATTGAACCTAATCCTCTAAAAAGAATGATTAAGGTAAGGAGAACGATAAGGAGAGGTAATTACAATGTTGTAATATCTTTCCTCTCAACTCCTAATTTCCTGAATTGTTTTGCGGCCGTTGGTGGCAAAAACTGGAAGGTGATTGCCGGAGAACGGAGCGCAAAAGAATCATCGTTCAAAGAACTAAAGATAAAAGTCTTTGCCTGGTTTATGAGGCGAGCGGATGCCATTGTGTGCAATTCTGAAAACGCCAAGAGCATGTGGATAAAACACTATCCAAAATATAAGGATAAGATGCGGGTGGTATATAATAATGTGAATCTGCAGCAAATAACATCAGAATACATTCCGAAGAAGGATGGAAAGCTGCATGTTATTGTGGCTGCGTCATATCAATATCTTAAGAATCCGATTGGCGTTGTTAAGGCCTTGGCAATGATGGATGTAGAAGAAAGGAATAGGGTTCATGTAGATTGGTATGGGAAAAATGATGATTATAGAAAGACCGTTTATGAAGAAGCGTTGGCATTAGCAGAAAAGGAAAATCTGAGAAATATCGAACTCCACCCTGTCTCATCAGAAATGCATAATTTAATCAATGCTGCAGATGTTTGCGCTTTATTTAGCAGTGTTGAAGGGTTGCCAAATGCAATTTGTGAAGGCATGACTTTGGGCAAACCCATCATTATGAGCAGGTGTTCTGATTATTCCGTTCTTGTTGACGAAACCAATGGCTTTTTGTGTGACTGGGACGATTTTGCGTCCATTAAAAACGCTCTGCTTTCAGCGGCGAATTTATCTGATACGCAACTTGCCGATATGGGAATTTGCTCAAAAAGAAAAGCTGATGTGTTGTTCTCGGAATCAATAATAAGGGATAAGTGGATTTCAATTGTTGAAAACTAAAATATGGAAATAACAATAAAACCTTTCTCGGCTGAATATGCCGAACAGTGTGCGGATTTGGAACAATATCTTTGGAAAGAAGATAAAATAAACCGTGAAATCCGTTTTAAGTGGACTTATTTGGATTGCCCGAATTTCCATAAACCGTTATGCGTTATTGCAGTCGACGAAAATGATGAGGTGCTCGGTTTTAGAGGATATTTTTTGAATAGATTTATCATCAATGGAAGAGAAATAGTTGTCGCTCAAATAAGTGATACGGTTGTTTCGGAAAAGACTAGACGAATGGGGATATTCCAGAAGATGACAGACCATTCTCTTCAGTATTTAAAAAATAATGGAATAACAATGATCCTGGATCTGGGACCTTCTTGGCCGCCATATCATGGATATAAAAAAATGAGTTTTGAGGATTTAGCTGCGTTTCACAGCAGATATAGGTTTAGCATTGGTCAAATGTTTTCTAAATATATCCTGAAAACTAATAGGACCTCATGGAATAAAAAGGATATTGCCTGTTTAAAAAAGTCCAATAGAAAATATGTCTTATCACAATCAATTGACGATACTGTCTTGTTGCAGATCGGAAATCTTGAATCTACAGACAGGAATCATGCCTCTCTTTCATTGGAAAACATGAAATGGAGGACCCAAAGGCCTGGCCGAAACTATGTTTATGCTTATTCTATTGATAAGGATAAATGTTTGCATTCATTTGTAATGCTAAAAACCAATGATTATTTCAATTATGAAATTGGATTGATGTTGTCGGACAATCATTCAGAGTTGAAAACTCTTATGAATTTCTTTAGGAAGAATTATCATCCGGCAGCTTTGGCGATATGGGATTTCGCGATGGATGAGAATAAGATAAAAATGGTGAAGAAATTGGGTTTATATCCTATTCCGTTCATCAATAAAATACGGAAGAACCCACCTGCATTGTTGAGAACTCTGCAAACCAAAGAGGATGGTAGTCTGAACTGGAGTGTTAACGGCATAGACATAAGGAATGTCTCAAACTGGTCTATCAATAAACTTGATTTGGATAGTTTTTAATATGAGAAAAGTAATAGCCTATATTCTTTATTTGCTTTATCTGCCTAAGATAAAAAGGGAATCAAAACGGACGGATTCCGTTTTAACCATTTATGGCCACGATATATCACGGTATGCCTTTGAAGAATTGGTTGAATGGCTCCTAAAAAGGAATTATATTTTCATTAACCAATATGAATTGTATGATTATTTGAATGGCAAGGCGAATAATGGTAAGAAACTGGTTTGGTTGAGTTTCGATGACGGTTGGAAAAGCAACTATGACAATGTCTTCCCCGTTCTGAAAAAATACGATATCCCAGCTACAATATTTGTTGCTACAAAAGGAATTGAAGACGGATGTTTTTGGTTTAATGTGGCCAGAGAGAATAAAGATGCTCCTTATTTTAAGGAAATTCAGGAATTGTGGGAAATGCCCAATAAGGATAGGGTGGCAATAATCCGGAAATTAGAGCGGAAATCGAAAGAGCGTAAGACCATGACACCATTGGAAATCAAGGAAATGACGGAGTCTGGTTTAGTAAGTTGGGGAAATCATACAGATGACCATGTTATGAGTGACAACTGTACGAAAGAGGAATTGCAGGAAGAAATTTCATTATGTCAAAAAAAGATGAAACAATGGACAGGCGCTGACTGTAACTTCATCTATTCCTATCCTAATGGCAATATGGATGCCCAATCAGAGAACTTGATAAAATCCATTGGTTTCAAAATGGCTGCTACCACTGAAATGGAAAGGGCTTATCCAAATACAAGCAGCTTCAATATTCCAAGAACTGAATTCAAGGAAGCCTGTGTAAAGGAGAATGTCTTGCAGATATATAACATTTGGACACCTTTTTTTGATAGAATTAAACATATATTTGGAATTAAAAATAAGAAGTGATAATGGCTAAAGAATATGATTTCTTAGATTGGGGCTATTCCAAGCGTGGCTTGATTTCCCGTGTGCCTCCTTATGAGTCTATCGAAGTGGATAAAAGAGCACTTTTCAAACACTTCAAAAAAGCGTTATATATTCGCTGGGATTCTGGCTTTGATTCTGCCGATTCCGACGATTACTATCATGTGATTAAAGATACAAGTTGTAATATGGAATCGTTGTCATCAAACACGCGAAATATGATTAGAAGGTGTTTGAAAAATTGTAATTTGCAGATTGTTGATTGCAATCAAATTATAAACGGGGGGGGTATGAAGTCTATACTTCGGAGTACCGTCGGTACGATAGGAAAGGTTTTGCTTCATTGGTGAAGCCTGAAGATAAGTGGGCTGATGGTATGCGTGAAGCGCAAAATAGAGGTCAGGAGTTTTGGGGAATGTTCTATGAAAACCAGGTGGTGGCTTATGGAGTGTGCCAAAAGATTGGACAGCATATTGAGTTGGTTACTTGGAAATGTGACTACGAACGTTTCAAGCAATTCTATCCTTCATACGGTTTGCTATATACAATGATCAATCACTATATGTCTATAGAAGATGTTAGATATGTATCGGATGGGGCAAGAACAATGACAGGACATAGCAGTGTGCAAGACTTCTTAATTGAAAAATTTAATTTCAGAAAGGCGCCAACAAAACTTAATGCCTGTTTCAGATGGTGGCTGTATCCTCCTTTGAAATTTTTATCTATTTTTGAAAAATATATCAATAACAATCAGTTACGTTCGTTAATCAGATTGTATAAATGGTCAAGATGAATAAAATACTTGTCTTAGGTGCTTTTGGATACGACACCAATCAATTGGATGGCCAAACGGTAAAAACACGCAATGTGTATAAGCTGCTCCAAGAAAACTTTGAGGGTGGTCTTGTTGGATTCGACACTATGCACATTCGCAAGCACCCGCTTTCTGTTTTCGGATTGCTTTGGAAACTGATCGGATGTAATACTCTTATCCTCATTCCGTGTCTCAATAATCTTACTTATATTTTTCCTGTAACTTACTGTTTGTCAAAACTTTTCAATTTTGATATTCTTCATATTTGTATCGGAGGATGGCAGGTGGAATACTTTAAGGGGAATGAGAGATTCAAGACCCATCCGTTGCAATTGAAACTAAGTAAAAAGATCAAGGCGTTTCTGCCGGAAATGGTCAAGGTTGACAAAGATTTGCAGCAGGAATTAGGTTTTGCCAACACTGAAATGTTTCCCAACTTCAGGTTTATGGATTGCCATGCGCGGCAATCTGTTACTACTTCCGAAACCTTAAGGTTGGTGTTTTTGGCAAGGGTGGACAAGAAAAAAGGTTACGATACCATTTCCCAATTTGCGAAATATGTTCGCCAAGAACAATTAAATATCAAGATTGATTTCTATGGTCCAATCAACGAGTCGGACAAAGAGGAGTTCCTTTCTGTGGTAGAAGATTGTAAGGATATTGTTAGTTACAAAGGTGTGCTTCAGCAAGACGAAGTGACGGCACATCTTATCAATTACGATGTCATGCTCCTCCCTACAACTATCTATACAGAGGGATTCCCTGGAAGTATATTGGATGCTTATATTGCGGGTATTCCGGTAATAGCTACCGAATGGAAACATGCTCATGAATTTGTAGAGGATAAAAAAACAGGGTTTATTATTCCTTTTGATAATTGTCAAGAGGCATTTAATGAATCTGTTTTAAAGTTCTATAATAATCGGGATTTGCTTGCTGCGATGAAACAATATGCTTTCGAGCGACGTATTCAATATTCATCAGAAAACGCTTGGCAAATCTTGTCAAAATATTTGTAATGCTATGCTTAAATTCACAGGAGACATCAATCTGACCGATTGGGATTTTAATCCGGGTTTTGGCATCGGCAGCCGCATCGCACAAGGATTCAATCCTTTTGCTCATCTGAATAGGCAACCTGAAGATTGCTGGATTGGTAATTTCGAGGGAGTGGCTTCCGCCACCACCAATCGGAAAGGCAATGCTGCAAAAATATTCCGTGTTGAGCCGAAGGCCTTGGCTCGCCTGACGCATTTCGATGTATATGGTTTCGCCAACAACCACGCCATGCAACATGGCGAGGACGCTTACTGGAATACCGTTGAAGCGCTTCGCTCGTATGGCAGCAAGGTGTTTGGTATGCAAATTGGGCGTACAGCGATTTTTGAACATCAAGGCCGTCAAGTCGCACTGGTCGGTATGTGCTTGCGGGTTGATGCCTTTGCTGACGATCCCGCTTATTGGTACAATCCGGAATATTTCGAAATCGAGGAGGAACTCCGGCAGTTGCCCGTCGAGGCCTTCAAGGTGCTGTTTGTGCATTGGGGCAACGAATACATCAACCGTCCGTCAGCTGCCCAAAAGAAATTCGCCCATTGGCTGATCGATGCTGGCTTCAACCTTATCATCGGCATGCATCCGCACGTGTTGCAAGGTTATGAGGATTATAAAGGAGGCCGTATTTATTACTCTTTGGGTAATTTTGTATTCGACATGGCTTCGGAACCATGCAAATATGGCGCTATCGTGAGAGTGGATTTTAGCCAAGGGAAGCCCATCTATAAAGAAGAATATGTGAAAATTGGAGCTGATTGTGCTCCTGTCCCGATAGAAGAAAAAGATGTGCCAGCAGCTTTCGCTTTGGGGTATTTGAATGAAATGCTCATAAAAGAAGACAACAGCGAAGAATACCATGCCGAGATTATGCGAGGTTATAAGGCCTATCGTAAAGAAAACCGTAAAATTATCATAAAGAACATGTTCCGTCACCCCAAGGCTGGCTTGGCTATGGTGATGGATTTTGTGAAAAGGAGATTATAGTTATGCATCCAACAACTAAAAAATCTACAAGAATTTTGTTTGCCCCTCTCATTGCTTTTTGCAATTGGTTGGGCGAAAACCATCCTGTCGCGATGGTGAAACTAAGGTATTTGGCGCGGTTTAAGAAAATGCCTGATTTCAAGAACCCTAAGACTATGAATGAAAAGATTCTCTATATGAAGCTTTTCACCGATACCACAGAATGGACAAGGCTGGCAGATAAATATAAGGTGAGGGACTATGTCAAGGAATGTGGCCTTGAACAATATCTTGTCCCGTTGATTGGCGTTTGGAACAATGTGGATGATATTGACTGGAACACGCTGCCAAAGTCGTTTATCTTCAAGGCTAACAATGGGTGTGGAAAAAATTCCAATCTGATTGTGAAGGATAAAGAGGCTCTTGATCAGGAAGCAACAAGAAAACTGCTTGATGGCTGGCTGAAAGAGAAACACATTGGTGCTTTGGCGGCTGAACCACAATACAAAGAAATGGTACCATGTGTTTTGGCAGAAAAATTGCTACCGATACCCGAAGGACAAAAGTCATTGGTGGATTACAAGATATGGTGCTTCAATGGCAAGGCACATTATATTATGACTTGCTCGGGTAGGGATGGGGCATTGACCAATTTAAATTTATTCGATTTAGATTGGAATATGCATCAAGAATACATGGTTGAATCAGCGGATTATCCAATCGAAACAAATGAATTGCCTAAACCTGAGAATTTGGAGGAGATGAAAATGGTCGCAGAAAAACTATCAAAACCATTTCCTTGTGTCCGTGTCGATTTGTACAATCTTGAAGGGAAAATTTACTTTGGTGAAATGACGTTTACCTCTCTAGGAGGTCTGATGCATTATTATACACCTGGGTTTCAAAAACTATGCGGTGATATGATTGATTTGAATTATAAAGGATAATTGCTATGCTCACCGTCATTGTCCCCATCTATAACGAAGAGAAATACATCGCAAAATGTATTGAATCCATCATGCAGCAGGATTATCCCAAGGATAATCTGGAAGTGCTGTTCGTGGATGGCATGAGTACGGATAGGACCCGCGAAATCATTGCTTCCTATCTGCCTCAATGTCCTTATTTGAGGGTGTTGGATAATCCGGATAGGATTGTGCCGTATGCCATGAATAAAGGCATTACGGAAGCCAAGGGCGACATCATCATGCGCTTAGATGCGCATTCTACTTACGCCAGCAATTATTTTTCGGCTATCACTACTCGCCTTAAAGAGTACGATGCCGAAAATGTGGGCTGTGTCTGCAAAACTGATGTGCTGAATAAGACGCCAAAGACTTTGGCTATCCGCGAAGTGCTAAGCAACAAGTTCGGAGTGGGCAATTCTGCCTTCCGTACAGGTATTGATGGCGTGATGGAAGTCGACACGGTGCCTTTTGGCTGTTGGCCTAAGCGGGTGTTTGAGAAGTATGGCTTGTATAATGTGAAGTTGGTTCGTAATCAGGACATCGAACTTAGCAAACGTATCATCAATGGTGGTGGCAAGATTATCATTATCCCCGATACCTATTGCACCTATATGGCACGTGAGACATTTGCTGGCTTGGCGAAGAATAATTTTGGCAACGGGGAATGGAATATGCTTACGGTGTATTATACCAAACAGATGAAATCTCTTTCGTTGAGGCATTTCATACCGCTGCTGTTTGTCTTGGGACTGGTTATACCCACTCTGGTTGGCTTGTTTTGGCATCCGGCATTGTGGTTGACGGCTTTTGTAGCCCTGGTCTATTTGTTGGCCTTGGGTGCAGTGAGTGCCAAATTGGCGGTCACAAAGAAACTCAGTTTCTTTTATCTCCTGTGGAGTTTCATCACTTTGCATTGCAGTTATGGCTGGGGTTCGCTAATGGGAATCCTCAGTATCATATTTAAAAAGGTCTAATATTATGTTCCTCAAATACCTTTTCGACCGCATAGTCTCCCTAATCGGCATGATATGTCTATGCTGGCTTTATCTTATCGTCGCCATCCTCATCAAGGTGAAAATGCCAGGCCCTGTGCTGTTTGTGCAGGAGCGTGTGGGCAAAGATGGCAAGCTCTTCAAGGTGCATAAGTTCCGCTCCATGCGGGTGCGTCGTGAAGATGAGGCGTTCACGGGTGTGGCGGCAGCCGAAACTAACCGCATCACGCCATTGGGCGAGAAACTGCGCAAATACAAGCTGGACGAACTGCCCGAACTCTGGGACGTCTTCATCGGCAAGATGAGTTTCGTAGGGCCGCGCCCCGATGTGCCGGGTTATGCCGACAAACTGGAAGGGGAGGACCGCGTCATCCTGAAACTGCGTCCGGGTATCACTGGCCCTGCCTCGCTGAAATACCGCAACGAAGAGGAGCTGCTGGCTTCGGTGGATAACCCTGTCAGATACAACGACGAAGTCATCTGGCCCGACAAGGTGAGACTGAACCTGTATTACCTGCAGCACCATTCCTTCTGGATGGATTTGAAAATGATCTTCGCCACCGTGCTGGGAAGGAAAATAGAGTTCGCCGGGGAGGAGATTTGAGGTGACAGTGAAAACACCAAGCAATAGCGGGGACTTAGGGTGAACATGAATTTTCATGAATTGATTCATAAATAATAAACGTGCACGTTGGGAAGACGATTGCTCTTTTATTGGAAGACAATTCAGGTCAATTAAGCGTCAATTATATGTGTCCGAGAGGAAAAAGTAATCATGCCAAAGATTTTAGAGATAAGAAATAGTACCGCAGAATTCTTGACTTTTCTTGCTGAAAACAGAGAAGAAGGAGTACAGGTGGTGTATATGGATGAAACCATCTGGGCGACTCAGACTGCTATGGGAGAACTGTTTGACGTCGAGCCTAAGACAATCGGTTTTCATTTGCAAAACATTTTCAACGAAGGTGAACTGCAGCAGGATCGAACTACCCAGAAAATTGGGGTAGTTCAGCTCGAAGGCACTCGCAACGTGAGCCGAGAACCGATGTTCTAGAATGCCGTGCTCGATTTGGCAGAGCGTATGGCGAATCGCCACATCCCTATGACGATGGAGGATTGGGCTCGAAGAATAGATGCTATTTTGGAAGCAGGCGGTGACAGAATACTGACTGATGCAGGACAGATTTCGGCTGAGTTTGCCAAAGAATATGCGGAAAGTGAGTTTGAAAAATATCGGGTCATTCAGGACTCACTTTTCTCGTCAGATTTCGATAAGTTCACTCTTGAAGCCGGTTTGCCTGAACTTCCGTTTGAGACAATGGTGAGATAGTGTTGTATCAGCCAGAAGAAAATGTCAGAATAGAGGTTCGTCTGGATTCTGATATGGAGACAGTATGGCTCACACAGGCACAAATGGCTGAATTGTTTCAGAAGGATCAGTCAAATATCGCTCGCCATATCAGGAATGTTTTCGATGAAGGTGAGTTGGTGGAGGATAGTAATATGCAAATTCTGCATAATACTCTGTCGAAATACAAACCGACCAAAATCTATAGCCTTGACGTTATCATTTCTGTAGGTTATAGAGTTAAGTCGCAACGGGGCACTATGTTCAGGATCTGGGCGACTAAGGTTCTCAGAGAACATCTGCTTCGTGGGTATTCCATCAATCGCCAACTTATTGCACTTCAAGAACGAACGGATGAAAGGTTTATGGATATTCAGCAGCAATTGAGTGAACAGAAGCAGGTGGTAGAATTCCTTGTAGATATGCATCGGCAGCCAGAAGAGCGGATTTTCTCCACAGGATGCGTTTTTGATGCTTGGGAATATGTTGCAAGTCTTGTGAAGGAGGCCAAGGACAGGATAATCCTGATTGACAACTACTGCGACGAACGCACACTGAAGTTGCTTGCAAAGCGTCAGGCTGGTGTGGAATGTACGATTCATACTCGTTTTAACGAGACTTTTGATGCAGATTTGGGAAAGCACAATAGGCAATATCCTGCCATCCGCAAAGTTCAACTCTCACAGAAGGAGCACGACCGCTTCCTAATGATTGATGATACTGTGTATATCCTTGGCGATAGCCTCAATGATCTGGGCCACTCAATGACGACTGTCTTGAAGACTTCGTTTACAGTTGAGGAGATAATTGAGAAGTTAATTGGAACTAGGGAATTGTTGTAATATTTTGCAACCCACTCCGAAAACTGGAACCAGAATTTTGAGCTCCTGAAGGCATATATCCAGGAGCATCATCATCTTCCCGACAAAAAGAAGGTGGAGAACCGCGGGCTGCTCTCGTGGGCTAAATATCAAAGGAAGCGCATCAAGGCCGGTGCCATGGATGAAGAGAAAGTCAGGCTGTTCGAGAAACTGATGGACAGCCGCTCGAAGGAGCATACGGGAGGACGGAGGAAAGATTAGAGAATGTTTGAAATTAAAATTTTATAAATCATAATACAATGGAAAAACCATCAAAACGTATATATCTCTGTCTCGCTCACATGAGCGAATCGGGCCTCGAGCAGAAATATATCAAAGAGGCTTTCGACACCAACTGGGTAGTGCCGCTCGGTCCTAACGTCAACGCTTTCGAGGAAGACCTCAAGAATTTCGTGGGCCAGGACAAGGAGGTCGTCGCGCTTTCCGCTGGGACAGCGGCGATTCATTTGGCGCTCATCGCGTGCGGTGTGCAGCCAGGCGACGAGGTATGCGTGCAGAGCTTCACCTTCTGCGCCTCATCTCATCCTATAAAATATCTCGGCGCAACGCCTATATTCATCGATTCGGAGGAAGATACATGGAATATGGACCCCGCGCTTCTCGAAGAAGCAATCAAAGACCGCATGGCGAAAACGGGCAGGAAGCCGAAAGCCATCATCCCTGTGGCCCTTTACGGAATGCCTTATCAGATTGACAGAATCATGGAAATAGCCGATCGGTACGACATCCCTGTCATTGAAGATGCCGCTGAAGGCTTTGGCTCGCGTTATGGCGGGAGGGTTCTCGGCACCTTCGGCCGCTTCGGAGTACTCTCGTTCAACGGCAACAAGATGATTACCACCTCCGGCGGCGGCGCACTCATCTGCCCCGACGCAGAGACGAAGAACAAGATTATGTGGTATGCGACACAGGCGCGTGAAGCGTACCCCTACTACCAACACGAGGCCATCGGATACAACTACAGGCTGTCGAACATCTGCGCCGGCATCGGCCGCGGACAGATGACGGTGGCGAACGAACACATTGAGCATCATAGACATATCGCGGAGATGTACAGAAAGGCCTTCGAGGATATTGAGGGCGTTACATTCCATGATGAGATGGGCAGGGGTGAGGCCTTCAGCAACTTCTGGCTCTGCACCATCACTCTCGACACTCACCTCAGGATAAAAGGTCAGGAAAACGCTTACGGCAAGGCCATCACCGGCGCCGTCGGCGGTGCCGCCGGCGTGGTGCATCAGACCGCGGCACTCACCACCGACTGCCAGCCTGACGACAACGTCGAGGCACTGCGCATGTT
Source organism: Bacteroidales bacterium (assembly GCA_045600605.1). Classification (GTDB taxonomy): domain Bacteria; phylum Bacteroidota; class Bacteroidia; order Bacteroidales; family F082; genus Limimorpha. The sequence continues at coordinate 50,438 of JAZRYG010000073.1, forward strand.
CATGGATGCCGCCGGCATCGAGGCGCGCCCGCTGTGGAAACCGATGCACAAGCAGCCTGTGTATCACGACTGTCCGGCTTACCTCAACGGCGTGAGCGAGGCACTCTTCAAGAAAGGCATGTGCCTCCCATCAGGCCCCTGCGTGAGCGACGACGACGTGCGCTATATCGTCGATTGTATTAAAAATGCGATAGAAAAATAATAACAGATAAAACACTTGAAATATGGCAAAAACAGCATTAATCACTGGTATCACCGGTCAGGACGGCAGTTTCCTCGCTGAGTTCCTGCTCGAAAAAGGCTATGAGGTGCACGGCATCATCCGCCGCTCCTCATCGTTCAACACAGGTCGCATCGAACACCTTTATTTGGATGAATGGGTGCGCGACATGCATCAGAAACGTCTCATCAACCTGCATTACGGCGACATGACCGACTCAAGCTCGCTCATCAATATCTTGCGGCAGACACAGCCTGATGAGATCTATAACCTCGCGGCCCAGTCGCACGTGAAGGTCTCATTCGACGTCCCGGAATATACCGCCGACACCGATGCCGTCGGTGTGCTTCGTCTTCTCGAAGCCGTCAGAATCCTCGGGATGGAGAAGAAAACCAGGATTTACCAGGCCTCCACATCTGAGCTTTTCGGCCTCGTGCAGGAGGTGCCGCAGAAGGAGACGACTCCGTTCTATCCCCGTTCGCCGTACGGCGTCGCCAAACAATACGGCTTCTGGATCGTGAAGAACTACCGCGAGAGCTACGGCATGTTTGCCGTCAACGGCATCCTGTTCAACCACGAGAGTGAGCGCCGCGGCGAGACATTCGTCACAAGGAAAATAACCCTCGCGGCTTCACGTATCGCACAGGGCTTCCAGGATAAGTTATATCTCGGCAACCTGAACGCGCTCCGCGACTGGGGCTACGCCAAGGACTACGTCGAGTGCATGTGGCTCATCCTGCAACACGAGACGCCAGAGGACTTCGTCATCGCGACAGGTGAATATCACACGGTCCGTGAGTTCACGACGCTGGCATTCAAGGAGGTCGGCATCACTCTCCGCTGGGAAGGCGAAGGCGTGAACGAACGCGGCATCGACGTCGCCACCGGCAGGGAACTCGTCGCCGTTGACCCTCGTTTCTTCCGCCCCGCCGAAGTGGAACAGCTCCTCGGCGACCCGACGAAGGCGAAGAGACTACTCGGCTGGAACCCGACAAAGACGTCATTCCAAGAACTCGTCAAGATTATGGTCGAGCACGACATGAAGTTCGTGAAGAAACTTTACCTGAAGACACAGTTGTAGTTTTTTTATTGCCATAAATGGCAAGAAATCATTTGAAAATCATTTAAAAATGTTTTGAAGTCTTGATGTGTGTTTTTGAATGATTTCTTGTCTGACAATGGAAAATAAAATATAGAACTATGAATTTGATAGAGAGACATAATGAAAAGTATCGTTTTTTTCAAAACATTACCGGAATTGCGATGAAAGTGTATAACAAATTTCATTATGGACTTATGGAGTCAGCCTACGAAGCTGGAATGAAATATTTGTTGGAGTTGAGTGGCTATAAGGTTGATAGACAGGTGTTTCTGCCGATTTATTGGGATGATGTCCAATTGGATCAAAATTATAGAATAGACCTTTTGGTCGATGATAATATTATAATTGAACTGAAAACAATAAAGTTTGTCGGAGATGAACAACGCACTCAATTGAAAAGTTACCTGAATATTACTCATTGCCGGTATGGAATGTTAATCAATTTTTCTCCTGATGGTATCTATAGCGAATGGTATGAACGAGATACAAATGGAGAAATAAACAAGATCAGGTTGATATAAATAATGGGTGATTATTATTGATTGACATTTTAAAAATATTTTGAAAATATTTCTTGCGAAGCAATAAAAATGGAAAAAAACAGTAAAATATATGTAGCAGGCCACCGCGGAATGGTAGGCTCTGCCATCGTCCGTGAGCTGCAAAAACAAGGCTACACCAACATCATAACACGAACACACAAGGAACTCGACCTCTGCCGTCAGGATCAGGTGGAGAGGTTCTTTGAGGAAGAGAAACCGGAATACGTCTTCTTGGCCGCGGCAAAGGTGGGCGGCATCATCGCCAACCAGAACGCCCTCGCCGATTTCATGTACGACAACATGATCCTCGAGATGAACGTCATTCACGCCGCATGGCGTAATGGCTGCAGGAAACTCGAGTTCCTCGGCTCAAGCTGCATCTATCCGCGGATGGCACCGCAGCCGATGAAAGAAAGCTGCCTGCTGACCTCAGAGCTCGAGAAGACCAACGAGGCATACGCCCTGGCGAAAATCAGCGGCCTGAAATACTGCGAGTTCCTCAACCGCCAGTACGGGACTGACTACATATCGGTCATGCCGACAAACCTCTACGGCCCGAACGACAACTATCACCCCGAACACAGCCACGTGCTTCCGGCGCTGATACGCCGCTTCCACGAAGCCAAGATGAACGGCCTGAAGGAAGTCACCTGCTGGGGCGACGGCTCACCGTTGCGCGAGTTCCTCTATGTCGATGACCTCGCAAACCTCTGCGTCTTCCTGATGAACAACTATTCGGGCAACGAGACAGTCAACGCCGGCAGCGGCAAAGAGCTGACAATCAAACAACTGACCGAGATGGTCGCCAAAGTCGTCGGCTACGAAGGCGAAATCAAGTGGGACACGACGCGCCCTAACGGCACTCCGCGCAAACTGCTCGATGTAAGTAAAGCCAAGAACCTCGGCTGGACCTACAAGACCGAACTCGAAGACGGCATCCGCTTGGCTTACAAGGACTTCCTCGAAAACCCGATGAGAGCCGAGAGATAATTCATCGAAACATTCAAAACAGAAATGCCGGCGTCCAACTCTGGATGCCGGCATTTTTTTTTTGACGTCAAAAGATAGCTTGCAACTGTCCATTTTTTTGACACCCACTGTCTATTTTTTTGACACTTTGAAAATTTGTGTTTTTGTTAAAATATTGATAATCATTTACTTGAATACTTTGGCACGATGATTGATAGTGATTATGCAAATTTTTGAAAATGAAGAGATTTTTTGCGATAATTGCTGTGTTGGCTGTGACAGATATGTGCTGTTTCACGTCTCATGCCCAGACAAATTATGTGTATTCTTTAGACGACTGTATGTGTTATGCGATTGAAAACGCTCCGAAAACCAAGATTAAAGCCGCACAGAATCAGATACTTAAAGATGAAAAACTCGCCGCAGGCATGGGATTTCTTCCGTCGGTGAGCGGCGGCGTCGGCGCATCGGCGAATTTCGGTCGCTCCATCGACCCCGAAACGAATGTATATTCAAATTATACAACTTTCAACAACAGCTACTCGCTTTCGGCGGGCTGGACGGTCTTCGACGGGTTCAGCGTGGTGAATAACTTTCGTATCGCAAAGAACGCCAAGGAGTTGGGCATCGCCGAACAGCAGCAGGTCGAGGATGAGCTTTGCCTTGAAGTGATTCAGGCTTATTACAACGTCATCTACTACTCGCAGATGAGCGTGCTGGCGCAACAGCAGCTTGATGAGGCGAATCAAAATCTGAAATTTACGCAAAGTCAAGAGAAACAAGGACTTAAGAGTTACGCCGATGTCGCCGAGATAGAGGCTCTCGTTGCCGAAAAAGATTATAATTTGGTGATGATGCAAAACAATTACGCCAACGCCTTGTCGGTTCTCAAACAGAAGATGTATTTCCCGATGGGTGATGAGCTGAAAATTGAAAATAACGTTGATATTCAATTGATTGAAGATACAAATTCTGATAACGTTGAAGAGATTTTAGCTTTCGCGAAAGAGAACCACCCTTCGATGTTGATTGCGAAAAACAACATCGAGGCGGCGCGTCTGAACTTCAAGACCTCGAAATGGCAGATGGCACCGTCGCTTTACGCATACGCCGGATATTCAACGGGTTACATCAATTCTTTCATGGAAGGTTACAAAGCCGACCCGTTCTGGCAACAGATGACCGACCGTCAGGGTGAATACGTTCAGTTGAGTCTCAACATCCCGATTTTCAATGGGTTGTCACGACAGACGAATATGAAAATCAGGAAAAACAACTGGAAAATCGCGCAATATGAGTTTGAGCAGAAAACAAAAGACCTCGAAGTTGAAATTGAGCTCGCGGTTCAGGACAGGGACGCGGCTCTGAAGGCTTTCGTTCAGGCCGACAAACGCGCTAACAGTCAAGCAGTTGCGTATAAATTGAATCAGAAACGCTATGAGCAGGGGCTCATCTCCGCCCTTGAACTTCAGGCTTCGGGCAACAACCGTCTTGAGTCGGAGGCGGCGCGGCTATATGCGTATTTCACTTTCGTCATAAAATCGAAAGTCGTGAATTATTATAAAGGTGTCAGGTATTTAGGTGATTAGGTAAATAGGTGAATTGGTAATTAGGAGAAATAATAAAAACTCGTGCAACTTGTGTAAAAAAACTTGTGCAACTTGTGTTAAAAAAATTAAACTATGGACAGGAAAATTGAGAAGAAGACAGGCTTTGCGGCCGTTTTTCAGAAGAAGAACATCAAATTCGTGTTTCTCGCCGCGTTTGTGGCTTTCGTGCTGTGGCTCGTTTTCCGTGACAACAGCTCGTCGGTGCGCATCGATGCCCGTACCATCACGATAAGCACCGTGAAACAAGGCGAGTTCAACGATTACATCCGCATCAACGGACAGGTGCAACCCATCAGTACCGTGCAGATCAGCCCGCTCGAAGGCGGCGTTGTCGAACAAATAGTCACCGAAGAAGGCAGTTCCGTGAAAAAAGGCGATGTCATCTTGATTTTGAGTAACCCGAACCTCGACTTGCAGATATTGAATTCGGAGGCTGAACTCGCCGAGAAGGAAAATATCCTTCGTAACACTTTGATTTCCATGGAGCAACAGAAGCTGAGCGTCGAACAGGAACGTCTGCAATACAACCTCGATGTCCGCCGTCTGCGACGCGCCTTCGAGCAGAACGAGGCTCTCTACCACGACTCGCTGATTTCACGCGAGACGTTTCTTCAGGCGAAGGAAAACTACGAGTTGGCGTGCGACAAGCTGAAACTCATCATCAACCGCCAGAAACAAGACAGCCTTTATCGTTCCGTCGAGGTGGAAAGAATGCAGGAGAGTCTCGAAAACATGCGCCGCAACATGCTGATGATTCGCCAACGCAAGGACAATCTCACTGTCAAAGCCCCGATTGACGGCGAACTCGGACTGCTTGACGCCGTGCTCGGACAGAACATCTCATCCGGAATGAAAATCGGACAGATCAACGATTTGTCGAGCTATAAGATTGAGGCTCAGATAGATGAACATTACATTGACCGCGTGACGGCGGGTCTCGAAGCCACCTTCGACCGCAACGGCGAGCACTTCACCGCCTCGTTGCGCAAGGTCTATCCCGAGGTGCGCGACGGACGTTTCAAGGCCGACTTCAAGCTCACCGGCGAGCGTCCCGACAACATCCGGGCCGGACAGACCTATTATCTCAACCTTCAGCTCGGGCAGGCGGTCAGCTCGGTTCTCATCCCGCGCGGCGCGTTCTACCAGAAGACAGGCGGCAACTGGATCTTCGTCGTCGATGGCGACAAGGCCTACAAACGCGAGATAAAAATCGGCCGCCAGAACCCGAATTACTACGAGGTGACGCAAGGCCTGAATCTCGGCGAACAGGTCATCACAAGCGGCTACGACAAGTTCGGCGATGCTGATGTTTTGATTCTGAATAATTAAAAAATGTTGAATTATGCTGTCATATTTCAGATTTCTCTACCGAAACAAACTTTACACCTTAATTAATATATTAGGGTTGGCGGTCTCGATGATGTTCGTGATACTCATCGGCGACTACACATGGCGTCAGTTCAGTGTCGATTCGTGGCACAAGAACAAGGATCGCATCTTCCTCCTCGGAACAGAAAGCTATTTCTATTCATGGCCCGACGCGACCCGCGAAATAGGAGCGACGTACCCCGAAATCGAGAAGACTTGCTGCGTCCTTTCGACCTCCGGGATAATAAAAAGCGGCTGGAAATACTATGAAATCAATCAGTTCGCGAACGTCATGCTCGCTGACTCCACTTTCTTCGACTTCTTCGATTTCAGGATTGTGAAAGGCGACCGTAACACCGCGCTCAGCTCTCCCGACAAATGCGTCATCACCGAGTCGCTGGCCGAATTTTTCTTCAAAGACGCCGACCCGATCGGCAAGCCGTTGAATATCAAAGGCGACCGTTATATGAGGATAGATGGAGAAAATTATATCGACCCATACGATACGACCTTGGTTTACACCGTTTCGGCGGTGGTCGAGGATTTCGACAGGACGATTTTCCCGAACGAGACGAAAATCATCACCCGAATCGAACGCCAACCGCAGATTTATGGCTTCAAATTTGATAAGACTTGTTATTCTGCCGGACCTTATGGCGGCGTCAGCTCCTTCCTGATGGTGAAAGAAGACGAAGATCTGAACCCGAAACTTGAGTCTGTCTATGAATATGAAACAAAAAATGTCGCTGCATTCAATTACTTGGAATCAAAAGAGGTGACGCTGACGCCTTTGAACGAGATTATGTTTGCGCCGCAGAATTACGGCGAAGGCATGTTGAAAGGCGAGAAGAACCGCATAAGGATTCTGCTTTCGGCCGTCATCGCGATTCTGGTTTTCGCAATCATGAATTACATCAACCTCACGACGGCCAACACCGGTTTCCGCGCACGCGAGATGGCGACGAAAAGACTCCTCGGCAGCCGCGCCAGTAGCGTCTTCATCGCGCTCATCGCCGAATCGACGTTGATGGTGCTTGTGGCTTTCCTCATCGGGTTCTTCCTGGCCTATAATTTGCAAGAGGATTTCATGAATCTTTTCCAGGGGAAAATATGTCTCGCTAACGATTTGAATGTCAATACAATCGGTCTGAGTGTCGCCTTCATCCTTTTCACTGGGATAATTTCAGGTGTCATACCGAGCGTTCAGATAATGAAGTTCAAGCCAATCGACGTGGTGAAAGGCTCGTTCAGATACAACTCGAAAATGGTGATGAGCCGTCTCTTCATCATCATTCAGAACGTGATAACAATCACGATGCTGACCGCTTCGCTGGTGATAATCTTGCAGATAAATCATCTCGTGAACGCGCCGCTCGGGATGAACACAAAAAATGTTTTCAGCGTTTATTCCAACAACAAGGATGTCGCACGCAATGCTCTTGAAAGCCTTTCCTGCGTCGAGAAAGTCGGAATCGGGCCGGATCTTGCCAGCGGGTGTTCGTCGGCTTATTTCTATCAGGATGAAAATGGGAAATATATCGTACTTCAGGTTGCGGACATGGATAGTGTTGGTTTTGAGATAATTGGCTTTACAATTCTTGAGGATTATGGTTTTTCATGGGGTTCGGCGTATCTTAATGAGGCGGCGATGCGGCATCTCAATCTTGACAAATCAGCCAGGTCGGTGAAGATTTTTGATGAGGATATTCCCTTGGCCGGAATTGTAGCTGATTTTCGCATGGGAAGCATTCTCGCTGATCCTCAGCCGGTTATGATTCGCATCAAAAAACAGGAGGATATGCCTCATGCTTCTTTGATAGTGAAGTCAGACGGCTCGCGCGATGCGGGACGGAAGATTTATGAAGCGATGTCGGTTGTTAAAGGCGTTGGTAATGTGTCTGGCGAAAAATACGAAGACCTTCAAAGTTCTATCAGTGAAAACTTTGAAAATGAGCGCAATACGTTGAAAATCGTCTCGCTTTTCACGGCTATTGCGGTGGTGATTTCGGTTCTCGGACTTCTCGGCATCTCGGTTTTCTTCCTTCGTCAGAGGAAAAAGGAGATCGGCATCAGAAGAATCATGGGAAGCACCGTGAAAGAGGTTACTGCGTTGACGCTCAGCAAGTTCTGTGCTCCGTTGCTGCTGTCGTTCGTGCTTGCGGTTCCGCTTTCGTATTTCGTGATGAACGAATGGCTGAAAAACTTCTCGTATCGTATCTCATTGAGTCCGTGGATTTTCCTCGTGGCGATGCTGTTCTCGTTGTTGATAGCGGTGTTTTCGGTCTTTTTCCAGACGTGGAAGGCCGCCAACGCGAATCCGGTGGAGAGCCTGAAGAAAGAGTAGAGAGTAGAGAGGAGAGAGTAGAGAGCGCGAAGCGGGTTTGATTGATTTTCCGAGATTGAAGAATATATTTTAAAAACATGCTGCTTTATTTGCGAAAAAAGTTTACTTTTGCAAAAAATTAAGGTTATGATTAAGCAACTTTTTGACTATTATCTTTCGCATCAGAATGAACTGGTAGAGAAATACAATGGTAAGTATCTGATTATCACAAAGGATGGCGTTGTAAGTGTATGGAATCGTGAAGATGATGCTGCGGCTTATCACGATGCGAAAAACCGTTATGGTTTGGGCAATTTCATAATGCAACTTTGTACGCATGGAGCAGAGGCATATACCTATTTTAATCATCATATCGCAAAATAATATGAAACCTGTACCTTTTACAATTCGCTGGGATAAATATGTCTCGGCAATAACGACCCATGGCAGCGTCTCACAGCCGTTTTCTCCCAAATTTGACACCGGAAATCATCCGGCGTTTCATGAAGTCAGTCTCCTTTGGGACACTGGTGCAGTTAAAACAATGATTTCCAAGAGATTGGTAAAGCAACTCGGTTTGATTCCAATTGGAATGGCTCATAGTTTTAACACACATGAAATGGTCGAAGTTGAGAAATTCAGAGTTAATCTTTTACTTCCAAATAAAATTGAGCTTGCTGAATTGGAGACTATTTGTGATGAACTTCCTGATACTGATATACTTATAGGAATGGATGTCATAAATTTGTGTGACGTGGCAATAACACATCAATCAGGCAAGTCAAAGTTTTCGTTCCAAATCCCAAGTTCCGCTGATTTGGATTTTGAAATAGTTTGAAAGATACGTCAAACTGTCCAAAAATTAGACACCCACTGTCCAAATTTTGGACGGTTTTTATTTTTATGTTTTTGTAAAAAATTGAAAAACAATGATTTACAAGTTTGGCATGATGTTTGGTAAAAAACACTGATACAATTGAAATTTAAAAATCATGCTGTCATATTTCAGATTTCTCTACCGTAACAAACTCTACACATTAATAAATGTATTAGGGTTGGCGGTCTCGATGATGTTCATCGTGCTCATCGCGAAGTTCGCGAAACTGGAGTTCACCGTCGATTCATTCCAAGAAAACACCGAAGATATTTACACGATCGGGACCGAGGACTTCGTGGCGTGTGCCTACGGCCTGACACCTTATCTCACGAGCCGTTATCCGGAAATAAAAAGCGTCTGTGCCGTGAAAAATACTGACATCCAAGTCGTTAACATCTATGACGTTGACTATTCGCCGAAGTCGCTCGCTGTCGATACGACTTTCCTTAAGATGTTCTCTTTCAGGCTTTTGGAAGGCGACCGTGAGACGGCGTTGGACACGAAGGACAAGGTGATAATCTCGGAGGAGTTCGCAAGGCGGGCGTTTCACGGACTGTCGCCGGTGGGGAAGTCGATCCTTGTGAAATGGGGCGCGGCGTCAACAAATGTCGTGGTCGGCGGAGTGTTCGAGAAGATTGAAAACTCATTCTTCCCGGATGTTGACTTCATTTATAACTTGCAGTGTTACGGCGAGTTTATAAATGAATCTGTTAAAAATGACAGTTTTGACAATGCTGCCGGTGTGACGCTTTTCATCCAGACTTATCCCGGCGCGGATTTCAAGGAGAAGGAAGCCGATATGCTCGAATATTTCAAAGAGTTTTATTGGATCTATGCGTCCGGCGCACGGAAAGAACTGCATATCTATAATTATAATGAATTGTATTTCAGTGATTTGGATTTTCATGCCCTTAATAATTGCAATCGCGGAAACAAGATTTTTATCAGTGTTTTGATGGCGGTGGCGTTTTTCATCCTGCTTTTCGCCTTGATAAATTACATCAACCTAACTGTCGCGCAGACCGGTTTCCGTGCCAAGGAGATGGCAACGAGGCGGCTTCTCGGAACGTCAAAATACGGTGTGATAATGCGGATGATTTTGGAAGCCATATTGCTGACAATCATTGCATTCGTGTTCGGAATTTTGTTTGCCGGACTCGCCGAGCCGGTCACGCTGCCGCTGCTCGGAAAGAATGTGAACGTGTTTCACAACATCACCGTTGATGAGGTTGTTGTGTGCATCGCGTTAGTCCTGCTTGTCGGCGTCCTCGCAGGCTTGATTCCCGCTCTGATGATCTCGAAATTCAAGCCGGTTGACGTGGTGAAAGGCAGCTTCAGGCTGAAGTCGAAGCTCGTTTTCGGAAAGGTTTTCATCATGATCCAAAATGTGGTGACGATAACGATGCTTTCGCTGACGATAGCCTTGTCGTGGCAGTTTAACCATCTGATGAACAAGCCGTTAAATCATGAAACTCACGACATCGTGGAGGTGAATATCACAAATGTATATCAAACTGTTGAGGAAAAGTCGTTGCCGATGCTCAAGGATGAGTTGGAGAAGCTCCCTGATGTTATCGAGGTCGGGTTCTCTCAAGGTTTCCCGCTTGGTTATGCAAATAATTCAACTTTTGAAAGAGAAGACGGGCTTTATTCATTGAACTGGATGACATGCGATACCGCATCTTTTGAAATCCTTGGTTTTGAGGTGATTACGAAAAATGGCGAGCCCTTGCCGGATACGTGGTGGATCACCGAAAAGGCGATGCGTCGTTTCGGCCTCGACTACGATGCCACCGAATTGGTCTTAGATCCGGAATACAATTGGCGTTTTAATGTCTGTGGCGTCATCAAGGATTATAATTGTTTGCAGAATAACGAAAATGACGTTTATTTGGTCAGGATGTTGGGCGATGACTCCGGTGCTCCGTGGCATCTGATTCTAAAGACGACGGGTCGTCACGCAAAGGCGATGGAGGAAGTGAAAGGCAGGATTAGAGAGTTGGCCAATGTTGACGTGGATTGCATGTATCTTGATGATTGTCTGGCCGAGACTTATTACAAAGATTTGAGGGATATTCGTAATATCATATTGGTTTTCAGCATTGTAGCGTTGATAATTTCGATTTTGGGAATGGTGGCGATGTCAACGTATTACGCGAAGCAGCGTTCAAAGGAGATTGCCGTCAACAAGGTCTTCGGTTCCACCAACGCCGAGGCGTTCAAGCGTCTGACAGGAGGTTTCCTGAAAATGTTCCTCGCTTCTTTCGTGGTAGCCGTCCCAATCGCATGGTTCTTAATAGATTACTGGCTTGAGGACTACAGTTACAGAATCAGTGTCTCGCCGTTGATTTTCATCGGAGCCGGTCTTGCGGTGTTTCTGATGGCGGCGTTGTCGATTTCGTGGCAGAGCCTTAAGGCCGCCAACGCGAATCCGGTGGAGAGCCTGAAGAAGGAGTAAAGATTAGAGAGGAGAGTTAAGAGAGTGCCAGAGCGGGTGTGATTTTTTTAAAGAATACATGTGTGAATCAAAAATTTAGTGTACTTTTGCAAATAAAAATTTTGATATGAATGACGTCGTGCCAATTCCAGCCGCAAAAAAATACTGGAATTTAATAAAAAATACAAGTAATGAGGTTAAACTTAACCTTATTGAATTGATTTATATATCGTTAAGAAAAGAGCCAAAAATCACGGCGGAAGATTGTGATGATGTTCTTGATAAAATCTCATCCTCATGGCCTGATGATGGGCTGACAGCCGATGAATTTGTTGAAGTTTGCGAGTCGGGGAGAAATAAAAAACGTGAAATAGTTGAAATCTGATTATGGCAAAGTATCTGCTCGACACAAATATTTGTGGTTTCTTGTTTCGCAATAAATATGGCATTAAGGAAAAAATCAAGCAAGTCGGACTTGAAAATTGTGCGGTTTCTTTATTGACAATTGCGGAGTTGATGGTCGGAGTAGAATATACTCTTCAAAATACAGGAGTAAACAAGTACGAAAATCTTAAACTTTTTGAAAATTCTGTGACAATCTTACCTGTTGAGCCATCAATAGAATTTGCAGCAAAAGAGAAAGCCAGATTGCAACTCGCAGGTACTGAAGTAAATGATTTAATAGATTTGCTGATTGCTGGTACTGCGTATGCCAATGATTTGACGTTGATAACAGATAATATAAAACATTTTCAAAACATTAAGGGCATAAAGATTGATAATTGGGTGGTGAGAAACTGAAATTAGTTGAAAAATTTTTCATAAACAGTTTCGGATTATGATTTTATGTATTTTTGCAACCGAAACTCGGGTGGAAAATGTGTAAAATATCCGAAAAACTCGGGTGGAAAATGTGTGAAATATCCGAAAAACTCGGGTGGAAAATGTGTTTGTAAATTATAACATATTGAAAAACAACTGAATATGTTTAGGCGAAAAATTGAAAAAATTTTGTCGGAGTGGAAAAACACCAAAGGTCATAAACCAATTGTTGTGAAAGGTGTCCGTCGATGAAAATTGACAGTTTTTTGCTTTGAGTTTTAGCCAAAAACGAAAAAAAATTAACTTTTTGGCTAAAACTCAAATGAGATTCAAAATAAAGACTGTCCAAAAATTAGACACCTACTGTCCAAATTTTGGACGGTTTTTATTTTGCTTGTTTTGTAAAATATTGATTTTTAATGATTTAAAAGTTTGGCACGAAATATGATGTATTTTCGTCGGTTTGATTATAAATGTAAAATATCATGATTAAAGTAAACAACCTCGTAAAGGAATTCAGAACCGAAGACATCATCACAACGGCTCTCGCCGGCGTGTCGTTTGAAATCAAAGACGGCGAATTTGTCGCCATCATGGGACCTTCCGGCTGCGGAAAGTCAACGCTGCTGAACATCTTGGGCTTGCTCGACAACCCGACGGAAGGCGAGTACGAGCTTCTCGGCAGGGAAGTGGGCAAACTGAAGGAGAAAGACCGCACGCTTTTCCGCAAGGGAAACATTGGATTCGTGTTTCAGAGCTTCAACCTCATCGATGAGTTGAGCGTGTATGAAAACATCGAGCTTCCGCTTATCTATTTGAGAATCAACAAGGCGGAACGCCGCGAGAAGGTTGAGGCGATAATGCGACGCATGGGAATACTGCATCGCTGCGACCATTTCCCGCAGCAGCTCTCCGGCGGACAGCAGCAACGTGTGGCCATCGCACGCGCCGTTGTCGCCAACCCGAAACTCATCCTCGCCGATGAGCCGACAGGCAACCTCGACTCAAGAAACGGTCAGGAAGTGATGAAACTCCTTTCAGAACTTCACAACGACGGCACCACGGTCGTCATGGTGACACACTCGCGCAAAGATGCATCTTACGCCGACAGAATCATCAACCTGTTCGACGGCAAAATAGTTGATAATGTGAACGATGAGCTGTAAATTAAACACAAGTTTCACAGGTAAATAACACAAGTTTCACAAGTGGATAACACAAGTTTCACGAGCAGAAAAAACTTGTGTAACTCGTGTCATAAACTTGTGCAGCTCGTGTTAAAAAAACTCTGAATTATGTTTTTCAAGAACTTCTTCGGTCTCCTCAAGCGTTTCACCGCGTCGTCGGTTCTCAACGTCGTCGGGATGGCGGTCGCCTTCGCCACGGCGTACGTCATCATGGTGCAGGTGCGCTATGAGCTGACCTTCAACAAAAATTTCAAGGACGCCGACAATATCGTCACTCTCGAATGGCCAAGCCCTTATGCCGATGACTCTTACACTGGTTTTATCTCGCGCCCGATGATCGAGTCGGCGTTCGGCGACAATCCGGCTGTGGAGTCTCACTGTGTTTTGACCTTGTTTAATTGTAGCCCGAAAGGAGTGATAATACGCGTTGGCGATGGCTTCGAAGCCTGCCAGATGAACACAGTAAGAGTAAGTGCCGGAATCTTTGAAGTATTGGGGATTGAGCCTCTTCGTGGCACTCTTTCCAGATTTGATGAGCCGAAAACCGTCGTGTTGACCGAATCGACAGCTAAACGGCTGAACCGTGACGTTGGCGGAAGTGTCTGTTTTTCAGCTAATTGGGATGAAGATATGGTGTACAGCATTATAGCTATAATTCCCGACATGCCTGAAAACAGTGATTTCAATTGGTTCAATGCATTTGTGTCCATTGGTGATGATTGGGTTGATGACAGGAATGAGTGGTCGTTTCAGGGCATGGCAAAAGTCAACACCGACGACCTTGAGTATATGGCCGAGATTTGTCGCGCGAATCTTGCCGGATATTTCGGAGAAGACCTGTCAGATTCAGGCGAAAGCCAGTATTATGCTGACAAAATCAAGAAGGTGCGTGTTATCCCTGTCACCAAGACTTATTTTGATGAAAAGAGCGGAAGCGGCAACAAAGGCAATCTTGCTACGACACGGATGCTCGTTGCCATCGCCTTGTTAATCATAGTGATAGCGTTCATCAACTTCGTGAATTTCTTCATGGCGATGGTGCCGCAGCGGTTGCGTGGCGTGAACACCTACCGTGTTTACGGATGCACGAAAACCAAGATGAAGATGAGTTTTCTCTTTGAGGCCGCCGGTCTCGTGGTGATCGCGCTTGTCGCTTCGTTGCCGGTCATCGGGTCGGTTGAGACATCGTTTATCGCGGGTTTCGTATCGCCAACATTATCGCTTTCAAGCAATTACGATATTTTTCTTGCGATTTGCGCCGTCGGGTTGGTTTTCGCTGTGGTCGCGAACATCTATCCTGCGAATTACATCACGTCGTTCCCGTTGGCGGTCGCCGCGAAGGGCAGCTTCGTTTCTTCAAAGGCGGGGAAGAGACTTCGCACAATGCTCATCGGAGTGCAGTTCGCCGTTTCCATTGCATTGATAATAAGTTCGTTGTTTATCAAACTTCAACACGATTACATGCTGCGTCACGATATGGGTTTCAACAAGGATCTGTTGCTCACCGGCGTAGTGCCGTCGAAAATCGGCTATCATTTCTCCGACAGGGAGGCGTTCGCGTCGGAGCTGAAGAAAAACCCGCAGATTGTGGATGTCGCATACGCGAACGGACAGATGGTCTCGGCTGGCCGTATGGGCTGGGGACGTGATTTTAATAACGAGGAAATCCATTTCAGCTGTTATCCTGTTTCATATAATTTCCTGAAATTCATGGGGATAGACATCGTTGAAGGCGAAGACTTCTCGAAAGTGGCAGAAAACGACAGCCTCGGAACGTTTATTTTCAATGAGGTCGCGAAGAATAAATTCGGTCTCACGTTGGAGGACAGAATCGTCGGTCATAATGAGGAAACCAAGATTGTCGGTTTTTGCAAGGATTTCAATTTCAAGCCGTTGCAATATGATAATGAACCGTTTGCGTTTTACGTCTTCGGCCCTGATTCGTGGAAGTCGCTCGATAATCTTTATGTCAGAGTAACGCCTGACGCCGATGTCGAGGCTGTCATTGATTTCATCAAAGACGAGGTTGTGAAATATGTGCCGGATGTGAAGCGCGGCTATCTGTATTACGACTTCTTCGATGAGGAGCTTGCGCGGATATACGATTACGACAGGAAGTTCGCGGCGCTGGTCACGACGTTCTCGTTGGTGTCGATCATCATCTCGTTGATGGGCGTCTTCGGCTTGGTTCTCTTTGAGACTCAATACCGTAGGAAGGAAATTGCGCTTCGTCGGGTGAACGGCGCGACGGTTCGCGAGATCCTCGGCATCTTCAGCAGTCAGTTCGTGAAAATCGTGCTGGTGTGCTTTGTCGTCGCTGCACCGGTCTCGTATTTCATCATCGACAGATGGCTCGAAAAGTTCGCTTACCGCACTCCGATGTGTTGGTGGGTCTTCGTGCTTGCGTTTGCTATCGTGTTGATTATCACCATTTCAATAGTGTTGATAAGATGTTGGAAATCGGCGAATGCAAACCCGGTGGAGGCGTTGAAGGATAGTTAAGAGGGTAAGGGTTTGTGCTCGTTTTGCAAACGTTTCGTCACGTGAAAATAATTGCGAATACCGTTTCTTTTTCGTTCGACCGCAAAAGTTGTATGGTTCCGTCGTGGTTCTGCATGATCTTTTTCGAGATGCTCAGCCCGATGCCGTTGCCTGATGGCTTCGTGGTGTAGAAAGGCACGAAAATCTGTTCCGACATCGTCTTTGAAATCGGCGTGCCGTTGTTCGCGAACTCAATCCTGATGACCTCGTCTTTATCTATGAACGCGCTGATTTTCAATTTGTTGGCATTAGCCTGAATCGCATTTTTGATGACGTTGATTATCACTTGCGAAATCTGACTTTCGTCAATGTAAAGCATGATGTCGTCGCGGTTGGCCGTCACCTCAACGCTGATGTCGTTGACCGAAAATTCTTCTTTTTCAAGTGTCAGGATGTTGGTAATCAATTGTTTGAAGGGAATAGCTTTCCTCATCGGCTTGTTGATTCGTGTTATGCTGCGGTATGATTCAACGAAGTCGATGAGTCCGCGGCTGGTTTTGTTGATTACATCGAGGCCTTCCTTCAGCTCGGCGTTCTCATTGCCGTAAAACTTTGACAATGTTTTACTTAACGATGCGACAGGCGAGATGGAGTTCATGATTTCATGTGTCAGGACGCGTATTAATCGTGTCCACGCCTCGACTTCGTTTGCTTCGATGTCGTCGCTTATGTTGTTGACTGCCAATATCTTGACATCCTTTTCTTTGATTGTCACCCTTGAACATGCAATCGAAAGCGTGACGTTGCCGCGTTCGTTGCTGAAACTTACTTTCTGGTCATTGCCTTCGTCGGCGTTGCGGAATGCTTCGTAGAGTTTCGTGTCGATATTTTTAATCTGAACCAAATTGTTTAAAATCGGCAATCCAATGAGACTCAATGCTTTGGCGTTTCTGTAAATGACATGGCTTTTGTTGTCAACGGCGATGATTCCGGTGTCGGCGCGTTCGAGCATCGTCTCGTAATAACGCTCGCGCTCCTCAAGTTCGAGTTTGTGCCGCTCCGTCATGTTCTTGATGCGGTTCAGCATGTAGTTGAAAATCTTGTCGGTGTCTTTGTTTTTAGAGAATCTGTCATCGAAATGGAAAGCGAAATCGTCTGATTCCAAGGCATTTAGAGTGAAAATGAGTTTCTTGGTGTTCTCTTGGTATTGATAAATCAGTGCGGCGAAAATCCCGATTGTCAAAAGTGTCGCCAAAGATGCCGCGATGTATAACTCATTGAGAAACAGAAGGAAAGTCCCCGAGGTGAAAACGACGAGCGCGATGAGTGATATGATGACTTTCTTAAGCATCAGAGGCCGTATTTGTTGAGTTTGTTGTAAAGTGTCTGGCGGCTGATATTCAAGTGTTTGGCTACGAGGGTGAGGTTGCCGTCGTATTTTCTCATCACGTTGAGGATGGCGTTTCTCTCGATTTCGTCGAGTGTGGCGTTGTCTTCAACTTTTGCCGTTTCTTCAGGTTCCCAATATTCGAGGTAATTCAATTGGAAATCAGACTTTTGGAGCGTCTTGCTTTCGCAAAGCACCACCGCTTTCTCGATGCAGTTCTGCAACTCGCGGATGTTGCCTCCCCATTTGCAGTTGACGAGCGTCTCCTTCGCCTCGTCGCTGATTCCGTCTATTGCCTTATTATATTGATTTGCAAAACGTTGGATGAATATTTCCGCCAACGGGATGATGTCTTCGCTGCGTTGCCGCAATGTCGGCAGCTGCATTTTTATCGTGTTGATTCTGTAGTATAAGTCTTCGCGGAAGGTGCCGTCTTTCACCATTTTCTCGATGTCCATGTTTGTGGCGCAGATGAGGCGTATGTCAACGGGGATTACTTTGTTGTCGCCGATGCGTGTGATGGTGCGGTTTTGCAGTACGCGGAGCAGTTTGGCTTGTAGATGCAGCGGGATGTTTCCGATTTCGTCGAAGAAAAGCGTGCCTTTGTCGGCGGCTTCGAACTTGCCTTCGCGGTCGCTCTTGGCATCTGTGAAGGCTCCTTTGACGTGCCCGAACAGCTCGCTCTCGAACAACGTCTCTGGCATCGAACCCATGTCAACGGCGACGAAAGGCATTGATTTTCTTAATGAAAGCTCGTGTATCTCTTTGGCGAGCAGGTCTTTGCCAGTCCCGTTCTCGCCTGTGATGAGGATGCTTGCGTCGCTCGGCGCGGCTTTCTCCACGAGGCGGCGCAGTGACTGCATCGCGGCTGAATCGCCCCAAAACATTCTGTTTACGGATTCGTTTTCATTCTGATATTGAGAAGTGCTGCGGTGCGTCTCCGCGTTTTTATCACGTTTTTTTATTGTCAGATTCGCCGCATCGACAAGCGTCTTGATGAGTTTTTCGTTGTCCCAAGGTTTCACGATGAAGTCGTATGCGCCGCGTTTTATCCCGGTGACGGCAAGCTCGATGTCGGCGTAGGCGGTGAAAAGGACGACTTCGGTGTCGAAACGTCTTTTTATCTCCGAGAGCCAGAAAAGCCCTTCGTTGCCGGTGTTCGTGTCTTCGGTGAAATTCATGTCCAAAAGCACCACATCGTATTGGTTTTCTGACAGTTCGCTGACGAGCGTCGTCGGCGATGGAAGCGTCGTTATTGTCTTGAAGTCGTGGCTCAGAGTGAGTTTCAGCGCGGAGAGGATGCCGCGGTTGTCGTCAACGATGAGGATGCTGTGATTCATGGGCGGGAAATTTCTGCAAAAGTACTCTTTTTTTGAACATTATTAAGTGAACACATGTAAATTTTAATAAATTTGCACCAAAAAACAGGACGGAATTGATATAATTTGACTTTCTATGGTAGATGCTTTTTCTTCTGTTGGAGAATTGTTGTTTTGTGTTGTATTTTATTGTTGTGTTACGCATAACGTTTGAGCCATTCGTCAAAGAAAAGGTCATAGACACAATACTCCCCGAACTCTTCGGTGATAAAATCCTTTTCTAAAAGTCCCTTCAGTGCCCCTTGAACAGCACTGGCAGACAGGTGGTAACGGCTTGTGAATGCACGCGAGGTGACGTTTTTAACCGCACCTTCACTGCAAATGGCAAGCAACACCTCTTTCTGCCGTGAAGGAAGATAAAAAAGCGTGCTGCGATAATTGTAGTTCAATTGTGAGAGAATCACACCTATGGCTGCATCTACATCCTTCGGAAGACATGTTTCGCCTTCTATAGTGGTGGTAAATAAAGTGTTCAGCACAAACTGCATATACCATGTCGTTCCGTTATATCGTTCATAAATATTGGCGATGGTTTGTTCGGATATGTGCTTCCCTGCATTTTCGAAATGACGCTGCGCGAAGGCAGTGTATTTCTCCAACGGAATGGCTCCCAAATCCATCATTGCACTGCTTTGATAGAATGGACGGTTGCTATTGGTGAACATTTCTCCTATCAGATGCCTTTTACTTCCCGAGAAAATAAACTGCACATTGGCGCAATGCTGAATATACGTGCGAAGTTCAGCCTCTATGTTTCGTTCCGGATAGTTACAGATTGTTTGGAACTCATCAATGGCTACCACACAAGGTTTGTCGGCTGATGCGAGATAATGAAATATCTCTTCCATCGTGACAGGTGCCGTCGCAGACAAATCCATTGACACGCCGAGAGATGGAGTCCCCATCGCATCATATGTGATATTCGGGCGCAAAGACTTGACAGCCGACAAAAATTTCTCCCAAGCCGATTTTCCCGATGGCTTGAGCGACTGAAGGATGCTCTTGCCTAAAGCGGCGACAAACTCGGCGTAATTTTTGGTGGCATAGATATCCACAAAGAAAGTGTGGTAGGTGCCTTTGATAATTGGTTGCGCGAAAGTGTGCTCAATCAATCCGGTTTTGCCGATACGACGATGCGCCATCAGTACAACATTGTTCCCGCCTTGAATGTATTGAATCAGCATTTGTGTCTCGCTCTCTCGGTCACAAAAATACTCCTTGGAAACATACCCTCTTGTGATAAACGGATTTAACATTGTAATTTTATAATAAAGTTATAATAATAAAGTTATAATTTTTCCGGCTGCAAAGATAACAATATCTTTTAATAATTTTTATTTTCCTCATCAAATAATTTTTCATCAAAAAAAACAGCGGAAACAACAGAGTTTTTTCTGCTGTTTCCGCGTTTCGTCTGCGAAATCCGCGCAATCAAATCCTACTTGAATGCGTTCTCGCTCAAGCCGTTGCCGCTGAGTTTCAGGTCTTCCATGTAACCTGGCACCGGCTTTCCGAGATATTTGTCAACATAAATCTTCGCGAGGTATTGGCTGAGCATGAAGCCGTGGCCGCGCAGTCCGACGAGCAGCCCGACCTCTGGGTCAACGATGTAACGCGGCTCGGTGTAGTAGCCGGCCCAGCAAGCGTGGAATCCGACGCTTGCGAGGTTCGGGATCCAGTCGGCGAACATCTCGCTCACCACCTGCAAGAACTCCTTGCTGTTGAATTTCAGGTTCTTGTTGGCTTCGTAGGCGTCGCAGTCGGGCGAGGCGCAGCCGATGATCTGTCCGGTGTGCGCGAACTGCTGTCCGTAAACCGCGCTGAATCCTTTGTAATGACGGCGGTCGATGATCATGTCTAATGAGTCGCCTTTGATGCCGAGGTTGGCGATGCGTCGCGTGATGAACGCCTGGTGCTTGACAGGGTAGAGGCGCGTGTCGATGCCGAGCATGTCGGTGAACTTCTCCGCTCCCGGCCCCATCGCGTTGACGAAGTGCTCGCAGGTGAACTCGACGTATTGTTTCTCGTGCGTCCTGACCAAGGCCACGTATTTGTCGCCGCTCTTGTGTACCTCAAGCAGCTCGCAGTCTTCCATGAGGCGTCCGCCGAGGTCGCGGGCGATGCCGCGCACGTAGTCGATGGTCTTTCCAGGTATCGCCTGCCAGCAGTCGTTGGAGATCAAGGCGTGCGAATATGCGTTGTTGTTCATGTTCCAGAGCGGGGAGATCTCCTTCTGGAAGTCTTTCTTCTCAATCATGTATGCGTCCGACCATGCGCGTGAGGCGTCGAGGGCCTTGTATGTCGCCTCGTCGTGGACGAGGTTGACGTAGCGCGTCATCTTCAGTCCGATGTTGTGTTTTGCCTGGTTCTCCTTGAAGATCTCGAGGTTGTGGTTGGCGATGTCGGAGATGTCGGGGTTGGAGAACGCCGGACGTCCGCCGCCGATGCAGCGCCATGTGGAGCCGCGCTCGAAGTTGATGAGGACAGGGTTCATCTTCGCCTCGGCGAAATATCTGAACAGTGCCGAGCCTGCCATGCCGCCGCCCGCCACGAGGACGCGAACCTCTTCTCTCTTGACGTTGTTGCTGTCGGGGAACACGAACACTTCCTTCGCTTTCTCGTTATAGATGT
Organism: Bacteroidales bacterium; assembly: GCA_045600605.1. Classification (GTDB taxonomy): domain Bacteria; phylum Bacteroidota; class Bacteroidia; order Bacteroidales; family F082; genus Limimorpha. Next base: position 71,773 of record JAZRYG010000073.1, read on the forward strand.
CGCCGAGCGTGACCGCCGCCGCCATCGGGGCGCGTGGCGTGCTGTCGCCCGTCACCTCGATGCCGTAGCCGCGCAGGATCTGTTTCGCCCTCGCGATGCAACGACGGCCGCGGCACGGACCCATGCCGAGACGCGTGATGTGCTTCAGTTCGTCAACGGAGATGAACTTGCGGTTGCCGATGACCTCAAGCAGGTTCTCCAACTTCACGTCTTCGCAGTGGCAGACGTATGTCTCCGCCTCCACCTCCGTTGTCGGCTTGAACTCTATCGGCTCCGGATATTTCTCTTTTATGATGAAACCACGTGCGTTGGTAAGTGCCTCGCCTTCAATGTTGTCGGCCTTGACACGAGCCACGTTGGTCTTATTGTCTTTCTTCAGAACCTTCTCCACGACACCTTCTCCGACTTTCTTTCCGTTGTCATCGACGAGATAGACGTCTGCGCCTTCCGGGACGTCGTATTCGACAGGGAGGAACAGCGTGTTCTTCTTCAGGTCGTAGCCGAAGATGGCGAGGCCCGGGCAGTGGTTGACGCACTGCATGCAGCCGATGCACTTGTCGTAGTCGATGACGGGTGTCAGCGAAGTGCTGATCTTCGTTATCGCGCCTTGCGGGCAGGAGAACGAGCACGGGTTGCAGGCGAAACCGTAGAGGCAGTCGGCCATGACGAAAGGCTTCGCTGTCATGCGTTCCGCCGACGGCTTGCGCGGCTCTTCGATGACCCTCACCGGATGTTGCTGTGACTCGACGTATTGCTTTGAGACATCGAGGTATTCGTCGTAGTTGAAACGCACCGACATGTTCATCGCGATCTCGAACGCCGCCTGACGTCCGCGCAGCACCGCGCTTGTGCCTTCGCCGATACGCACCGCGTCGCCCACGCCGTAGGAGTTCAGGCCGAACACGTTCCTCGCCTTGGTCAGCATCCTGTTGTCGGGGATGAGACCTGTACATATATTAATGATGTCGATGTCGTCGATTACTTTCTCCGTTCCCGCTATCGGTTTGAAGTTCTTGCATTCGGCGATGACGGCTCCGACGATGCCGGTGTGGTCTTCGTTCGGGATGGCTTTCAGCAGCACGTGTGATGTCATGATTGGGATGCCGAGACGACGCACGCGGTTGGCCTGCACTGGGAAGCCTCCCTCGTGGTCCATACCTTCGATGATGGCTCTGATGTGTGCTCCGGCCTGCATCCCTTGATATGAGGTGAGGTAGCCGATGTTGCCCGCGCCGACGGTCAACACCCTCTTGCCGAGGAGCGTGTGTTCCTGATTCATCATTTTCTGGAAGACGGCGGCGGTATAGACGCCGGGGAGGTCGTCGTTCTCAAACGTCGGCATGAACGGCAACGCGCCTGTCGCCACCACGATATGTTCTGCATCGACGTATGCAATCTCTTGTGTCTCAATGTTTTTGATACCCACACGTTGTCCTTCGAGGATGTCCCATACCATATTGTTGAGCAGGATGCCTTCATGGTTGTCGCCGGCGAGTGTCTTGGCGATGTCGAAGCCACGCATGCCGCCGAATTTCTTTTCTTTCTCGAAGAAGAAGAACTGGTGTGTCTGCATGTTGAACTGTCCGCCGATCTTGGCGTTGTTGTCGATGACGATGTTCGGGATGCCGAGTTTGTTGAGTTGTTCGCGGCAGGCGAGACCGGCCGGGCCTGCGCCGATGATGGCGACGGTGGTCTTGTATATCTTCACTTCGGTCTGAGCGTTGTCGCTGGTCTCCGGCTGATGGTCCTTCGGGATCTCGCGGACCTCTTTCACGCCGTCAATCAAGGTGACGCAGATACGGCGTATCTTGCCGTCAACGAGCATCTCGCAGGCGCCGCATTTGCCGATGCCGCATTCAAGCGAGCGCACTCGCCCGTCGATGCTGTGGCTGTGTATTGGAAATCCCGCCTGATGCAAGGCGGCGGCGATGGTGTAGCCCTTCTGGCCACGTACAGTCTTACCGTTGAAAGTGAACTCGACGCTCTCGCTCTCGGCGATGTCGAGGATGGGGTGTGAGGTGATTTTATACATTTTAATTTAAAGGTTTAATTGCAGTAATAGTATTCAATTTTCCCGTGAAAATTTCTGCAAAAGTAGAAATGAAAAAATTAAAATGCAAGAAATTTTTTCAAAAATTTAAGGTGGTTAAATGTGCTGTTTGAAGGCTTTATCAATCATTAAATGTTAAATAATTTCGTATTATTGCATCGGTACTATTTCAAGATAATAAAAACGAAGTTCATTCGTTAAGTTCTTGTTAACGAGCAAAATAATGAAAAGAACTGTCTTTTTTGCGATATTGTTTTCATGTGCGATTTGTTTGCACGGGCAGGGTGATTTTTCTTTGGTGAAAGGCAGAGTCGTTTCTGAAGACAGTCTGCAACCGGTTCCCAACGCTCACATAATCAGCAAGACATCGCTTTACGGCGCAATCGCGGACACCGACGGGATTTTCTCGATGATGTTGAAGAAAACCGACATTTTGTGGGTGAGTTGCGTGGGTTTTGAAAACGGCGATTTCATTGTTGATCGTGATAGTGTCTCTGATAAAGAATTGATAATCAAAATGAAAAGAGCTGTTGTTGTTCTTGATGAAGTCGATGTTTACCCGTATTTGGACAGGGCGGCAATCAATGAAATCATAGCGAAAATGCCGATAAAACAACCTTTTGCCATACCTCATGTAACAAAAACCGTTGACCCGAGAATTTTGAACAGGAAGCCCGTCAAGCAGCCGCCGGCATCAGTTCTCAATCCTGTCTCATTGATTTACAAACATTTTAACAAAAACGAAAGGTTGAAACGCAAAATGCTCCGTAACCGAAAGAGATACAATAAGACACTGATTGAACAAGGTGCGCCCGACTCGCTGCTGCTGCCGGAAGTGATTGATTTTTCTGATGATAATTATTGACAAAACGTTCAATTAATTCGTACTTTTGCATTTAAATTTTGAAAAATGGACTCTGTAAATTCGTCTCTGAAATCTTATATCGAAAGGGAGATTCTGCCTCGCTATGAGAATTTCGACAAGGCTCACCGCCTCGACCATGTCACGACGGTCATTGATGAAAGCCTGAACATCGCGAAAAATTATCCCGAGACTGACCTCAACATGGTTTACGCCATTGCTGCGTATCACGACACCGGGCTTGTAAACGGCCGTGATAATCATCACATTGACTCCGGGAAAATCATCATGGCGGATGAGAACCTGAGGCGGTGGTTCACCGACGGGCAGCTTCAAATCATGCGCGACGCCGCCGAAGACCACCGCGCCTCCTCCGACCACGAGCCGCGCACCATCTACGGCAAAATCGTGGCCGAGGCCGACAGAATCATCGACACTGATATTGTCATCCAGCGTACCGTTCAATACAGTCTGAAGCATTTCCCGGATTACACCGAAGAGCAACATTATCAACGTGTCTGCGATCATCTGAAAGAGAAATATCTCGAAGGCGGCTACCTCAAATTGTGGATCCCGGAGTCGAAAAACGCCATCCGTCTTCAGAAACTGCGCGAGATGGCGAAAGACAAGACGCGGCTGCGGGCTTATTTCGACAAATATTTCCAAATGGAAACTAAATAGTGATTTTGTTTTTTTATTCAAAAAATCTTTCGTAATTTTGCACGGTTTTTTTGAATTTAAAGATTCAAAGATTTAAAAATTTAAAGATTCAAAGATTAAATAAACACATAACTTAAAAAATACAATATCATGGAATTACCATTTGCAGAATCATGGAAGATCAAGATGGTTGAACCCATCAAGAAAAGCACACGCGAAGAACGCGCGAAATGGTTGGAAGAGGCTCACAACAATGTGTTCATGCTCAAGTCTGACCACGTTTACATCGACTTGCTGACAGACTCTGGCACGGGCGCGATGAGCGACCGCCAGTGGTCGGCGATGATGATGGGCGACGAGAGCTACGGCGGCGCCCGCAGCTTCTATCACATGAAAGACACCATCACCGAGATCACAGGCTTCAACTACGTCATCCCGACCCACCAGGGCCGCGCTGCCGAGAACGTGCTGTTCTCTTACCTCGTGAAACCGGGCATGGTCGTCCCGGGCAACGCCCACTTCGACACAACAAAAGGTCACATCGAGAGCCGTAAGGCATTCGCCATCGACGTCACAATTCCGGAGGCGAAAGACACACAGCTCGAACTGCCTTTCAAAGGCAACGTCAGCCTCGAACTCCTTGAGAAAGTATTGAAAGAGAACAAAGGCAACGTGCCGTTCATGGTCCTCACCGTCACCAACAACACGGTCGGCGGCCAGCCGGTCAGCATGAAGAACATCCGCGAGACCTGCGAACTCTGCCACAAATACGGCGTGCCGGTCAACATGGACAGCGCACGTTTCGTCGAGAACGCATATTTCATCAAGACACGCGAAGAGGGCTATGCCGACAAGACCATCGCCGAGATCGCGAAGGAGATGTTCAGCTACGCCGACAGCATGACGATGAGCGCGAAGAAGGACGGTCTCGTCAACATGGGCGGTTTCATCGCCACCAACAAGAAAGAATGGTACGAAGGCGCCAAGCTGTTCTGCATCCCGTTCGAAGGCTTCCTCACTTACGGCGGCATGAACGGCCGTGACATGGACGCGCTGGCAGTCGGTCTGAAGGAAAACTGCGAGTTCGACATGGTCGAGACACGTATCAAACAGGTGAAATACCTCGCCGACAAACTCGATGAGTACGGCATCCCTTACCAGCGTCCTGCCGGCGGTCACGCCATCTTCGTCGATGCCGACAAGATCTTGGTCAACGTGCCCAAGGAAGAGTTTCCGGCCCAGACGCTGACATGCGAGCTTTATCTTGAAGCCGGCATCCGCGCCTGCGAGATCGGCTACATGCTCGCCGACCGCGACCCGGTCACGCGCGAGAACCGTTTCGGCGGCCTCGACTTCGTGCGCCTCTGCATCCCGCGCCGCGTCTATACAAACAACCACATGGACGTCATCGCGGCAGCCCTGAAGAACGTATATGAACGCCGCGACACCATCACCCATGGCGTGCGCATCACATGGGAAGCCGAGCTCATGCGCCACTTCACAGTGCAGCTTGAAAGAATCAAATAAAGAGTAGAGATGAGAGAGTAGAGTTAAGAGAATCATTTTCTCTTAACTCTGCTCGCTGCTCTCTTAACCCGAAAAATATGGCATTAAGCTTGACGTTCATCATCGCCCTCACTTTCTGCGTCGAGACGGCTTCGACGGCTTTCAACGTGGAAACGAAAAACAAATGGGGACGTAACTTCTTGTTCGTGTGCGCCTTGGCGTTCGGACAGGCTCTTTTTTATTTCCTCGGCGGATTGCTCGGCGGAACATTCATGCCGAAATTCGACAGCATCGCGAAAATCGTGGTGCTCGTCTTGTGTTTCATGATTGCTTTCAGGACAATCACCGACACGCTGAAAATCAAAAGCGGTAAGAACCTTTTTTTAATCGACAGGAAAAAACATCTTCTGATTCTCGCCATCGCATTGGGAATCAACCCTTTCATCGCCGGGCTGATGTCAAACGAGGCGTTTCTGCCTTTGCTTGGAGACATGACACCTGTATATATCTTCGGCTTCGGAATCATCTGGGGACTGATCGGAATCGGAACGAAATTCTCGCAAATAAAACTGTTAATCAACAGCTTGGGTAATGTTTTGGCTGCCTTGGCAATTTTGGCAGTCGGAATCGTGGCGTTGTTTTAAATTGAAAATAATATTCATTTGTAATGAAAAAGATATACTTTTTTGTCTCGTTAGTGCTTTGTGTTTTCGCGCTTGAGGCACAGCCTGCGGGCTATTATAATTCCGCCGAAGGCAAGACGGGAAGCGCATTGAAAACTGCCCTTCACAATATCATCAAGAATGATAATCATGTGAGTTACAAGGAGTTGCTTGACGCATACAGGCAGACCGACAAAAAGCCGAACGGCAAGGTCTGGGACATTTATTCGGATGTGCCGGGCGGAAATCCGCCTTATCAGTACGATTTCGGCGAGAACTGCGGCAACTACAGCGGCGAGGGCGACTGCTACAACCGCGAACATCTCTGGGCGCAGTCGTGGACCAACGATGACAGCTATCACAAAACTGATATTTTGCACGTCATCCCGACCGACGGCTATGTGAACGGGAAACGCGGCAACTACGCTTTCGGCGAAGTGAAAAACGCAAGCTGGACCTCTGAAAACGGCTCGAAATTAGGCAGTTGCAAGACAGCGGGCTTCAGCGGGACGGTCTTCGAGCCTATCGACGAGTACAAGGGCGACATCGCCCGCACGCTTATGTACGTGAGCGTCAGGTATTTCCAAGAAGACGGTAGCTGGAAGACATCGGACATGACCAACAAGTCGGTGATCAAAGACTGGGCGATGGACATGCTTCTTCGCTGGCACCGCGACGACCCCGTTGACCAAAAGGAAATCGACAGGAACAACGCGGCTTACAGCATTCAGGGAAACCGTAACCCGTTCATCGACAACATGGATTACGCCGAGATGATCTGGGATGCGACGTGGAGCGTCGGTGAAGACTACGTCACGATGAGCGTCAACGTGTGGCCGAATCCGGCAACATCGACAATAAACGTCAGCGGAGAAAATATTGATGCGGTTTATATGTATAACGCTGTCGGTCAATTAGTTCTGACATTCGATGCCTCGGAAGAGACCTCAACGATAGATGTCAGCAGCTTCAACGACGGCATTTATTTCCTGAATGTCATCTCTGAAAACGGAAAGTCGGTGATGAGGAAAGTGATAGTTGCCAAATAACTTTTCAACTTTTCATCTTTCAAACTTTCAAACTTTATAAACTTTCAAACTTTACAAACTGAAATGTTCTATCTGACGAAAATATTTCACTTCGAGGCGGCGCACGCCTTGGCAGGTTACGACGGGAAATGCCGTAACATACACGGCCATTCGTATGAACTCCAAGTCACTGTGAAAGGAATGCCTGTTGATGAACCGGGAAATCCTAAAAACGGGATGGTTATTGATTTTCATGACCTTAAGCGTATTGTGAATGAGGAAGTCGTTGAGCGTCTCGACCATTCCTTCATCATCGGGACAAACATGCCTGAGGATTTCGTTGAGAGCGCGAAGCGGAATTTCGACAAGGTTGTTTGCGTTGGTTATCAGCCGACAACGGAGAACATGCTGGCGGATTTCGCTGAAAGGATAAAAGTGAAGTTGCCGCAAAACGTTGAGTTATATAGCGTCATGTTGCAGGAGACAAGAGACAGTTACGCCGAGTGGCGGGAGAGTTGAATGTTTTTTGAGAATAAAATAAAAAAATCAATATGGGTAAAAATCCTATAGCAGAAGTGTTCGGTTTCCCTTTGACAAATAAAGGGAAAAGAGCTTGTCATTTTAAGAATAATCGATTGTGTCCTTTTGGAAATATTGTTCCGAATTGCACGAAAGATAAAGCAGATAATCCATTGGGCGTATGCAGCGTTAATTATAATGAAAAGAAAATCATAACTTGCCCTGTAAGATTTAGAGAAGATTGGATTATAATCCATAATGCTGCATCATTTGTTTTTTCAGAAGGATCAAAGTGGACTTCGTTGTCTGAAATAAAGTTGCTTGATGCAGAAGGACAATCGGCTGGCAATATAGATTATATCATTTTAAGTTATGGTGATGATGGGAAAATAATTGATTTTGCATCAGTTGAAGTCCAAGGGGTTTATATCTCGGGAAATTTGAGAAATGCTTTTGATGAATATATGTCTTGTCCATCTGAAGATTTTGTGTGGAACGGTAAAAACTTTCCGCATCCCGATTTTCTATCATCATCGAGGAAGCGACTTATTCCTCAAATGTTGTATAAAGGAGGCATTTTTAAAAGTTGGGGGAAAAAGCAATGCGTTGTGATTCAAGAATCTTTTTACGAGACATTGCCAATTTTGCCTGAAGTCGATAAAGATAAAGCAGATATTGCATGGTTTTTGTATGATTTACAGTATTCTGATGTTGAAAAACAATATCATTTGGTCTTGAAAAGAACAGTTTATACGGAATTTACATCAGCATTAAACACAATTATCATACCAAAACCTGGCGATATGAACGATTTTGTTGCAAATTTGCAGCAAAAGTTTGATGACAAACAAATGCATACACCTGAAACACATACTATTTTAGATGTGATTAATAGATAATGAAACAACTTGCCCTTTTTGATATTGCTCCATCCGATTCTATTAGTAATGTGGTAAATGTCGCGTCAATACCACAAAGGAGTCCTTTTAGATATCCAGGTGGAAAAACATGGTTTGTACCGACTGCCAGGAAATGGTTTGATAAAAACAGAGGTAAAACTTTGATTGAACCGTTTTGTGGTGGCGCAATAATAAGTCTGACTGCGGTTATGGAAGATTGGCTTGACCATGCAGTAATGGTTGAATTAGATGAAGATGTTGCGTCTGTATGGAAAACAATTCTTTCAGATGATTGCCAATGGTTGGTTGATAAAATCTTGTCATTTAGAATGTGTATGGAAAATGTTGAATGTGTTTTGGAAAATCATCCAAATGATGAAAAGGAGAAAGCGTTTCAGACAATAATCAGAAATCGAATAAACCATGGCGGCATCCTTGCGAGAGGTGCAGGCATTGTTAAAAAAGGGGAATCAGGAAAGGGCTTGTCATCACGATGGTATCCGTCAACTATTGCAAAAAGAATTTTGCAAATCAATTTAAAATCAAGTAGTTTCAGCTTTTATAAGGGCAATGCATTTGATTTTATTGAAAAGTATAAAGATGATGAAAACGCTTGTTTTTTTGTTGATCCTCCATATACTTTGGCAGGAAAAAGATTATATAACTATCATGAAATAGATAATGATTTGCTTGTTGAAAAACTGACTGAAATAAAAGGTAACTTTGTTCTGACTTATGATGATGCAGATGAGATAAGAGATATTGCAAATTACTATGGTTTACAATGGAGAACAATTCCAATGCAGACCACACATCTCGTGACTAAGGAGGAACTTATTATCTCAAATAATTTTGATTGGATGTAATTTTTCCCCCGCTATGATCTCAATTCAGAATCTTTCGATACATTTCACCGGCCGGGATCTTTTCTCCGACATCAATTTCATGATTCGTGAGAAAGACCGCATCGGCCTCGTCGGGAAAAACGGCGCCGGAAAGACCACGCTCATAAAAATCATCGCCGGCCTCGAACAGCCGTCGCACGGCAACGTCGTCATGTCAGATGACGTCACCGTCGGATACCTCCCGCAGGAGAAAAACATCCATTCCACAAAGACCGTCCTCGATGAGACGATGACCGCTTTCGACGAATATCATCAGATTGAGAGGAATCTTATACAGCTTCAGGATGAACTGTCGGAACGCACTGATTACGAAAGTGTTGGCTATCAGAAACTTTGCGAGAAGATGAGTGCGCTGAACGAGCGTCTCACCCTCATTGGCGGGCATTCGATAGAAGGCGAGGCGGAGCGTATCCTCGTCGGCCTCGGCTTTGACCACGACGACATGTACCGCGCCATGAACGAGTTCAGCAATGGCTGGCAGATGCGCGTGGAACTTGCCAAGATTCTGCTGAGGAAACCGAACCTGCTCCTCCTTGACGAGCCGACAAACCACCTTGATATTGAATCAATTCAGTGGCTCGAGGGTTATCTGAAAAGTTATTACGGCTCGATTTTCATGGTGTCGCACGACCGCGCCTTCCTCGACCATATCACAATAAGGACAATAGAGATTTCCGGCGGAAAGATTTACGATTACAAATGCGCTTACACCGAATTTGTGGAGCGTCGCGAGGAACGCATTGACTTGCAGAAGGCTGCGTACGACAACCAGCAACGTGAGATAAAAGACATCGAGGCGTTCATCGAACGGTTCCGTTATAAGGCCACGAAAGCAAAACAGGTGCAGTCGCGCGTGAAACAGCTCGAGAAAATGGACATCGTCGAAATCGACGACCGCGATAAGTCGGTGATGCACTTCAAGTTCCCGCCAGCGCCGCATTCCGGCAAGGTGACACTCGAACTGAATCATGTCGGGAAATGCTATGACGAGAAATGTATCCTCAACGATATCAATCTGTTGATTCCGCGCGGCGAGAAAATAGCCTTCGTCGGACGTAATGGCGAAGGGAAATCAACACTGTCGAAAATCATCGCCGGCGTCCTCGATTATACAGGTGAGGTGAAGCTCGGACATGAAGTGAAAATCGGCTATTATGCTCAGAATCAGCAAGATATGCTCGATCCGGAAAAGACGGTATTTGAGACGCTCGATGACGTGGCGACCGGCGACATGCGCGTGAAGGTGAAGTCGCTGCTCGGCGCGTTCCTTTTCAGCGGCGAGACAATCGACAAGAAAGTGAAGGTGCTTTCGGGCGGCGAGAAGGCGAGGCTCTCTCTCGCCAAGATGCTTCTCTTCCCGACGAACCTGCTGATTCTCGACGAACCGACTAACCACCTTGACATGCTCTCAAAGGATATTTTGAAATCGGCTTTGATACAATTCGATGGTACTCTGATAGTTGTGTCGCACGACCGCGACTTCCTGCAAGGTCTGACGAATAAAGTCTATGAATTTAAAAAACCGCATATCAAAGAATATATCGGCGATATTTACGATTTCCTCGAAGAGAAACGCATCAAGGAACTCGATGACCTGAACAAGAAACAGAAGTCTCAACCTCAGGAGGTTCAGACTTCACAAAGTAAGATTGATTATGAGGCTAAGAAGAAAGACGACCGCGAGAAGAAACGTATCGAAAAAGAAATCAAGAGGTTGGAGGAGGAGATAGAGAAACGTGAGCAGGAACTCGCCACGCTTGACGAAATTATGGCTGACCCGACTTCACATCCTGAAGTGAAAATCGACGATGACTTCTACTGGTCGTACGGCAAGAAAAAAGAGGAACTTCAGAATTTGATGGACAAATGGGGAGAGTTAGCGATGTGAAAATTTTGATGAAAACAATTATTTTTTTTTGAAAAAATATTACTTTTGCAAAAAAATAAAATATGAAAGTTGGAGATAGCGTTTTGGTTTCACCTGACCTTACAAATGAAGTCAATTGGATTGTAGGTCAAGTAATTGAAGTTGAAAATAATTCATTTATCGGTATTGTGATTTCTGTAAAGACCGATGCTGGTGATATTTTTTTCGGACCACAAGAACTTTTTAAATTTGTTGCATAATGTATGCTTTAAGTTTTGATATGTATGTTTCTAATCTGAAAGTGTATTATGGTATGCATTACCACAATGCATATTATGAGATTAAGAAACTTCTTCTGAAAGATGGTTTCGAGTGGATTCAGGGGAGTACATATATGACGAGAAGCGACAGTTTGGTGAATCTGACAAAAGCCATTATGGATTTGTCGAAGGTTGACTGGTTTAAAAAGTCAGTGCGCGATATCAGAGGGTATCGTGTTGAGGATTGGTCGAATTTCACCGAAATAATCAGGAATTCTTAATTTTGTTTTCCACAGGATTCGCATAAATCCCAAGCAGAATCTCTGTGAAGCGCGTTTCCGCTTCGCTGCCGAGTTCTTCGTAGAGTTTCGAGAAAATTTTGTCGCAATACGCTTTGAAAATGTTTTTATCCTCTTCGGTATAATGACTTCTAAATGTAGAAGTGCCTGACAACCAGTCGTGTGCAATGAAATTATTAGGATAAAGCCTGTAGTTTTCGTATATTCTTTTGTCAATCAAATCGGCGGCAGCCTGGATGACGACGCGTTTATCGGCGCCATCGTATTCTTTCAGGTCGTCACTCGTGATGCTCTTGCAGATGGCGATGTTCACGATGCCTTTCTTCTTTTTGATGCCCGATGTCATGCTGTCCATGTCTTCCATCGGTTGCTTTACATATTTCCCGTCGCGCTCAGTGATGTAACGCTCGCGGGCTTTCATCATGGCGCATGGCTCAAACTCGTACGACGTGGCCACTGGCGTGATGTTGAGTTCCGAAAGATTGGTAATCAAATCGTTGCGGTCGCCTGACATCGAAAACATAGTGATGATGCCGTGGTCGGTCTTGTCGTTGCCGTCTTTCGTCCGGCCGTTGCGCTGTGCGATCCATACCGATTGATTATCTTTAATCAGATACCTTATATAGTCGGAGAGATGTTGTGAATTTATGGCTAACTCTCTGATATTCTGTGACCTTTCGACTTTGAACATCTTGTTCGCCTTGCTGAAAATATCAATGGTCTTGTTAAGAATCAGGTTGCTGCCAAAGGCGATGTTGCATGAGTTGAGTCCGTTTTCAATCAGGCTGATTTGAAGCATGAAAGCGTCGAGGGTGATGTCGCGGTGATTTCCCGTGAACAGATATGCCTTGCCGTTTTTGAGAGTGTCAAAGCCTTGTAAGTCAATGTGTTTCATGGAGTTTGAAACAATCCATCTCTTGCAATGAGTCATTATTTTCTGCTGAAACTCGGCTGTGCTTTTGATGTTGCGAAGGGTTGCTTTCACCTCATCGACATGGTTTTCGCCGAAGACGAGGACAGCGATTTTCTCAATCAGCGGATCATCGACGAGAAGCTGCATCACAGCGGGAATCTCTTCTTGTGTGTATGACCTTATGTCTTCAAATTGTTCCGGTGTCATAGCTGCTGTCTTCTGTTGTCAATGAACTTGATGGGTTTTCTGTTGGTGTCGATGCGCATCGTCTTGCGGTTTTCTTCCGCGCTGACGATTTCTATTTCCGGAGCGACTCTGATGCGTGCGCGGAACCTGTCCTTCAACTCTTTGACTGCATCAAAGTCAATGGGATGGCGCAGTGCCGTCTTGACAACGACCTCATCGGTGCCTGCTGAGTTGTAATCGACGGTGACGACGTAATTTTCGACATATTCCGTGTTGTCGAGCACATCGAATATCGCCGGCGGGTACAGCGTGGTGCCTTTGAGTTTGATCATGTTGTTTTTCCTTCCCACCAACGGACTGATTCTAAATGAATTACGTCTGCATCTGCAAGGTTCCGTGTGGATGCTCGCCATATCGCCGGTCCTAAATCTCAACAAAGGCATGGATTCAACACCGAGTGTTGTGATGACGACTTCGCCGACTTCTCCGTCCGGCACGGGCTTGTTGTCTTCGCCGATGACCTCAACGATGATGAGATCCGGATGGTGATGCCCGCCGCAGCCGTATTCACATTCGGGGAATGTCGTTGACATCTCCGTCGAAGAATAAGTGGCGAAGAGATCAACGTTCCATTTTTCTTTTATTCTGTTTCCGAGAAGGTTGAGGTTGAAGTTCTGGTCGCGCAGTCCCTCACCGATGCCGATGACTCGTCTTATGCTTGAGTTCTTGTAGTCAATGCCGTGATCTTCAGCGTATTGTATCAGCTTCAGGATGAACGACGGCACGCACATGATGGTGTCCGGCTTGATGCGTTGTATGGTGTCCCATTGCAACTCCGGGATGCCGTTGCCGACTCTGATGATGCTTGCGCCAAGCTCGCGGATGCCGAGGAAATAGGCGAGACCCGCCATGAAACGCTTGTCCATCGTCGTCATCAACTGCAAAATGCTGCCCGGACGCAGACCGGCGCATCTGAATGAGATCATCTCATTGTACGCGAGACGCTGGAGGTCGTGCTCGCTGCAAGCGAATGTCACAGGGTCACCAAGCGTGCCGGAAGTGGTGATGTAATCGACAATCTTCTCCTTCGGAACACACAGGAAATCGTAGTTGTGAAGCTGCAAGTCCTTCTTCTCGGTGAACGGTATGTCCTGTAAATCCTTGACCGACTTTATGTTAGAGACGTTTATCTTGTTTTCTCTGAAGAGTCTCTGATAGAAAGGCGATTTCGCGTCAAGATAATCCAACGCCTCAACGAGACGTTCGTCTTGGAACTTCTTTATGACCTCAACGGGTTGAAATTCAATATCCGGGTATCTGTAATTCATAGCTAATCATTTTTTGGGAAAACGTTTATCTCAACGAGCCATTCGTTGAGCCTCTCCATCCATCCCGATTCTCTCGCGAAATCGCAGTCTTTCATCCCGTAGCCGTGCCTTCCTTCCGCGAAATGTTCGAAATGGCATTTTATATTATTGTATTTCAATGCTTTGTAAAGTGCGATGCTGTTTCTGACATCGACAACGTTGTCATCGTCTGAAGCCTGCACGTATGTCGGCGGCATGTTTTTGCCAATTCTCAACTCCATCGAGAACGCGTCCTGCATCTCTTTGGTGTATTTTTTCCCGAGCAGCGACATCCTTGAGCGTTTGTGTGCGATGCTGTCCTGCATTGAGACGACGGGGTAGATGGCGGCGACCCAGTCGGGGCCGAGGCTTACGTCTGTCGTGATGCCCAACGTGGCGAGATAGTCTTCATGTCCGAAGACTCCGCCCATTGTCACGAGATGTCCTCCCGCGGAGAATCCGATGGCGCCCACGCGTGTCGTGTCGATGCCGTATCTGTCGGCATTCTCGCGCACAAGCTGAAAAGTCCGCTGCAAGTCCTCGATCATCGCGGGGTGATGGTAGCCGCGCCCAGCCGTCCTGTAACACAACACAAACGCCGTGGCTCCGTGGCTGTTGAACCATTCCGCCGTCTTGATGCCCTCATGCGATGTGCCGAGATGATGGTAACTGCCGCCCGGGCAGACGACCACGGCCGCACCGTTGTTATTGTCAGATGCCGCAGGATAGACAAGGACGTAGGTGTAGGTCTCCTTCATGGAATCAACACCAGACCAGATGTTTAACTTCTCCTGACATTTCAGGTTTGATGAAATGACAATGAAAACCAATGCGACAAGAAAACTTCTCATAGCTGAATATTCTATTCAAACATTGCCTTGACCTCATCGCCCGTCAGTTGCCTGTAGGTGACAGCCGGCTCAAAACTCACCACGAAGTACTCTTCGTCGTAGAAAGACAGCTTTGAGTTTGTGTTCGGATTACATTCAATATATTCTATCTCGTTGATGTTAAGCCCTTTGGCCTGACAGATTTGTTTGGCTAATGAGATGCCCGCGTATGTCACCGAAGTACCTGGATTGTCTTGGTACAACTCGGTCACTATGACAATGGTCTTGTCTTTTTTCTTGAGTATTTTAAGCCCGCAGGAGCTTGGCATGTCCCATTGCCCCGCGAACTTGAACACCTCGTCGTAATATTTCTCTGAAACTTTCATGATAGTCTATTTGATATTTCTTACCACATCTTTCCCGAACGACTTGTTGGCGAGTTTTCTGTCTCTTGGCCTGTAGGTGCCGTCTTCCATCTCTCTCATCATCACCTTGGCGAAGAGTTTGAACATCTTCTGTTCCTGGCTTTCGTCTTGGTAGAACGACTTCCACGCGTATTCGTAGAGTTCCTGAAGTCTTTCGGGTGTCATGTTTTTGGGTTGGTAAACGACCTGTCCGGCGTTGTAGTGGTCCCAGTCGTGGTCGAAGATGCGGCCTTGTCTGAGCAGGTCGTCATAGGCCTTGGTGTGCGGGAATGGTGCGAGGACGGTGAACTCGGCGAGGTCGAGGTCGATATTGAGCAGGAAGTCGATGAGCCGTTTGATGTCGTCTTCTGTCTGATTGTCAAGCCCGAGCAATATAGTGCCTTCCACTCCGATTCCGTAGTCGTGGTAGCGTTTCACGCGTTCCTTGATATAGTCCGACGTGTCATAGACGGCCTGATACACGTACCATGCACCTGCCTGTGCTGCGAGGTCGAGGACCTGCGGGTCGTCTTCTATCGTATGGCTGATCCATTTTTTCTTGAACGGTATCATCTCCTTGAACAGCTGCATCTCCCATTCTTTGTTCTGTGCGAGAGAGTTGTCAACGATGAACATCCTGTTGTTGTCGATGGTGTTGAGTTCCTCGATGATCTTGTCCATCGGGCGTGGGCGGAAGCAGCGGCCTCCGAGGTACGACACGGCGCACGGGTAGCAGCTGAAGCGGCATCCGCGTGAGGCGTGGAACAGGTCAACCATCTGGACGCCCTTGTGGTTGTAAAGCTCTTTCTTGTAAAGGTCTCTGCGTGCCGGTCCGACGTTCTCGATAGGCGGCAGCTGCCCCATGTAGTTATACACTTTCTTGAGGTTTCCGGTCTTGAGGTCGTTCATCACCTCTTCCATCCTGCCTTCGCTTTCGCCGAGGAAGATGGAGTCGGCGTGCTGGAGCGTCTCTTCGGCGTGAAGCATCGTCGAGATGCCGCCGAACAACACTTTCTTGCCTCTCTTCCTGTACTCGTCGGCGATGGCCCAGCCGCGTTTCACCTGGGTGGAGAGCATCATCGAAATCGACACGAAGTCGCATTCCTCATCGAAATTGAGTTCCTCGACGTTCTCATCGGTGAACGACACTTCTACATAGTCGGGCAACGACGCCGCATAGACCACCGGTCCGTGAGGCGGGAGGTTGAATGTCGTCTGCCCGGGTAACTTCTTCCATTTTGGATATATGAGTTTACATTTCATGGTGTGTGCGTTAAAAATTTTGCAAAGATAATCAATAAACTGATATGTGCGTCTTTATTTTAATATTGAATTTTCTATCTGATTGATTAGGAAATTTCGTCCAAGTATCTCACTGCAAGTCAATATGGAACCGATGGTGACACCGAGTATCCCGTGCGAGTTAGTGCTTTGTCCGCACAGCAGGAGATTCGGCACCTTTGTCCTTTGCGATATTGTCATTGCGATGTCTTTGGTCACGTCGCGTACGATTCCGTAGATTGATCCTTTGATGGTGCCGGTGTAGTCTTCGTATGTCAATGGTGATGATGTCCAGTAGTCATCGATGTTTTTCAGGGTTCCGGGGAAGTCTTTCTCCAGCGCGTTGAGCAGGCACTCAGCCTTTCTTTGTTTGAACTCCTCGTATTCTTCGCCTCTTCGCCCGACACTCGTGCCACTCCATTTCTCGACATCGGAATAGTTCATGTAGCCGAACAGTATCGCGGCTTTTGCCCATTTCTGTGATGTCTCGTGACATTGGTGCATATAGAGATAGGTCTTGGGCCAGCTTCCATCGTTGTAGTTTTCGCACCCCCACACATCATCGCATCGGTATTTGAAGAAATTGGTGTTCAGGTATGGCACGGTGTTGTCTTTGAATTTGATATAGACGCTGAAGATGCTTGTGGTCTGTTCCATCCCGATGATCCTCTCGCGGTAAACCTTGCGTATCATGGGGGTGTTGAGCATCCTGATGGTCAGTTCAGGGTGGATGGAGGAGATGATGTAGTCGGTCTCAACGCATGTCTTGTCGTCAAACTCGATGAAACGCGCCTTGGTGTTGTCGCATATTATCTTGGTTACGTTCATGCCGGTGAACAGTTCGCCTCCCATCCTCCTCAGGGAGTTGATGAGCGATGTGGCGATGTTCTCGCTGCTCCCCACCACGCGGAACGCGCTGTTGATGTAGAAGTCGCTGATGAGCGCGTGGATGTAGAATGGTGTTTTGTCCTTCACGCCGCCGTACAACGGAATTATGCCCGTCAGGACATTCCGCAGTTTCTCATCGCCCACGACATTCGACAAATATTTGTTGACACTGGTCTTTACGTAGTTGTAATCTAAAATGTTGGTGTCCTTGAAGTTCTTGAAGGAATAGTAGGGCGAACTTTCCGTGACATCGTGTATGCATCTGACGTAGTCGCGTATCTGACTCCTGACTTGTGGAAACCGCCGCGACATCGTCTCGATGAAATTCTGGTGACCGTTGGCGAACTTGTAACGTTCGCCGTAGATGTCAATGGTGTCGTAGCCGTTGACATCCAGCCTGTCGAGTGTCAGGTCTTTCGTGATACCGAGGTAGTCGAAGTAAATCCTCAGTATCTGACCTTCGTCCATGCTGCCGATGTAGTGCATGCCGGTCTCGAAACTGGCACCTCCTCTCAGGAACGATTGCAGGCATCCTCCAGGTCGTTTCTCTTTTTCAAAGACCGCCACCTTGAAGCCGTTTTTCGCCATGATGTTGGCAGCCACAAGTCCGCTGAGTCCGCTGCCTATAACTGATATGTCGTATTTAGTGTCCATCACAGTATAATGTAAGGTCGCATACTTTCCCGTCCGACTGTAAGATGTAGTGCAGGTTGTCGGGCACCGAAGCGCAGTTGACAGCCGTCAGATAGTCGTCTTCGTTGTCGATGACAGCCCTGATGGTCGTATTCTTGCGCACGAGTGCCGCCATCAAAGGCGCTACTCCCATGCCGCAACCATGCAGCTCCACTTCGCCGCTTTCAGGTATGCATTCTATGAATCTCTTGTAATTGTCGTTGTCTCTCAATGATTTACGCGCCGAACGCTCGACATCCTTGCCTTTGTAGAGGTAATTGTTAATCACCTCGTCGGCGTAATAGTCCGCGTTCTCAATCTCATGGCAGATTTTGTCGTATTCCTTGACGTAATATTTACGCATCTCCGAACATAACGTCTGATATTCAATGCCTTGCGACGAGACTTTCGGCATGATATGTATGCTGAACCTGCCTTTCTTTATCGTGAAGTCATGTTTCGGCAAGGCGTAGCCGTACCCGTGGATTATGAGTGGCTGTATATCGACTCCGAGCTGCTGTGCGATGTAGAACGCTCCTTTGTGGAAACGCGTTATCTTGCAGTCGGCCGAACGATGCCCTTCAGGGAATATCATGATGGAATAGCCTTTGTCTATCATCGCCCGCAATGGTGTGAGGTCGTTGTAGTCGATGTTGTCGATGCAGTAGAAATCGGCCAGACGCACAATCCAGCCGTAAAGCGGGAAGTTCCACACCCATCTTTGGGTCAGCACGATGATCTTCGGGTCGAGCGCCAAGGTGAGCAGGTCGATCTGCGACTGATGGTTGCATATTATCACCGACGGCTTGTCGAACGGACGCTCCTCGCCGGAGTTGTTGTGGATCGTCGTCCGGCTCAACGGGTAAAGCCTCGTCATGAACCTGAAAATATGACAGATGTTCTTGTGGAATAACATCTTATGCCTGTCGCTTCTGCCGCCGATGATGAGGGTGAACAACCCGAGGATGTTCATGTATATTATTCCGATAAGCACGACGGTGGCGGAATAGATGTAGCAGAGCAGATATTTGATTCTCATGGGGTTACGACGCGGCTTGCCTTTCTTCGTCGTGAGCCATCTGAAGAATAACGTCGGGATGGTGTAAGCCATCAGCATGACCGTTATCATGCCGACAATGACTATCTCGCCGAGTTGCCTCATTGCCGGATGCTTGGCGAGGATGAGCGACCCGATGCCGATGAACATTATCAGTGCGGAGAGCGCCACGGTGTTCTTGTACGTGTTGAGCATCCTGCGCCCGTAACGGTGTTCGTAGATGCAGCCTTCCGTCATGAAAATGGTGTAGTCGTCGCCCATTCCGAAGATGAATGTCGCGAGGATGATGTTGATGATGTTGAATTGTATCCCGAAGATGTGCATTATGGCGAGGATCCAGACCCAGCTCACCATCAACGGGATAAACGAGATGATGCTCAGCTCCAACCTCCCGAACGAGATGCAGAGGAAGAAAAACACGATGAAACCGCAGATGTAAAGCACATAGTCGAAGTCGTCCGACAACGAACTCACCACCTGCGAGAGCACCGACTCCTGACTGAACACGAAGACGCTGCCATCGTCCTGACACAGCTCGTTGTTTATCAAGGCTTTGACGTCATTGAAGCTCCCTGGCTTGACATGCAGCACCGCGAGGACCATGGCTCTGCCGTCGTCAGTGATGATGTAGTTTTCGGCCATGTCCCGTGTCAGCGGCGAGAAATATTCATAGTCCTGCGGCTTTAAGTCGGCTGCCGTCATCTCGCCGAAGCTGCTGAAAACACCGTCCTTGAAGCCGAGTCTTCTTGATTCTTCGGCGATGACAGGGTAGATGTCTTTGT
Source organism: Bacteroidales bacterium (assembly GCA_045600605.1). Classification (GTDB taxonomy): domain Bacteria; phylum Bacteroidota; class Bacteroidia; order Bacteroidales; family F082; genus Limimorpha. The sequence continues at coordinate 91,649 of JAZRYG010000073.1, forward strand.
CTTTCCAGTACTCCGTCCAACGTCTGATGCGCTCGGCCTGTCTCTCCCTCGACGGGATGTAACCGCCTATTGATGAGAGACGTACGGAGTCGTTTGCCGCCACCAAGCTGTGCAGCTTCAGGCTCATTGACTCGTATCTCGCGAGAGCCTCGTCGATGTCTCTGCCTTCTGAAACGACATAAATTGTCCTGTCGGTGTCGTTGGTGTCCTCGTTGAGTTTGTCGATCATGGCGCGGTACTCGTCGGTCATGTAGTTGATCTTGCTCATGTCGGCGTCGAAGCCGGCCTTGTCGAGGAAAAGAAACACTATGGTGATGATGAGGATGCCGCCGACAAGTGGCTTGCAGTCTTCGAAGCGCACGTCGGCTATCTTGCCGAGGAGATGCCCGCGTTCGTGGTTCTGTCTTTTCGGGGTGGATATTATGTGAGGCATCACGACAAGGACGAAGAGTATGGTGCCTACGAGCAGCATGGCGGCGAACAGCCCGAGGTTTTTCATCGCCGTTGACGAGATGAAGAGAAGGCTGAGGAACGCGCCGACTGTCGTTATGTTGCCGATTGTCAGCGGGCTCACTATGTCTGAGATGGTCTGCCGCACCCCATAGCCGTGGTTGATGTGGTCGATCATGTGCAATGGATAGTTGGCGGCGATGCCTATTATCACCGACGAAATCCCTATGGCGATGAGCGAGACCTCGTTATATACCATTGCGTTTATCCCGAAAGAAAAGACCATCCCGAACGCCAACGCCAAGGGCAGCGACATTATGATTTTGGGCGAACGGAACGAGAAGGCAAGTACTAAGATGATGAGAACCAATGCGATGGAGATGGTCAGGATGCTGTCTCGTTTTATTTGGTCGGCGTTGCATATCGAGATGTAAACCGCCCCGAACGGCTTTATGCTGACGTTCTCGTTTTCCTGCATCGTCTTCGCCGCCGCCTCGTCGATGATTCGCGTCAGCACTTTGTTATTGGCTGTCTCGCTGAGCGGGAACTTCGACTCTATCCTGACAATCGCCTCTCTGCCGCCTTTAAGGAAGATGTACCCGTCGATGAGCTCAAAGCTGTCGTTCATCTTGAACTCTTGCAGGCCTCTCAGCAGCTCGCCGGAGATGAAGAGCGGGTCGTTTTGGACCACAGTCTGCATCATCGAGCCGTGTATCGTGCTGATGATGTCTTTGTCGTTTTGCAACTGCCTGACAATGTTTTCGTTGGAGATGAGAGTGTCGATCTTTTTGTAGTCGTCTTCGTCAAGGAAATAAGGCAGGTTGCGCGAGATGAAGTTCATCTTTCCGATGATTTCCGACTGGTCAACAGTGTATTGGATCTTGTTTGCATAGTCGGAGATGTTTCTGTTTTCGATGTCTTCGACGAAGTTTTCAATGATGTCGGGCAGCACTTCCGACGGGATTTCGTCGTCGTTGGTCGAGAAATAAACAAGGATGGTGTTTGCCGCGCCGATGTGCTGGAATGCGTAGTTGGCTTGTTCGTTCTGTTCGTCTTCGGGTAGAAACTGCGAGATGTCTTCGCTGAAGCGCATCTTCGTGGCGAAAAAGATGCAAACCGCTGTCACTGTGATGATTATCGCGGCGAGCAATGCCTTTCTCTTTCCGAAGAAATCATAAAGCCGGAGGAAGAAATCAGTCATGACAACCTCCTTTGATTATATGATGAATCAACTTTGACGGATAGCCGTACAATATCGCGACGAAACACATCACCGTGTTGAGGATTGAGATTCTGGTGAAGTCCATCCATGGGCGGAAATGTGTAACGCGTTCATTTGCAGGCGCATAATAGACTTTTATCGGTATCGAGACAAATTTGGTGTCGCGCCATGCGATGCGCAGGAGATACTCGAGTTCTGCTTCATAACGGTTGGTGAACAGGTTCATGCGTCCGACTATCGACAGCGGGTATGCCCTGAAGCCTGTCTGCGTGTCGGCGACCTTCAGGCCTGTCTGCACCGTGAACCAGAAATTCGAGAACTTGTTGGCGAAGGTGCTTTTCGACGACATATTGTCGTGTTCGAGGCCTCTGCAGCCGAGTATCATTGCGTCGAGGTTGTCTTCTATGGCCTTGAGAAACAACGGGATGTCGTCGGCGTAATGCTGCCCGTCGGCGTCAAGCGTCACCGCGTAGTCGAAACCCTGCTCCGCCGCATACCTGAACGCTGACTGCAACGCCTTGCCTTTGCCTCTGTTAGGCTGATAGTCAATGATATGAATGTTCTTCCGTGTCGTTTCCATGCCTCTCACAAACTCCTTGGCCCTGTCGTTGGAACCGTCGGTGCAGCCGTCAAACACAACAATAAGGTTGTCGGTGAACTCCACGACAGACCTCATCACCTCAACAATCGTCTTGCGGTTGTTGTAGCATGGGATTATGACGCATGTCGCGGCGGCTGTGCTCATTTCTGGTGTGGTTTATTTCTGTGTAAGTATCATTGAGATTTTCGCGAAAACGGTTGTCCCGCTCTCATCGGTGACCTGTACCTTGGCGGCGATGCCCTCAGACTCCTCCGTGAGGTCAAGCTCGATGAAGATGCGTTCGGTCTCCGTCGGGACCACAAGCTGTGCGAATCTTATCGATTTGATGGTGTCGATTCTCAGCTTCCGGTTCATCCTCCGTTCGATGACTTCCCTCGCCATCTCGACCATGCAGGCACCCGGAAGCACAGGACTGCCTTCGAAATGCACTTTGAAAACGATGTCGTCCTTGTTGAGCGCCACAAGGAATCCGTTATCTCTTTCCGAAACAATTGAATACAATGAGTCAAACATAGTCAGGTCATTTAAATTTTTTTGATTGTCACGTTGCTGATGGAGATATCCATGACATTGCCTAAGCCGTCACGAACCTGTATCTTCTCTAACTCGTAATTTTTCTTGTTGAATGTCAATATGATATTGGCGAAGATGCCTTTCAGCTTTTTCTTTTTTGGTGTCATGGTGACGATGACCTCGTTGTTGTTTTCCGCGAAGGCAGGGGAGAAGGTCTTCTCGTCAATCAGTGTGCCTTGCGTGATGGTGCCGCGTACCATTTTCGCTATCTCATTGAAAATCAGATGCTCTTCTAACCTCTTCGCTGAATAGCCATCCGCGTTCTTGATGAAGATGCTGTCTGCCGTCATCGTGAAACTCAAGTCAGACTCGACGCACGACCATGAGATGCGCATTGGGGCGTCGTAACTCATTGTGCCACTGCATATTGACTTCTCTTCAAGGAGTTGGCTCGTCCTCTCCATCATATATTCGCACCGGATGCTTGACAATGACTTGTATTCAGCCGAAATCTGTTCTTTTATCACCTCGACGCGTTCTGCATCGGCGACAGCCTGACATTTCGCGGCAAGCGATGTCATTATGAAACAGCTGATTAGTAATATGTCGCGAATTTTTTTCATGATTTATTTAACTACGAAAAACATTCCAAGCATGATAAAACAGACTCCGATCCAGCGTGTCGCCGGTATCGCCTCGTTGAACACGAGCGCGGCGGCCACCATCCCGAAGATGTACGATATGCTGGTGATAGGGTAGGCGATGGAGAAGTCGAAGTCGCGCAACATCTTGATCCATAGTACCGCCGCCAGACCGAAGGTGACACCGCAGGCGGCAAGTGGCCAGTTGATGAGGACACTCTTTATGAAGCTCCATGTCCACTCGAACTTGCCGAGGCGCGTCATGGCGAGTTTCAGGAACACTTGGCCCAACGCCAAGAAAAGGCTTTGCAATGCCCCTATTGTTAAGAATTTAATCATCTTGATAAAAGTATTAATGAATGGTCAATATTGTTGAAATGGTTATAAACCAATATATTGCGCACTGACCGCCCGTTGGGTGTCTGTCGGCGTCGGAGACATTCGTAGGCGTAATACAGACCGTAACCAGATGCTGTGAACGACTCTCCGAAGATTTCTTTGTAAGTCGCCGTCTTGCCATTGAAACCGAAGTCTCTTTCAAATCTCTCATAAACACTGTTGTTGCCGGCGTTGCCGTTGCGTCCAGTGACGAGGATGTCGATGTCTTTTATGTCAATGTCTTTCGTATTGCAGAGCATTTTCAGCGATCTGGCAATGCGTTCATTGTCTGGCTTATACATTATGTCAATGCCCGACAGTTCTATCTCTCCTTGGTCTTTCAGGACGAACGACAACGCTGTCTCGCCGGCGAAGCCTCCGTTCCAGAAGCCGGTTTTGTCGAGGATTTGGAAGTAGTTCGGTGTCATCTCGTCGTGCGCTCCGACGAGTGCCGTCTTGATTTTCCCGAGTCTGAACTTGAGCACGGCGTCGAGCAACGCGCTCTCGAACGATGTCCCGCGGTGGACGTGTGTGTTGTTATAGCAGTGGTCTTTCCGTGTCACGGCTATGTATGAGCCTGTCGTGTTGTGTGTCGAGTTGATGAAGAACGTGGGCTGGAGGCACGACTCTCCCTGTGTCGCCATCGCGAAGAGGAACTTCTCGGTGTTCTCGATGCATCCGAGGCCTGTAGCGGTGATGATGGCGTCAGGGCTGTCAACGCCGGCGTTTCTCAGTGCCGACTGTGACGTGGCTATGGCGCGTTTCAGTATCAGCCCCATCCTCCTCGCCGCCATCGGGTTGATGAAAGGCTTGAAGTCGGGGTCCTGCGCCCTTACATACGTCCCGCTCCCATACACGGCGGGATTGTCGAACCATTCGTCGCTCAACGGTTTCTGTACTGATATTTGCGCGCACGACGCGATGTAGATGCTCATTGTTCTTGTTTTCATTTTATCTTAGAGAAGATGACGCTGCTGTCGTTGCCGCCAAAGCCGAATGAGTTCGACATGACATGGTGCAATGTCTTCGTCGCTGACTCTTCATGAAACGGCTCGAACGACAGTTCGTCGATTTTCTCTTTATAGTTAAGGTTGACAGGCATATAGTTCTCATTGAGTGCCATGACGGAGATGACGCCTTCCACGCCTCCCGCCGCGCTCGTGGTGTGACCGATGAACGCCTTTATCGACGCTGTCGGCGGGATGTTGTCACCGAAGATGCGCATGATGGCCTTGCCTTCGCTGACATCATTGAGGCCCGTGCCGGTCCCGTGCGCGTTTATGTAGTCGATGTCGCAGGGCTTCAGTCCCGCGTCGTTCAAGGCATCTGTCATGGCGAGGTAATGTCCTTCACCGTCGGGCGATGAGGCCGTCTGATGGTATGCGTCGCATCTGTTGCCGGTGCCGGAAAGGATGGCGAGAGGCTTCACGCCACGCTCCTTCACCGACCGCTCCGACTCGAGCACCAAATACCCGGCACCCTCGCCGAGATTCAGTCCGGCCCTCGTCTTGTCGAAAGGCCTGCATCGTTCTTTGTCGGTGATCATCAAGGTGTTGAAGCCGTTGAGGTGAAACTTGGTGATGCACTCGCTGCCTCCCACGACGGCCACGTCAACGACACCGGCGTCAATCATCTCTTTGCCGATGATGATGGCATTGGCCGCCGAGCTGCAAGCCGTTGACAACGTCGTCATCATGCTGAAACCTTTATATTGGCTTGAGATCATCTCGGTGCACGTCCCGCAGTCATGGGTCTTGATGTAACTGTCGTGCTCGTGGTTGTCTTTGTTTAAGAAGTCTAAGTAATACATCTCGCTCTTGTCCATGCCTCCCACGGTGGTTCCGTTGATGAAGGCGGTCCGCTGTCCGGCGGGGTCGAGCCTCGCCTCATCCATGGCTTCCCTCAACGCCATCATCCCGATGAGCGCGGTGCGTGTCATCACGGCGTCATGCGGGATGCCGAGGATGTCTTCCATCTCTTCGTTGCTGAAAGGCACCTCGCTGACAGGCAGTTCCGTGTGGTCGGTGTTCAGATAACGGACCGCCGCGACTGCGCTTCTGTGCTGCCGCAAGGCTTCAAGGGTCGTCGTCTTCCCATATCCCAACCCCGTTATTATGCCGGTTCCGGTGACATAGACGCGACTCATCCTATTTCGTGCGGTTTTTCGTGATGTAGTCGGCCATCACCGTGATCGACTTGAATATCTCCTTGCCCTTGTTCGGGTCTTGCAGCTTGATGCCGTAGTTCTTCTCCATCAACACGATAAGCTCGAGGGCGTCGATGGAGTCGAGTCCGAGACCTTCACCGAACAACGGCGCATTGGCGTCGATGTCCTCCGGCTTCACGTCTTCAAGGTTCAAAACTTCGATGATTTCTTCCTTTAGTTCCTGAATTAAATTTTCCATAGCTGTTTGATGTTTATGTTATTTGATTTGTTATTTATTTTTTCGACTAAAATCATGCAGACCTTGTAGTCTGTCTTGAAATATTCCACCCAGCCGCAAAGCACGTATCTCACTGATTGTGTCTGCATTATGGCATCAATCTGTTGCTCAATCATCTCTGTCGAGATGTCTTCGGTGACATAAAATGATGTCTCTCCGAGGATTTTGTTCCTGATTGCTATCTCGCCGGCCACGATATTCGGCAGGGTATAGACGAACACCGACGGGCTTGGGTAGTAGTTCGCGGGGTCGCAGATGCTTCTGAGATAGGCGAGGTCGTCGTCCGATGATGCGCTTCTGTTGAACAAGGCGATGGCGAAGTCTTTCTTCGGCGTCTCGATGTCGAAACCGCTGTCGCGCAGCATGAGCTCGGAGACGATGAAACCGGCTTTGCTGAGGTGGTCCATCTTGAAGAACTTCGGATACGACATCTCGTTGGCTCTGTATATCGCTGTCATGATGTCGTCTTCGTGGCTCTCGTAACTCTGAATTTTTCCGTTGATGTTCAGTGTGTTATGGTAAAGTGTGGCGTATGATATGATGTCTTTGCCGTATGACTCTGTCTTTGCCGACGGTTTCTCTCCCGCGAATTTCCTGACGAGTATTGAGGCGTTGCCGCCGCCGAAGCCCGAAACCATTTTCACGAAGCAGTTTTTGTCGGTCGTGGTGGTCTCTCTCAGCAGGTTGATGTCGTGTTTCGCGCCTGGCTCGTTGCAGTTTGCGCTTTCGAGTGCTATACCTTCGTGCAGTGCCATCATTGAGATGATGGTCTCAAGCACGCCGGCCGCGCCGAGTGTGTGTCCGAAATACGCCTTCAGTGAGTTCGTCGGGATGTCTTGCATCGACATTCTGTTGAGCGCGAGGGCTTCCATCTCGTCGTTGTATATGGTGGCGGTGCCGTGTGCGTTTACAAATGCGATGTCGTTGAGGTCTGTTTCTTCGAGTGTGGCTGTCAGGGCGTTGAAGAGTCCTTCGGCTTCTATCGATGGTGCCGAAATGTGGCGGGCGTCGTTCCTGACGGCTCCGCTGACGAGTGTCATCTCGGTGTTGTCGTTAGGCTCGCAGGAATATATTATCGTCGCGGCCGCCTCTCCGAGGTTCAGGCCTCTCCTGTCTTTGTCGAACGGCTTGCAACGTTCCGGCGAGAGGGCTTTGAAGCTCTGGAAGCCCGAGATGATGAATTTCGACAGCACGTCGCCGCCGGCCACCACCGCGTTTCTGTACCTCACGCCGTCGAGGAGCCGCAGTGCCTCCACCTGTGCCGCAGCGCCCGAGATGCACGCGTTCGACACTACGACAGGCTCGTTGCCGTTGCCGAAGTGACGGGCGATCTTCCGGGCCGAATGCCAGAGGAACACACGCTCGTCGTCGTCGCGGAGGAACGAGACGTTGCCTTTCGTCGTCGAGATGATAAATAGGGTGGTGGGGGCGGAGAGGTCGATGTGCGCCTGCACGTTGGCCTGCTCCACCGAGAATATCATCATCTGCTCGAACTTCGTCATGACGCTCTCGTCGAAGTCCTTCTCGATGAGCGAGACATAACACGGCTCCGGCATCCCGAAGAGATGCTCGTGGTATCTCAATCCGGTCTTTCCTTTCCTGACCGAGTCGAAATTCTCCTGGCTCGTGACGCCGAGGGGCGAGTAGATGTTATGTCCGATGCAATAAATCATTCCTTGCCGATGTATTTGTTCTTCCAGTCGATGAAAAACTGTGGTGGATATAAGACGAGCTCGTAGTTCGTGTCGATGAAGACCTGCGTCGTCTCGCCTGTAGCGGCGATCTTGCCGGTCTTGGTGTTGTATATCTTGTATTCAAATTTTATCTTCGCCGACCTGCATTCCTTGAATGTTATCTCGGTGCGGCCGGTGTCGCCGTATATGAGCGGGCTTTTGTATTCGATGTGTATGTCAACGAGTGGCGCGTAGAATCCGTTCTTGAAAATCGTCAGGTAGTCGATGCCGTATTTCCTGCCGAACTCTTCGCGTGCGTCTTCGAAGAACGTGACATACGACCCGTGCCATGTGATGTTCATGGAGTCCACCTCGCTGAATCTGACGGAGAATTCTTTTTCGGCTTTCAGTTCCATGTCGTTAACTTTTTGCTTCTTTGTCGGTCAATGAAATCTTCATCTCGCATGAGGCGATGAGTGTGTCGCCGCAGCGCACCTCCGCTGTCACCATGGTTATGGCGAGCACCTCGCACACCACCTTCACCGTCGTCGTTATCGTATCGCCGACTTTCGGGAGTTCGAAGATTCGCAGGTTCTTGATGGCCCCGATGACGCCTATCTTCACACTCTCGCTGTTTGTCATGTTGATGTAGCCTATCCTCGCGGCGCAGGTCTGTGCGATGTTCTCCATGATGCCTGTCTCTGTCAGCACATTGTCGCGGCAGAACAGGTTGTCGCCCGTGACGGTCAGCTCGCCTGTCGAAAGCGTCTCGCTGAAGGCGGTGAGTCTGTCAACCATGACAAACGGGCGTCTCTGCGGTATCAGACTGAGTATGTCGATGTCTCTGATGTCCATCATCATTTTGTTTTAACTTTTATCAATGAATGTCCTTTGCCGAGGCCGTCCCATATCTTTTCGACTTTGAGGCCGGCCTTGTTGATGTATTCGAAGAGGTCTTCGGAGTGGAACATCTTGCTGTTTCCGTTCGCCAAGGCGGTGAAATACAATGAGATCATTGTGAGGCAGTAGCTCGCGCTCTCGAATCTCTGTCTGTCCCAGAGTGTCTCCATGATATACAGTGACGAGTCTTTGCTCATCGAGCGGGCGGCGCGTCTGAGGATGCTTATCACCTGTTCTTTAGAGAAGCAGTCGAGGAACTGGCTCATCCACAGTGTGTCGAAGCCTTCGGGGAACGGCACGCTGTCGTCGAGGAGGTCGGCGCCGTGTCCGTGTATCCTGTCAGCTCCAGGCACCTCCGCTGTCTGCCTGCGCATCATCTCGAGCTGTTGCGGGAGGTCCATGATGGTCACGTTGACGTCATTGTCGTATCTCACGCAGTTTGTCGCAAAACGCCCCGTGTTGCCTCCGACGTCGAGGAGTGTCCTCGGCTTGTCGGCGAACACTATCTCAAGTGCCTGCTCGAACGACTGGTCGGAGTAGTAGTGGTCGAACGCGAACCAGCTCTTCTGCACCTGCGGCGGGAGCTGCGAGAGGCCTTCGTATATCGTGGGCCAGCCGCCGAAATGACGCAGTCCCTCCGGCTTCCCGTTGACCAACGCCTCCTCGAGGTTGAACCATCCGATGTAGTTCACGTCGTGGTTGAAGTCCATGTCAACGCGGACAAGCGGGTCGTTCTGCACGAACCACCCTGCCTTCGATATGGTAAATCTCTCGTTTTCGTAAAGGACGGTGCCTATGGTGAGCGAGGCCTCCATCATCACCTTCACGGCATAGTCCGACAATTTGGTTTTCTCGGCAATCTCCTCCATCGTGAGGCCGTCCTTCGAGTCGGTGAGCATCTGGAAGATTCCGAACTTCACCATCAGTCTCGACACCTCGAACACTATCGGGCCGAACGATATTTCGTGCGCAAGACGCTGGGCGTCGATGGCCGACATGTGCTCCTTGCAGTATCTTTTCTCTAATGACGGAAACATTTTCATTTTCATGGTAATTTTTTGTTTATGAAATCAATCGCCCCAGAAATCAAAGAAGTTGAACCATTGGTCTGGGTATTTGTTGATTATCTCTTCTATATTTCTCGCGAAGTCTTTTGCTATCGCGTCTGCTCTCAGCTTGGTGTTGGCGATGTCGGGTCTTGACATTTTCCTGACATACACGGTGTAACGTCTGAAGCTGTCGCGCATGACGAACACGCCGATCATCTCCACGTCCATCTGTGCGGCTATCATGAACGGTCCGAGCGGGAATTTTGACTCCACGCCGTTGAGTGTCACAGTGGTGGTCTTCCGGCTTCCGAGGTTTCTGTCGCATGGCATCCCGATGATCTCACCTCTGTCGAGGGCGTTTTTCAGTTCGAAGATGTGCGACAAGTCGGTCATCGGGACTATCGTGCTGATGCCGTTGGCACGCAGGAGTTCTAATCGTTTTTCCTGTATGGCCTCCGACTCACCGCCGAAAACCAAAGAATTCATCTTTTTCTTGTCTTGGTGCAGTAAATATCCTGCCAGTTCGAAGTTGCCCACGTGCGACCCGCCGATGATGAAGCCTTTCTCTTTGTCAATCAAGTCGGTGAATGCGTCATTGCCGTCGAAATTTATATCAAAACGTCTGTCGTTCGTCATCATGGCGATGCGGTCGAAGAAGATTTTGCCGAAGGCGAAGTTGTTTTTGAAGACGCTGAATAAAGAGCGTAACGTGCTGTATTTGTGTATCTTCTGATAATATTTCATTATCGCCTTGCGTGACGTGCCGTTGAAGACGACGTAGAACGGGATGGAGAAGGCCATGAAGAAATACATCGTCCGGAGTCCCAGGACGCGTATCATCAACAACAGCGAGTACTGGCCGAAGCTGCCGCCGCCGGTCCTGCCTTTCCAGTCGTTGCTCTTTATCAGTTGCTCATCAGGCATTTTCGTTAACTTTTTTCTCGATGTAGTCGTAGAAAGAGCCGAGAGTCTTGACATCTTTCATCTCGTCAGGGTTGATCTTGAATCCGAAATTGCGTTCCACGATGACAACAATGTCGATAAAATCAAGGCTGTCAATACCAAGGTCGTCTTTGAGCAGAGCCTCTGGTTTTATTGCACTTTCTTCAATTTCAATTTCATTTACGAAAAACTCGTTGATTTTCTTTTCGATTTCATTTCTTGACATAGTCATATTTGATAATTTTTTCGAGATATATTTTAAAATAGTTGACTAAATTTTTCTGACCACGAGTGCGCTGTTGGTGCCGCCGAAGCCAAAGGAGTTTGATAGATATGTGTTGATGTTTTTTTCAACTGTTACGGGTGTGATGTTCAATAGTTTAGACATGTCATCGCCTTCTTTGAAGTTGATGTTTGGAGCCACGAAGCCGCCTTGCATCATCAGTGTGGAATAGATGATTTCGGATGCGCCGGCCATCCAGCACTCGTGTCCGGTCATCGATTTCGTTGATGAGATTAAGGTTTTGGATTCGCCGAACAGTTCCGACAGGGCTTTCGCTTCGGCGTAGTCGCCTTGTGGTGTGGATGTGGCGTGTGCGTTGACATAGTCGATGTCGCGTATGTTTATACCGGCATCTTTGATGGCGTTCGTCATGGCTCTGAGACAGCCTTCGCTGCTCGGCAGGGAGATGGCGTAGCCATTTGATGAGAAGCCGTAGCCCAAGACTTCTGCGTATATCGTTGCGCCCCTTGCCTTGGCATGCTCGTATTCCTCGAGGACGAGGCTTGCCGCGCCGCCGGATGGCACGAGCCCGTCTCTGTCCTTGTCGAACGGACGTGATGCTTTTGTCGGTTCATCGGTGCGGACCGAGAATGCGCGTATGCCGTCGAAACTGCCCATGGAGTATATGTTGGTCTCCTGTGCGCCGCCGCATAAAATCATGTCCTGCATGCCGTTTCGGATCATCATGACACCTAAGCCTATTGAATGTGAACCGCTTGCACACGCCGCACTCACGGTGATGTTGATGCCGCGCAGCTTGAAGATCATGGCGAGGTTCATCGTCACCGTTGAGTTCATCGACTTGAAGATGCTTGTTGACCCGATAAGCACGGTGTCTCTCTTCTCCCTCGCTATGTCGTTTGACTCAATGACAGGCTGCGCTGAGGAGTCGTTGCCGTATATCACGCCGACCTCGTTGTTCTCGAGGTAGCTGTCGTCTATTCTCGCGTCGGCGAAGGCTTCGACGGTGGCCATGTAGGCGTATTCGCCCTGTTCTGGCAGGTACATGCGTCTCTTCCTGTCAAGCAATTCCCTGAGTTGGGGCTTCGGAACAATGCCGGTCAACGGCGACCTGTAGCCGTATTCCTTCCTCATCGGGTCAATACCGATGCCGGACCTCCCTTCTCGCAGCGACTTCTCAACTTCTTCCTTGTTGATGCCAAGGCATGAATAGATTCCCATGCCAGTTATCACAACTCTTCTCATAATCAAGTATATAAACCTCCATTAACTGAAATGACCTCTCCTGTCACGTACGACGAACCTTCCGAGGCGAGGAACGACACTACCGCTGCCACTTCCTCAGGCTTGCCGAACCTGCCCGCCGGGATGTTTGCTTTCAGTGCGGTTTCGTCGAGATCTTTCGTCATGTCGGTGGCGATGAATCCTGGCGCCACGGCGTTGACGGTCACTTTCCTCGGTGCGACCTCTTGGGCCAATGCCTTTGTGGCGCCGATGACCGCCGCCTTCGCCGCCGAATAGTTCGTCTGGCCCGGCAGTCCTTTCAGCCCCGACAACGACGCCATGTTTATGATTCTGCCCCAGCGTTTCGTCATCATGTATTTGACGAGATGGCGCGTGACGTTGTAGAAACCGCCCAAGGTGGTGCCTATCACGCTGTTCCACTGTTCGTTGTCCATGAAGACAAGCACGTTGTCTTTCCTTATCCCGGCGTTGTTGACCAGAACTGCGATATAGTCATCGGGATGCGACTCCGTCCAGCTCGTCAGTGACGCCTCGACGTGTTGGGCGTCGGCGACGTCAAACTGCATGAGTTCGGCCTTGCCGCCTTGTTCCTCAATGGTCGTCTTAACCTCTTCGGCAGCATCCTTGTTTGAATTATAGTTTATGATGACAGGATACCCATCCTTTGCCAAGGCGAGGCAGACGGCTCTGCCGATGCCGCGCGAGCCTCCAGTTACTAATGCGTATCTCATTGGTTATTTCACTTTTAAATAGTTGATGATGTTTTCTATGTCTTTGTATTTAGGCGTGTCTTCGATGAACAAAGGCACGATGCTTCTCAAGTCTTCGTAGATCTTTGCGGTCACGGGCGATAGTTTGTCATGGATCTTAAGGCAGTCAACGGCCTGGATTATCGCCATGAAATGTATCGCGAGCACCTGAAAACCGTTCTCGATGACCATGTTTGTGAGCAGCGCCGAGTTGGTGCCCATGCTCACAATGTCTTGGTTGTCATTGTTGTTCGGTATTGAATGGATGGAGTTAGGCATTGACAGTGTCTGGCATTCCGCTGTCGTCGATGTCGCGGTGAACTGGCACGCCTGCACCCCGTAGTTGAGGCCGAGTGTCCCCATGTTCACGAATGGCGGCAGGATGCCGTTGATTCTGTCGTGGCAGAGGTAGTTGAGTTGCCGTTCCGCGAGCATCGTCATTTTTGTGACGCCGATCTTCAGCTTGTCCATCTCGTACGAGATGTAGTCGCCGTGGAAGTTGCCTCCGTGATATACGTTTTTTGTCCTGAAGTCAACGATGGGGTTGTCGCATGCCGATGCGAACTCTTCTTCCACGACCTGTATGGCGTTGGTTATCTCTTCATATATCGGTCCGATGACCTGCGGGATGCAGCGCAGCGAGTAGTAGGGCTGTACTTTGTTCTTGCTGTCGAACTCTTTGACGTCGTTATGTCCGCCGTCGTAAAGCTCGTGTTCGCGACTTTTCACGCAGCCGCTGCCTCTGAGGATGTCGCGCATCCACTGTGCGACATAGATCTGCCCGTCGTGATGCTTTGCGCTGTTGAGTTCTTCGGAGAGGAAATCATCGTACGACGACGCTATCTCGTTCATCATGCACGATGCTATGATGTTGTAATGCATGAGGTTACATACCTGGATGAGGTTCACCGCTGCGATGCCGCTCATCACGGAGGTGCCGTTGGTGATGCAGAGACCCTCGCGGATGTACATCTTTATCGGCTCGAGGCCGTTCTCCTTGAGGACATCCGCCGTTGGGCGCCACTCCCCTTTGTAATGCACCTCGCCTTCGCCGATGAGTGCCAGCGCGATGTGGGCGAGCTGCACCAAGTCGCCCGACGCACCTACGCTGCCATGACGCGGTATCCTCGGATAGATGCCTCTGTTGATGAACTCGACGATGAGGTCGGCGACGGAGATGTGAACGCCGGAATAACCCTGGACGAGCGTCCCGACACGCGCCACCATTGCCGACTTCACGAAGACATCGTCAAGAGGCTCGCCGGCACCGGTGGAATGACTTCTTATTATATTGTATTGTAAATCATTGAGGTAACGGTCGTCGATGCGCCACTGCGCCATTGGGCCGAAACCCGTGTTGATACCGTAAATGACCTTGTCAGAAGAAAACTCTTTCAGAAACTCATAACTCTTCTGCATTCGTTCACGTGCCTCATCGGCAATGACAAGCCGCGCATTCTCGTATAGGATTTTGCGGATTTCACCCAAACCAATACCATTGTTTAAAACTATTTCCATCCAAGTGTATCTTTTAGTTTTAGGTGGCAAAAATAATAAAAAAATGGATTGAAAAGAAAATGATTAAAAATTTTCATTTCTGCAAAGCATGAACGCGGTCATCGTGACTCCGAGGACGCCGTGGAGATTCAGGTTCTGACCTGTCATGTACAGATTCGGGATCGACGTGCTTGGGGCAAGAACCGTCATCAGCGACCTGTTGTAGTCTTTCCTGATTCCGTATGCCGAGCCGTTGATGCTGCCGGTGTAGTCACGGTAAGTGAGTGGGGTGGAGGTGTAAAACTCATCAACGTTGCCTTTGAGCTCCGGGATGTATTCCGTCGCTTTCTCGATGCATTCCTCCGCAAAATGACGTTTCATTTCCTCGTATTCCTCGCCTCTGCGCCCGACTTTGGTGCCTTCCCATCTCGTCAGCTCTTCTCGGTACATAGGCATCAGAATGTCGATGTTTCTGGTGAACATGCTCCCGTCAGTAGGCACCTGATAGCTTATCATAAGACTTCTGCTGCTGAAATCAGGTTGATATTCAGACTGTCGCCAAATGCTATCGAAACTGTTGTGTATGTAGATGTTACGATTCTTGTACGGGACCTTGCCGTCTTTGAGCTTTATGTTTACGGTGAACATCCCGTACGTGTTGTCGAGGCTCGCGATGCGTTTCCTGAAGATGTTTTTTATCAGGCTGCCTTCTTTTGGAATCAAGTTCAACATTAGTTCGGGATGAATGCTTGATATGAAGTTCCTGCCTTCGATTGTCTCTTCTCCGTCGTTTATCTCGACGGCCTTGATAATACCTTCATTCTCAATGAATTTGGTGACTTTAGCGTTGGTGATGACATCTCCGCCGAAACTTCTGATTCCTTCAGCGAGTTTGTCTGCGATCTGCATTCCGCCTCCTTCGAGCCGCCATGCGCTGCGGATAAACGAGCTGTTGATTTGTGCGAAAGTGTAAAGCGGAAGCGTCTCCGGACGCAGCTCCAATTTCATTGATGTGCCCGAAACAACGTTGATGAGGTTTTCGTCTTTGATTGTGTCTTTGAGAAATTGGTATGCCGAACGCGCAAACAGGTTCATCGTGTTTGAGTGTGCGGCGTCGTCAAAGACGTTGAAAATATTGTCTCCAATCTCTTTCAGGAATCTCGCATATTCAAAAATCCCTTCAACACTTTCTTTACTTATCTCGTGACCGTTTGATTTGTAATCTGTTATGATTTTTTCGGCAAAGTTTTCATAACCATTGGCAAAGAAATAATGTTCGTTTCCGACGATGACCTCATCGAAAGCGTCACTGCCGAGGCGTCTCCATGGCAGGTCCAAGAGGTCAAGTTCCTTGAAGAGCGTGTTCAGCGGCTGACCCTCGTCAAGGTCGCCAACGTAATGAAAACCAGTGTCATACAACATGCCGTTTCTTCTGAAGGTCTGAAGACATCCTCCGATGCGGCTGTCCTTTTCGAGGACGCAGACTTTCCAGCCTTTCTTGGCCATGAGATAGCCGAACTCCAAGCCGGCCAAACCCGCACCTGTTATGACAAAATCATACATTGCAATCAAATCTTCATATAAAAAAGACTTGTATCAATCTCATTTTCAGAGATTTAATACAAGTCTGTATCAAGTTGTCTTATGCGTTGACTTTTTCGAAAATAAAGTCGTACAGTGCATCGAAGGTCTTGATTTTTGACACCCCTGTGCCGAGGATTTTCACGCCGAATGTCTCTTCTATGAGCGCGACCATGTCAACGATGCTGAGGCTGTCAAGTTCGAGCGTCTTCTTGATGTCTCCGTCCGGTTTGATGTCTTCGATTTCGACTTCAAATTCGTCAGCTAAGATTTCATTTGTCTTTGCGATTAGTTCTTCTTTTGTCATAGTGAAAAATTTTTAATGGTTAATTATAAATTTCTGATTATCAATGTTGAATTTGTTCCGCCGAAGCCGAATGAGTTCGACAGGAACGTGTCAAATTTCTTTTCGATTCTCTTGTTCGGGATGTTTAGTTTCGCCGAGTCTTCATCGGGATTCTCAAAGTTGATGTTGGCTGCGATGAATTCGTTTTTCATCATGAGCATTGAATAGATGACTTCCGACGCGCCTGCCATCCACATTTCGTGACCTGTCTGTGATTTCGTTGAGGTGACTTCCGGGCATTTGTCGCCGAAGACGTTGTAGATGGCCTTGGCTTCGTTTCTGTCGCCGACCGGTGTTGATGTGGCGTGTGCGTTGATGTAGCCGATTTCGCTGATGTCGATGCCGCTTTCGCGGATGCACATTTCGAGTGAGCGGCTTGGTCCGTCAACGTTAGGCACAGAGATGTGGTCGCCGTTTGATGAGAACCCGTAGCCGAGGATTTCGCCGAGGATTGGTGCGCCGCGTCTCACCGCCGACTCGTAACTCTCGATGATGACTGTCGCCGCGCCGCCGCTCGGGATGAGTCCGTCGCGGTCGCGGTCGAATGGCCTTGAGGCTTTCGTCGGCTCGTCCTCGCGAATTGAGAACGCGCTGATTCCGTCGAAGCTGCCGATTGAAAATGGGTTCACTTCCTGTGCTCCGCCGCAGATGACACAGTCCTGAAGCCCGTTTCTGATAAGGAGCGCGCCAAGCCCGATGGCGTGCGAGCCGCTGGCGCAAGCACCCGACACCGTGAGGTTTATTCCCTTCAACTTGAAGATGCAGGAGAGGTTCATTGTCACTGTCGAGTTCATCGACTGGAAAATCGCGCCTGAACCTACGAGCGTCGTGTCTTTCTTCTCGCGCATGGTATCAACGGATTTCACGACGGCGTCGGCGGTGCTGTCGTTGCCGTAAAGCAGTCCGACTTCGTGTGTGTTCAGATAATCTTGGTCGAGACGGGCGTTCTTCAGTGCTTCGGCCGTCGCGACGTACGCGTATTTCGCCTGCTCAGGCATGTAAACACGCTGGTTCCTGCTCAGCTGCCCTTTCAAATCCGGGACCTCGATGAACGCTGTCAGCCCCGAACGGAATCCCATCTCTTTTCTTGACGGGTCAAAAATAATCCCCGACTTGCCTGTGTACAACGAGTCACGGACCTCATCGAGGTTCTTCCCAAGGCATGAATAGATGCCCATTCCTGTTATTACTACTCTTCTCTTTTCCATGGTATTTATATTTTCAAATTATTGTCAAGTGTAAGAAACAAATCGTTCCTCAGTCTCAAAAGTTCGTTTAACTTATCGTAGTTCTTCTTTTTGGTGATGAAAAATTTTGTCTGTTTCATCCAGGTCTTGAATTCTTTAATGTAATGCAGGCCGAACAATGTTGACGGGACAAGCAGTACGGCGTGGCACAAAGCCACAATCCAACCGAGATAAATCCATTCGAAGACCACAAACAATGTCCAGAACAACGGCAGGGAATAAAGCGACATCATTGCGAAGCGCACACCGCTGGTGAACATGGCGGCTTTCCCGCCTTTCCTCTTGAATCTCTGCGCGAACGGCTCAACTGAATAGTAAACCAACACGTTGGGAATCATCGAAATAACGAAGACGGGGAGAAGCAGGACGAAGGCGAATCCCATTAGCACCGACGAGAACCTGCTGTCCTGACGGTCAAGATCCTCCTCTTTGATTCTATATGAGATGAATTTGCTCTTAAGCTCAATTGCCTTGTCGTAAATTTGCTTTGACAACTCGGGATTTTCCGTTTTCAACCTGTCGAGTTCGGCGACCAATTTCTTGTCGGCGACAAGTTTGTCGGGCAGGATGTTTGGGTTCACGTATAGTCGTTGCGCGTATTTTATTCCGTATGTATTTCTCAGATAATCAATGGCTTCATAGTTGTCGAGGTCGGTGATGTTAAGCATCAGGTCTTCAATTTCCTGTCTGACCAAATGGTTTACGGTGCGTTGTGCCGTCCTTGGTTTTTCCTTGTAGAGGTCGTAGTATGGCTTCAGTGAGATAGGTTTGCCGAACTTAAGCATCATGTCGCTGCGCATCGCGAAATAGTCGCTGTAGTGGTTGCACATGGGCAATATCATGATGTCTTTCTCGAAATTGTCGCGTTCCGCTGTCTCGAAGGCCATTTTCAGGTATGCCGATGAGAAGTCGCCGAGCCAGCGTTTGGTCTGGTTGATTCCTTCGGGGAAAATTGCGACGGCATGACCGCCGAGCAGTCTGTTCCCGGCTTCCTTGAACATGATGTTGTTATATCTCAAAGTCTCCTCGCCGTCAATATTGAGCCTGTAGGCCGGAAGCAGATAAAGCGAGCGCAGAATCTTGCCCACGAAACGGTTCTTGAAAATGTCTGCCCGCGTGAAAATGGTGACGACTCTGTCTTTGAACGAAAAAAGAATCCCCAGCGGGTCGTTCAGAGCGTTCTGGTGGTTCGACACTATTAATAAAGGTGTGTGAACCGGCGGGATGTTTTCCTTGTCAACTAAATATATGTGCCTGTAATACAATATATTATGGAGAAACCGGATTGCGCTGATGATTGTCCAGTAAATCCGTTTCTTTAATTTTGAATATAAAACACGCCTCTCCATTTTTGCACAAATAATTTGCAAAAGTAAGGAAAAAATAAATACATAAACAGAAAAAACCTCAACTTTACATTGAGGTTTTTTATGTTTTAGGTGAAAATGTTTTTACTCTATCACGGAGAAAGGCATCAGGGCTTGGATTCCATCAGCTTCTTTGATGCTCTCGAGTGCCTCGATATATGAATAGTTGCCTCCTAATTTCTTTTGCAGCAATGACTTGGCGTAAGGCTCCTGGATGTCACCATTCAGCAGCTGTTGCATCAGGTCTTTCTGTTTCGGGTATGCTTTCAGGGAGTAGTCTGTGAGGTTGGCCTGTTGTGCGGCGTATTCTATGGCTTTGTCGATGCCGCCGATTTCGTCAACGAGGCCGAGTTCCAGCGCGTCAACGCCCGACCACACGCGTCCTTGTCCGATGGAATCGACGTACGACTGGCGCAGTCCGCGGGTGCGTGCCACGAGTGCGGTGAAGTCGTTGTATGTATTCCCGACATATTTCTGGAGCATTGACATCTGATATGGTGTCAGCGGCTGTGTTATGGTGCCGAAGTCGGCGTTCTCGTTGGTCTTCACGCCGTCGAAGGTGAGGCCGACTTTGTTGTTCAAGAATTTCTTTGCGTTGGGGAAGGTGCCGAACACGCCTATTGAGCCGGTGAGGGTGGTGGCGTCGGCGAAGATACGGTCGCCTTCGCTCGAGATCCAGTAACCGCCGGATGCTGCGTAGTTGCCCATCGAGATGATGAACGGCTTCTCCTGTTTCGCGAGCTCGACCTCTCTTCTGATGACTTCCGACGCGAGTGCGCTGCCGCCTGGGGAGTTGACTCTCATCACGATGGCTTTGACCTTGCTGTCTTCGCGTGCCTCGCGGATCGCCTTCGAAAGCGTGACGGAACCTATCTTGTCGTTGTCGCCCTCGCCGTCGAAAATCTGCCCCGACGCGTAGATGACAGCGACCTTGTCCGACTGTGACTTCTTCGCTGGTCTCGCGCTCGCATACTGTGAGTTGCTCAGAATCTCAATCTTGTCTTTCTTTGCGATATCGGCTTTCTCTTTGATTTTGTCGATGATCTGGTCTCTGTAAAGAAGCCCGTCAACGAAGCCTTCCTTGAGTGCGATGTCTGCGTCAAAGGTGAGGCTCAGGTTGTCGGCCAACTCATTGATTTTCTCGATGCTCACGCCTCTTGCCGTGCTGATGTCGCTCACTATCTCAAACCACACGGAGCCAAGCAGCTTCTCGTATTGTTCGCGGTTCGCGTCGCTCATCTTGTCGAGGAAATAAGGCTCGACAGCGCTCTTGAACTTGTTGTTCGGACCTCTGACAATCTGCATCTCGATGTCGAGTTTTTCGAAAAGATGTTTGTAGAACATCACCTGCGACGCCATGCCGTGGATGTCGAGCATACCCTGCGGGTTGATGTAAATCTCATCCGACGCCGTGGCGAGATAATATGCGTTTTGGGCCATGTTCTCGGCATACGAGATAACGAACTTGCCCGACTCGCGGAACTTGATGAGCCTGTCTCTGATTTCTTCGATGTTTGCCGATGAGGTGCCGATTGACGACAGCTCAAGGAAGATGCCGGCGATGTTCGGGTCGGTCGCCGCTGCATCGATGTTGGCGAGGATGTCGTTCATGCCCGACGCGTCCGACTGCTCAAAATTCATATTCAGACTTGAAAAAGCCGACATCAGGTCGTCCTCGTTGGTCCTTTCCGGAATGTTGTAATCCAAGTTCATGTACAGGACTGTCTTCGGGGTGACTGTCGCTGTCTTTTGGGAACTGCTTAATGACGAGCTGATTGAGCCGATCAGTATGAAAAACACTAACACGAGCATCAACGCCGAACCGAGGCATGATGCGAACATAAATTTGAAAAACTGCTTCATTTTTTTAATTGTTAAAATTTTTGCAAAGGTAACCTTATTTTCTATATTTTTGCACTTTATTTTTGAAAAAATGAATGATTCTGAAACGGTGTTTGTTTTGGTCGGTTCAAATGTCGGAGATCGCGAAATGCTTGTAAATCAAGCTGTCATGAAAATGGCTGACATTTGTGGAAAGGTTGTGGCAAAATCACCGGTTTATGAGTCGGAGCCTTGGGGCTTTGAGTGTGAACAGTGGTTTTTGAATCAGGTGGTGAAGATTGAGACCATGCTCGGGCCTGATGAGTTGATGAAGCGGCTTCTCGCCATTGAGCTTGAACTCGGCCGCGACAGGGTGACTCCGCATGAGGGCTATGCTTCACGAACGATGGACCTTGACATACTTTATTTCGGCAGTCAAATCATTGAAACAGAATATGTCACGGCACCTCATCCACGTCTTCATCAGCGCCGCTTCGCCTTGTTGCCGCTCTGTGACTTGAACCCCGACATGCTTCATCCGAGACTGAAAAAGACAAACGCCGAGTTGCTTCGGACATGTGATGACAATTGTGTCGTAAAAAAATTTAGAGATGAAATATAACTACATCGCCATCGAGGGAACCATGGGAGCCGGCAAGACGACGCTCTCAAACATGATTTCCAACGACTTCAACGGGAAACTGATTCTTGAAGAGTACGAGCCCGACAAGAATCCGTTCCTTGCAAAATTCTATAATGAGCCCGACAAATATGCCTTTCAGGTCGAGATGACTTTCTTGGCCCTTCGCTATCAGCAACTTAAGGATAAGCTCGGCAACCTTGACCTCTTCCACGACTTCATAATCTCCGACTATTATGTTGCCAAGTCGCTTATCTTCTCGCGCGAGAACCTACAGCCCGACGAATACGCCCTGTTCTCGAGGTTCTTCAACATCATCTTCTCGAACATTCCGAAGCCAGAACTGATGGTCTATCTCTATCTTGATGTTGACCATCTACAGCATAACATCAGGAAACGCGGACGCGAATACGAGCAGAAAATCGATGACTCGTACCTCGAGAACCTTCAGAAAGGTTATTTCGATTTCATCAGGCAGCAGAGTGACATGCGCATCTTGATATTGGACACCAACAATCTCGATTTCGTGGCGAACAGGAAAGACTACGACAAGATTATCGAGGCGATTGACCAGCCGTATGACATCGGCATTCACCGCATTGTGTTTTAGTCAATTCATGAAATAAAAAAAGGCTCACTTCAAAGGTGAGCCTTTTTTCGTTAATATAACGTTTATTTCTTTTCGGTGTTGATAGTGACACTGGCACGTCTGAGTTGCGGGAAAAGTCCTTTGATACGTGGATGTTTTCTCACGAGTTTCTTCAATTCAGCGTTTTTGTTGCTTGCATTCTTGAGTTGCTCAACGATAGCATCACTGTCATTTATACCGGAGTCATAGATTGCTTCGTAAAGACTTTCCCAGTCGCCGCCCTTTCCAATCACTGTGATTTCTGCATCTCCAACTTTGCCGTCAAGTTGATCCACGATGAAATCCTTTGCGGCTTGGGCACGTTCTTCTGAAAGTCTCTGGTTAAGTTTTTCCGGACCATCTGGAGAAGCGTATCCTTCAATGATAATGCTGGTGATTGTAAATCCATCATTGAGGTCAGATGTTGCTCTATAAATGGCATCTTTGTTTGACTGTGTGTTATCCTTCTCCGATCTTCCGAGAGGGAATCTGAGGTCTGTGTAACTCTGGTGTGTTGATGTTTCTATGATGTCATATTCTTTCACTGGCACCGATACGAAAACTGTGTCTGTCGTATTATCTGCCGATGGTTGTGCGCAAGCCGTGTCTGTCATCTTCTGGTTCTGGCAGGTGCACTGGATAATCTGAGGGGTTATTCTTTCCAAGAGTTCGTCTATCTTTGCTTTCCTGTCACATGATGTGTTGAGTTTGAAACGCACACCGGCGTTGGCTTTCACGAGCCAGTCATCATGTTTTCCTGAAGCGACGCCTTCGAGAAGGTCGGTGTTGCAGTATGAGACGGTCCCGTCAAGGAAAAGGTCGGTGCGTTTGCTCATCTTGTATGTCAGTTCAATGCCCATCGGGATTTCGGCGACCACGCGTCTGCCTTTGAAGCCGTCACCTTTAAGGCTTGTGCCGTTGTCGTACCCGTATTCGATTGTCTTGTTGCCTTTGATTGTTGTGCCTCTGTATTGGACTGCGCCGATACCGATATGCGGAACCAAGCCGAACTTACGGTCTTCTTTGTAGTTGAATGCGTTCATGAGGTCAACACCGAAATTGAGTGTTGTCGTGATGTAATTTGCTTGTCTGACGGCTAACAAATCCTTCTTTTCTCCGCCATACATGCCGTAACCGATTTTTCCGAACACTGTCATGAAATTATGGAATGCGTAGCCGACACCGATATTCGCGTTGCCTTTGATGTCGCGCCCTTTCCATGCCTTGTTGTCGCCAAACAGAAGAGTTGCGCCGCCGTCCACAGTGAAGTACCAGAAGTTGCAGTATTCAGTGTCTTCGGTGTCAGCATTTTTCCTGATGCTGTACCTTGCACCGATGTTGAGGTTGCTTACCCAATCGTTGTGAGTGCCGCCAGGATATGCATCAATACGGTCTGAATCAAGGAATTTTGCTGTGTAATCAATATAGATGTTCCATTTCGGGCTAACGTTGAAGCCGAGCTCGAGACCAATAGGCACCGTGGCTGTGATAACCCTTTTGCCGAAGCCGTTCCCGATGATGTTGTTGTCATCGCGGTTGTTGTACCCGATAGTTGCTGTTTGTCCGTTAGCTTTTTCAATCTTCGTCATGTACTGCAACTGCCCGATACCGATATGTGGCGTCAATGTCACTAAACGGTCTGCCTTGTAGCCGGCAATAAGGTCGATAAGACTGACAGTGAGGTTGATGTCACCCTCGACATAGTTGCTGTTTTTGATGGAAAACATGTCTTTCATCTCGCCTTTAAGCGTGCCGTAGCCTATGTTGGCTTTCAAGCCGAAATACTTGTCAAACTGAAGACCTAACCCAAGGCGTCCGTCGAAACCTAATTTGATTTTGTTGACATCACCTGAAAGTGCCGCGCCTCCCAAGTCGCCGGTTACGTACATATAACCCTTGAAATCTCCTTTTTGTGGCTCGCCATTTGCGGCGTCTTGTGCCATCATGATTGTTGAAGTGAATACTAACGCGATGATACACAACAACTTTTTGAATGTAAAGTTACCCATATTCATATAGATTCAGATTTTACAAAAATTTTCGCAAAAATAATATATTTTTCAAAACAAACAGAAAAAAATCAATGTTTTTTTATCCATAATTTTTTGAAGAGATGGTACATCACGATACCGCCTGTCACGGACACGTTCAGGGAATGCTTTGTGCCTTCCTGCGGAATCTCAACAGCCTGCTCGCAATATGGCAGCACGGCCTCATCAACACCATCGACCTCATTGCCGAATATGTACGCCGACCTTTCCGGCGCTTCGAAGTCGTTGAGTTTGATGCTGTTTTCAACTTGCTCAATTGCAAATATCCTGTAATTCAATGACTTGAGATGCTCGCACGCCTCGGCTGTCGTCGCGAAATACCTCCAATCAACGCTCTCATCAGCGCCAAGCGCGGTCTTGTGAATCTCGCGGTGTGGCGGGCATGCCGTGATTCCGCAAAGGTAAATTGCATCAACCCGGAATGCATCGGCAGTGCGGAAAAACGCCCCTACATTGCTCAACGAACGAATGTTGTCGAGCACAACAATAACCGGTAGTTTCTCAACATTATGATAATCAGCGACACTCAACCGATTCATCTCTTGTGTTGTAAGTTTTCTCATGCTCAAAAATTTGTGCAAAATTACTTTTTTTTAACATCATTTCACTAAAAATGTTTACCTTTGCGCTTAATTTTTCACAGACTTTCTAACTTTGTAAACTTTTTAACTTTCTACTCCGATGGCAGGCTCTAACGACACTCCTTTGATGAAACAATATTATGCTTTCAAGGCGAAATACCCTGAGGCGATGCTGCTTTTCCGCGTCGGCGATTTCTATGAGACGTATGGCGAAGATGCTGTGAAATCGTCGAAGATACTGGGGATTGTGCTGACGAAACATCATAACAGCAATGACAAAGGGATCAATCTGGCCGGTTTCCCTCATCATGCGCTCGACACTTATCTCCCCAAGCTCGTCAGGGCAGGGCTCAAGGTGGCCATCTGCGAGCAACTTGAGGACCCGAAGATGACCAAGGGCCTCGTGAAACGCGGTGTCATCGAGCTCGTCACACCTGGCGTGACGTTCGACGACAACGTGCTGAGCCAGAAGGAGAACAACTTCCTCGCCTCGGTGCATTTCGACAAGAATGAGATAGGTGTCGCGTTCCTCGATGTCTCGACAGGCGAATTTTACCTCACACAAGGCACCGCCGAATATGTTGACAAACTCATGCAAAGCCTTAACCCGTCGGAGGTGCTGTGCCAGCGCGACAAAAGGCGTGAGTTCACGGAGACGTTCGGCGACAAACTCTTCGTCACCGTATTCGACGACTGGGTGTTCACCGATGACTACGCCAACGATATCCTCACCCGCCATTTCAACACGACATCATTGAAAGGCTTTGGCGTCGATGACTTCCCGAAAGGCATTGTGGCAGCCGGCGCTGCCATACATTATCTTCATGAGACTCAACACGATAAGATTGATTATATCACCTCGCTCTCGCGAATCGACCAAGGACAGTTCGTGTGGCTCGACAAGTTCACCATCCGTAATCTCGAACTGCTTAACACCTCGAATCCGAATGCCAAGACTTTGATTGACGTCATCGACAAGACCGTCTCGCCGATGGGTTCGCGTCTCATGCGCCGCTGGGTCTCGCTTCCGCTGAAAAACAAAGAGCAGATTCAGGCACGTTATGAGATCGTGGATTATTTCTACAAGAACCGTGACATCATCTCGAAATATCAGGACTCAATCCGGCAAGTCGGTGACTTGGAGCGACTTATCTCAAAAGTGTCGCTCGGACGTGTCAGTCCGCGGGAGCTTCTGCAAGTGGCGAGGGCGCTCGAACAGGTCAAGATTATAAAAGGATTGTGTGCGGAGAGCGGCTGCGAGCCGGTTAAAGCGTTTGCCGAACAGCTGAATCCTTGTGAATCAATATGTAACAGAATCAAGAAGGAGTTGAGACAAGATGCGCCGGCGGTTGTGTCCAAAGGCAACGTCATCGCCGACGGGGTGGACGCAGAGCTCGATGAGCTGCGTAACCTCTCACGTTCCGGCAAGGAATACCTTATTAATATACAGCAGCGCGAGATGGAGGCGACGGGCATCTCATCCCTGAAGGTGGGCTTCAATAACGTCTTCGGTTATTATCTTGAGGTGACAAACACGCACAAGGACAAGGTGCCGACGGAATGGATCCGCAAGCAGACCTTGGCGAATGCGGAGCGTTACATCACCGAGGAGCTGAAGCAATACGAGCAGAAGATACTTGGCGCGGAGGAACGCATACAGGTCATCGAAGAACGTGTCTATGCCGAACTCGTCAGCGCGACGAGCGGCTTCGTCGCCCCGATACAGGTCGATGCCGCGCTCGTCGCGAAAATCGACTGTCTGGTGAGCTTCGGTCACATCGCCCTGAACAACAACTACGTGATGCCGACCGTCGATGAGTCGTATGTGCTTGATATTAAGGAAGGAAGACATCCCGTAATAGAACAGCTCATGCCGGTTGGAGAAGAGTACATCTCCAACGATGTCTATCTCGACCGAGAGAAACAGCAGATAATCATCATCACCGGCCCGAACATGTCGGGCAAGTCGGCGTTGCTGCGGCAGACCGCCTTGATAGTGCTCATGGCGCAGATAGGTTCGTTCGTGCCGGCGACCTCGGCACGTATCGGGCTGATAGACAAGATTTTCACGAGGGTAGGGGCAAGCGACAATATCTCGTCGGGCGAATCGACATTCATGGTGGAGATGAACGAGACGGCGTCGATATTGAATAACGTGTCGAACCGCAGCCTTATCCTGCTCGATGAGATAGGCCGCGGGACAAGCACTTACGACGGCATCAGCATCGCGTGGGCCATCACCGAGTATCTGCACGAACATCAGTATTGCAGGGCGAAGGTGCTGTTCGCCACACATTATCACGAGCTTAACGAGATGGAGGCGTCGTTCTCGCGCATCAAGAACTATCACGTGAGTGTGAAGGAGGTCGGCAACCGTGTCGTGTTTCTGCGCAAACTGAAGCGTGGCGGCAGCGCACACAGCTTCGGCATTCATGTAGCCGCGATGGCCGGAATGCCGCGCAAAGTCATCGACCGCGCCGACGCACTGCTGTCAATGCTCGAGAAATCACATTCGCACGACAACCTCGACGAGGCCGTGAAAGAAAGCAAGAAAGTTGACAACATGCAGCTCAGCTTCATACAGCTCGACGACCCGCTTCTGTTGCAGATAAAAGAGGATATTTTGAATACAAACATCGACACTTTGACGCCTGTTGAGGCGCTGATGAAGCTGAATGAGATAAAGAAACTACTTAAATGATGTTGTAGTTTGCTGAATATCAATTGTTTTGATGAATTATAAAAAAAATTCATAAAATAGGTTGCAATATTAAAAAATTATGTATTTTTGCACCGTCAAAACAAGCGGAGTTTTTGGAGCAGCGAGCGTAAAAAAAATCGGAGATTTGTTTTACCGAGTCACGACAAAAACCTGAAATTTTTGATACAAAAATTGCGGAAATAGCTCAGTTGGTAGAGCACGACCTTGCCAAGGTCGGGGTCGCGAGTTCGAGTCTCGTTTTCCGCTCCATAAAAAATCGTCGCGGACTTTTTGGAGCAGCGAGTGCAGTGCCAAACGTGTTTGAGCAATGCCAAGTCGCGACAAAAAGCCGATTGGCGAAGCCAAGCGGAAATAGCTCAGTTGGTAGAGCACGACCTTGCCAAGGTCGGGGTCGCGAGTTCGAGTCTCGTTTTCCGCTCAACAAGGTCCCGGTCGTTGAATCGGGATTTTTTGAATAATGACAGGGTAAGTGCCTAAGTGGCGGAATCGGTAGACGCGCCGGACTTAAAATCCTGTGTCCATTACGGACGTGCCGGTTCGACCCCGGCCTTAGGTACTAAATAAGAGGTTGAGTAGTTGATGCTTGACCTTTTTTGTTGCGTCCCCGCGATGTTACAAAAAAGTAAAGTCGTAGGGTTTGTTGAGAATAATCACATGATTTTCAAAAATTATTAAAATGAGGCTTGTAATTCAACGTGTTTCGCGTGCATCGGTGACAATTGGAGGCATCTTGAAATCAGAGATAGGCAAAGGACTGATGGTGCTTATTGGAGTGGAAGAGGCTGATAACCAGGAAGATGTAGAGTGGCTTTGCCAGAAGATAACGAAACTGCGTATCTTCGGGGATGAGAATGGGGCTATGAACTTGGACATAAGTCAGACGGGTGGCGAGTTCCTGGTCGTCAGCCAGTTCACGCTTCATGCGATGACGAAAAAAGGCAACCGTCCGAGCTTTATCCGCGCGGCGCGGCCCGAACATGCCGTCCCGCTCTATGAATCGTTTCTTAAAAGATTAGCCGAAATATCAGGGCTTCCGGTGAAATGCGGCGAGTTCGGCGCCGACATGCAGGTCGAACTCGTCAACGACGGCCCTGTCACAATCTTGATTGACTCACAAAACAAAGAGTGATTTTTTGTAGTCTCCTTCATCATTTCGAACGAAGCGAGAAATCTCTTGAAATTTTCTCCAACTTTTTTTCTTACCATATCGAAAAAAACCGTACTTTTGCCGCCGAAATGAAAAACATATCAACGACATACGGCTATATGACATCGGAGGCGCATGAAAATGCGCTCGTTGGCTTCATTAATTACCCCCCGTGCGCAAAACGTTGAAAATCAAGTAGTTAGCATAAATTTGAGAAAAAACGTGAGCCGTCGGTCATTGACCGGTGGCTTTTCGTGCATCCCATCTGTCCTTTTCATCGGCGGAGTGATCCGCGGTTTTTTATCATCATATACAGCCCCGCCATCGGATGGGAGTGGCGGGCGTTTTTTTTCAGTTTTCAGTTTTGAGAGTGGAGCTGAGGGACAATAGGCTCGAAGATTCGAAAATTTAATGATTCAAGATTTAAAAATTTAAAAATTCAATATTAGGCAATTAAAAATTAAAAAAGTAAAAAGATGAAAAGAGTAATGTTAATGATGGTGTTGGCGGTGTTGCTGCTGACGCAATGCAGGAGACCGTCGATTGAGTTTCCGTCGGCGGAGGTGAGGATGACGGTGACGGCTGGCCCGAGCAGTAAGACCGACATCTACACGACAGGCGGTATAACATGGAGCGTGGGCGACAAGATTTATGTCGGCTGTAACGGCAGATACGTGGGCTGCCTCAACATAGTCAACGGCGCCGGCTCTCCGACAGGTACGTTCACGGGCACGGTGACCGGAGTTTCGGAGGGCGATCAGGAGTTCCACTTCTTCTACTTGGGCAATGCCAAGGACTACAGTTTGGAACTGACAACAAGTTCGACATCGGTTCCCGTTGATTTCTCGAGCCAGGACATCTACGCCGAAGGCGGCAAGCTGAAGAACGCCAGCAAGTTCCACGTGGGCTACGGCACGGCCACCGGCACGGTGTCGGACGGCGTCATCAGCGGCATCAACGTGACGATGAAGAGCAAGGTCGCAATAGCTTACTTCAGCTTCAGTAACGGTGCCAATCCATATAAAGGCGCGCTCACTCTGAGCGGCGCGAACATCTATAACAGCATGACTGTCGGCTTCGACGGCACGTTC
>JAZRYG010000074.1:0-19494 GCA_045600605.1 Bacteroidales bacterium
AATCACAACAATTGTACGGAACACAATTGTGGTTTCATTCCTGTCTCGTCCGCAGATATTCCAGTGTCATCCATTTGTCAATTGCTTTTTAGTAAATCGTTTATAATCAATGTTATGTTTTCATCGAACTCACGTTATTTATTTTGATAGTATCTAAATCGATATAATCCTATACTTTCATCATAATATGGCTCAATACTACATAAAAGTTTTTCATCAGGATTATTTCGATATGGGATTTTTACATTAACAGGTTTTGGAGATTCATCTTTCGTATAATTTTGTAATCTTTCATCTATAATCTTTTGTAGATAATAAGACAACAATATAGATTTGACAAAAATCTCATTCCACTCTTCAAATGATAATTGTTGTTTATATGCACATCCCTCTGTTTCATATGATATAATGTTTCTGTCTTTTACTTTTATTAAATAATCGGAATGGGAAAAGTCATTTCTGAGGTTAGAATTATAAGCTGTACATAATAATTTGTACAAATCTTGTCTCTGCTCTTTAAGTGGTTTCAATATGGAATTCTCAATAAATTGATTTCGCGGCAAAAACGCACCATTCTCTTTTGTAAACAAAATTCTCCATTCATAACCGTTGTTATTAATTATAGATGCTATTCGTCTTAATGTTTTAAGCATCATTTGAGATTCCCATACATGAGAATAAATCATAAGTTGTATGTTTATGTCATATTCGATACAGGCATCACTTAATGTGGTTTGATTTGTTAAACGATATTTAAATCTATTAATATATTCAATCATAAATTTTTCTCGTGTTTCATCTCTTGCAAATTGTTGAAGATTATAAAAATCATAAGGAGTTGTGTCACATTGAATATCGCCAATATTTTTGTTATAATCTGCACGAGCTATTAACAATACATACTCTTCAAAATAATCATTCCTTAAATCAACGATTAATTGACCAATGATATTGATTATTTTCTCTTCTATTTGTTCAAATCTATATAATGTCATGAAACTATTTTTTGAAAGTCTTGTAATTGATCAAACTACATTATTCCCATATTATTATTGCGTTAAATATCAAACCATATAACCAGAAATTAGTTTAAAGCTCTTAATCACTTTTTTAAAGTCTTTCTCATACTTGTCTTTATCACTTGTCCTATAACTCATCGTAACATCTATCTCTTTACCGTCGAACAGAAAAATGTATTTTTTGACTTTTACCATACCTTTCAATCCAGATCTATCATATTCAAGAGCCAGACAGTATTTATCATTGATTTTTAATTTTTTCACAGGGTGCCATATAAATGTTGTCTCTTTATTCATATAACCATCCATACATTCATATTCGCTTTTATATTTTGCTCCTACTATCTCATTATACTCACGCAAATCTGCACGTGTCATGTTTTTAATATCATATTGCCCCAATCCTTCATTATATGCAAAATCAATTAGAATACGAGCATGGGTACTAAGTGCATCTGCTACTTCCTGTCTATCGTATGAGTTCATACCAGTAGGTTGGAATACGATTTTGCTCTTATTCCAAAACAAATCACACTCATCACACATCAGTTTAAATATGTTCGAGTTATGAGCAGCATCAAAAAGCACGCCTACAATAGAGTTGTCATCTCTGACCTCCATTGTTGAAGGCACTGATATCGTGCATACATCTGGAAATGTATATGATAGCCAAGCAGGTTCGTCGTCGTCATGCTTAGTAGCAAGCAAAAACATTATGATAATCATAGCAGTGGCTACAATAACATATAGAATAGTTGCTATCTTTTTTTTCTTATTCATGCGGATTATTTTTAATTAAATTTGAAATGCTCAACACATCTGTCGGCATAAGTTTTGTCGTTGTTATACTCTTTAAATGGGATGTAGATACTAATCTGATACATTCGGTTTTTTTCAATTATCCTATAATTAGCAGTATAACATGAAGAGCCCATTGGACTGATTTTTAATTCACTTTTCAATGCACTTTTGCCACCAACTTTTGTTTTGACAGCACTGCTTATCACACTGCCATCTAACTCTCTGTCTTGTTGTTTAACCCTATCAATAAAATCACTATCATAAGCTGTGGAAAAACCAACGTCTTCCCAAACCGAAATTAGGATACTTTTCATTGCATCAGAAGGTGATTGAAGTTTCATGACACAATGAGAATTTTTATTAATTCTATCAACCAATTGATAATCTTTATTGTTGTATTGATACGAAAAACCATATTGTTGTGATAAATATGTTTTATAATTTTCGTTTATTTTTGAACTTGTTTTTTTATCATCAATTTTGTCCAAGTCAACATATTCCGCCATACCACGGCTTGGTTTTATTCTTTTATTAAGATCTAATCCCAACCATTTAGAATAAAAATAATCTTGAGATTCAAAATCCATTCTGCACACATCATCTAGTTTGGCATACAATGCAGCTCTATTCTCTGGAATCAATAACCATTGCTCAAATTGTCTACAGCTACAATTAATTGCTCCCCTAACATTTAATGCATTAAACAAGTTATAAAAATTTTCATTTGTTTCAAGAATATCATATCCTGTATATTTTAAAAACTGTTCATAAGTGCCATTATAACCCTTAAATTTACATAAATCATATACCTCTAACCTGTTACTCTTATCCACTATATAACTCAAAAAACTTTTATATGTTCCGTCTGCGCCCCACTCGGCAAGTTTGTTGTAAACTTTTTTGATGTTTTCTTCATTTTTGTATGATTTTTCTTCAAAATTAGGGTTATCTGAGATATCATCATTCCTATTAAATAATGCAACTACAGTAATAATTGCGGCAATTGTTATTATTATAATTGATACAACTTTCCAATTAAAACTTCTTTTTTTGTTTCTATTTCCCTCTGTAATAGAATCTTTTGCTAGTTTCAATAAGTCAAACTCTTTTGCTTCCCATGCTGATGGATCATTCTTTCGAATCTTTTCCATCATAGCGTATTCTTTATTGGTAACCTCTACGGTCATCTCCAATACATCGTCTCCATTGTTCTGGTGTATAGTAATGGTTTTCATAATGCCTAAACTTCTTGTTTTGCTTGTTTAAATAAATCCAATTCTTTATTCACCCACTTTTTGGGATCTTTGCATTGCAACTCAATCATTTTTTGATAAACAGGATCTTCAATGTTTATGCATATCTCGATATCATCCTGTCGAATCATGTGAGATTCAGTTTTGATTTCTCTCCTATATTCTGATTCGAGTTTGTTGCCAAATAATCCTTTGTTAATTTTTGGGGTAATTTCTTTCTGAACAGGCTCTTCAATAGGCTTAACCTCTACGATAGGCATGATCTCCTTTGTCGTTTGAGTGCAATCTTCTTTAATTTGATTATCTTCTGGCAGTGATTCATTAGCCTTTGTTTCTCCTGGTTTCTCTATTAACTGGGAATCGACAGACTCTGCTTTAAGTGCTTTTTGAGCTTCTCTGACTAATTCCACCTCATTGTTATCCCATTTTTGATAATCCAGTTCTCTAATCTTAGCCATTTGCTCGATTATGTCGTCTGACAATGTCATTGAAACAATAATATCATCCTGTTTTAATTTAATGGTCTGTGTTTGAGGTTCTTTAGTTTCAATAATAATTCTCTTCTCTAACTCGTCCACGATAAAATCTGGTTTGATATTTTTAATTAATTCATAGTCATTATCTTCCCATTTTTGTGGGTCTTGTTTTCTTATATCAGCCATTTTCACAATTTCATCTTGTGTCAATTGTGCTTCGAAATCTTTTCTATCTTCGCCAGACCCAACATGTAGATTCACTGTGATTGTCTCTTTGTCATCGTCATCTTTTTTACCGACAATTGCTCTCCATACCGCAGTGATTATGGCAAACATAATCATCATAACAATAATGCCTCCGCCATGTTTGCTTCCAGACGCAGCATTGATTATTGCAAATACCAACCAAATTGCCAGACATGCAACTATAGCTATTGCGATTTTAGCTCCTTTACTCATTTTTTTATTAATTTAAGGTATAGTAGATGTAATTTAGGGGACTTCTATTTTTGCTTTTTTCGCGCCGCCCCTCTGAACTTCGTGAAGTCCGTCAGCCAAAATTCAAAGTGAACAACACGGCAAAGGTATAAATTTTTCTTATAAGTTTCTAACTTTTCATTATTATTTCATATTTTTTTGGATAAAATATTGTTTATCAATGTGTTATCAAAACTAATTCATTCCCAATCTTACTATCTGTTCATACCGGCACACGTTGTAAACCAGGTTGGTCAGGGTGTTTCTGGCGGCGTTTCGCGCGAAACCGATGACGCGGCTGAACATCCCGTGCAGATTCAGCTCGCAGTAGCCGAACACATGCTCCACACGCCCTTCTTCGTCCAACGGGTGTCCGTGTCCTTGTGACTCCTCTTGTTGGCCTTCTTCTTCCTGTCCTCCTCGGTATCGTCTTCCTCCGCATTCCAGAGCTCGTTGCCGCGTCCCTCCTTTATGGCCTTGTTCTCTTCGCGCGTGTTGCGCTGGCGGGGGACCTCCACGAAACTCCCGTCTATTATCACGCCCTGGTTCATTATCAGATTCTTCTCCCGCAGGAATCTGTCAAAATCGGCAAAGAGTTTGTCATAGAGATTCTTTCCCGTCAGTTGCTCTTTGAATGCCCAGATGGTTCTGGCGTCGGGCACCTTGTCTCCGCTTGCCAGTCCGAGGAAGTCCCGGAAGCTTGTGCGGTCAACTATCTGATATTCGGTCTGCTCGTCGCTCAAATTGTACATCCGCTGAAGCACGAGGATCTTGAACATCAGAACATAGTCGTACGGTTTTGCCCCTGCGTTCGTCAGACGCTCACGGTACAGGCCCGCCTCCAATGTCTCTCGGAACATCTCGAAATCAACCGTTCCCGTAAGCCTCTCAAGTGGATTCCCCAATGAGGACAACATGGATGTCCTTTCCTCCGAATCAAATAAACCTTGGTTGCCAAGCTTTCTGTATGCCCTTTTGTATGTGTCCATTTTCTCTTCAAATTTTCGGCAAATATACAAATATTTATCTGAATACCAAAGAGTTTTATTTAGAAATGCCCTTAAATACCGAAATTTGGCATGTCTCACTCCAGCAAGTTACCATCAAGTTAAACCCAAATAATTCATTAGGGCAAAAAACGACCATTTTATGTGTTTCTAATGACGGTCATTAGAAAAATGAGTTTGCAACTATTTTGTTTTCAATAATTTAGGGAAATGACCACGAAATTTAATTCCTAATGAACTTTTTGGGATAAACATAAAAAAATCGCTGTAGCAAGTTACCAGCAAGTTAAATTCAGAATGAAATATCGAAATGTCGTATGTCGAAAAAGGAAAAGACTGGTAATCCCAAGTCTTTTGTTTCCTTTGCCCTTTCCTTTGCCCTTTTAAATCATTGAATTACAATATATTATATATATCACACCCCTTTTCATTGCCCTTTTCATTGCCCTTTCATATACCCCTTATATTTCTCCTCTTTCTTTGAGAGTTTTAAGACCTATTTCCAAAGCTTTTTCTATAATTTCATTGTCATGAATGTATTTTTCTCCAAGTAGGTAAACCATATTGTTTCGTTCACCTTCCGTTTTTATTATTCCAATTGAAATCAGTTGATTCAAAATATTTCTCAACTGTTTATAGGAAATATGAGTGCCGATGATACTAATTATATCCTGCTTTTTTGCTTTTCCATATTTTTTCAGATACGGAGCTAATACCGCCAACACCTGTTCAGCACCCCAGTCAACCATCATCGAATAGTCAGATGTCTTACCTGCCATTTCATAGTATCTTCTTGGAAGGGTGTAGTATTGTGCATTGGTTTTACCATGCTTTTCAATGCAGTTTTTTTCAACAAGTCTGTTTGCAACAGTTTTGTCGCTGATTTTTCTTTCACCATCTCTGATTTTGCATAAAATCATCATGTCAAATACAGAAAGTTTTTCATTATCAGGAA
This sequence comes from Bacteroidales bacterium, assembly GCA_045600605.1. Lineage (GTDB taxonomy): Bacteria > Bacteroidota > Bacteroidia > Bacteroidales > F082 > Limimorpha. Next base: position 5,989 of record JAZRYG010000074.1, read on the forward strand.
GTTCCTTTTGCGTTGATTGTATAAACATTGCAAATCCTTTATCATTGACCGAAGCTGAAAGTATTGCAATCACCTCAAAATCATCTGAATGAGAATAATCAGGTGCAGGTTTGCCTTCCGATAATGTGTTCAAAAATATTTTGTCAATTCCCTGTCCTGAACGCTCCACGATTCCCGTTTTTGAAAGTACATCTGCAAGAAGCCTGTTGCGAGGTGTACTTGGAGCTGTTAGAAGATTTTCAAGAGTTACGCCTTGTGGAAATCCTCCTGTATTGATTATCTCGAACCTCGATGGGTAAAGTTTTATCTGTTTATCACATCTTCTTTCCCAACAAGAAGAACGGCGGCATTTGTTACCTTATTTCCCTTGATGAGACCCAAATCACTCAGTGCCTGTTCCCGATTGGACGTGACGGAACGCCGATAACCAGAACACGTTTACCATCATCATATAATTCATATATGTCAGGACGTATTCCCATATCACGATAAATGTCGCTTTCTAACTGCCCTATTGCATCTATAGCCTGTCTCGTCCCTATTACTTTGTGAGGATAAGTATCATGCATTCCTATCACCAAACATCCGCCTTTTTCATTGCAAAGAGCCGCCACATATCCCAATATGCATCTTCTGCGGTCTTTAGGGTTCTCCTTGCCGCTACCGTTGTACGATATGTTACCACCTTCGCCTTTCTTAAATTCAACGTGGTTTTCCGACTCGCGCATATTTTTCAATTCCTCAATGGTGTATCTTTTCATAGCTATAGAACTTATTTCAAAACTCTTGCAAAATTACAAACTTCTTCCAAAACTGAAATATTTTTCTTTTCTGAAAAAAATCATGTCCGTAAAACATACAATTTTGGAAATTTTTGTCCATTAGCCCGATTTATTACAATCATTCATCCCATTGCTGTTAAATCATCAATCTCCCATCCGACATTTCTCATCTTTTCAACTGTGACATCAACTTTTCACAAAACTTATTTCACTTCCCAGATTCCGTCTTTTCTACCGCCTTTTCTCATTATTAATCCCTTTTCTTGAAGCACCTTCATGTCACTGATGATAGTTCGTGGTGAAGCCGCGTTCTTTTGTGAAATCTTTTGTGAAATCTTTTGTGAAGTCAGGGTCGGTTCAGCTTTCAGCATTTCTATTATTTCTCGTTGACGTTCAGACAGTTGAGTTATGTTTTCTTTTGTGAAATCTTTTGTGAAACTTGCTGGTTTTTCAGGTCTCCACACCTTTGCCGTGAATTGGTTTCCCGAGAAATCGTTGACAAATTCGACCTTAACGTCAAATTCCTGTGAACGTGGTATTCCGAAACCAAGACCACGATAGGTCATTGTTTTGCTACAGAAATTGGCAATCAAAGGATTACGGGCAAAAGAGTTGCCAAGAAGTATCTCGTCAACGGTGAGACCTCCCGCAAGACAGCCGGGATTTATTATCTCGATTCGATTGTCAAAAACGAGAAGCCGGATAGCTGCTGGCTTTAATAAATCTCTGTGCACCAATGAATTCTGCAAAAGTTCTTCAAGAATAATTTCCGGAATTTCTAATCTGCCAATAGAGTTGACCGATTGTCCATCCTGCACACTATGCAGACACGATTTCAACCACATCATTGCCTGTTCAAACATTTCCGGAATAGTTCCTTCTATGTCTTTTGAATCGGCATACTCCATTGTTGTGGCTTCATTACCAACAAAACGGACAGCCTTTATCACGTCAATCGGACGAAATTGTTGCGGAAAACGAGCAAAAAACAAAACGCCAGCCAAAGTAAGTCTGCCTTTGCCATCAGTAATATGAATGTTATGGAGCAACTTTTCAACTGGAATGTCAAAATCCTCAATCCGTTTTTTATATACATTTGCAAAGAAACGGTCAAGTGCGAGGGTGTCAATGTCTTCTGCACTGCTGTCAGTCACTCCATCTTGGTCGGCCATTGCAACCATTTCGTTTGCTATCTTTTTCTGCGATGTGAATTCCTGTTTGAACTGCACAGCGGTCGTTTCGCCGCACCTAATTATTTCAGTCAGTCTATCAGCTTTCATTATTAGTATTTTTTAATTCCACAAAAGTATTTATTTTAATAAAAATTTAATTATGAAGCGTAAAACCAGCGAGGATTTATCACCTTAACCTGGCAACAAAATGGTCTAAAGGAATGGGTGCATTATACCATTTTTTCCTCCTCACTTCACCACCAAGTCATACAACGATTTGTAATCTCTCGCCACATCATAGATATAGCCGTTCTCGCTAATCGCCGCAAAGTGACGACGAGCACATTCAATCTTGCTTTCTTCAGAACCTCGAAGCTGACTATTCTGAAGGTCATTACCCTTTGACTCTGCAACGAAATAGACGTGCTTCACGCTACCTTCCCTAAAGGCGACAGCCCAGTCTGGGTTGTACTTGCCCATAGGGGTGTTGATGTAGAAGCCATTAGGCAATTTGGTATATACTACAACGTCATCTTCATGTTCCAGAGACTCAGCAAACTTCTTCTCTGTACCCATGCTGTCGAGAACAACCAGATCATAGAGTGACTTGGTTGATTCAATAGCATTGATGCCCAATTTGCCACGAAGCATGTTCTCTGTGAAGATGTCTGTCGAGAACTCATCATTCAGTTTCTCATATCTGATACACTGAATAACGGCAAGAGCTTTGCAGTCATTTATTATCAAGCCAGCCTTGATGATAAACTCTTCAGGATTCATCTTGAAAAGACAGAACGTCTTTGGCTTTATCCCTTTCAATATTTCAACGATGGTCTTTCTCGTCAGTCCCGTTGATGTCACAAGTTTGCCAATCAGATCATATCTCACGCCATCGCCAACGGCCTCGTTCACACGTATGGTACGCGTGCTGCCTTGTGTCATGGCTGTTCCTGTCTCCAGCGACTCCCTGTCTCTCACGCTTTCAAGCGTTCCGCTTTCAACGACAATACGTATTTCAGTCACTTTCAGATTGTCATCTAATGCCTTGATAGACTTCTTTATTAGGTCAGTAGTGTCGAAGTTTACTTGATAATATGTCTTTTGGTTAATTCGCTTCCACAACTCCTGGAACTCTTTCTTGTCAAAATTACCCCTCTGGAACTTTGCCGCTTTAGGTTTACGACCATCTTCCGGCTTGAATGAAGAAGGATCAAAGACTGTATCAAGAGCCGCAATGATGCCATCCTTCATATCATTGACCTTGCCAAAGTCAAGAGCACCATTTCGCTTAGCCTCATGATATTCAGCGGTCAATGCGCCATCATCATCCACATAATCTTGACGAACAAGAGCATTGTAAATTGCACGAGCTTGTGTAAGGTCGAACTTTCCAGTTGTTCCATCTGGTTTTGTGTAGCTCTTTCCCTCAAAGAGATTAGGAGTGATGATTATAGGACGTTCTGCACATGCTTCAGCCATTTCTGTCTGGAGCTTCTTTGCAAAGTCATCATAACTCTCGCTGGCAATGACCGTGAGAATGTTGGTATCAAAGACGTGTTCGCCAAGCACATCAGCATCCTGTCGCTCACCATTCTGGTTTACGCACAGACGCATACCACGACCGACTTCCTGACGTTTCTTCGTTTCGTTGTCGGAGTTTTTCAAGGTGCAAATCTGGAAGACGTTAGGATTATCCCAACCTTCCTTCAATGCAGAGTGGGAGAAGATGAAGCGCACAGGCTCATTCAAAGAAAGCAAACGCTCTTTATCCTTCATGATGAGGTCAAAAGCTCGCTCTTCATTCTCACCCTCTTTATTGCCAGAATCAACCGCCTTTCCTTTCTTATCCATTGAGAAATAACCCTGATGCACCTTTGAGGCTGCATTTCTTGGATCAGAAAGATAGCGCAGATAGGCTTCATCACTGAACGTAGGCTGTAGTTCAGAAAGGACGTTGTTATATTCTTCCTCAAACATCTTGGCAAACTTGCCCTTGGAATCATCGCCCTCATACAAGCGGTAACTGTCAACATGGTCAATGAAGAACAGGCTGAGTACCTTGATTTTCTGACCAAACAACTGACGTTCACGTTCCAAATGGGTGCGGATCGTTTCGCGTATCTGAATGCGACGCAGATAGTCTTCGTTGACAGCACCTACTGCATCACCCTCATGAAGTACTAAACCATTGACAAATCGAACGTAACCTTCAAGACCGTCTATACGTTCAACTACGAAGTTGTTCTTATACTCGTTCAGCTCTCCGCTTTGCTCATACAGATTGAATTGCTCACCAATAACCTTGCTTGTCTGCTTGGTGCCTGTCGAAGTCTTTACATCATAACTGATACGAGCCTGTGGATTACCCTTGCTGATGATGATTTCTTCCAGATATACATAGCCATTGGTAGCCGTTGATCCAATCTGCTTGATACCCTTTACCTCAATCTTCTTAACAAGCTTCTGGTTGTAGGCATCAATGGCATCCAGACGGAACATCATGTTATAGATGTCATCCTTACGGTGTGTAGCACTGTAAAGAAGTGTAAACAGAGGTTTGAACAAAGCCAAGCCCTTTCGGGTCTGATTGTTCCGATCCGCACCAAGCACACTCTGAGGCTCATCAATAATCATGATGGGATGACATTGGCTGAGCACGTCGATAGGACGACGGCTGCCGAACTCATCACGCTTGTCGAAGATGATTCGTGCCGCCTTGTCTGCCTTTGCTCCCTTGCTTTTCTCTTCATTCATAGAAGAGTTGAAAGCTTGGGTGTTTATAATCATGACGTGCATACCTGCATCACTTGCAAAGGCATCAATCTTGCTGAGTTGCTTTGAGTTGTAGATGAAGTACTGCATTCGCTTGCCGTTGTATTCCTGGGCGAAATGCTCCTGCATACTCTCGAAGCTCTTCAGCACACCTTCACGGATGGCAATGCTCGGAACCACCACGATGAACTTCGTCCAACCATAGCGTTCATTCAGTTCGTACATGGTCTTGATGTAGGTATAGGTCTTACCCGTACCAGTCTCCATCTCGATCGTGAAAGCCATGCCGACACCCGGAATGTCTTGAAGATAGTCCACAGGCTTCAGCCCTTGCTCCATCTGTACTGCCCTCACATTCTCGCAGATGGCTTCACGCGCCAGAACCACGTTCTTATTTCCGAAGCCCGCAAGCTTGAAAAGCCCCTTGCTTTTGCCTTGGTCAACGGTGTGGTTACTCTGGCAATCACTCTTAGGCTGACCCATGAAAGCATTTGCAATAGAGCGTGCAGCCTCTGTCTGGAATCGTTGATGTTTGTATCTTATCTTCATTGTTCTGTTATCAATTTTTTAAGTTCATCCTCGGTAGGCAGATAGGTCAGATATTTTGCTGCAAATATCTGGTTGTCACCTTCTGGCAGAGTATATCTGACTACGGCATCATTTTTTTCGGCACATAGCACAATTCCAATCGGTGGATTGTCGCCGGGATTCATCATCTCGCGCGTGTAATAGTTCACATACATCTGCATCTGCCCCAAATCCTGATGCGTCAGCTCGTCTGTTTTGAGGTCAATGAGAACGAAGCATCGCGCCTTATAATTGTAAAACACCAAGTCTATATAGAAGTGCTTATCATCAAATGAGATGCGTTTCTGTCTTGCCACAAACGAGTATCCTTTGCCTAACTCCAACAGGAAATGCTGCAGTTTTGTGAGCAGCATCTGTTCAAGGTCGCATTCCAGGAAATGCTCACTTTGCGGTATGCCTAAAAATTCCAGCACGTATGGATCTCGTATTATTTCTCGTGGCTGTAGTTGTTTGGGCTCTGTCGTATCGATTTCATGGCGCACCGTCTCTTTGTCTCTGCTTGCAAGCAGACGCTCGTAGTAGAGCGTATTTATTTGGCGTTCCAACTGGCGCGTGCTCCAATTTTCATTGATGCATTCATCAATATACCACTGTCGAACCTTATCATCCCGAACCCTCATCAACGCACGATAATGCGTCCACGACAATTCGCTACGCAGTGCGTGACCATTTTGGAACGTGTTATAGAACTGACGCATCAACTTCAGGTTCGACTGTGTAAATCCATTTCCGAATTCAGCAGTCAACTGAGAGGCGAGCTTTGTGATTACCCCAACGCCGTATTCGGCTCTTTGTTCGCCTTGCTGCTCATATTCCACAATATAGCGTCCCACTTGCCAGTAAGCTTGCACCATCGTGCTATTGACGCTTCGCGCTATGCTCTGTTTTGCCAAAAGCAAAACTTGTCTGATAGATGACAACAGCTGTTCTTCCGTCTTTACTATTTCTGCCATACGCCTATTTCCTATACTTAAATCACTCTGATGTTCTTGACTACTTGCTCATCCGTCCAATCCATGAGTTGTTTGAACGTCTCATAGATGTTTATCTTGTCAGCATCCTGCTCAAAGCAACTATCACGGAAAATAACACGCAGAGGCATCTTGCCTGCCATTGCCTTAACGACATTGTCAGTCACTTTATCAGCAAAACAAGCAACAAGATCACCTTCATTGACAGTATAAATCATCTTACCATCAACTTCTTCGGAGGTCATTGGCAATGACAGTTGAACTCCCCAATCAAGCATACAGCCGAACAACAAGTCAAGGTCATCACGGTCAGACTTGATATTATTCAAGAATAGGTCAAGTTGGTCTTGATTCCATTCTTTTGGAGTGTGCTCAACGTTTTCGTAATTGCTTTCGTCAACACGGAACACACGGAAGCCTGTATCAAGATTCGCAGCATTTGGATTCTCTGCTTTGACTTTTTCTCCTGCACGTCGTATTCGTTCCTTGGCAATCTCTGGTATAAAATGTTTTTTCCCTAAGGAATCAAGATAGTTAATGGCAACTTTAATCGTCTTCTTTGCATCTGTTGATGCAGAAGTTAGTGATTCGTCAAGATTCTCAGGGAATTGAACAAGAATAGTTTGACAATTCTGTCCCTCTTTCAAGTTATAGTTGAAAGCTGCATGAGCTGTAGTACCTGAACCAGAGAAGAAATCCAAAACAATATCGTCATTCTTGATGAAACCATATTTTATCAAGCGTTCGATAAAAGTGGTAGGCTTCGGATAATCAAAAACCTTTTGGTTTTCGAAAAGTTCCATTATTTCGGTTGTTCCTGTTTTTGTCGTTCCTGCATCTAACAATATTGAACTTGGAGTTTTAACATCTCCTTTTTCTATTCGCTCTTTATAATATAGTTTACGCTTTGGTGACGAATCATCAGTTAAACCAAATTTGATTCGACCATCCTTCATCAATTCATCCAATGTTTGTTTATTATAACACCAAATTCTACCATTTGGTGGGTAATAATCAATACCTGTCTTAGGGTTTCTAATTGGATATGATGTATCTCCACCTACGTGGTTAGCATCAATTGGAACTAACTTCCAGGGGCCTCGTGGGTCATTGTCTGGGTTTACATAATCAGACTCATCAATATCTTCGCCTCCGAAAGTTAGCGTCTCTCTATTCTTTGAATAAATGAGTGTGTGATTATGATTCGTTGAAACCTCGTCATCATTTGATATTGATGTACGAGATTGCCATATAATGTTCGAAACGAAATTATTCTCACCAAACACCTCATTACAGATTTTTCGTAGATTCCCCTCTTCCTTATCATCAATAGAAATGAATATTACTCCATTTTCTTTCAACAAGGTTCTTGCAATCATCAAACGACTATAAATCATAGAACACCATGTTGAATGGAATCTACCAAAAGAATCAGAGTTCTTTCTGAATTTAATACCATTACTATCAATGTTACCTGCTGCTAAATCTTCTTCAGCCTGAGAACGGCTACTGTCATCATGATATATGAAGTCGCTTCCTGTATTATAAGGCGGATCAATATAAATCATCTTCACCTTACCAAGATAAGACTTCTGAAGAAGTTTGAGAACTTCGAGATTATCGCCCTCAATATAAAGATTCTGAGTATTATCCCAATCCACGCTATCTTCCTTTACGGGGCGAAGGGTCTTCTTGATGGGTTGCAATACTTCGGCACGTGCAGCCTGCTTACCTACCCAGTTGAACTCGTATGCTTCCGGAGCATCTTCAACGGTATCGTCACCAAGCAACTCACGCAAGGTGTTGAAATTTACCATGCGCTTCACTTTTCCTGTCTTTGGGTCAGTAGCCTCGGTAAAGCAGGAAGGAGCAATCTGATAGAGTGCATCAAGGTTGAGCTGTACACCATCTGCCGACTGCATTTCTAATCTTTCAGGTTTTTCCATTGTTATATTGATGTTATTTCTTTAATTCTTGTAATTCTGTTTGCCAAATGGCAATTTGCTTTTTTAGCGTTCTGGCTTCACCATTCATTTCCATCTGATAGTTCAGCTGTCGCTCGTTACTAATCCTATTTTTTAGGACTTCTACATCTTTTTTTCCTTTCGCTATCAAAGCCTCTAACTCTACGATACGCTTTGTGTCTTGGGCGTTTGTTGTTCCGAAGCCTGAGACCTGACCAGCCATTGCTTCATAAATGGCATCCATTGTCTGCCCTTCGATGGAGAGGCTTAGTTGTTCCTGTGCCAGCCAATCTGTTGAGAAGGTTTTGACAATCTTGAATTGACCAGCTTTTTCATCCTTCCATTCTTTGTAATTGAGCAGAACTTTATATTTCGACTCATATTCGAGAATGAATATTACATGACGAGGCATGTTCTGATCAATGAAGAGAAACACATCATCCGGGCAGTCCTTTGATTTAAGTCCAGCCGAGAAGATTACTATCTCATGAACTTTCGTACCGTCCGCAACATTCAAAGTGGATGGAGCAAACTTATAGAGCCAGTTTATGCCAACTACATCATCCACGAAGTGTTGCTTTATCTTAGCATTCACTTCCAGATGCTTGTAGAAGGCATTCTTTGGCACAGGCTTGCCAACAATAGTGCTTTGTGGAAAATACAGAAACGTATTCATAGTACTATACAACCTATTTCTGTTTGTGACAACGTTCGTAAGAATCCCAAAGGAAACGAACCAACGTCATACTACTTCCTATCGCAAGACTTGCATGTCGGGGTTCCAGTCCTTTATATGAGCTGGATTTACCATGACCACTACCATATAGATTTCTCAGTTCTGCAACACCTTGAGATATAGCCTTCAAATTTCCAAGTATCGCTTTGATGGATTTCGCTCCTTTTATTTCATCTGAGATATTTTTAGGCATAATATTGAAATGCTTAAATGTCTCATCGACAAGACGAGTTATATCCCAGTTATTCTCTATTTGGCAACCCTCTTGCTGCAAAATCGTTTTGCAACAACTCTCAATAAGTTCTTTTGACTTGCCAATGGCTTCTGTTGGATTAGAATCTTTCATATTAACCATCATATCAATTTGTGATGAAATATAATCACTATTGAACGTTTGCTTCAAACCCTTAGTTGCGGCATTTGCAAAAGAATCTTCACAGGCTTTATCTAAAATTGCACGACACTTTTTATAAGCAATTGCTCGTGACTCATCATATTGTTCATCACGCTCTTTCTGAGAAGAAAGCTCGTAATGTTGCATCAAATCGTTTAATAACTTTAACTTATCACAATCGTTTGCTTCATTGATATACGATATGAGAGACTTGCCTTTAGAGCATCTGTATTTACTGCAAAGACGCACTCCTACACTCTGATAGGTGAAGGCATCAAAATCCGCAGTACTGAAATCTAACACATAGCCTCCTTGGTTAAAGAAACTTACTAATGCATCAATTTCTATGTTTGTTATATTCATATTTCTTTGATTATCAAAAATGTTATCAACTCAAAATCATCCAGTCCCTTGACCTCTCCGAGAAGGGCCGTTGTTTCGCCCAGCGAAAAAAGACTATCGATGTCGGACTCTTCCTTGACAGAGATAATGCTTTCAATAGCATTGGCAAGCAAGTCACTGTAATGATGCATGTCCCTGCCGTCAGATGTTTCTTTGTTTATGATGGCACAAAGTTGCCGGTCTGGTTGGTCGTTTCCTTTGCAGAGGTGTCGCATCACATCAAGAAGACGTTTCGGTTGCAGGTGGTCGCAGATAACCGTTCCGTCATCAGCAAGGTACACCATGTAGAAAGGATGCAGCAGATTCTTTCTGTCGATATTTACACCTGTATTTATGTTTTTGAGAATGAAAATCACACCGGGCTTCGCCTGTTCTGTCGGGTGAACCACTGCATTCATGCCGTATGGCGCATGTTCAACATCAGGATTGTCTTTGATGTAGCTGAGCAAGTCAAGACGGAACTCGTTGAGCCCCAAGTCCATGATGTTGATGCCTGTGTCCATATCTTCGATGTCAACGACCTCTTCCTGAAGTTTCTTCAGCTGATTCTTGCGGTATTCGAGATCGCCCTTCTCATTGGCTGAAAGGAGATTGTCATCACCTGTACTGGTCAAGACGGTAGCCTTCATGCGACTCTCTACACGTCCTTTCAACTCGATATACTTATCCAGTTCCATGTCTGGCCAGTAATTGACAAGTTGGATTACGTCATTCTTGCTTCCGATACGGTCAACACGTCCGAAACGCTGAATGATACGCACAGGATTCCAGTGAATGTCGTAGTTTATCAGATAGTCACAATCTTGCAGGTTCTGACCTTCTGATATACAGTCTGTAGCAATGAGTACATCTATGTCCTCTGTTGCTTTGGGAAACAAGGTTGAACGATCTTTTGATATTGGCGAGAAGTATGTCAGCACATTGTTGAATGACAATGGGAACTTAGGGATGGTACAACGTCCATCCGTGCTGCCTGTAATCAATCCAACGTGCAGCCCGGTTTCCTTCCTGATCCGTTCTGCCAACTGTTCATAGATATAGTCGGCAGTATCGGCAAAAGCAGTGAAAATAAGCACCTTCTTGTTCCCCTCATTGATAGGATGCAGGAACTTCTCTTTGAGGTCAGATACAAGCATCTGCAACTTGCAGTCGTGGGTAGGTGTGATGTCTTTCAGCATCAACAGAAGGAGCTTCAATATCTCATGGTCATGGCGAAGATCGTTTGACCAACGCACTACATCTATATCTTTCAGGTTAATCTTTGACTTCTTGCCAACGAAAGGATCGTTTTCGCTGTCTGTGCTGTCGAGGTCATCGGTGAAGGTGGTTACGTCGATCGTACCAATGTTTTCGTGTCTGTCAATGACAGCAAGTGTTTGCTCAATATAGTCTGTGATTCGGGTCAACGTTAGACGGAACGAGTTGACACTGCTCTCCAGACGTTTCAAAAGGTTTGTTGCCATCAACTTGCGAAGACCCTTTTCACGTCCGTCAATGCTGATGCCGGAACCCTCCATATTTATCTCATAGTCGTCCTTCACACTATCAAAGATGTACAGTGAAGGAGTATAAATACTCAGGTTCAGTTCATTGAGCTGTTCTGCAATATCACTGAAGGTTATACTTTCATTGAGGTCAGTCAACTTTGGACGACGAGAAATAGGAGCCAGACGAATTGGGAACTTGCCAATGTCCTTCGTGTCGTAATACTTCACGATATGGCTACGACTTCTGGCAATCGTCACAGCATCGAGCAATTCAAAGAAGTCAAAACTGAGTTCTTCAAGGAGTCTTTCTGTTGTGCGATGCTCCGGCTCTAACTTAGACCATCTGTTATAAGCCAACTGAGCACTACGGAAGATGTCATCTATGCTTCTGTCAATCTCCAGGGCATCATTGATCTGCTCCGCATGACCTTCGTAAGCAAGTTGTAACTGATTCTTCAAGTCATTGAATCTGTTGTTCACAGGTGTAGCACTTAGCATCAAGACTTTTGTCTTCACACCTGCGCGGATGACCTTCTTCATCAACTTCTGATAGCGGTTCTCCTTGCGTGGCTCTTCGTTTTCGAGGTCAGTATCAAATTCTTCGTCATCCACATTACCACCATTACGGAAGTTATGGCTCTCGTCAATGACAATCAAGTCATAGTTACCCCAATTGATTCTTTCGAGGTCGATACCTGCTGACATACCACGCTCACGGCTCAGATCGCTATGAAAGAGTATATCATAACGCAGTCTGTCCTGTACCAGAGGGTTATTTTTGTAGTTCGTCTTGAAGGTGCTCCAGTTATCATAGAGTTTCTTCGGACAGAGTACAAGCACAGACTTGTTTCTGTTCTCGTAGTATTTAATAACGCCAAGAACTGTGAAAGTCTTACCCAGACCTACAGAATCAGCGAGGATGCAGCCATTGTACTTTTCTAGTTTGTTGATGATGGCAAGTGCGGCATCTTTCTGGAAGTTATATAGTTTGTTCCAGATGACACTGTTTTTGAAACCTGTAGCCTCGTTCGGAAGCACATCCTCGTTTATGTCATCAAGAAATTCATTGAATATATTATACAAGGTGATGAAATAAATAAACTCCGGAGGATTCTCATTATATACAGTTTCGATATACTCCAGAACTTGTGCCGTCACGTCTTTGAATTTGTCAGAATTACACCATTGCTCATTGAATGTTTTCAAGTATTCTTCCGCAAAAGGCGACGGCATCACATTCACCATCGAATACACGTTGTTGCCACGTTCACAGCCGAGTTCAGTCGTGGTAAATTCATTGAACGGGACGTACGAACTTGGTTTTTCGCCCTGAACATGCAAAAAGCCGCCCATTGTTTCCGTTGAGGCATTCGACTTGAATTTCACCTTTTTGCGAATCCATTCAGCACATTCTTTGGCAATGGCTTTCTGCTCCAGTTTATTACGTAGCTTGACTTCAAAGTCAGAACCGTACAGATTGCGTTCGCGATTAAGTTTGGGGATAAAGAATTCCCTCTTTTCCTTGGTCGTCTTATCTTTGATGAATGTTGGAGAAGTAAAGATAAACCTCAAGCTTTCAACATTTTCAAGCTCTTCCTTCAAAGCCTCGTATGCATATATTGAGAACGAGGCAGCGGCAACTGACACAGATAATCCTTTAGACAACTTCGCCCGGAGGTCATCTATCACTCGTTCTGATATGTTGTTTATCACTTTGGGCAGTTCCATCCCAATTAATAATTTTTCATCACTGCAAAGTTATCACTTTATTCCGTTGAATTGTAAAATATTTTTTAAAAACAAAAAAAGACTGGATTCTATTTTTGAAAATATTTTAAAAAGTTAATTATCAATGTTTTAAACAAAACAAGAACTGTCAAAAAATCACATATAAAGTCTTTGAATGTTGAAATGCGGCAAATTGTTGCCGTATATTGGTTTGCAGCGGCAGGAGCAACTCGACATTCCTGTTGAAGCATTGCGTGAAGCCATGATTAATGCACTATGCCATCGTTCCTATGATTCAGTATCAGGTTCGGTCAGCCTCGCAATATACGATGACCGTGTTGAGATTGAGAACCCCGGACATTTCCCTGTCGGCATCACACCGGAAAACATCAAGTCGGCTCACGACTCAAAACCGAACAATCCAATCATGGCCAGTGTCCTATACAAGACCACTTGGCTCGAAAGCTGGGGAAGCGGCGTGAAGCGCATGGTTGACGCTTGCCGCGAGCA
>JAZRYG010000075.1:0-120272 GCA_045600605.1 Bacteroidales bacterium
GTTGCTGAAGCCGTCTTTTACGGTCTTTTTTGAGCCACAAAAAAAGCAATTTTTTTTGCATAATCGGAAAATATTATGCAAATATATGAATTTCAATCAATTACAAGGTTTTTATCACCAAATTTGACCATTAAGCCGATAATTAAACATAAACAACAAATAGCAAACGCTATGATTTATAATATGTTAATTTAAATTTATTTCTGTTTTTTCTTTATTGTTTAATTGCTTAATAATTTCATTTGCGTGAATTTCCATTTTGCTGAAGGCGAACCACCGTTTGCCCAAGTCTTTAATGGAAGCCCCGATATGATACACATCGTTGTCTATAATCAAGAACCTGTCGTGCGAATTCTTGAATACACAGACATCAATCTTTCTGTATTGGCTGTTGTGCCTGTCGATGTCCATTTTCAGTTTGTTGTCTATCTCTTTTGTGTAAATATATGCTTCAATATTGTCTGCCCGCTTGTCAAGCACGGCAAGAACCGAATCGTCAATATAGTTATCTATCAGTACTATGCGTTGTTTCGCGCTACGAATCAGATCGTTTGCAAACTTATAGGCATCAAATATCTGGCCGTCATAGAATATGCCTTCCACGGGCGGAAGCGATGTGCGGACAAAGAACCCAATCTTGTTTTCGGTTTCGGCAACACGTTGTTCAAGCCTTTCGAACCGTTGATTGATAGAATAACCACGAAGCAAGTAATCTTTCAGAACCTTGTTTGCCCAACGTCTGAATTCAATGCCTCTCGATGATTTGACTCTATAACCAACCGAAAGAATCATATCAAGATTGTAGTATTCTATATTTCTTGTAATCAACCTGTTGCCTTCTTTTTGAACTGTCGCAAAATTTGCGACAGTTGCAAATCCCGACAGTTCCTCATTCAATGCGTTGTTTATGTGCTTGCCTATTGTTTTAACATCTCTGTCAAACAAAACAGCCAATTGCTGACGGTTCAGCCAAACGGTGTCATCTTCAATTCGGACTTCCAATTTGACTTCCTCATCGGGTTGATACAATATTATTTCGTTTTTGTCGCTCATAATCAGCAAACGCTATGATTTATAATATGTTAATTTAAATTTATTTCTGTTTCATTTTTCGTTTTGTAAGTTAAACAATTCTTTTTGTGCTTCAATCTCCCTGCGAAGTTCTTCTTCGGTAGGCATTAGAGGCATATATTTAGCAGCGAATAAATTATCACTATCCCGTAATATGGAATAGCGTGCAATGTCTTTGCTCGTTTCGCTGCAAAGTACTATTCCTATGGTCGGATTGTCGCCTTCCGTACGTTTCAAGTCGTCGTACATGCGTACATACATATCCATCTGACCAACATCCTGATGAGTTATCTGTCCTTTTTTCAAATCTATCAGCACGAAACATTTCAAGATGTAGTTGTAGAATACCAACGAACAGCAGTGGGGTCATCTACGCGCAATGTTTGAAGAATATGCGACCAAGACAAATTGTGCAAACGCGTTTGCACAATTTTTAAATCATTGAAAGTTAAGTAAAAAGAACGGAAATATTGTAAATTTCTTTTACTGAATCCTTTCCCGTACGTGCGTGTCAGTTCCTCTGAAAGTTGAGAGATTAGTTGCGTCCCATATTCGGCTCGATCAGTTCCTTTCTGTTCTTGCAATACAATACGCTCGCCTATTTTCCAATAGGTTTCAATCATCAGCTGACTTACAGAAGCGTATGCTTGTTGGCGACCGCGTTCAACAATGTTCTTAACCTCCATAAGAAAGGCTGTATCAATAGGATTTCGTATTATGTTGTTTTTATCTTTCATTTAAATTTGAGAGCAAACGCTATGATTTATAATATGTCAGTTTAAAAATCTTTCTGTTTTCTATCTATTATTTGTTTGATATTAATTTCTTTAGTTCTTCTTTGCTTGGCAAAACCGTTTCGTATTTTGCGGCAAAAATCTGATTATTGTTTAATGGCAGAGTGTATTCTACAACCGAATTTTCTTTGTCAGCACATAGTAACAAACCTATTGTAGGATTCTCATCATCCAGTTTAACCTCTCTGTCATAGTAGTTTACATACATTTGCATCTGTCCTATATCTTGATGTTTTAGTTTTCCTTTCTTTAGGTCTATCAAGACAAACGACTTCAACAAGCGGTTGTAAAATACCAAGTCGATAAAATAATGTTCTTCGCTAAAAGACAATCTAACTTGTCGTCCCACAAAGGTAAAGCCTTTGCCTAATTCGAGCAAGAAAGCTTGCAGATTATCAATAAGTTTCTGCTCTAACTTCTTTTCGGTATAGGATGGCAACTGTGGCAAGCCTGTAAATTCTAATATGTATGGATCTTTTAGCAAATCCTGCGGTTTCTCTACTATTTGTCCCTTTTTTGACAAGTTCATCACCTCCTCTTTGTTGCGACTTAATGCCAATCGTTCGTACAAAGATGAGTCGTACTGTCTCTCTAACTCCTTCAGGCTCCATTTGTTGTTGGTAGCCTCTATTTCGTAAAATTTGCGTTCGTCTAAATTGGTTATTCGCATCAGTTTAAGGTAATGCGACCATGAGAGTGTGAATGACGGAATATTGTCAATCATTTGAGTGTCACTATTTTGCAATTGGTCAGACAGTGTCTGACTTTTTGAGTATGACAAAAACAATTGGCGCATTTGCTTCAAATTTGTCAACGAATAACCCTTGCCAAACTTTCTTGTTAGGCGTGTTGCAACATCTTTCAAAACAGTTTTCCCGTATTCCGCACGGCTTTCTCCGCCTTGTTCATCCTCCACAATGTATCTACCTATCTCGTAATAAGTATAAACCATAGCAGTATTCACAGCCGCAACAACGTGTTGTCGTGCATCTTGTATCAACTTCTCGATTTTACCTGCGAGAATATCTATATGACTACCAGTTTCTGTGATTCGTGTTTTCTTGTCCATTGTAATGATTTCAGAATAACTGCAAACGCTATGATTTATAATGTGTTTATTAAATTTTATTTCTGTTTCGCAAAAATGCTTTAATAATATGTCAGTTAATTTTTATTTCTGTTTCGCAAAAACGCTGACAATTGCGAACTCTTCCATTTTTCAACCTGCAAAGATACACTTTTTCAGGCGAAAATGGGCATAAATTTATTATTTTTCGATAATGAATCATTTGCGTCATCTTTTTACTTCCGCAAATTAATTTTTGATTACATCGGACGGCTGTACGGACGTTTGGAGATGTTTGGATTCGAGACCCAACTTCAAGCCGTGGCGGAGAATATTTCGGAAGACCTGATTCGCTCATCAGAGATTGAAGGCGTGTCGCTCAACACCGACGAGGTGCGCAGCTCGGTGGCGCGCGGTCTGCATAAATAAGCAAACGCTTGTTAGTTAATATTTTATTTTAAAAATTTCTTTTCTGTTATTAGTTTAATTTATTTATCACTTACTTTCGTTTATCCATTCTTGCAGTTTTTGTTGCAAGATATTTTTATCGGGCAAATACAATGCATATTGCTGTGCATAAATATTTGCATCGGTTGGCAAAGTTAACTCAACTAAAGCATCATTTTTTCGTTCACAAAGCAAAATGCCGATTGTTGGCTTCTCAAAATCTTGCTTAACATATCGGTCGTAATAGTTTACATACATTTGCATTTGTCCCAAATCTTGATGCGTCAGGTCATCCATTTTCAAATCTATCAGCACATAACACTGTAATAATCTATTGTAAAGAACCAAATCTACATAAAAATTACGTTCTTCAAACGAAAATCTTTTCTGTCGTGCCTCAAACAAGAAACCTTTACCCATCTCGAGCAGGAAATACTGCAGTTTGCTGATTATTGCCGATTCAAGAGCTGTCTCGGAATAAGAAGCATCGGATTTAAGCCCCATAAATTCCAATACAATCGGGTCTTTTATTATGTCAGAGGGTTTCTCCATAGTTTGACCTTCTTTGGCCAAACGGATTATTTCATCTTTGTCTCTGCTCAACGCCAGACGCTCGTACAAACTGCTACCAATTTGCCGTTGTAGATAACGTTTGTCCCATTGTTGTTTATAACATTCTATTTCATAAAAACTTCGAGCTTGCGGATTTTCAACTCTCATTAAAATTTGATAATGAGTCCACGACAATTTAAATTCAGGTGTTATATTCTGATTGGTCAATCTTGCTGACCAACGGTTAGCATTTTCATTACCAATTTGCTGACCAGTGGTTAGCGTTTTTGAATACACCATGTAAAATTGACGCATAGCCCTGAGATTTGCAGCAGACCAACCTTTGCCAAATTTATCTGTGAGTTTGCTCGACAAATTCTCCAACACTTCTTTGCCGTAAGAAGCTCGGCTATCTCCATTTTGTTCATCTTCAACGATATACCGTCCTATCTCATAATAAGTATATACCATAGCCGTATTCACCACAGAAGCCACATTGGAACGAGCCTTTGTAATCAAAACCTCAATTCTGTCAGTTAAGTCGTTCAAATGTTTGTTTTCCACAACATCAATATTTTTTTCTCTCATCATCGGCAAACGCTATGATTAATAATATGTCAGTTAATTTTTATTTCTGTTTCGCAAAAACGCTGACAATTGCGAACTCTTCCATTTTTCAACCTGCAAAGATACACTTTTTCAGGCAAAAATGGGCATAAATTTATTATTTTTCGATAATGAATCATTTGCGTCATCTTTTTACTTCCGCAAATTAATTTTTGATTACAACGACAAAAAGCAGTTGAGCGAAACACAGCAAAACCACCATCACCGCAAAATACATTCTTTTCTGCGGCATTTTTTGACGCAAAACATCATGTTCTTAAAATATTTTGTATTTTTGCCGCAAAAATTACAACATGTATATTCACGAGAAAAATAATTGGACACAGTTCTATTGGAACGAGAAAGAAGTGTCACCATTGATAGAAGACGCCAGCCGGAACATCGGACGGCTGTACGGACGTTTGGAGATGCTTGGATTCGAGACCCAACTTCAAGCCGTGGCGGAGAATATTTCGGAAGACCTGATTCGCTCTTCAGAGATTGAAGGCGTGTCGCTCAACACCGACGAGGTGCGCAGCTCGGTGGCGCGCCATCTCGGGATAGAGTCGATGCTTGCCGACGACAAGATGCCATCACGAGCAATCGACAGCTTGGTGAATGTGATCATGGATGCGACCCAACATTACAACGAGCCGATAAGCAAGGAACGTCTCTGCGCCTGGCAAGCCGCACTTTTTGAATCGGGATTCGCAGGAGGTGTCAAAGTCGAAGTGGGAAGATACAGAAGCTGTAAGGAACAAATCGTTTCGGGTGCCTTCGGACGCGAGAGAATACATTATGTCGCACCAGCACCGGAACGTGTCGAAGACGAGATGGACGACTTCATCGAATGGTTCAATAAAACTGATTGTCAGTCACAGATAATCCGTTCAGCCATAGCGCATTTTTGGTTTGTGTGCATACATCCATTTGAAGACGGCAACGGACGTCTGTCGCGACTGCTTGCCGAAATATGCCTCGCACGCGGCGATAAAAGCAAGATGCGTTTTTACAGCATCGCAGCTTCAATCAACAAAGACAAGAAAAAATATTACGACATATTAGAGACTGTCCAAAAAGGCAACGGCGACATCACTATTTGGCTCGTATGGTACGTTCAGACTCTGCTGAAAGCTGTTGAGACCGCCGGAAACCATCTGTCGAACACGCTTCACAAGACGCTGTATTGGAATCACTTTGAAGGACTTCATGTTTCAGACCGCCAACGCCGTGTACTTAACATCTTCCTCGATGGTTATGATGCCAAAATCTCTTCACATTCATGGTCGAAACTTGCAAAATGTTCTTCCGACACCGCCCTTCGTGACCTTCAGGACCTTGCCATGAAAGGAATGCTCGTCATCGACGACCCTGATGCAAAAAGATTCTCATATCATTTGGCAAACGTGTAAATCTTATCGACACAGAAAACATTTTTCTTTACCTCTTAAATCTATTAATCAATAATTTGTTTTGCCCATTCTGGCACAGACTCAGTATAACGTTTGACAATTTTGCCATTCATAGTGCGATACAACAATTGAGGTATGTGGTCTTCGATTGAATTGTCATAAATATAAGCCCTGTCAACAAATTCAACAGCCAAACTGGCATTTTCAATTGACTTATAATATCTTGAGAACACTTTTGACATTGGCACTTCATGTCCTCCATTTAAATAGCGTTTGGCAATACGCAGAATATTAATTTCAGGTGAATTCGTACATACAAAAAAGAAACGGATAAAAAAACCTTCTTGATGTGCTTTTCTCAAGAAGTCCAATTTTTCATCTGATGAGAAAACGGTCTCAAACACAAAATCTTTTTTTTCAGAGAGACATTTGTAACGTAATTCGGTTGCAACTTTTGCTGCTTCCATTACAGCTTTGTCAGAATTCCAATTGCCGAACTGTTCTTGTGCAATGTTGTCCGGATTTAAAGACTATCCTCAGTCCACTCATTGGCAAGTAACTGAAGCGTTGTTGAAGTTTTGCCGGAGCCGTTTGGCCCAGCAACAACACAAAGTGTCGGGCGTTTTATATCATTCATACATTTCCGTTTTTTCTTATTGCAATTCTTAGACACATTTCGGCGAATCTCCGATTTAACTCATCTTGTGCCTTTCGTGTGGAAATCACTGCAGCCTCCTGTACCTGTGACATCACAAATTCCAACATTCCGTCTGTTGGTTCTTCCAATGAATTCAGCCGATACGATTGCACCTCTTCCTTTGACATAATCTTAATTCTATTTAGCAAACGCTATGATTTATAATGTGTTCATTAAATTTTATTTCTTTTTCGCAAAAACGCTGACAATTGCAAACTCTTCCATTTTTCGACCTGCAAAGATAATCATTTTATTTTTATGTCAAAGAATTTCTCGTATCACATTTTTTCTTACTTTTGCAGGTTAAATTTTTGATAATAACAACTTAAAAATATCATTTGAATGAAACACAATTTCCTACGCAGATTATTCGGCATCGGCATTATCATGCTGGGTATCGCAACGACAGCCGCAGCACAGGAAGTCCGCACATTCGAGTTCGGACATGAAGGCAAAAACGGCATCAATTTAACAGACCAGACGAGAGGCAACGTCGGCATTGAGTTCAACATCAATGAGATGAGCCTTCAGTCATTCACCTACAACGGCGAAGAATTACAGTCGATCGGCATTTCCGGCATCTCGCTTCCGAATGAGAAAGGAATGCCCAACGTGCCGGCATACAGCCGTTACATCGCCATCCCGCAAGGCGCGGAGGCGGTGCTTCACGTCGTGAGCTACGAACAGCAGACAATCAAGGACGTGAACATAGAGCCGTCGCTCGGCGTGCAGGCCGAAGACGCGGAACCTGACATGAACTACACGAAGAACGAGAAAGTATATTCACAGAACGCTTTCTATCCGGCTGAGTTCGCCACGGTGAGCGAGCCGACATCATTGCGCGGCGTTGACATCGTGGCGTTGAGCATCTCGCCAGTGCGATTCAACCCCGTCACAAAGGAAGCCATTGTATATCATAACATTGAGATTGAAGTCGAGTTCACCGGCGGCAACGGACAGTTCGGCGACAACCGTCTCCGCTCGCCGTATTGGGACCCGATTCTCGCACAGAACATCGCAAACTACAACACATTGCCTGTCATCGACTACGAGAAGAGGATGCACGACTGGATGCGTGACGGCGCGGAAGGTGCCGAATACCTCATCGTCATCCCTAACAACAGCGCGTTCGAGGAACCGGCGGAACGTATCAGGGAATACCGTATGCAGCAGGGCATCATCACGGAAGTCGTCCGCCTCGATGAGATTCCGGCGACCACGACGGCACAGATGAAGTCGTATTTCCACAACGCATACAACACATGGGAGATCGCCCCTGTGGCGGTGATGCTTTTAGCCGACCACAACACCAACATGACGCAGGGCATCCCGGCGGAGACAGTGACGCACCCGTACGAGGGCAGCTGCATCTCCGACAACCAATACGCTGACGTCACCGGCGACCATCTTCCGGAGATGGTGTTCTCACGCCTCGTGGCCGCCAACGGCACGGAAGCCGCGATGATGGTTGACAAACAGATCGAATACGAGTTCACGAACCCGAACATGAGTGCGAGCACATACAACGTCCCTGTGACGGCTCTCGGCTGGCAGACGGAGCGTTGGTTCCAGCTCTGCTCGGAGGTCGTCGGCGGTTATTTCCGCGCCCACGGCAAGAACCCGTACCGCATCAACTGCATCTATGAGGGAACCCCAGGTTCACAGTGGTCAACAGCCACCAACACCTCGCAGGTTGTAAGTTACTTCGGGCCAAGCGGCACCGGCTACATCCCGCAGACACCGTCGGAACTCGGCGGCTTCACAGGCGGACAGCCGGAACAGATCAACGAAGCCATCAACGCAGGCACGATGATTGTCCAGCACCGTGACCACGGCCTCGAGACCGGCTGGGGCGAACCCGAATACCGCAACAACAACGTGACACAACTCACAAATGTCGGCAAACTGACATTCGTCATGTCAATCAACTGCCTGACCGGTAAGTTCAACAACAGCTCACCGTGTTTCGCCGAGACATTCATTCGTCACACATACAACGGACAAAACGCCGGCGCGGTGGGTCTCCTCTGCCCGACGGAAGTCTCCTACTCATTCGTGAACGACGCCTACGTCTGGGGAGTCTATGACCAGTTCCAGCCCGACTTCATGCCCGACTACGGTCCATACGCACCACAACAAGGCAACTGGCAGCCAGCTTTCGGCAACGTCGCCGGTAAGTTCTTCCTCGCACAGAGCTCATGGCCATACAACACCGAAGCGAAAGACATCACATACCAGATGTTCACCGCACACTGCGACGCGTTCCTCCGCCTCTACACCGAAGTGCCACAGACAATGGCAGTGAACCATCAAGAAGTGCAACTCGCCGGACTGACGACATTCCAGGTCACAGCACCGGAGGGAACGAAGATAGCCATCACAAAAGGCGAAGGTGAAAACCTCGAAATCATCGCCGTGACGGAAGCGACAGGCTCCATCCAGGACATTGAGATACCGTCACAGACACCGCCTACAATCATGAAATTGACGGTGACAGGCCAGAACTACCTTCGCTATCAAGCTGATGTCGAAGTCGTTCCGGCAGAAGGACCGTACTTGATTGTCAACAGCTTCAGCCTCAGCAACGGAGCCGAACAGCTCAACTTCAGCGATGAAGCCGGCTTGGACATCGTCCTGAAGAACGTCGGCGTCGAAGCGTCACAGGCCGGAACAGCCACAATATCGACAGATTCCGAATATGTCACAATCACCAACCCGACGGTTGACTTCGCGGGCATCGCAGCCGACGCGACGACAAGCATCGCCGAGGCATTCGGGTTCACCGTCGCCAACAATGTGCCTGACAACACAAGAATCGAGTTCACGGTGAACATCGCAAGCGGAGGCAACGAATACGAAAGCCACCTCAACATGAAGGCTTACGCACCTGTCTTCGAGATAGGGAAAGTCACCATTGAGGAAATAGAAGGCAACGGCAACGGACGCCTCGACCCGGGTGAGACGGCGAAACTAATATTCCCGATAGAGAACAACGGCGGCGCGGTCTCAAACACAGTGAAAGCCACACTCGTACTCAACAACAACTTCATGCAGATAACAGGCGCACCGACGGTAACAATCGGAAGCATCGAAGACGACGGCGACGCGACAGTTGAATACACCGTCAACATCGGTGCCGCACCATCAGGATTCGCGGCAGAATACACGTTAAACGTCGTGTCGGGAGCATACAACGCCACAAGAGACTTCGTATCGAAGATCGGTCTTAACGTCGAAGACTTCGAGGCCGGCGCGCTCAACACCGACCTGTGGTCAAACGACAACTCCAAACCTTGGACTTTCGACACGAACGACCCGTACGAAGGGACGTATTGCATGAAGTCGGGACAGATCGGCAACAACACGTCAACGACCCTGACACTCTATTTCGAGGTCAGCGACGCCGATTCCATCGCATTTTACTATAAGGTGTCATCTGAATCAGGCTACGACAAGCTGTATTTCTCCATCGACAACAGCGAGAAAGGCAACTGGTCGGGCAACGTGGACTGGACACGCGCACAATTCTACGTCACGGCCGGCTCACACACCTTCAAGTGGAAATACCAGAAAGACTTCTCCTCGACAGCCGGCAGCGACTGCTGTTGGATTGACTTCGTGATACTCCCGAGAGACATGAGCATGACGGTGAGTGCCGGCTTCGACGCGAATGCCTGCACCGAAGAGACCGTCCAGGTCAACGGCTACGCTTCAAACCATCAGTCGCTCGAATGGACGACAGCCGGCGACGGCACCTTCAGCGATGTGACGATAGCCCAGCCCTACTACACATTCGGAAGCCAAGACCTTGAGAACGGCACCGTCACACTCACCCTCACGGGTACGGCGAGCACCGGAGAGACCATCAGCGATGACGTGACATACACCATCGACATACTTCCTGTCCCGGCCCAACCGGAAGGCCCGACAATCATTGCAAAAGACATCACCGCGACGACGGAATATACCGTTGAAAGCAATGAGGCATTCACAGAATACCAGTGGGTCATCGAGCCGGAAGAAGCAGGCACGATAGCGTCGAACGGCAACAGCGCCATCGTGACATGGAACATGAGCTTCAGCGGCGACGCGAGCATCAGCGTGATGGGCGCCGATGACATCTGCGTCAGCCTGCCTTCAGAAGAACTTGAGGTGTTCGTGTCGCTCTCGGCAGTCACGACCGCCGATGCACGAAACATCAGCATCTATCCCAACCCGACCGACGGCATCATCAACATCAAAGTCGCCGACGCCTCGGGCAACTCGTTCATACAAGTATTCAACATCCTCGGGGAAGTCGTCTTCTCTCAGGTGATGTCGGCGGAAGACACACAGCTCGACCTCGGCAGGGTTCCGGCGGGAACGTACTTCATTTCAATAAAGAACAACGAAGACATCTGCATCGAGAAGATAATGGTGAAGTAACGACTATCACAGATGGACAGCCTGCCAGCGTTATTTTCCGACCTCGCTCTGATATTAGTGACAGCGGGCATTACGACGGTTGTTTTCAAATGGTTGAAACAACCGTTGGTGCTCGGCTATATCGTCGCGGGTTTCCTGATCGGACCGCATTTCTCGTATTTCCCTGTCATCACCGACACGATGAGTGTCAAGACATGGAGCGACATCGGGATGGTGTTCCTGTTGTTCGCCATCGGACTTGAGTTCTCATTCAAAAAACTCAAGAAAGTGGGGGGGCCGGGAGTCATCGTGGTGCTGACCGAGCTGATAATAATGTTCTCGGTGGGTTTCCTCATCGGCAAAGCCATAGGCTGGCAGAGGATGAACTGCATCTTCCTCGGATGTATGCTGTCAATCTCGTCAACCAGCATCATTGTCAAGGCCTTCGACGACCTTAAGCTGAAGAACGAGAAGTTCTCCGCCGACGTCATCGGAGCCTTGGTCGTTGAAGACCTCGTCGCCGTGGTGCTGATGGTGATACTCTCGACGCTGTCGGTAGGCAACTCCTTCGACGGCAAGGAGTTGGTTTTCAGCATGGTGAAACTCGTGTTCTTCCTCGTCATCTGGTTCATCTTCGGTATCTATCTCATACCTTCATTCCTGAGATGGATAAGGAGATTCATGACGGAGGAGACATTGGAAATCATCTCGATAGGACTTTGTTTCGGCATGGTCCTGCTTGCCACGTACGCCGGTTTCTCCTCGGCACTCGGTGCTTTCGTGATGGGCTCCATCCTCGCGGAGACACTCGAGGCCGACATCATCCACCGACTTGTGACACCGATAAAGAACCTCTTCGGCGCGATATTCTTCGTCTCAGTGGGGATGATGGTCAACCCGCAGGTGCTGGTGCAATACACATGGCCCGTCGTCATCATCGCCCTTGCCGTGATGATTTTCAAGACGTTAAGTGCGACAATCGGCATGTTCATCTCAGGGCACGACGCAAAGACCTCGTTCAACGCGGGCTTCTGCTTCTGTCAGATCGGCGAGTTCTCGTTCATCATAGCATCCCTCGGGCTGAGCTTCAAAGTCATCGACGAGTTCCTCTACCCTATCATCGTGACGGTCTCCATCGTGACAACGTTTTTCACACCTTATATAATAAAGGCCGCCAACCCGCTTTACGACTGGCTGAGTCCGCGCATTCCGGAAAGGTGGCTCAAAGCATTGACAAACGTGGAAAACGGCTTCAAGGCCAACGACCACAAAACGATGACAATCAAGAAGTTTCTCACATCGCAGCTTCAGAATATCATCATCTATGCATGTATCATCATTGCGGTGACAATCATTTGTTTCTCAACGATAGGCGCACTTTCCGTGAGATTCATTCCTGGAATTTGGGGGCAGATTACCGGAGCAATCCTCACCTTAGCCATCGTCGCACCATTCATCTGGGCGATGGCGTTCAAATACAACATCAGCAAGACAAACAAAAACCTGCTATCCAACACAACCTTCAACAGAAACATCATCATCGCGATATTCGTAATCAGATACCTCGCGGCACTGACAATTATCTTCTTGATTGTCCATCATTACATCAACATCAACAACTGGGCGGTCATCGGCATCTCATTGGTGATTTCGTTCATACTCGCTTATTCTGACAGGATAATGAAGTTTTACGACAGGCTTGAAAGCAACTTCATGAAAAACCTGAACAAGCGTCAGGAACAAGCGTCGTTTGTCATTCCGGAGGTGCTGCAGCAGAACTTCCATCTTGAGAAACTCACCGTAAGCCAGAACAGCCAGGTTGTAGGCAAGATGTTGAAAGACACGGTGTTCCGCAGCAAATACAACGTCAGCGTGGTGAGCATCGAAAGAGGTCATAACACATTCGACCTGCCTGACATCGATATGGTTTTCTATCCGTATGACATTATTACCGTTGTCGGAAATGACGAAAATATCAACAAAATCAAGCCAATAATCGAAGTTGAAGACAACGTGTTAATCAGAGAGCGGGAAAACCACGACATGCAACTTCACAGCATCCGTGTGGCCGAGACGAACAGCATCTGCGGTGTCTCCCTGAGGAACTCGAAATTCAAGGACAAATACAACGCGATGGTCATCGCCATCCAAAGAGACGAGGATTTCATCCTGAACCCTTCAGCTTCATTTGTTTTCCAAAACAACGACATCATTTGGTTTGTCAGTGCAGATGAAGCATACGCTGAATTAAAACAACACGAACACGTAACCCAACACACACAACGATGAGAAAAATTTTATTTTCAACAATCATTATCTTGTCTTTTCTTGCAGCCAAGGCGCAGACTTTCAGAATTGAGAACAGCACCCGTTCCGGTTTGGAACTGAGTCTTGACATTGACAACTATTCGTTGGAAAAAGTCAGGCATGAAGGCATTGAAGGTCAAGCGATTGTCCTTGACGGGATTTTCCTTCCGAACCGTGCTGGGATGCCGGACCTGCCCGTCATTTCGAGATATGTAGCGATTCCAAGAGGCGCAGAAGTCTCGGTGAACGTGAGAAACATCACGACGGAGACTGTCGAGGACGTTGACATCATGCCGGCGCCGGAGCTTCCGCTTGACGATGACAAAACACCTATGAGATATGAACGCAACGAATTGGTTTACAATACGAATGCGTTTTTCCCCGAACAAATGATACTTGTATCAGAACCAACGAAAATCCGTGATGTCGATGTGGTGATTCTCAGCGTCACCCCGTTCCAGTACAACCCAGTTACGAAGGAGCTGATTGTGACGAAACACATTGACATTGAATTGAATTTTGAAGACGGGAGCGGTGACTTCGGCGGTGACCCGCGCTATATGAGTCAGGCGTGGGAGCATATCATCAGCGACATGGTCATCAACGCCGATGCTTTGCCGCAACATGATTATCAACGTTTTATCAAAGAAGCCATCCAACGCGATGCAGAGGGTTGCGAGTATCTCATCATCACGCCCGACAACGCCGACTTCATCCAGCTCGCCGACTCGATAAGACGTTTCCGCAACCAGCAGGGCGTCCTCACGCAAGTCGTCACGCTCGACGAATGCGGCGGCAACAACAGCGCGGCGATTCACAATTATATCAAGAACGCCTATAACAACTGGGACATCCCCGTCTCGGCGGTTCTCCTGCTCGGCGACCACAACGCCGACGACACGAAAGGAATCGTCTCATACACAATGAACAACCACCCTGGCGGGCAAGGTTACAACCCGTACATTTCCGACAACAAATACAGTGATATGAACAACGACGACCTTCCCGACGTGGCTGTCGGACGTATCACTGGACGCAACTTCGACGAGCTTTATCACATGATAAACAAAGACTTGCAATACGAGCGTCAGCCGACGACGAACCCGCATTTCTACGACAAGCCTATCACGGCGATGGGGTATCAGCTTGAGAGATGGTTCCAGCTTTGCTCGGAGGTCGTGAATGGTTTCTGGGAGTATGGTCTCGGGAAGCACCCTGTGAGGCTCAACGCCATTTACGAAGGCAATCCGGGGAGCTTATGGTCAACGGCCGACAACACAAATTCCGTTGTCAACTACTTCGGGCCCAACGGCTTAGGTTACATTCCGCAGACGATGTCGCACCTCACGGAATGGGATGCGAAGGCCTCTGACGTCAACGCGGCTATCAACGCCGGCGCGTTCATCATCCAGCATCGCGACCACGGAGCCGAAGAGCTTTGGGGCGAGCCGTCGTACGGCATCGGAAGCATCAAGAAACTCGTGAACCCCGACCTCACATACGTCATGTCGAACAACTGCCTCACCGGAAAATTCAACTACGGCGGGCAGGACGGCTGCTTCGCGGAGGTTTTCCACCGCCATCAGTACGGCGCGTTGGGACTCATAGCGGCAACGGAGGTGTCGTACTCCTTCCTCAATGACGTCTATGTGTGGGGCGTTTACGACAACATGTGGCCAGAGTTCATGCCCGACTACGGCAGCACACACCCGCACGACTTCATCCTGCCCGCCTACGGCAACGCAGCCGGAAAATATTACCTCAGACAATCGGGCTGGACCGGATGGGAAGAAGGCAAGGAAATCACATACTACCTCTTCCATCATCACGGCGATGTTTACATGAACCTTTACACCGAAATGCCTCAGAATCTTGATGTTACAATGCTTCCAGTTATTGTTGAGGGAGCAACTGAATACAGTGTCACCGCCGATGAAGGCTCAACAATATGCATGAGCGCAAACGGAGAAATCATCGGGCTCGGCATCGGGACGGGTGAGCCGCAAACCATCGAAATCATCCCGCAAGAGCTCGGCAGCGAGATACTCCTGACAATCACGAAGCAGAATTATTACAGATATTCAAGGGAGATAACCGTCATCCCCGACGAAGGCCCGTATCTGATTTTCAGCGACTGCATAGTCAACGATGAAAACGGAAAACTCGATTTCAATGACGAAGTAGCCTTGAACATGAGCCTGCACAACGTCGGTTTTGAAAACATGAGCAACGTCAGCGTTGAACTGACAACAGAATCACCATATATCGAAATTCTTTCATCTTCAGCCACTTACGAATCCATTTCGGCAAACGAAATAAAGATGAAAGAAAACGCTTTCAGAATCAGAGTCAGTGATGATGTTCCAGACCAGACGAAGGTTGTCTTCAATATCGCCATGACTGACGGAACACATTCATTCTCAGACAGATTCACAATCGTTGCCAATGCGCCGGTCTTTAAGGTGACAAATTTGAACATCACCGATGCTGACGGCAACCCTACCGACAGGCTTCACAAAGGCGAGACATCAAATCTCACATTCACCGTAAAAAACGCCGGACACAGCAACAGCAACGAGACACTGAACACCATTCATTTTGACGCGCCGATTGTGACATACGAACAATACGAAGTCGAAACCGGAAGCATCCAATTCGCTGACAGTCTTGACATTACATTTGTCCTGACGATTAACGACGACGCACCTTTCGGAGGTATATTAGAATATTCAATCACAACAGAATCAGATGGTTACACCGATGTCTTCCATTCGAACGTCCCACTCGGGAACTGCATCGAGAATTTTGAAAACGACAACTTAAACCCTGATTTTCAATGGAGTAACACAGGCTCAAAGCCATGGGTGCGAAGCGATGAAGACCCGTACGAGGGAAATTACTGTTACAAATCGACATCCAACGCCCCGTCCAGAGTGTCAAAACTGATGCTTGGCATTGAGACAGAAATTTCCGATGTCATGTCATTCTATTACAAAGGCTCCGGCAATGCTGACGACTCGTTCAACTTCACGTTCGACAACGACAAGTTTGAACTTTCAGGCAATGAATGGCGGCTTTTCGAGATGCCTATTGCCACAGGCAAACACGTCTTGAAATGGACTTTCGCAAGAAGCAGCAATTCTGAAGATGGTGATGCATCCATCGACCTTATAAAACTCCCGCCGATGCACGTTGAAATAACCTCGATTGGAGAGGATTTCATTGATAATAAAGCAGATAACATCACCGTCTATCCTAATCCCGGCGAC
Source organism: Bacteroidales bacterium (assembly GCA_045600605.1). Classification (GTDB taxonomy): domain Bacteria; phylum Bacteroidota; class Bacteroidia; order Bacteroidales; family F082; genus Limimorpha. The sequence goes on from JAZRYG010000075.1 coordinate 16,626, forward strand.
AACGAACTTAACATACTGACTAAAGAGGCAACTTTAGTACAAGTATTTGATTTTCAAGGAAGAATGATTTTTGAGAAAGAATCTGCCGATGATGTCACAACAATAAACACAAGTATGTGGCAAAGCGGAATTTATCTGATAAAAACAAGCTGGAACACTCATAAATGGCTCAAGAGATAAGGAAACACAAATATTTTCATCAGGGAAATGGATTCAGTTATCAAAATAAAAAAAGGGCTTGACATTCATCTTTCCGGCGAGGCGAAGAAGGAGACCGAGGTTTTCGAGGTCAGACGCTGTGCCATCAAGCCGAGCGACTTCATCGGGGTCATCCCGAAACTTCATGTCGCCGAGGGCGATGCGGTGCAGGCCGGCTCAGTGCTGTTTCACGACAAGAGCCGCGAAAACATACTTTTCACCTCCCCCGTCTCCGGCACGGTGAAAACCGTGGTCCGCGGCGAGAAACGCGCCGTCATGCAGGTCATCGTCGAGGCTGACGGCAGGAACGAAGCCATCGACTTCGGGAAGGCCGATATTTCGACAATCAAGCGTGATGAAGTGATTGACAAGATGTTACATAGTGGTGTATGGACGATGCTCCGTCAGCGGCCTTATTCCACAATCGCGAACCCGAACGATATGCCCAAATGTATCGTCATATCAATGTTCAGCAGCGCCCCACTCGCTCCAAGCACAGGTTACATCATTGAGAATCAAGTCGAAGCGTTCAACGCCGGTGTCGAAATATTGTCGAAACTGACCGACGGGAAACTTTATCTGAACCTCAAAGCCAGCTGCAAGAGATGCCACAATGTAATCGCCAAGATTACAAAGCCAGAGAACGTTGTCGTCACCGACTTTGAGGGTCCGCATCCGGTCGGCAACGTCGGCACGCAGATTAATGCGCTCAGCCCGATAAACAAAGGTGAAGTCGTGTGGTACTGCGGTCCGCAAGAGGTCATAACCATCGGAAAGCTGTTTCTTACAGGAAGATACGACAGCAGCCGCATCATCGCACTGACAGGCTCGGAGGCCAACGACCCGCATTATTACAAAGTCAACATCGGCGCCGACATCGAGGCGTTGGCCGCAGGCGGCGTGAACTTCCGCGCCATCAGCGGCGATGTCCTGACCGGCAAAAACATCACCGGCAACTACTTCCTCGGTTTCTACGACACACAAATCACAGTGATTCCGGAAGGCAACGAGTACCGGCTCTTCGGTTGGCTCGCGCCTAACTTCAAGAGGTTCACCTCGACAAACACCATGATTTCCTCTCTTTTCAAGAAGAAGACTTTCGTGATAGACACCAACAGGAACGGTGATGTCCGCCCGCTCATCATGACAGGCAAGTTCGAGAAAGTGTTTCCGTTTGACATTTATCCGATGCAGCTTCTGAAAGCCTGCATCATCAAAGACATCGAACAGATGGAGGAGCTCGGCATCTATGAGGTTGACGCTGAAGACTTTGCGCTCTGCGAGGTCATCGACCCGTCAAAGACTGCCATCCAACAGATTATCCGTGACGGACTTGAACTTGTCCGCAAGGAAATGAATTAAAAGTCAAAGAGTTATGGGATTACGCAATTATATAGACAAGATAAAGCCTGATTTCGAGGAAGGCGGCAGATATGCCAAGTTCCATTCGACATTCGAGGCTTTCGAGACGTTCCTCTACACGCCGAACAAGGTGGTGATCACCGGCGCGCACATCAGGGACGCCGTCGATATGAAACGCAACATGTTTTACGTCGTGATAGCCCTCATCCCCTGCTTCCTTTTCGGGACATGGAACATCGGCTATCAGCATTTTTTGTCATGGGGGCAAGATGCAACATTCTGGCAGATAGTCGGTTACAGTCTTCTGAAGATCATCCCGCTTTATCTTGTGAGTTACATCGTCGGTCTCGTGATAGAGTTTGTTTTCGCAGAGATCCGTCATGAGGAAGTCAACGAAGGCTATTTCGTGACAGGATTCCTCATCCCGTTGATTATGCCGGCCGATGTTCCGCTGTGGATGCTTGCCGTCGCGGTGGCGTTCGCGGTCATCATCGGCAAGGAGGTGTTCGGCGGCAGCGGCATGAACGTGGTGAACCCCGCGCTTCTCGCACGCGCTTTCCTGTTCTTCTCCTACCCTTCAAAGATGACCGGCGACAACGTTTGGATCGCGGAGAAAGCCGACGCCTTCAGCGGAGCGACGCCACTCGGCACGATACTCAACGGAGGCACGACGGAACAGCTTCCAAGCATCATGGAAATGTTCGTCGGCACGATACCCGGCAGCGTCGGCGAGACCTCAAAAATCGCCATACTTATCGGTGCCTTGTTCCTGATAATCACAGGCATCTCAGATTTGAGAATCATCGTCTCATCATTCGCCGGTGCGATAGTCATGGGCTTGATTTTTAACGGTATCGGAGCCAACGCCGCGATGGAAGTCCCGTTCTACTACCACCTTTTCATGGGCGGTTTCATGTTCGGGACGTTCTTTATGGCCACCGACCCTGTTACGGCGGCGCAGACTGACACCGGCAAATGGATCTACGGTTTCCTCATCGGAGCCATCGCCATCCTCATCCGCGTCGCGAACCCGGGCTACCCTGAAGGCATGATGCTCGCCATCCTACTTCTCAACGTGTTTGCGCCGCTCATCGACTGGTGCGTCGTCGCGGCAAATGTCAGAAAACGCAAGAACCGCTGGGCAGCGGCAGAAAGGAGCAAAAAATGAAAGACAGTTACATCTTCAGATATATCATCATCCTTGTGATAATCGTCTCGGTGCTGCTCTCAGGCGCGGCGTTGCTGCTTCAGCCGTATCAGCAGGACAACATCAACAACGAGAAAAAAATGATGATTTTAAAAGCTGCCGGCGTTCAGGATTTCACTTCAGAAGACTTTGATAATTATTGTGAAAAAATGATTGTAATCGACCCGCAAGGCAACATCACCGATGAAACCATGAGCGATTACACAAGATGCAAGGCGTTCAAAATCAATTTAAAAGACGAGCTTTACAACAAAGCCAATGGCAAAGAATTTCAGCTACCAATTTTCATAATCGACAATGGCAACGAGAAAGTCAACGTCGTGCCGTTGCAGGGCGCAGGTCTTTGGGGACCGATTTGGGGCTACCTCGGGCTCTCGTCTGACTGTCAGACTGTCATCGGTGCTGTCTTTGACCACAAGTCGGAGACGCCCGGCCTCGGCGCAGAGATAACGACCGAGAAGTTCCAGAGGCAGTTTTCCGGCAAGGTCATTTTCCGGGACGGACAGTTTGTCTCAATCAACGTGCAGAAAGGCGGCATCGCGGTACTTCCTGAAGATGTCAAAAGGCACTCCGTCGATGCCATCAGCGGCGGCACCATCACGTCGCACGGTGTCAACGATATGATTAAGAATGTGTTGGAGTCATATTTACCATATTTCAACAAATAGAAAATGAGCAAAAATTCAGAACTTATAACAAAGCCGTTGCGACAGGCCAACCCCATCACGGTGCTGATTCTCGGCATCTGCTCGTCGTTGGCAGTCACCGCGAAGCTGAAACCGGCTATCGTCATGGCTCTCTCCGTCACCGTCGTGACGGCGCTTTCAAACCTCGTCATCTCATTGATGCGCAAGGGAATACCTTCAAAGATACGCATCATCGTGCAGCTCATCGTCGTCGCGACGCTCGTCATCCTCGTTGACCAGTTTCTCAAGGCTTTCGTCTATGACGTGAGCAAGTCGCTGTCGGTCTTCGTGGGTCTCATCATCACCAACTGCATCGTGATGGGGCGTCTCGAGGCTTTCGCGATGGCGCAGAAGCCGTGGCCTTCGTTCTTGGACGGCATCGGCAACGGACTCGGCTACGGCATGATTTTAGTTATCGTCGCCTTCTTCCGCGAGCTGTTCGGCAGCGGCACGCTCTTCGGACTCAGGGTCATCCCCGAAGGACTTTACAATTTCGGCTATATGAACAACGGCCTCATGATTTTGCCTCCTATGGCTTTGATTATCATAGGAATCATCATCTGGTGCCAGAAACCCGTGGAGGAGAAGAAATAACATGGAATCACTAAGCATTTTCATCCGTTCGATTTTCATCGACAACATGATCTTCGCATATTTCCTTGGGATGTGTTCATTCTTGGCCGTCTCAAAGAACGTGAAGACCTCATTCGGCCTCGGCATCGCCGTGACATTCGTGCTTCTCATCACGGTGCCGGTCAACTACCTGCTCGACAAATACGTGTTGTCGGCGGGCGCGTTGTCATGGTTAAGCCCCGCGTTTGAAGACGTGAGCCTCGACTTCCTGAGTTTCATCCTCTTCATCGCCATCATCGCCGCCATCGTGCAGATTCTCGAGATGGTGATTGAGAAATTCAGCCCGTCGTTGTATTCGTCGCTCGGCATCTTCCTTCCGCTCATCGCGGTGAACTGCGCCATCCTCGGCGCCTGTCTCTTCATGCAGGAGAAGCATTTCCCGAACATCGGGCAGGCCGTCTCCTACGGGCTCGGCTCCGGCATCGGCTGGCTGCTCGCCATCACCGGCATGGCGGCGATAAGAGAAAAGATAAGATACTCGCACGTGCCGAAGTCGCTGCAAGGCACCGGCATCGCATTCATTATCACTGGTTTGATGGGGATCGCATTTATGTCGTTCCTCGGTATCACATTTTAAAGGAGGCATATCATGAGTACAACATCAATCATCATCACCAGCGTAATAGTCTTCCTCATTGCGGTATTGATTCCTGTGGCGGTCCTCGTGATTGTACGCAAGCGGCTCACCCCGCAAGGGAAGGTGAACATCAACATCAACGGCGAGAAGAACCTTGAGGTCGAGCCGGGCAACTCGCTTTTGGCCACGCTCGCCAACGAACAGATTTTCCTGCCGTCGGCATGCGGTGGCGGCGGCAACTGCGGGATGTGCAGATGTCAGGTCCTCGAAGGCGGCGGCACGATACTTCCTACCGAGACAGGCTTCTTCAGCAGAAAGGAACAGCAGGACCATTGGCGTCTCGGCTGTCAAGTCAAGGTACGCGAAGATATGAAGATTCACATCAACCCGCAGATTTTCGGCATCAAGAAATGGGAATGCGAGGTCGTCAGTAACAGAAATGTCGCCACCTTCATCAAAGAATTTAAGGTCAAACTTCCTGAAGGAGAACATCTTGATTTCAAGTCGGGAGGTTACATACAAATCGATGTCCCGAAGATTGACGTGAAATACAAAGACATCGATGTCAACGAGGAATATCAGAAAGACTGGGATAAGTTCCACATGTTCGACCTCGTGATGCACAACCCCGAGCCGCAGTTCCGTGCGTATTCGATGGCAAACCATCCGGCAGAGGACAACATCATCATGTTGAACGTACGTATCGCCACGCCACCGTTCGACCGCGTCAACGGCGGTTTCATGAAGGTCAACCCAGGCGTATGCTCATCGTATATCTATTCGTTGAAGCCTGGCGACAAGGTCATGATCAGCGGGCCATACGGCGAGTTCCACGTCAAAGACACTGACAACGAGATGATTTTCATCGGCGGTGGCGCGGGCATGGCACCGATGCGCTCGCACATCCTCGACCAGTTCCTCACCAAGCACACCAAGCGCAAGGCGTCGTTCTGGTACGGCGGACGTTCGCTGCGCGAGCTGTTCTACATCGACGACTTCAAGAAAATCGAGGCGGAGAATCAAAACTTCAAGTTCAACATCGCGCTGTCGGCGCCGTTACCGGATGACAACTGGACGGGCTACGTCGGGAACATCCACGAGGTCTTGTTCGAGAATTACCTCAAGAGCCACGAGGCGCCGGAAGACATCGAATACTATCTCTGCGGCCCGCCGATGATGACGCAGGCGGTGCTGAAGATGCTCGACAACCTCGGAGTGCCGAAGGACAACATCATGTTCGATGACTTCGGAAGCTGATTTTGAAGAGATGGTCTTGAACGTCTATGTTCCGAAAAGCTCTTAAAGTTCTTAAAGTTTATAAAAGTTTTAAGAGTGGAGTTTTTTGATGCGCCAGCCGACTCCAATCTCCAATCTCAAAACTCCACACTGAAAAAACTCAACTCTCAAAACTCCAGACTAAAAACGCCGTACGTCTCTCCCCGTGTTTCCCGCCTGCTCCGTCACCCTGTGCGGCTGCGTCCCTTGCCGACAGCGAAAAACCGTACAGACGGGGCATGCCCCGTCTCTACTCACCACGAATTTCACGAATGGCACGAATGTTTTTTTCGGCTCCCGCAGAGATGATGTGTGTATCGCAGATTCCTCATTGGTTACGTACGTTGGCAGCGGGACAATATTTTTTTTCATTTTTCCCCAACAATAATTTTTTTTTGTATTTTTGCGCCGCAAACCGACGCCGGGGATGTCTGTACGAAACCGGCGGAGGGGAGCAGACATATTAAAGGCGTTTATTGACGCTCTGTTCTGACGTTTTGAAACTTCGCAACTTTCATGGAATGAATCAGGACTTAGCAACGGTAGATGCCTACGGGATGTTAGCATCTATACAGCCGCAATTATATCCACCAACGGGTGGGTGTTTTGTGTGTTGTATGCGCTCATATCGGCGTGGGCTTCGCGTTGTCAGTTCTATTCATTCGGGCAATGCGAAGGCCTCAAAACGTGGAATTGACAAGTGTCGGATCCACGCTTTTTTTATGTCCTTGGGAACATGAATTCAGCATTGTTAAACAGGACATATTATGAATATCAAACGATTAGCAGGAAAACTTAATGCGAGTTATTGGGCATTGGGCTTCGTAAAAAACGGATTGGATGGCGTGATGAATGATGAAATTCTCAACGTCGAGTGGCTGAAAATGCCAAAAGACGGTTGGTTCGCCGACCCATTTATCCTTGAAGTCAACGATGACGAAATACAAGTTCTCGTTGAGGAAATGCCAGTGAATCTTCACAAAGGTGTTATCACTTTATTGAAGATAGACCGCCACAGCATGGAATTGAAATCGAAGAAAACAGTGCTTGAAATCCCTACTCATTTGAGTTTTCCTTGCATTTTAAGAGAGAACGATAAAATTTATATTTATCCAGAAAGTGCCTGGAGCGGCAAACTTGACATTTACGAATATAGTCCTGATTCAGAGACAGTTACTTTTTGCAAAACTATATGCGACGATGTCGTTTGGGATTCGTGCATCACCAACAGATTCGGAGAAAGAATGCTTTTCACCGCCGCTCACAACGACTTGATTCTTGATATATACAAATGGAATGCTGAAAAAGACAGATTCATCCCATGGAGACAAATCACCTCGGACAACAAAAACTCTCGGATGGGCGGACAACTCTTTGAATATCACGGGAATATCTATTACCCTGCGCAAGACTGCAACAGTAATTACGGCGGAGCCATTCAGATAAAAAAAATCAATTATTCTGATGGAGAATTTTCATTTAAGACGGTAAAAAGGATAACATCGCCACACCCAAAAATGAAACTTGGATTGCATACCTTAAATGAATATAAAGGTGCTGTGGTAATTGACGTTCACGGCTACAGGCATCCGATTGCCGGGAAAATCGTTGATTGGATGATTAGAATTAAGAAAAAAACAAAATCACATAAATAATATCACAATGCTATGGAAAACAACGAGCAAAATCGTAAATATATAATTTTTGGTGGTGATGGTATAAATCCATTAGGCATTGTTAGAAGTTTGGGGGAAGTTGGTATAGAAACTGATATTATACGTTTCAGGGAATCATCTCATTTTGCCACAATTGAGACCAGCAAATATGTCCAAAAGACTTATTATGGCGACACAAGTGATGAATTATTGACAATTTTGTTAACAAACTATGGCAATGAGAAATTAAAACCCGTTGTGTTTTTTACAGATGAAGGCAATGAAGCTTGCTTTGATTCCCATTACAATGAGTTGAAAGACAAATTTATATGTTTTAATGCAGGTGTTGAAAATGGTATCAATAATTTGTTAAACAAAGAATTTCAATGTCAATTAGCTGAACAATGTGGAATTATAGTACCAATTTATGAAGTTCTTGAAACAGGAGTCTTACCGACCAAAGTACCTTATCCTGTCATCACCAAAACACTCACCTCAAATGATGGGCGATGTAAAAAAGATATGATTATTTGCCAAAATGAGGAAGAACTGAAATCCGCGTATTCAGAAATTCAAGCCGAACAAATAATGGTGGAAGAATACATTAACGGAACAAACGAAGTTGATTTAAAAGGATTTTCCATTCGAGGAGGTGAACAGATCTATTATACATCACTTAAAAAATGGAATTACAAAGATACACAACATAAATGGTTGATGTATTTTGAACCTTGCCATAATGAAGAATTAAAGCTGAAACTATCAAAATTAATTCGGAAAGCTAATTACAGTGGAATATTTGATGCAGAATTTATGCAAGACACAAACGGAGACTTGGTTTTCTTGGAAGTCAACTGGAGAACTGGTATGTATAATTATAATCATACTCGTGAAGGTGTCAATCTTCCTTATTTATGGGCAAAATCAATGATTGACGACAACATCGATGAAAAAAAAATTATACAAAGTAAAGTGCCTTATTCTGCCATGGACGAGATAAGTGCTTTTGCTGATGTATTGCGCCATCCAAAACTATTCATAAAATGGACGAAGTCGGTAATAAGTGCTGACGTTCTTTATTACTATAACAAAAAAGACATAAAACCGTGTTTGATTTCTTGGTGGCACTTCTTAAAAAGGAAATTTCACAATTTTTTTCACAAATAAAAATCATTTTATTATCTTCGTTTTCCACCTCTTTTTTGAAAATTATTATGTACTTTTGCATTTTTAATAAATTTCATCAGAAATGGAAGATGACATAAGATGGATCCAGCGGTTTTCAAACTATCAGAAAGCCTTGAGAAAACTTGGAGAGGCCATAAAAACGCTCTCCAAAGATGAAGTTTTAGACGAATTACACCAGGAAGGACTGATTCAAAGATTTGAATTCACACACGAACTTTCATGGAAAGTAATGAAAGATTATGCTGAATACCAAGGATATACAAACATAGCCGGCTCACGTGACGCAATTCGCAAAGCATTCGAGATGAACATTATAGACAATCCCGTTTGGATGGAAACCATCGGCGACAGAAATTTGACGTCTCACGACTACGACGGCAAAAAAGCCAACGAAATATCGTTAAAAATTACAAACATTTACTATCCAATGTTTTGCAATTTTGAAAACAAAATGATGGAGATTTCAAGGAAATGATATATGGCCTGAAAGAATCGGAATTTGATATGATTTTGGGAGTTTTCAACAAACACCCTGAAATTCAATATGTTATTTTATATGGTTCAAGAGCCAAAGGCAATTTCAAACAATTTTCTGACGTTGACATCACCCTCGTGGGCGACACATTGACAGACAGCATTATGTACAAAGTCTCATTTGAAATTGATGACCTGCTGCTTCCGTATCAATTTGACATTTCCATATTCAAAAATCTGACAAACAAAGACTTGGTGGAACATATCAAAAGGAAAGGAATTGTAATTTATTCAAAAATTAAGGAAAACTGCGCTTGATGCAATGAACAACTCTCATTATAAAAATATAAAGGTGCTCTCAACCTACTGCGACCCGATACTGAGACTCAGCCCTGTGATGATGCTCACGCTTTTCGAGGAGATCGCCGATGAGCACGCAATGGAGCTTGACATCGACGCGCCCACGTTGAGGAAGCGCGACAAGGCGTACTGGGTGGTGCGGCAAGTGAGGTTGGAACTCAACGACATCATCAGAGACCACGACGACATCATTCTGAAGACGTGGCCGGCGGAAGCCAACGGCTTCCGATGCGGCAGGTCGTATCAGATATTCAAGCAAAACAGTGACGAGCCGGTTGTGAGAGCGTTTGCCGAATGGGTTCTCATCGATTCGGAGACGAAAAAAATAAGACCGGCTAATTCAATAAAAAATCCCGACATTCAATATATTAAGGAAAAGGCTGTGGCGACACCGCTACGCCGTTTCAGAAACATCTTCACTGAAGACGACTTCGTTTACGAGCGCGTCGTGCACACGTGCGAGATCGACGTGTCGCACCACACCAACAACGTGAAATACTGCGCCATGCTCCTCGACTCGTTTTCCGTCAAGGAACTCGAAGAGATGAATATCAAGGAGTTAGAAATCTATTACGAAGCCGAGAGTCACGAGGGCGAGACGCTGCGCATTTACCGCAAGGCCGTGGAGAACGGATGGCAGCTCATGATAAAACGCGGCGATGCCCCTGTCACGATGGGATTTATCGGTGTGTAGGTTCGGAATTTCATGTACTTTGTTGAATATTTTCGCAAGAAAGAAAATAAAATAAAAGGGCGACGGCTTTTTTTCCTATTTTTGCGGATTATTTGAACGAGAGAAATTCTGAATATATAATGAAGCATATTTTCATGGTAAATACGGTCGCGGGGAAACACTCCTGCCTTGATGAGGTCAAGGAGGCGATATCCCGCGACAGCAGTTTCAGTGATTATGAGATATTTACGCCGCAGTCGGCTGCTGACAACACCAACCTCATAAAGAAATATCTTGAGGAGCATCCCGATCAGGAGACGCGTTTTTACGCCTGCGGCGGCGACGGGACTATCAACAAGGTCGCGACAGGTGTCGTCGGGCATCCTAATGCGAGCATGACGGTGCTTGCCCATGGCAGCGGCAACGATTACATAAAATATTACGCTGATTTAGAGACGTTTCAAGATGCCGACAAGGTACTTCACGGAGAGGAGCACCGCGTTGACATCATGAAGGCCAACGACAGATATGCGCTCAACGCGACACATTTCGGCCTCGACGCAGTGGTGGCAAAGGCGATGAACAAGATTCGCCGCCATACGATTTTCGGCGGCAAGATGTGCTATCCATTCGCTGTTATATGGGGCTTCCTCACCGGAATGCGCACGAAATGCACTGTCTATGCCGACGGCGAGAAACTCAACGACGGCAAGATATGCCTCTGCACCGTCGCCAACGGCAAATACGTCGGCGGCAGCTACAAATGCGCACCGAAATCAAAAAACGATGACGGCCTCCTCGAAGTATGCCTCGTGAAACCTCTTTCAAGACTGAGGTTCCCGTTCCTGATAAAGTCATACACTGAAGGCACGCACTTGGACAACCCGAAATTCAAAAGCCTTATTGTCTATCGCAGAGCGAAACAAGTCATCATCGAAGGCGGAAAGAACTTCTGTGTCTCATTAGACGGTGAAATCATGGAAGCGCAGCGCATCGTCGTTGACAACCTGAAGCAAGGCATAAGATTTGTGGCACCGAAGGTTTAGTTTGAAGTGTTGAGAGTTGAGAGTGAAGTTTGGAGTTTTTTAGACAGTTTGAAGTGTTGAGAGTTGAGTTTTTAGTTTGAAAATTATAAAGTAAAGGCAATTTAAAATATAATATCATGATAGCAAAAGAATTACTGGATCCGAAGAGCATCGTAGTGGTCGGTGCTTCGAGCGATGTCCACAAACCGGGCGGACGCGTCCTCAAGAATTTACTTGAAAGCCCTTTCAAAGGTCAGGTCTATACGGTGAACCCGAAAGAGACTGAAGTCCAGGGCGTTAAATGTTATGCGAGCGTGAACGACCTCCCGCAGGTCGACTGCGCCATCATCGCGATAGCGGCGAAATACTGCCCTGCGACAGTCGATACCTTGGCGTTGCAGAAAGGCACGAAAGGCTTCATCATCATCTCGGCCGGCTTCGGCGAGGAGAACGAGGAAGGCAAGGAGTTCGAACGTCACATCACTGCCACCGTCAACAGCGTTGGCGGCAGCCTGATCGGCCCCAACTGCACCGGCTTCCTCTGCCAGAACTACTGCGGGGCCTTCGACGCCCCCATCCCGCACCTCGACCCACACGGCGTTGACTTCATCACCGGCTCGGGCGCGACGGCGGTGTTCATCAAGGAATACGGCATCACCAACGGACTGTCGTTCAACAGCGTATGGGCCGTCGGCAACTCGGCGCAGATAGGCATCGAAGACGTGCTCGAACACTTGGACGAGACATTCGACCCGGAGAAGAGTTCGAGAGTCATCATGCTTTACATGGAGAAGATCGGAAATCCGGAGAAGCTTTTGAAACATTCACGTTCACTCATATTGAAAGGCTGCAAGATCGCGGCCATCAAGTCGGGCGGCTCGGCGGCGGGAAGCCGTGCGGCGTCGTCACACACCGGAGCCTTGGCAACCAACGACGCTGTCGTTGACGCGCTGTTCCGCAAGGCCGGCATCGTCCGCTGCCACAACCGTCAGGAACTCACCACAGTGTGCGCCATCTTCATGCACCCCGAGGTGAAAGGCAAGAACATGGCCGTCATCACACACGCCGGCGGCCCGGCCGTCATGCTCACCGACACATTGTCGAACAACGGCATGGACGTCCCGCACCTCGAAGGCCCGAAGGCGGAGGCCCTCCTGTCGAAGCTCTTCCCAGGCTCGTCGGTCGGCAACCCCATCGATTTCCTCGCGACAGGCACGGCAGAACAACTCGGACACATCATCGACGCGTGCGAGAACGACTTCGACAACATCGACTGCATGTGCGTCATCTTCGGCTCACCGGGACTGTTCCCGAACTGGGAGGTTTACGAGGTCCTCGACCAGAAGATGAAGACCTGCAAGAAGCCTATCTTCCCCATCCTGCCCTCAATCATCAACGTGAAAGACGAAATCGCCGATTTCATCAACAACAAGCACCGCATCAACTTCCCGGAGGAATGCGTTTTCGGCAACGCTTTGTGCAAGATCTACAACACGCCGAAGCCGCAGCCCGAGAACGTAGAGATGCCGAAGGTCGATACCGCCCGCATCCGCAAGTGCATCGACAGCTGCGAGAACGGCTACATCGGGCCAGATAAAATTTACGAACTTTTAGACGCGGCAGGCATCGCGCAGAAACAGATCCGCGTCGTTGACCAGAAACAGCAGGCTCTTGACTTCGCCAACGAGGTCGGCTATCCGCTCGTGATGAAGGTCGTCGGCCCAGTCCACAAGTCGGACGTCGGCGGCGTGACGCTGAACGTCCGCGACATCGACACGGTGGCGAAGGAGTTCGACCGTCTGATGGCCATCAAAGACACATACGCTGTCGAGATGTACCCGATGCTTGACGGCACGGAGGTTTATATCGGAGCCATCCGCGACCCGAAGTTCGGCCATCAGGTGTTCTTCGGCCTCGGCGGCATCTTCATCGAGGTGCTGAAAGACGTGCAGAGCGCACTCGTCCCGGTCAGCGCACCGGAGGCGAAAGACATGCTCACGAAGCTCCGCGGCTACAAGATCCTCCAGGGCGTCCGCGGACAGCAGCCGGTCAACATCGACGTCTATGCGGAACAAGTCGCACGCGTCGCCGCCTTGGTGATGGCAGCGCCGGAGATCGCGGAGATGGACCTCAACCCGCTGCTCGGCAACCCGAAGAACGTGGTGGCAGTCGATGCGAGAATCAGAATCGAAAAGTAATTAAAAGTCAAATGTCAAAGAGATGGAGCGCAACTACACAAGTGCGCTCCATTGATTATGAATGGAGGCAAATACGTTTTTCGGACAACGTCGGAGTTTATATCGGTTGAAACTGTCACATTCACGAAGTTGGCCGAAAGTGTGACAGTTGCTTGTATTGTAAAAAGATATCAATTTGGAGACAATAAATTTTCACAGATATATCATTTTTTTCAATTTCAGATGGCACCAATTCAAAAAACAATATGTTTATTTGAGCCGCGATTTTAAACAATCTTGATTATGAGCGATCAATACATCAGATTTGACTGGGCAGCGAAGACTGTCCTGAGGGACAAGGCCAATTTCTGCGTTTTCGAAAGACCAGTCAGTGTGCTTCTCAACAATGTTAGATAACGATTACATAAACTTTCACGAAGCGCAGAAGCTCGCCAATCCGCTGAATTTCAGCACGATGGCAAAGCCTGTCGGCTCGACATGCAACTTGAATTGCAGATATTGCTACTATTCCGGCAAGGCGAATTTATACAATAAGGTGCAGCCAAAAATGAGCGAAGAGCTTCTGGAACTTTATGTAAGACAATACATTGAGGCCGTTGAATCACCCGAAGTATCGTTTTGTTGGCACGGCGGCGAGCCACTTCTCGCGGGATTGGATTTTTACAAAAAAGCAATTGACTTCCAAAAAAAATACTGCGACGAGAAGAAAATCAACAACTCGTTGCAAACCAACGGACTGCTGATAAATGACGAATGGTGTGACTTCTTCCGCGACAACGGTTTCCTAATCGGCGTTTCCATCGACGGTCCACGCCACATCCACGACGCGAACAGATTGGATTTCAACCGTCAGCCGACATTTGAAAAAGTATTGAAAAACATAGAGTTGATGTTTCATAAAGGCGTGGAATACAACACCTTATGCACCATCAACTCGCACTCAGAAGGGCTTGGCGTCGAGATTTACCGCTTCCTTCGCTCAATCAGCAAATTCATTCAGTTCCTGCCCGTTTACGAACATTCTGATAGAAACGGAAACATTGTCAACCCGAGTTCAACTTATTCAAAACCAACGCCTTACTCCGTATCATCCCATGGCTTCGGTCAGTTCATGATTGATGTCTTCGACGAGTGGGTCCGGCATGATGTCGGCGAGACCTTCGTCCAGTTTTTCGACATCACGCTGTCGCAATGGTACGGAATGCCTTCTACTTTATGCGCTTTTTCTGAGACGTGCGGCGACGGACTCGTGGTCGAGCACAACGGCGATGTCTATTGCTGCGACCATTTCGTTTACCCTAAATACAAACTCGGAAACATTAAGAATCAGTCACTTGCGGAATTAAAAACCTCTGCAAAACAGTTCCGTTTCGGGATGGACAAACGCGATGCCTTACCAACGGAATGCCAGAATTGCAAGTATCTGTTCCTATGCCACGGCGAATGTCCGAAGCACCGTTTTGACACCACGGACACCGGTGAGACGGGGCTAAACTCGTTGTGCGAAGGCTACAAGATGTTTTTCGAACACACGGAGCCTTACATGAAAAAGATGTGCGAACTGTTGGACAGAGACCAAGCTCCTGCTGAGATAATGCGAATCACTTAGGTAACGTCACTTTGAAAATCGGGCTTTCAACGTGTTCGCTTTCAATTATTTGAAGCATCTCCTCAACTATTTCCCTGTTTTCGGAAGCAATATCGTGGTCTTCGTGAATGTCAGCCGACAAGTTATATAAATGTGGTTTTCCGCCTTTCACGACCATTTTCCAGTCGCCCATCCGAACCCCGATCTGGTCTGTCTCCTCGAACTCCCAATACAGAAATTCGTGTTTTTCCTGGTTGCCTTTTTTCAACAATGTCGGCGCGAAAGAGATGCCGTCGAAGTATTCGTCAACGGCCACGTTTCCATAGACTTTCTCGTAATCTTCAACTCCAATCAGGTCGCAGAGTGTCGGCATGACGTCGTAGAATGCAAGTTGGTGGTCGCTCTCCCCTGCCGCGATTTTTCCTTTCCAATAAACGATAAACGGAATACGGATTCCGCCCTCATAACATTGACGTTTGAGGCCGCGGAGTTTGCCATCGCGTCCGAAAAACGACGGGTCCGCGCCGCCTTCCTCGTGAGGCCCGTTGTCGGAAGTGAAGAAAACCACCGTGTTTTCGTCGAGGCCTTTCTCACGAAGTTTGGTCATTATCTCGCCCACGTAAGCGTCGAGACGCGAAATCATCGCCGCAAACTGCGCGTGAGTGTGAATCACAGGGTTATAGCGCGAGTTTTCATTTCCGCCCCAGTCTTTATCCTCAACAAATTGTTTTTCATAAAAATGTAAAATCGAATCATTAGGTTGCGCCAATTCCGCATGAGGCAAAGTGTAGGTAAACATCCCGAAAAACGGCTTCTTTTCATCCTGACCGTCAAGCCATTCGAGGGCTTTCTGGTGGATGATGTCAGCGGAATATTGCGAGCGTTTAAAATAATCGTCGCCGAACATTGGATAATTCACGTTCTCTTCAAGGACTTCGCGGACCACGCCACGGTCGCCTTTCGACTTGCTGTAACGGTTCAAGAAATTCGGGTAATAAAGATGCGCCTGATACTGACAGATATAGCCGTAGAACTCGTCAACGCCGCGCTTGTCGGGAGTTGAGGCGCTGCCTTCAAATCCGCCGGCCCACTTACCGAAAACGCCGGTCGTATAGCCGTTGTCTTTCATTATCTCAGTCAAAATGATGTGGTCGGGGTCATACGGATGCTGTCCTGTCACAGCGTATTCCTGATTGATGCCGTATTTGACTTTTGAAGATTTCGGCCAATATTCTTTATTCCCTCTTACTTCACAATGACCTGTGTGTTGTCCTGTCATCAATGATGCACGCGACGGCGCACTGACGGGGCTTCCGGCGTATGCCTGTGTGAAACGCAGTCCGTGACGCGCCATGCTGTCGATGTTCGGAGTCTGAATATACCTCTGTCCGTAGCAGCCCAAGTCGCCGTAACCCATATCATCGCACATAATAAAAATGACATTGGGTTTTGACTTATGTGAGCATGATGCCGCCGAAATTGCAATTGCACCGCCGATTGTTAATAACAATTTACATTTCACCGCCCGAATACATTTCTTAAATTTGAAAAAAAGAGGACGCTCTTTCGGAACGTCCTCATATTATGAAATCAATCTAAAAATTAGATGATGCCCTGAGCTAACATAGCTTTTGCAACTCTCATGAAGCCGGCGATGTTTGCGCCCTTCACGTAGTTGATTGAACCGTCAGCCTGTTTGCCGTACTCAACGCACATGTCATAAATGTCGTTCATGATCTTGTGGAGTTTCTGGTCAACTTCCGGAGCTGTCCAGTTGATGTGACCGGCGTTCTGGCAGATTTCGAGGCCTGATGTTGCAACACCACCGGCGTTGACAGCCTTACCTGGTGCGAACGGGATACCTGCATTCTGGATGTAGGCGATAGCTGCAGCCTGGCAACCCATGTTGGAGATTTCAGCAACATACTGGACACCGTTGGCAACCAACATCTTAGCATCTTCTTCGTTCATTTCGTTCTGGAATGCTGATGGGCAAGCGATGTCGCACTTCACTGACCAAGCTTTCTTACCAGGTGTGAAGATAGCCTTGCCTGGGAATTTGTCGGCCATATCCTGAACTTTGTTACGACGTGAGTCGCGCATGACGAGCATGTAGTCGATCATTTCTTTGTCGATGCCGTTTGGAAGTTCGCAGACACCGTCCGGGCCAGAGATAGCGACGACTTTAGCGCCGAGTTCTGTAGCCTTTGTTGCAGCGCCCCATGCCACGTTACCGAAGCCTGAGAGAGCGACTTTCTTGCCCTGCATTGTCTCACCTTTCTGGTGAACCATGCGGTCAACATAGTACATTGCGCCGAAGCCTGTTGCTTCAGGACGAATCAATGAACCACCCCAGCCGTAGCTCTTGCCTGTAAGAGCGCCTGTGCTGTGCTCGCGTGCGAGCTTCTTGTACATACCATAGAGGTAACCGATTTCACGGCCGCCGACACCGACGTCACCAGCTGGTGAATCCTGGTCTGCACCGATGTTTCTCCAGAGTTCATACATGAAGGCCTGGCAGAAACGCATGATTTCAGCGTCTGATTTTCCTGTTGGGTCGAAATCAGCACCGCCTTTACCGCCACCGAGTGGGAGGTTTGTCAATGAGTTCTTGAAGATCTGTTCGAAACCTAAGAACTTAAGCATTGACTCGTTGACTGCTGGGTGGAAACGGAGACCGCCTTTGTATGCGCCGAGGGCTGCATTGTACTGAACGCGGTAACCCAAGTTGACCTGAACCTGGCCATTATCGTCGATCCAAACTACTCTGAACTTGAAGATACGATCTGGTTCAACGAGACGTTCAACGATTTTTGCTGCTTCGAACTCAGGATGCTGGTTGTAAACTTCCTCAACTGATTCCAACACTTCGCGAACTGCCTGGAGGTATTCGCTTTCACCTGGATGTTTCTTTTCCAGGTT
Organism: Bacteroidales bacterium; assembly: GCA_045600605.1. Lineage (GTDB taxonomy): Bacteria > Bacteroidota > Bacteroidia > Bacteroidales > F082 > Limimorpha. The sequence goes on from JAZRYG010000075.1 coordinate 34,647, forward strand.
TTCCATGATAGTTTGTACTTTCATTACTTTTTTTATTTAAGTTAATATAATGTGTTTAAAAACTTTTGACACGTGAAATTTCCTGCAAAATTAGCATTTTTAATTCATTAAAAACACTTTTTTGAAAAATATTTTAAAATAATTTATTTTTTTCGTATCTATCTATCAACCAACACGTTACCAAGATACTCGCCTTTGCTCCAAAGGAGAATTTCCTCAACACTTCCATCCATGGCATATCTTATTTCCCTCCCATCCTTGAGATTGTTTTTGTAATGTATCAAGGCATTCTGATAAAGTCCTCCCTGGCTGAAGCCTCTCTGCTCGCCTGTGCCGTGGTCGTAATCGGCGATACTGCCGATACTGCCGTCATGATAATACATTATCCAACTCCCGTGCATCATCCCGTCAAGGTATTCCCCCTCCAGAAACGGCTTCCCGTCGTCATACCACTGGTAAAACATCCCGTTGAGGACACCGGCGGCATAACTCGATTTCTTGACAAGCGTGCCAGCCACATTATACTCCTCAACCACTCCATCGTATTGATTGTCTTTGTAGTGCGACTTCTCCATCAACTGACCGTTCTCATGCCAACGCATCGTCTCCCCGTCAAGGACATTCATCGAATAAGCCGATTCCATCGACTGCGTCCCTGAACTGTAATACCATTTGCAAACACCGTCAAGTTTGCCGTCGCTGTAGCGCAGCTCCGACCTCACATTACCGTTATCCCAATACGAATAGACCGCATCGTCCTTCGGTGCGCACGACATCAGCAAGAACAACGATGCCAACAGGGAATATGACAGTTTAGCGCTCATCGTAAAACAAACCTTTCATTTCATAGCCATTTGTCTCTTCAGCGTCCAATTGCCTCAACAATGGCTTGATAATCACCTTATTATACCCCTTAAATTGATAAACGTTCCAGAACCTGTTTTCAAAACCGGAATCTTCGTTTTTCCTTTCAAGATGAAACTCCGAATGCAGAAGCGGGATGTTGTATCCTTCAAGATTCGCTGTAAACTCTCTGCCATAGTCATTCAAGGCATTCAGGAAATACCAGCCTATATCAAAACCCTGATAAGCATAGGTCTGCGGCTCGGTGCCATACCTGTCTCTGAATTTCTTAATAAAGCCCATCACTCTTATCGACTGATAGTCAATGTAATTATCATCCATATAAATCGCCTTCATTTTCATGAGATTCTCATTGAAAAGTCTGTCGAACTTGCTCCATTCTGGCATCATGACCACCGTCAGCGGGAAATACTCCGTAAGTTTAGTGACCTTGTTGACAATCTCATTGGCAAAGAGCTTGTCATTGCCGTACACGACAAACAGATTATTCCGCATCGTTGATGCGTATTCACTCACTATTTTCAAGCTGTCACGGTCATAATTGATATTGATTATCCTGTTGGCGAATGCCGTACTGTCATCAATGGCTTTTTTCAACGAACCAATATCAAGATGCCTGCTATCCGTATGATAATCAAACTCTTCAAATTCAACATTCAGGAATTTCCATCTCGTCTGATGCTTTTTGATGACTTTGATAACCTCCCTGTTACCGACATACGACAAAGAATCCATGTGTCGCTCCGCTATCTCGTTGATACGTCTGATCATATCCGCATCGCCGGCCCCATCCTTACTTATTATGAATATGCTGTTTGAATGATAATAGTCTCTTATCAGCATCTCAAGCTGATCCAGCTGCGAGTCAAACGAAGGTTTTACCTTTATCACATTCGGCTGATTATCAATTATATTTGAACGCTGCGTAATTGGATTGACAATCAGAATGTCATTGTCTGACGCAAATTTCATCACCTTCTCGAAGGGCTTGATATAAAACGGCCCCACTATCATGTCGGCGTTTGCCAGCCACGGGTCGGCGATGGCCTCGACAGCTTTATTCACATCATTATCAACATCATAGACTTTTATCTCCAAATCCATGCCGCGGCTGTTCACCATCGAGTCGGCTGCAATCATGAAACCCTCATAGAAATGAAGGAACGAGAACGGCTTGGTCAGCAGCATCTTGTTGTTCGGGGCCTCATCCCAAAACTCCTCGGTGACCTGTTCGAGATACAGAGGCACCATCAACGCCACGTGATAAGTCTGCCGATTGTCATAAAAACCATCAGAATAGTCAACAAACTGTGCCGTCGATGTCTTGCCAGCAAGTACCAACACTATGGTTATCAACGATATGATGAATCTTTTCATTTTGCTTCCTTGTAATAATTCAAACCATTTATTTCTCAGATGTCGGAAGCGGGATGAATCCTTTGCCCATCACCTCCGAGCTTTCAATCACATTGACAAACGCATCCGGGTCAAGGTCGGCGAGATTATTCTTCAGTTTCACCAAATCGGAACGGTCAAGGTTGATGTATATCATCTTACGTTCCTGTCCTCTGAACAACCCTGTGCCGACGAAGCACGTGCCTCCCCTCTTTATGTCATTGATGATGAAGTCCCTGACGACATCGACTTTTTCAGTGACGACGAATGCCGTCTTATAGGTCTTCATGCCTTCAACGACGAGGTCGATTATTTTGCCTTCGATGACGATCACAAGAATCGAGTATATCGGCAGGCGAAGCTGACCGAACGCAATGAGTGTCGTCAGCGTGATGCACGAATCGACTATCATCACCAACGTGCCAAGGGAGATTTTAGTATATTTGTGCAAAATCATTGAGATGATGTCGCTGCCGCCCGATGTCGCCCCCGACTTGAAAATCAAGCCGATAGCCACGCCGTAGATGCCGCCGGCGACTAATGTGTTCAGAAAATAGTCAGGCATGAAATAAGATTCACTGTGAGGAATCTGCACCATGATATTCTGCAAAGTCTCGTTCATTCCGTCCACGTTGGCGAATATTCCGTCATGTATGACCGGATTGTAGCCCCACAACGTCTCAAGAACCCACGTGAATCCGAATATCATGAACGTTGACAAGATTGTCTTGAACCCGAATTTCGGACCGAGAATCCATGTCCCGATTATCAGCAGCGGGATGTCCATGCACAAGGCGTAATATGAAATCTTCCACGGCCACACCGTGTTCAGCACGTTGGAGAGACCGTAGGTGCCGCCCGGCGCAAGCAGGTACGGGTTCACAAACATCACATCGCCAATGGCAAACAATGCGCTGCCAATCACCAAAAACAAATATGCGACAACCTCGCGCTTCCAATTAATCTTTTTCCCCATTTTCCGTTACTTTTTTTCCCTATAGTACCAAAAACAATTCAAATGTTACAGAAATTTTAAAAAAAATTCACTCTGCACCCTTTAAATTTTCAACTTTCAACTTTCTCACTCCCACTCAATTGTCGCCGGCGGCTTCGACGAAATGTCATAACACACCCTATTGACACCTTTCACCTTATTAATGATGTCGTTCGACACTTTTGCAAGGAACTCATACGGCAGGTGCACCCAATCGGCGGTCATTCCGTCGGTGGAGATGACGGCGCGGAGAGCGATCGTATATTCATAGCTGCGCTCGTCGCCCATCACGCCGACGCTCTTGACAGGAAGCAGTATCGTGCCTGCCTGCCAGATGCTATCATAAAGATTGTCAGCCATTTCGTTCGGATACGAAGCACTCGGAAGCTCGCATTTCCACTCACGCAGGCCTTTGATGAAGATGTCGTCGGCATCACGCAGGATACGGAGTTTTTCTTCCGTCACCTCACCTAAAATCCTGATTCCCAAGCTCGGGCCGGGGAAAGGATGACGTCCGACCAATTCGCGTTTGATGCCCAAGGCGCGGCCCACTCTTCTGACCTCGTCTTTGAACAAAGTACGGAGTGGCTCCACAATTTTCAGATTCATCTTTTCGGGCAAGCCACCGACATTATGATGCGACTTTATCTTGCAAGCAGGGCCATTAACGCTCACGCTTTCAATGACATCCGGATAAATAGTACCTTGCGCGAGCCATTTGGCGCCTTGTATCTTCTGCGCTTCGGCATCGAAGACCTCAATGAACGTGCCGCCGATGGCCTTGCGTTTCGCCTCAGGGTCGGTCACGCCGGCGAGTTTCTTCATGAACAGATCGCCGGAATGAACACCTATCACGTTAAGCCCCAAGTCCTTATATGAGTCAAGGACATCCTCAAACTCATTCTTTCTGAGAAGTCCGTTATCGACGAAAATACATGTCAGGTTCTTGCCGATAGCCTTGTTCAAAAGCACCGCCGCGACGGTGCTGTCAACGCCACCTGATAGTCCGAGGATGACCTTGTCGTCACCGAGTTTCCTGCGCATCGCCTCAACCGTCGTTTCAACAAACGAGTCAGGAGTCCAGTTGCCGTGGCAGCCGCAGATCGTCATCGCGAAATTCTCAAGCATCTTCGGGCCTTCCTTGCTGTGGAACACTTCCGGATGGAACTGAACCGCGTATGTGTCTTCGCCATCAAACTTATACGCCGCGTTTTCTATATTGTCGGTGCTTGCGATAATATGCGCATTATCAGGCAGTTTGGCTATCGTATCGCCATGCGACATCCACACTTGACTTGTTTTAGAAACACCTTTAAACAATAATGAATCTTCTTCGACAACGGTCAGCATTGCACGACCGTATTCTCTTGACAATGAAGAATTTACTTCACCGCCGAAATGATATGCCATGAATTGTGCGCCATAGCAGATGCCCAAAAGCGGCAGTCTGCCTTTGATATTCGACAAATCGGCGAAAGGCGCTTTCTCATCACGCACCGACGACGGGCTTCCGCTCAAAATGACACCTTTGATGTCATCTGTGATTTCAGGTATTTTGTTATATGGATGGATTTCACAATAAACATTCAGTTCGCGAAGCCGGCGGCCTATCAGTTGCGTCACCTGCGAACCGAAATCCAAAATCAGAATTGTTTCCTGCATATTTTTGAAAATTTTCGTTGCAAAAGTACGAAATAATTCAATGGAAACTGTATCTTTGCAAAAAAAAGAAATATGGCCAAAAAAGCATCAAAAAAGAAGAAAAACAGCACAGGCAAAAAGTCGTCCGGCAACGTTTACACCAAGATAATCATCATCATTCTTGCAGTTATCCTTGTCGGTTTTATCGTTTATAAATTCCTGCCTGAAACAAAGTCTGACAGCAACAAAAACATCAGCACCAAGATTATCGAGCAGAACGACAACAACGCAGCCATCAAAAAAGAGACGCAAAAAGAAGAGGACGGCAAAGAGGCCAAACCAGACAAACCAAACAAACCGGTCGAGAAACCACGAGGCACCGCGGCTGTTGCAAAGAGAATTGAAGGCTGTTGGATGAGTACCACCGGCGGGGCCGTGCTGACAATGAAAGATTTCGAATATCGCATTGATTTCATGGGCGTTGACAGCGGCAAGCCCGTCATCGGCACCTACGCTGTCGAAAACAACACAATCACATTCTCAAACAAACAAGACCCTTGCAAGGAGACGAAAGGCACGTACGAAGTGGATTTTGACAAACACGAAATCAGCTTCAAATGCAAGGACGACGATTGCACGAAACGCAAATCGACGCTTGTGACCGATTGGGAATGGCTTGAGGAATAGTGCGACTTCAAAATCCCATTATCTCTTTCAGCATCTCGTCAACACCGCCGTTTCTGATGATGTTTTTCGCAAGATAGCCCTTGAAAAACAGCAAGACCGAACCTTTCCCGTCGTTGGCAGGCCATATCTTGACCATGTCTGGAAGGTCGTTCGGGAAAGCAATCACTGGCTTGCCATTGCCAAAATCCAAATCATAGACCTGCAGTTTATGCTGGTCGTTGACATACACTGTCGTCGGTTTCTTCGAGTTCATCTTTGGCAAGTCGAAGGCGACATACGGGAGTTTGTTTTTCAGCGAGTTCATACACAAATCGACATATTCGTCCATCGCCCCGTCTTTGTTTTCGGTATGTCTGCCGATGTTATCCTGTATCTGTTTCGCAAGTTCAAAAACATCACAATCGTCTTTCAATGAACGAGTTACGATATTGTTTGACGCATTACCGATATAATCTGCATTGATGTTTTTGTACCTTCCACGAATATCAGCGACTGTCAGCAACGAATAGTCACGTTTTCCATTGAGACCGTTCAGTTTCATGACCATTTTCACAATGACAGCCGACAGGATAGCATTCACGCTTATTTCAGAGCCTGTTTTTTGAGATGCGACGGCCTTCATCCTCTTAATCTTGTCACCATCAATCAAAAGAGGAGTGCAGCTCACCTTTGAATCCTTTGATGCGCTGTAAATCAACATCTTGACAAGGTCCTTGAAGCCGAGTTTGGTCCATTTTTTCTTCTCTAAAATCGCTGCGGCTTGAGGTTTTGTCATGAAGTCAACCTTCGGAAATTCAGACTGCACATTCTGTTGAATATCAACATTTTCGCCACGGCAAAGCCCGCCCCACTCATTCATCATTCTATAGAGCGAACGACCGTCCATGCAGATGTGAGCCATCTGGACGGAAAGCACCGCCCCGTCGCTCAAACTCGTGACACAGACTGTTATCGGGGCACATTTGCCAGTTTTGAAATCTTTTATATTTAACTTCAAAGAAAAATCGTCATAAACATGTTGACTTTTCAGCACATTTTTTATGCCAATATCCTGACGCTCAACGACTTCAAACGGAAATCCTTCGTTGTTACATGAAATGCTTTCCGCCGATTTCATGCGACCGGCAAGGAACGGATATTTCTCAAGCAGAAGCGGGAGTTTCTCCTCCATCAATGCCATATCAAGTTTCGTACTGAAAATCCATACCGCCTTGATAATCATGTCGCCGCAAGCTATGTCAAGCAGCGAGAACTTCCAAGTTTTGATGATGGTTTCTTTATTTGAAATTATATTTTTCATATTTTTTTTAACACAAGTTGCACGAGTTTTTTGACACAAGTTTCACAAGTTATTTGCTCTTGTTTTCCAACGATTGAGTTTTTCTTTCACCCGCATTTCCTTCCCTTTCAGGAAATAAAGCCGCCAGTAGGAATACATCAGCGAAAAAACCATCCCGACCGTTTTTGTCACCTGAGCCTTTGTTATTTCTCCGGCAGTCAGAAATTCGTAGATGACCAAACCGACGAATGCCGCAAATGCAACAATCACAAGCACTTTTGAAAGCACAAACAATCGCTCGCGCCAATCGACATCACGGATTTTATTGATGAAAGTCGGCAATAAAAGAAAAAAAACAATTGCGCTCGCCACTACGGTATTTGATGATAATTCTGTCATAATCAATGGTTTTTATTTCTTCCAGTTTTTCTGTTTCAAAAAATAGCTGTAGCAGAACATGATGATTGAGACCACGATGAGGGCGGCGCGGGTCATTTTGTACTCGCTGCTCAACTCGTAGCCGACAAATTCGTAAATGATAAAGCCAATCAAGCCGATTGTGAATGTCAAGTAAATGATATTCATCACTTTAATCGCCTTGATTCGTCTGTCGAGATTCTCAAATTCCCTTGCGATGAACGGCATTCCGAAATACATCCCGAACACCAAAATTATAAGTACATACTCAATGATAGTTGAAATTTCCATCTCTTTTAACTTTAATCTTTTAACTTTTAACTAAACTCTTTTGTTCTTTTTAAGTGCTTCATTTATAATCCATTGCAGCTGGCCGTTGACGGAGCGGAAATCGTCGGCGGCCCACTTCTCGACAGCCTCCATTGTCTTGGCGTCGAGACGAAGAACGAAATTTTTCGTGTTTTCTTTTTCCTTTGCCATAATTAATTTTCTCCAGCAGATATATTGTTTTGGCTCATTGCTTCCTCTACCGTTTTTGACATGATGTTGTCTTCGGTGAAGAATCTGTCGATTATGAAAACAATTGCGGTGACGGCCAACATCGTGATGATTCCAGAAAGGCCTTGGCATCCGTTGAGCAAGTCGTTTCCGCCACTGACAAACAACATGTTAGCTCCAGCAAGAGCATTGATTGTGCCATGGAAAATCGCCGCCGGATAAACCGATTTCGCTTTCAAAACCAAATAAACCTCTATCGGCGTCATCGCAAGACACATCGCCACCATCATGAAAACGCCGCAGACACGGTGAACCGGATAGTTGTGCCCCATCAGAATGAGCGGGAAATGCCAGAATCCCCAGACAACACCAACGAACAGGCACACAATCCAGAAGTTCTTCTTTTTCAATGCGTTGACAAGATAATTGCGCCAAGCGTACTCCTCACCGAAAGCGAAGACGGCGTTTATCGTGATTCCGGCAATCAGGCCCGAAATCAAAGTCGTCAGAATCACGAACTTTGGATTGCTCATCCTAAGCATCATCTCCTGCTGTTCTTCAGGAAGTTCTTCGAGGTTCGGAATTTGCGGGACATGAAACCCAAGCTCCGTGTCGGGCATGAACGAGTTTACGACAATTGTCAGGGCGACAATCAAAACAGGCAGAATCCAGGCCACGAGCCAAGTCCAGTTGATCTTGAATTTAAGCAAACCCGTATCGCCAAGTTTCTCACCATTAATTAACTGCATCGCCATTGCGCAAAGCATCGGCAGAATCATATAAAATGTTGCGCAAAGTGTGTAAAGAAGCGGCTTGTCTGTAGTGTTATGGATTCCGATTCCGAAATACATCAAAGCGGCGAACGCCCAGCTCACGAGGCAGACGACCAATGTGAATATGAGTGATTTTTTCATTTTTCTAATATTTTTAATGATTCTAATTTTTTAATACATAATACAAAACCAACCCAATCAAGGCCACCAATCCGATTGACAGGCTTATGATTCTATATTTTTTCGCCGATGACTCAGCGAGTTCAGATTCGCCGACGATTTGCACTGTCTTTTGCATCTCGTTGAAAAGTTCTTCGGTGAGTTCATCTTTTTTCAAATTGACATAAAAAATTCCGTCAACCGTTTCAATTTCAATGAAACACCTTGATTTCCTTGCATTGTCGAGGAACATCAACGCCGTCACTTTCCTTTGGCCGTTTTCCGTCATTTTCTTAACACGAAACATGCCTCTGCGACGTTTCCCGATTACAAATCCCCGTGCGTGAACGCCAAACAAAACTTTCGGCAATTCCTCGACAAGTCTTATGGATTTAATCATGTTGTTCTTGATTTTCACCGGATTAAATCCAAACATAATGACAATCCCACTTTCGTCGAAACGAATACGGTTCCTGCCTACGCACATAATTATCGAAGTAAGCAGTGCAGCGAAAGCGAAAGAGACAATGTAACCCAGTACATACATGATTCAACCAAGTAAATTGTGTATAACAAATTTTATAAAACTAATCACCTCAATCTCCTAATCACCTCAAATTCCTACTGATACAGCGTTCCGGTGTTCACGACGGGCTGTGCTGCGTCGTCGGCGCAGAGCACGACCATGAGGTTGCTCACCATAGCGGCTTTCTTGTCGTCGTCGAGTTCAACGACCTCGTCAACTTTGAGCTTGTCGAGGGCCATCTTGACCATCGAGACCGCGCCTTCGACAATCTTTTCGCGGGCTGCGATGATGGCCGCCGCCTGCTGACGGCGAAGCATAACCGCCGCAATCTCAGGGGAATACGCCAAGTAGTTGATTCTCGCCTCGATGACCTCCAAGCCCGACATCGCGAGACGGTCGTTGAGTTTGTTGAGGAGTATGTCGTTGATTTCCGAGCCGCCCGAACGGAGTGTCAGCTCGCCCGATTTTGTGTCGCCGTTGTCATCGTAGGCGAACATTCCGGCGACCTCACGAAGCGCGGCGTCGCTCTGCACCCTGACGAAACTCTCGAAAGCGCGCATACGGCTTGAAACCGCCGCGTTGCCTCCGACATTTGAACCCATTGTGTTGACCGCAATCGTCTGAGAATCAATTTCAAACATCGCCTTGTAGGTGTCTTTCAGCTTCCACACGAGAATCTGGCCAATCATTATCGGGTTGCCGGTCTTGTCGTTCACCTTAATAGGATCGACGTTGAGGTTGCGGGCGCGGAGTGACACCTTCTTCGATGACATCAGCGGGTTGACCCAGTAAAAGCCGGTCTTCGTGAACGTGCCGCGGTACTTTCCGAAGAAAAGCATCACCATGCCCTCATTAGGTTCGAGTTTCTTGAAACCAATTATAAGAAAGATGTCAATCAAGATCAAGGCAATTCCACCTATCACCAAACCGACAGACTCACCTTCAGTACATCTTGTAAATCCGAAAATCGCGGCAGCAACGGCGGCGATAACCACAAACAACATGACGAAACCATTTAGTTTCAATCCTTTGAATTCAAATTCCTTGTTTTCCATACGTTTTAATTTTTTAGTGTTTTGATATTATTTTGATATTACTTTGATGGCGCAAAGATACAACATTTTTTTAATGTGCAAGAAAAAAAATTATTTTTTTACCGAAGCATGATTTTTCAAAAAATTACAAGTATCTTTGCGGAAAATTAAATAGTATGAAAACATTAGAAAATTCAAAAACCAAACAAGCTAACGAATTGAATATCAATCATAATTCAAACGTAGCAAGCAAAAAAAAGAAATATCCCAAATCAATAAAAGGCTGCATTTCGGTTGAGGAGTATATTGATATTTTCAGGGAGGAATTAAAGAAGAGATATGAAGAATTACAAAATACAAATCAACAAAAGGTGTCTGTATGACATGTATGAAGTCACACTTTACGTGGCACCCAAAACGTCAATTGAGTATTCAGAAGTTTATTCTGTCAAACTCCAAGAAGAAATAAAACGTCTTTCTTATCTTGCTGATGTGATAAAGAAATCAGATTTTGAAACCGCAAAGCAATACAACAAAAAAGCAAAAATTTTAGTGACCAAGAACCGAAAATGGAGCATTATTTTCCACACTTTCAGAAATTATGTCATCGTTGACCGGATTATTCCAGCAAAAATGATGGTTGAATAAAAAGTCCTGAATCGAATCTGACTCAGGACCTGCAAATCATTTTTCAGATTGAAAATCAATAGTTTTCGGCTTTGATTTGGAAATACGACTGTGGATGGTTGCACACCGGGCACATTTGCGGGGCTTTCTTGCCTACGACGATGTGGCCGCAGTTGGCGCACTGCCAGATCATGTCTTCGTCGCGTGAGAAGACGATGCCGTTTTCGATGTTCGCCAGAAGTTTGCGGTAACGTTCCTCGTGTTCCTTTTCTATGTTAGCGACCATTTTGAACAGGGCGGCGATTTTCGTGAAGCCTTCCTCGCGCGCAACTGCTTCAAAACCAGCGTACATGTCGGTCCATTCGTAGTTCTCACCGTCGGCGGCGTCTTTCAGATTCGTCATTGTGTCAGGCACTTCGTTGCCTTCGTGCAGGAGTTTGAACCAGATTTTTGCGTGTTCTTTCTCGTTGTTTGCGGTCTCCTCGAATAGGTCTGCTATCTGGTTGTAGCCCTCCTTACGAGCTTTTGACGCGTAGTAGCTGTACTTGTTTCTTGCCATTGATTCGCCTGCGAAGGCAGCCTGCAAGTTGGCTTCAGTCTTTGAACCTTTTAATTCCATAATGTTGATTATTAAGTTGTTACTCTTGTTCACGCTGGTATTCTTTGCAAATGCCGTAATATGAGATTTCAATTTTGTTTATCTCTACTGATGCGTTAAGCGATGCATCAGTAGAATTTAAATTTTATAAACAACAGAAAAACGGGAAAGCGGGCGCGCTATAGTGTGAGACTTTTCATCAACATAGTGCGCCAGCCTCTCTAATCTCTAATCTCTTATCTCTTATCTCTCATCTTCAATCTCGTCCCAGTCTTCCGGCATCGGCTCGGCCCAGTCCTCGTCGTAGAACTCCTCGCCCACCAACTCTTTGTCGGACTTATCCTGGCCGCCGAGCATCTGACGCATTATCTTCGAGGGGATCGGCAGAATCTGCCCTTCGGGACCCGCCGGCACCGCGATGCCGATCTTGTCCTCGTCGAGTTCACGTGTCCAGCCGATGAACTCGGCGAGGCTCATGTTAGCGATAGTGTAGTCTTCCCAGTCGTCGCAGACACTGGCTTTCGCGTCATCTTCGGTGGCATAGACCGCCACGTAAGAGTTTTCGTTTCCGTCTTCGAGCATTGCAAAAAGACCCGGTTTGGCTTCAAGGAGCCACAACATTCCGTTTTCGTTGATTGTCTGTAAAAATTTCTGTAGTTCTTCCATGGTTGTTTATTTATTTCCTTTGCTATTTTTCCTTGCTAATTTCGCGACATCGTTGATTGTCTGCAAATATGCTTCCTCCACAGGACTAACGGTGTTCGCAACGAACTTCTTATATCAATTCGGCTGCTGTATGTCCGTGCGCCGCAAAATGCAATTTGTTTTGCACTATTTTGAAAAATTCTATCGACTCGTCAGCCTTTGGGTTATAATCAACACTCGTAGCATAGAGATCAAGAACCTGACGGTAAAGCACTTTCTCTGATGAACGAATATCGCGGATACGATTCAACAACTCATACCAATAATTTCCGCCGCCATTACCCTTAAGTCGCTGGTCGTCAAGTGTGAAGCCTTTAATCATGTATTCTTTGATACGTTCAGTAGCCCACCGGCGGAAATCAGTTGCAATTTTTGACTTCACCCTGTAACCCAAAGAAATAATCATGTCAAGATTGTAAAATGGCAGAGTACGTGTCACCTGCCTTTTTCCTTCAGTTTGAACTTGTCGGAATTCCCGACAGGTTGCAAATTGCTCCAGCTCGCCCTCTTCATAAATATGTCTAATGTGTTCAACGACATTAGTCCGCGAGGTTTGATACAGATTTGACATCTGCTGTTGCGTCAGCCATACCGTTTCATTTTCAAATTTTACGTCAATTTTCGTAAGTCCGTCATTAGTCTGATAGATTACAATTTCACCTTTGTTTTGATTTTCCATGTCTCAAAATTTTGATTATTACTATGATTCTTATATTTCATCTAATTCCAGCCATCTTAACTCCTTCTCGTCAAGCAAATCGTTTATTTCGTTCAGACGTTTGCCGATTTTGTCAATCTCCTGATAATCAGTCTGATTTTCAAGTCTTGATGTGAGTTCTATCTTTTCGTTTTCGAGGTTTTCGATGTCGATGGCGAGTTGCTCATATTCTTTTTGTTCCTTGAACGAGCGTTTCCTGTTGCGCTCGGTCGCGGAAGGGCGGTTTTCGCGGGTATCGACTTTCGCCGCCGCATGAATCTTATGTTCTTCTTTTGATTTCTCAACGAGCCACTCGTGATATTGCGAATAATTTCCCATGAAGCCTTTCACCTTGCCTTCACCTTCAAAGACGAAGAGCTGGTCAACGGTCTGGTCGAGGAAATAGCGGTCGTGCGAGACGACGATAAGGCAGCCTTTATAGTCTTTCAAGAAATCTTCAAGTTTCTGCAACGTCAAGATATCCAAGTCGTTAGTCGGCTCGTCGAGGATGAGGAAGTTCGGGTTGCTCATCAGTATCGTGAGCAGATAGAGTCGTCGTTTCTCGCCGCCGCTCAGCAGCGAGACGGGCTGGCGGTGCATGGTGTAAGGGAACATGAAATGCGCCAGGAGCTTGTCAGCGGTATAGACGCAGTCCTTTCCGTAATGGACGACCTCGGCGATGTTGCGGATTGTGTCGAGCACGGTCATGTTTTCATCGAACTTGATGCCGCCTTGCGTGTAATAGCCGTAAACGACGGTCTGTCCGGTGGTTATCGTCCCCGAATCGCAGGGTACGCTGCCGGTAATCATATTAAGGAACGTGGATTTGCCGATGCCGTTTTCCCCGACGATGCCGATACGTTCGCCGCGTTTGAAGATATAGTCGAAGTCTTTGAGGATAAACGTATTATCGTATTTTTTCGTGACGTCATGCATCTCGAGGATCTTTCCGCCGAGGCGTTGCATATCGACGCCGAACTGAATCTCGGTGTGGTCGCGGATCATCTTGGCTTTCTCCTTGAGGTCGTAGAAGGCGTCGATGCGGGCGCGTGACTTGCCTGTGCGGGCCTGCGGGGTGGCGCGGATCCATTCGAGTTCGTGCTTCACCATCTGACCTGCTTTCTCTGCGGCGACGCGTTTGTTCTCCTCGCGCTCGCGGCTCTTCCTGACGTAATAGTCGAAGTTCCCGTTGTGCGTATAGACGACTCCGTGATACATCTCAAGAATCTTATTGCACACTCTGTCAAGGAAATAGCGGTCGTGAGTGACCATGAAAAGCGTGACGTTCGACTGCGTGAGGTAGTTTTCGAGCCATTCCACCATCTGCATGTCGAGGTGGTTTGTCGGCTCGTCGAGAAAAAGCATGTCGGGGTCATCGAGGAGCACCATGGCCAAGGCAAGTCGTTTCACCTGTCCGCCTGACAGCGTCCCGACTTTCTGGCTCAGGTCGTTGATTTCAAAGGTAGAGAGAAGCTGTTTCAGACGAAGCTCGTAGTCCCACGCTTGGTTTGCATCCATCGCCGCCATCGCTTTCTCGAGGTTCATCTGATTCACGAGTGCCTCCTCGTAGTTTTTAATGACACGCATGATGTCGGTGTGACCTGTTGATATTACATCTTCGATGGTGAGGTTCGGGTCGAATTGCGGGAGTTGTTCGAGGTAGCCGACACGGACGCCGTCGTTGAAGGCTATTTTACCGCCGTCGGCTTCTTCTTTCCCGACGAGGATACGCATCATCGTGCTCTTACCGGTGCCGTTGGCGGCAATCAAGGCGGTCTTGTCACCTTTCTCGATTCCGAAGGAGAGGTTCTCGAATAACAGCTTGTCGCTAAAGGCTTTAGAGAGATTTTCGACTGAGAGATAGTTCATATTTTAACACAAGTTGCACGAGTTTAGAAACACAAGTTTCACAAGTTTTCAATTGCTTTCTTCTTCTAATGCCTCGATCAGGAAGCTGACGGGGCGGAAACCGTCGTTGCATGAAATCATCGCCGACTTCTTGTTTTTCATCCAGCCGTCGTAGAAATTTTCGCCGCCGTGCGCCAACGTCATCACGAAAGGCGACATGACCTCCCACGCGCTCTCGCACAGCCCTTCGGGACGTTGCCAACCGTTGGCTATGAACACTTTACCTTCGACCAGGTCACAGGCGTGTTCTATCGGATTTTCGTATTTCTCCATCAAGTCTTTGTAGCAAGCCTTGCGGACAACCGTAATTTTGACTTTCTTCATAATAATATTTTAAGTTGCAAATGATGGCAAACCGTCATACGTAAAGGCACATCCCTTTCCTTCTGTATGTCTCGACACGAACGCCCTTCACGCCGCTTTCGCTGAGATTCTTGCGGAGTTTGCAAAGCAGCACTTTTAGGCTGTTCATGGCGGCGACCGAGAAGTCCTCATCACCGAAGCACCCTTTCACGATGTCTTCAAAAGAGACGATCTGTCCTTTTTTCGCGAGAAGGGTTTTTATGATTGATGATTGCGCCTTCGTCATGCGACAAACTTTGCCGTCTTCGCTGATTGTATTTGAAATAAAATCGAAGCAAATGTCGTTGATTCTAACATATTGACATTCTTCGATTTGAAAATTATTCAGCCTCAAATCAGCCAGTTGGTTTCTCATTCTGGCAAGGAGTTCGCGGAGCTCGACAGGTTTTCGGATATAGTCGTTGCCGCCGGCCTCGAAGCATTTGACGGCTTCGTTGACATCACCTTGCGACGAAAAGAAAATCACCGGAGTGTTGATGTTCAGTTTCCTGATTTCGCTGACGATGACATGGCCGGGGGTGTCGGGCAGCTCGTAGTTTATCAATACCATGTCAGGGGCGTTTTTCACGATGAGATCCACGCCGTCGGTGCCGTAGAAGCGGGCGATGACATAGAATCCGCATACCTCAAGGTCCTTTTTCAGCATTATTGAAAAAGTCCTGTCGTCATCGAATATCATCACCTTGACCATAGTTGTTATTTTCAATCAAAAAAATGCCAGCATGCCTTGAACGGAGAGGTCCTTATTTCAGGCATGATTCCTGTTACTTGAACATCTTGTCAATCACCTCGCCATACCTTTCCATGACGACCTTGCGTTTCACTTTGAGTGTCGGTGTCATGATGCCGTTGGCGATTGACCATTCGTCGGCGATGAGTTCGTACCTCTTGATTTTCTCGACCTCACCGAGATGTTCATTAAGCAGTTTCACCTCTTTCGCATAACGTTTCACAACCTGTTCATTATGAATCATCTCTGCATCTGTCGTGTATCTGATCATGTGTTTCTTGCACCACGACTTGAGGAAGTTGAAGTCGGGGCGGATTAGTGCGGCGGCGAATTTCCGGCTTTCGCCGAGGACAACTATCTGTTCAACAAAGCCGGAGTTGATAAATTTGTTTTCGATGACATCGGGATTGATATATTTGCCCAATGACGTCTTGAAGAGATTCTTCTTCCTGCCCGTGATGACGAGAAGCCCGTGTTCGTTGATATGCCCGAGGTCGCCGGTATGGAACCAGCCGTCTTTGTCGATGACTTCGGCGGTGAGTTCAGGCTGTTTGTAATAGCCCATCATCACGTTGTGTCCGCGGCATAATATCTCGCCGCTGTCGTCAATTTTCACTTCAACGCCAGGCAGCGGTCTTCCGACGGTGCCGACTTCCCTTCCGTACTTACCTCTCGTGCTGACCGCAATGACCGGTGACGTCTCTGTAAGCCCGTAGCCCTCGAACACCGGCATCTTTATCGCAGAGAAGAACCCCGACACTTTTTTTGTTATCGAAGCGGCTCCTGAAACGATGATGTCGAAGTTCTCGGCACCCATCTTGGCGCGTATCTTACTGTAAACCAACTTGTCAGCAATCCTCAACTTAAAATCATAAAACTTCGAGCGGTTTTCTATGCTGTATTTTTCAGTAAGATTCATGGCCCAATAGAAAATGGTTTTCGAGAATCCTTTCATGTTTTTGCCTGAGCTGTAAATCTTCTCATAGAATTTCTCGAGCACACGTGGCACGGCGCACATCATCGTCGGATGTATTTCAAGCATATTGTCTGCTATCGTCGCAATGCTTTCGGCATAATAAATCGACATTCCGAGGTAATGATACATGTAAATCAACGCGCGTTCGTAAGCGTGGCAGACAGGAAGGAAGCTGAACGCTTTCTTCGACCACGGCGACGGCGTGTCGCAGAAGTTCTTGAACTGGTTCATCAGGTTATGGTGCGAGAGCATCACGCCCTTCGGAACGCCTGTCGTGCCTGAGGTATATATTATCGTGGCGCACGACATCTCATCGACAGCGGTTTTCCTCTGCGCAAGCTCTTCGGCATGAGGATGTTCCTTGCCCAACTCAACCAGATTTGCGAAAAACGGATATTTGCCTCTGTCAACGAACGTATAGACTTTCTTCAGCGACGGGGTCTCCGGCATGATGGCCTCAATCTTGTTCATCACCGCGATGCCTTCGAGTATGCATATCTCCGCCTCGCAGTTATTAAGTATGATCTTGTAGTCCTCCTCGCTGATTGTCGGATATATCGGCACCATCACGGCCCCGATCTGGGTCAAAGCCATGTCGAGCATGTTCCATTCCGGACGGTTGCCGCAAATCACCGCCACCTTGTCCTGCGGCTTCACGCCGAGTTCGATGAACGCACCACTCAGTTTATCAGACAGTTCTATATATTCATCAATGCTGTATTCTATCCATTTCCCGTTGACTTTTCCTGCGAGGGCCACCTTTTGCTCAGGGAAATGTTCCTTGTAATATGGCAATAAATCAAAAACTCTTCTAACTTCCATTTTTTTGATACGGTTTAATCCAACTAAACAAATAATTTTTCAATCAATCTTTCGTATTTGTTCATCACGACCTTCCTTTTCACCTTGAGTGTCGGGGTCAGGATCCCGTTGGCGACGCTCCATTCGTCGGCGACCAGCTCGAACCTCTTCACCTTTTCCACTTCACCCAACGACTCGTTAAGTTTCTTGACTTCCTTGTTGATGCGTTTCACAACTTCCTCATTATGAATCATTTCTTCGGGGGTGGTAAATTTGACATTGTGACGTCTGCACCATTCTTTTATGAAGACGAAGTCTGGATGGATGATAGCCGCCGCGAACTTCTGGTTTTCGCCGAGGACGACAATCTGTTCTATGAATCCTGATGTCATGAATTTCCCTTCGACGACATCTGGATTGATATATTTCCCGAGCGATGTCTTGAAGAGGTTCTTCATGCGTCCTGTGATCTGAAGCAGTCCGTGTTCATTGAAGCGTCCGAGGTCGCCGGTGTGGAACCAGCCTTCGCTGTCGATGACTTCGGCGGTCAACTCCGGCTGCTTGTAATATCCCATCATCACGTTATGTCCGCGGCAGATAATCTCGTTCTCGGACGTTATTTTCACCTCGACGCCAGGCAGCGGTTGTCCGACATATCCGACCTCCCGTCCGTGCTTCTCCCTGTTGCTCACGGTGATGACCGGTGATGTCTCCGTCAGCCCGTAGCCTTCAATCAATGTTATGCCGATAGCCGAGAAGAATCCGCTCACCTTCTTTGATATTGCGGCGGCACCCGAGACGATGACATCAAAATTCTCCGCCCCGATCTTCTCGCGTATCTTTCTGTAAACCAACCTGTCGGCGATACGAAGTTCTAAATTATAAAAACACGAACGGCCTTCAACCCTGTAACTTTCAGTGAGGCTCATCGCCCAATAGAAAATCATCTTGTTCAAGCCTTTCATGTTTCTTCCGGAACTATAGACCTTATCGTATATTTTCTCGAGGATACGCGGGACGGCGCACATCATCGTCGGACGGATTTCGAGCATGTTGTCGGCGATTGTGGCAAGACTCTCGGCGTAATATATTGACATTCCAAGGTAATGATACATGTAAATCAACGCACGCTCGTAAGCGTGACAAGCCGGCAGGAAGCTGAACGCCTTATTTGACCAAGGCATCGGGGTTTGGCAGAAACCTTTAAACTGGCTCATGAGGTTTTTGTGCGACAACATCACGCCTTTCGGGATACCCGTAGTTCCTGACGTGTAAATTATTGTGGCACAATCATTTTCATCAGCGGCAGCCTTTCTCCGCTCAATCTCTTCGGCATGAGGATGCTCTTTGCCAAGTTCGATAAGATTTTCAAGGAAAGGATATTTATCCCTATTTATGAATGTGTAGATCTTCTTTAATGAAGGTGTCTCGGGCCATATCGACTCTATTTTGTTCATCACGGTGACTCCTTCGAGAATGCAAATCTCAGCTTCGCAGTTATTGAGGATGATTTTATAGTCGGCCTCGCTGATAGTCGGATATATGGGCACCATGACCGCACCTATCTGTGTTATCGCCATGTCGAGCATATTCCATTCAGGGCGGTTGTTGCTGATGACAGCAATCTTATCCTGCGGTTTCACACCAAGTTCGATAAACGCACCGCTCAATATGTCCGACAATTCTATGTATTCGTCAATGCTGTATTCTCGCCATTTGCCGTTTTGTTTGCCCGCAAGAGCCACTTTCTGATCGGGAAAGTGCTCCTTGTAATAAGTCAACAAATCAAAAACTCTCTTTACTTCCATAAGTTTATGTTTTAAGAGTACCGTCAAACTTCAAATCTGCAAAATTAAGCATTTCCTTTTTATCATCAAAGAAAAAAAAACAAAAAAAAAGGGAATATGTTATCATATCCCCTTGATTATTTATAATTACTTAATAATTAAGTGATTACATTATATAATATGGAATGCCACTGTAAGACCTGCCATAACGATTGACACCATACTCATAAGTTTGATGAGGATGTTCAATGACGGTCCTGACGTGTCTTTGAACGGGTCGCCGACAGTGTCGCCAACGACTGTAGCCTTATGATTGTCAGAGCCTTTGCCGCCGAAGTTGCCTTCCTCGACATATTTCTTTGCGTTGTCCCATGCGCCGCCGGCGTTAGCCATGAAGACTGCGAGGACGAAACCGCATGAGAGTCCGCCGATGAGAAGTCCGAGGACGCCAGGAACGCCGAGGATGAGGCCTGTCGCGATTGGAACGACGATTGCAAGGATTGAAGGGACGAGCATCTCGCGCTGTGCGCCTTTCGTCGAAATCTCAACGCAACGCTCGTAGTCAGGTTCCGCCTTGCCTTCAAGGATACCTTTGATTGTGCTGAACTGACGGCGCACTTCCTCAACCATCTTCTGAGCCGCACGACCGACAGCGTTCATTGTCATCCCGCAGAACACGAATGCCATCATCGCGCCGATGAACACGCCGACGAGGACGATTGGGTTCATGAGGTTGACATTGTAAGCCTCCATGAAGTCAACGAGTGTGGCCTTTGCCGCCTCAACACCATTTGGAAGGTCTTGACCCACACGGATTAAAGCTATTTTGATTTCTTCGACGTATGAGGCGAGGAGTGCGAGAGCAGTGAGAGCCGCCGAGCCGATGGCGAAGCCTTTGCCTGTTGCCGCCGTTGTGTTGCCGAGGGCATCGAGGGCGTCGGTGCGCTGACGCACTTCAGGGTCGAGACCGCTCATCTCGGCGTTGCCGCCCGCGTTGTCGGCGATAGGGCCGTAAGCGTCGGTGGCAAGGGTGATGCCGAGTGTCGAGAGCATACCGACAGCGGCGATGCCGATGCCGTAAAGACCCATCGAGAGGTTCTGTGCGTTAAATTCAACATTGAAGCCGTTCGCGCAGAGATAAGCGAGGATGATTGCCACGCCCACTGTCACAACCGGAATCGCTGTTGAAAGCATACCGAGGCCGAGGCCGGAGATGATGACTGTCGCAGGACCTGTCTTCGAGCTTTCAGCAACTTTCTGAGTCGGCTTGAAAGTCTGTGAAGTATAGTATTCTGTTGATTTTCCGATGATGACACCGGCGAGAAGACCGACGACGACCGAGAATGAGATGCCAACCCAGTTTTCGATTCCGAGTGCCCAGAAGATTACGAATGTGGCGATTGCGATGAGCACCGAGCTGGTGTTAGTGCCGCGGCTCAAAGCGCCGAGGAGCTGTTTCATGCCAGCACCTTCTTTTGTCTTTACCAGGAAGATACCGATGAGTGACAGCAGCACGCCAACCGCCGCGATGAGCATCGGGGCGAACACGGCCTTGAGCTGCATTGCCTGGTTTGCCGCGAAAGCTGATGCGCCGAGAGCCGCTGTCGCGAGGATTGAACCGGCGTATGACTCATAAAGGTCGGCACCCATGCCGGCGACGTCACCGACGTTGTCACCGACGTTGTCAGCGATTGTCGCGGGGTTGCGCGGGTCGTCTTCAGGGATGTTGTATTCTGTCTTACCGACGAGGTCGGCACCGACGTCAGCGGCCTTGGTGTAGATACCGCCGCCGACACGCGCGAACAGAGCCTGTGTCGAGGCGCCCATGCCGAACGTCAACATTGTCGTCGTTATTATAATAAGGTGATTCTCCGCCGGGATGAAATGGTCGAGAACCAAGAACCACACGCTGATGTCGAGCAATGCGAGGCCGACAACGGTGAGGCCCATGACCGCGCCGGAGCGGAATGCGACCTGAAGGCCGTCGTTCAACGACTTGCGGGCTGCGTTGGCGGTACGAGCTGAAGCGTAGGTGGCTGTCTTCATTCCGAAGAAACCAGCTAAGCCGGAGAAGAAACCGCCGGTGAGGAATGCGAACCATACCCAGCCGTTCTGAAGGCCGAATATCGACATCACGCCGAAAATGGCGGCCAAGATGATGAACACGATGATCACCACCTTATATTGCTGTTTCAGATAAGCCATTGCACCTCTTCTTACGTACAATGCGATTTTTTTCATCAAGTCTGTTCCCTCGTCAGCCTTCAGCATCCTCTTGTAGAAGAAGAATGCAAATCCCAAGGCCAATACAGATGCCGCGAGAACCAAGTAAATTACATTTTCCATACAGTAAAATTTGAGTTATTAATAATTTGAATTTGTTTGATAATTTCGCTTTTCGTTTAGGGCGCAAATTTCCGAAAAAAACTTTTTCAATCAACCAAAAAAATTAAATTTTATAAAAATTTATTTCAGACGATTCTCATATCACATTTTTCTCTACTTTTGTAAAATGAAAAAGATTGGACTTGACGTAATCGGATTGACATTTTCGCACTCGCAAAGTGGCGCGTACGCGCTGATTTTGAGCGACAAAAACACCAGTCTGAAACTCCCGATAATCATCGGAAGCGTTGAGGCTCAATCTATTGCGATGGCATTGGAAAACCAGCGCAGCAAGAGGCCTCTGACACACGACCTTTTCAAGACTTTTGCCGACAATTATGGAATCAAGGTGAAAGAAGTGGTGATAGATCACTTCAACGAGGGGATTTTCTTCTCTCAGATAGTCTGTGAGAAAGACGGCGAGACCTCCGTTTTCGACGCCAGAACGTCCGATTCCGTTGCATTGGCCTTAAGGTTCGGCTGTCCGATTTTCACGACTGAAGATGTCATGAACGAAGCTGGCCTTATGATGGATGACCTTGTAGAAGGCGATGGCAATGACAGCACAAATGACAACCCGGTGCACAGCGTCGAGGAGTTGAAGGAGATGATGGGCAAGGCTGTTGAGGACGAAGACTACGAGTTGGCCTCAAAGCTAAGGGATGAAATCAAAATGAGAAAAAACGAATAACTATCAAATATTAAAAAAATGAAAGGTATCAAATTCCGTTTAATCGTGATGAACTTCCTGCAATTTGCGGTATGGGGAGCTTATCTCACATGTATGGGCACTTATCTTGCGACACACAACCTCGCGTCGCACATAGGCCTGTTTTACTCAATCCAGGGAATCGTTTCAATTTTCATGCCAGCTTTGATAGGCATCATTGCCGACAGATGGATTCCTGCACAGAAATGCCTGAGTTTCTGTCATATAATCTCCGGCATTGCAATGATTGCGGCGGCTTATTACGGCCTTACCGCCGGCAACGCGGTGCAGTTTGGTCCGTTATTCACCTTATATACAGTTGGCGTCGCGTTTTACATGCCGACGCTTGCCATCTCCAACTCCGTGGCTTACAACGCGTTGGAGAAAGCAGGTCTTGATACCATCAAACATTTCCCACCGATAAGGGTGTTCGGGACCATCGGTTTCATTTGCTCCATGTGGGCCGTTGACCTCCTCGGTTTTCAGCCGACAGCGGCGCAGTTCGCAGTGAGCGGCGGACTCGGCATCATCCTCGGCATCTACGCCCTTACGTTGCCAGACTGCCCGACAAGCGCGACAAGCACCGCGTCTTTTGTTGACAAACTCGGCCTCCGCGCCTTCACCTTATTTAAAGACAAAAGAATGGCTTTCTTCTTCATCTTCTCAATGCTGCTCGGGGTTTCATTACAGATTACAAACGGTTTCGCGAACCCGTTCATCACAAGTTTCGGTGATATAGAGATCTACAAAGGCACCTTCGGCGTTGAACACGCCAACATCCTCATTTCGTTGTCACAGGTGTCAGAGACATTATGTATCTTGTTGATTCCGTTCTTCTTACGCAAATTCGGCATCAAGAAGGTAATGCTCATAGCGATGTTTGCATGGGTTCTCCGTTTCGCGTTCTTCGGACTCGGCAACCCTGGCGACGGCGTGTGGCTCTTCGTCCTTTCATGCATCGTTTACGGTGTCGCTTTCGACTTCTTCAACATCAGCGGCTCGCTCTTCGTTGACAAAGAGACCGACACTGGCATCCGCTCATCGGCACAGGGACTCTTCTTCCTGATGACCAACGGCATCGGCGCGACAATCGGCACATTAGGCGCACAAGCCATTGTAAATCATTTCGTTTACAATCCTGCCGGAAACGGTGCGGCTCCTGAAGTCATCGCACAAGGCTGGCAAAACGCGTGGTACGTCTTCGCGGCTTACGCTCTTGTTGTCGCAATCGTCTTCGCAATAGTTTTCAAATACAAACACAACACTGAAGCAACAAAATGAGACAATATTTAGATCTGCTTCAAACAATATTGGACAAAGGCGTTCAGAAAGGCGACCGCACAGGCACGGGCACGAAGAGCATCTTCGGCTATCAGATGCGTTTCGACCTCTCTGAAGGCTTTCCACTCGTCACCACAAAGAAAGTCCATCTGAAATCAATCATTTACGAACTCCTTTGGCTTATCAGCGGCGACACAAACATCAAATATCTCCACGACAACAAGGTGAGCATCTGGGATGAGTGGGCCGACGGGAACGGCGACCTCGGCCCCGTCTATGGCGCACAGTGGCGCAACTGGAACAACGAAGGCATCGACCAGATTCAGAATGTCATCGACAGCATAAAGAGCAACCCCGACAGCCGCCGTCATATCGTGACAGCATGGAACCCGAGCGTATTACCCGACGAGCACGAAACTGACTTCTCGAAGAACGTCGCCGCAGGCAAAGCTGCCCTCCCACCCTGCCACGCTTTCTTCCAGTTCTACGTCGCCGACGGGAAACTGTCATGTCAGCTCTATCAACGCTCCGCCGACGTCTTCCTCGGAGTGCCGTTCAACATCGCATCATATTCATTATTGACAATGATGATGGCGCAGGTGAGCGGTCTTGAGCCCGGCGACTTCGTCCACACTTTCGGCGACGTCCACATCTATAACAACCATATTGAACAGGTTAAGCTGCAACTTACGCGCGAACCGAGGCCGTTGCCGACAATGAGACTCAACCCCGAGGTGAAAAGCCTGTTCGATTTCAAATACGAGGATTTCACCTTGGATAACTACGACCCATACGACACCATCAAAGCGGAGGTGTCTGTTTGACTATATTTCAGATTAAACACCTAAAACGACTTAACACCTAAAACTACTGACGACTAATGAAGCCAACAATATCGATAATAGCAGCCGTGGCGAAGAACCGCGCCATCGGCAAGGGAGGCGACCTCATCTGGCACCTCTCGAACGACCTGAAGCATTTCAAGGAGATAACCACAGGTGGCTGCGTCCTGATGGGATACAACACCTACGCCTCACTGCCCGGCAGAAAAGCCCTGCCCAAACGACGCAACATCATCATTTCCAGTCATCTGAAAGACACACCGGAAGGCTTCGAAGTCGCAAATTCAATTCTGGATGCCATGAAATTAGTGTTCAACGAAGAGAATGTGTTCGTTATCGGCGGCGGCATGATCTACGAACAGTTCCTGCCAATGGCCGACAAGTTGTATCTGACGAAAATCGACAAGAAGTTCGAGGCCGACACATTTTTCCCTTTTGTGAACTACAACGAATGGGAGCTGACCGAGCTTCAAGTCATTGACAACGACCCGCAAATCGACTGTGAATACAGGTTTGAGACTTGGGAGAGGAAGTAACGAAGGCTGATATTCAACAAAAAAACCTCGCCATACGACTATGACGAGGTTTTTCTTTATGTCACTCCGATTAGCGGATGACTGATATTTTCTTCACCATCTCTGTGCCGTCGGCCACAACGCGGACCACGTACATTCCGGCTTCAAAGTCGCTCATGTTGATGACGGCTTCATCTGAATTGACATCTTCAGAATAAACCCTCTGACCGAGCAGGCTGTAAATCGAAACGCTGCTGATGTTTCCGGCTTTCACTGTCAAGACGTCCTTGGCAGGATTTGGATACACGTTGATTGTCGATGCGGCGTTCTCTTCGACGCCTTCCTGTGAATAATGGTATCTCACAAAGAACTCGTTGCCATATTTCGCCTTTGCAGGTGCCGACTTGCAGTCGATGTCCTGATAGTAGGCAATGACTTTATAGCTGTAGTATGTGCCGAGTTCGAGTGATGATGATTCTTTGTACTCGACCTTGTTTGGTCCCAAGATCTTAACCTGTTTGTATTCACCGTCATCGCCGTCTCTTCTCATGATATAGTATCCGCTCAGGCTCTGTGTCGTCTCGACTGGTTTTGTCCATGTTATGACTGGCTTGAGGTTATCTTGTGCATAATACCAAAGTTCTGTCGCAGGGTTGCATCCTTCGCCAGCTGATGCGCAAGCATCGTATGTGCTTGCACTCTCCCCGTCAGTGCCGAAATTGCAGACATAGTAGCAATAGCCGCCGATTTCCGGAGCAACGTCTGTGAATGTGTTGTCGTGGACGAGGGCGTAGAGTTCCTCATTACGATAGACGTTGAAGCCGTACTGTGCCATCTCTCCGCTCCATGTGACAACGATGTCATCACCAACCATTTCAGCATTGATGTTTGAAGGGACCGCTGCTGAAGGAGTGCCGTTACCGTTGTTCTTTGTCTTGAAGATAACGCCTTCCGCAAGGCCAGCCATTGAACCTGAATATTCGTAAACCACATTGTTATTTTCGTCCTTGATCTTGACCGACATGTTGCCGTCTGTTGATGCGCCTTTTTTCCAGACGAAATACACATCATGTCCGAAAGGAACCTCTACGTTCAATGTGGCAGGTGTGCTGTTTGTCATGGTAACTTTGTTGAACATATTGTTTGCTGCGTCGAAGCATTTTATCGAGCCGCCGCGCCAGCCTTGCATTGAAGATGCTGTGAGGATGAACTTCCACGTCTTCGTCGGGCCGAACTGCTCTGACGCCTCGGCGTAGTTGCCGCGGACACCGTCTTTCATTGCATAGACATCATACGTGAATGTGCTGTAGCATGGGACGTTCTCGTCAACGTATGTCATATTCGCACCGACCTGTGCATCAAGTGTTGCGATGACCTTGCCGTTTCTCTCAACGACGATTGCGTCTATTGAAGAGACTGCGACATCAGACATTGTCTTTGTCGGGTTTTTCCAGGTCAAAGTCGCACTCTGTGCTGTTTCGCTTGCTCTTGTGACCGTGAAATTGGTAGGAGCCTGCACCGTGTTCTCATAAACGTTTGTAGGAACATAGTTGAAGATGGCCGCCGCGCTGCCTGTGTAGTCGATTCCGTCAACGAGATACCAGCCGTCGTCGGAGCCGCTCCAGCCGAAATTGAAGTGCATGAGGTCGTTTTCATCGTAACCGTCGCAGACGAAAGCGTGGCCGCCGCTTGAACTCTGTCCGCCGTAATAAACAGGACGGCCGAGGTCGAACTCGTCTCTCAACATCTGATTCCACACATCCGTTGCGTATGACTGTCTCATTTTTCTAACGCAATAGTCATAGTCGAAATAGTTTCTCATGGCATCCGGGACATCTTCTGAATATGCGCCGCTGCCGTCAGCCTCGAACATCATGTTCACGGAGACACCGCAGTGATACATCAGAAGGGCGACAGCCTCAATCTGTTCCTGTGAGGCATTGTTCAATGAGTTTGGCATCAGATCCCACTGGTAAGTCGTGGCCCCGAAGTCTGCCGAAATATGATGTCCCCCCCAATAGTACGAGTGAGTACCTTGACCTTGTGTCGGAGCGTTCCAGGCCTTCATCACCTGGCTCATCGCCGTGGCTGCACAGCCGGCATAGGCTTTTCCGCCGGGACCGCCGGCCGCAGGCGGTGCGTAATAGTTGTAAGGTGAATCCTGATTCCATTTTGTCGTGCAGAGAGGACCGACCTTCTCGGCTCTGTTTGTGCTGAGTCTGCCTGTCTTTTCAAGCATCGCCCATTCAGCGGCGACTTCCGGCATCGGCGCATAGTCCTTGCTGATGGCGTTCGCGATGTCCAACCTGAAGTTTTCAAGCAGGAACATGGCACCGTTGTGTTCGTTGCCCATGTCAAAATTGCTTTCCTCTGAATAGGCGAGAATCGGGTGGTAATTGTCGGCCGCCGAAATGATGACGAAGCCGTTTTCACCAACATTGAATACATAGAAACAGTCATCACCATTGTCTGATGTGACTGTCGTAACCAACTGCAAATCAGTGGTATTTACTTTTTCAAAATTTGCATAGACAAATTTCTGTCCGAGTGTTCTGGCCGTATTGACATCAACGGATTTCGCGGACACCGTCCCGAACCCGAGCATCACGGCAACAACCAATAATAAGAATTTTTTCATTTTGTTGTAATTTAATTTATTACTACTGTGATTTGATTTTTTCAAAAAATTCAAGCGTGCAAATTTATAAAAAAATTATGAAACTCTTGTGACCAAATTCACATTTTTTTAATAAAAAAAAAGGACGGCTTTCAAACCGTCCTTATGTGTTTGCAAAAAACATTTATTCGATGACGGATATTTTCTGCATCATCGAGCCGTTTTCAGTCTCAATCATAACCATGTAAACACCGTTCCCGAATTGTTTCATATCAATAACATATTGATTGTCATTGATATTTTCTTCAAACAATTTCTGACCCATGATATTGAACACGCTGACATTTTTCATTGACTCGGCATCAATCCTCAGGATTCCGCTTGTCGGGTTTGGATACAGACGTGCGTTAATCGAGTTTTCTTCAACAGATAGCACCTCAACGACAATGAAGTCTTCGTCATCGTTTGTCATTGCCGGTGTTGACTCGCAATATGAGTTATAGGCTGTCACCTGATAGTAGAATGTCCCGTTGCCGGAAGCGTCAAAATACTGATGTCCGGTGTTTTCGACTGTTGCAATTTCTTGATATTCAACGCCGTCATTGCTTCTATAGACTTTATATTTCTGCGGGTCGTAGGCGCAATCCCATGAAATGAGTGCACCATTTTGTCCTTCTTGATACGCGTATTCGCCGGCGAGGTCTGTAGGAGGCGTGCAGCTTTCACAGTCATTGTTGCCGGTGTAGAGCGTGCCGTTAAGACCTGACGAGGCGCCTGAATAGCTGTACACCTCTTGGTTTGCCGAGTTTTTCAGTTTTATCGACAGCGTGTTGATTGGTGTGTTCGGTGCGATCCATTTGAGCGAGAACCCGCCTTCAGGCATCTGGAACTTCTGGCTCGACGGTGACGAGTTAGGATTCGTAAATTCTCCAATCACCGCGCCATTGCCGCCAACGACCTGAACCGCGCCGGTGTTCCAACCTTGGAAATCGCCGCACGTAAGAGTGAATTTCCATGTGCAGTTCGGACCGTAAATCACAGAGACTTTTGAGGTTTCGCCCATGTAATTATTATTATATCCGCAAATTGAATATTCGTATGCGCCGAAATCGCTCACTTCATCTTCACAGGCCAACGTCTCGCCTGGTGTAGGATTATTGAAAGTCTTGACAATTTGATTATTACGTCTCAATTCGATCTTTTCTATTGATGTCAGCGGGTCGCCCGACATTGATGTTGTAGGGACGTTGAATGTCACGGTGCCGGTCTTCGTCATGGTATTTTCAATTGCAACTTCAACATTCTCAACTGCCGGGACGAGTGCGTTGTAGATATAATCAGGAATCATATTGACGATGACTCTCTGGTTGAGGTTGAAGGTGCCATTCATGGTGTTCAACGCGTCGATTGCGAAGAAGCCGTCGCACCAGCCGCTCCAGCCCCAGTTGAAGTGGAACTTACGCTGTGCATCGTATCCGTCGCAGTTGAAGGCGTGCCCCATCTGCTCGTCGGTACCCGCATAAGCCGCCGGATACCCGCGGTCGAACTGGTCAATCAGGATGTCTTCCCATGCCGTTTTCGTGTAAAACTCACGTGAGAGTATCTCTGTGGCGGAGCAATACTTGAAATATGCTTTCGCTGCATCCACGACCTTATATGTCTGAGAGCCGCTGCCATCGTAATTGTAATTCATATCGACCGACACGCCGCAGTGGTACATGAGGAGTGCTATCGCCTGCGGGCTGGCGCTCGGGATGGTGTTAGGCATGTTGCTCCAGTTGTAAGTAGTCTCGCCGAAGTTGGCCGACAATGTCCCGCCGACGGTGCTTGTGTTGTATGAATGCTCACCGACGCCCTGGTCAGGCCAGCTCCAGAATCTCATCACCTGGCTCATTGAGGTGGCGACGCAGCCGGCGTAGCAACGGCCGCCAGGACCGGAACCATGAGCAGGAGCATAATAGTTATAAGGATAATCCTGGTTCCATTTCGTGGTGATGAGCGGAGACACCTCACGGTTCATCCTCGTCCTTGAGGTGATGCCTTCGGTGCGGAGAAGCTCCCATTGCTCGGCGATCTCCTCTTCCGCAACAAAATCATTTTCAATGGCATACTGAATCTCATCGCTGTAATGGCCGAGATAATATACAAGGCCGTCCGAAAGATGGTTCACATCGAAGATGCTCTCTTCCGAATATGCGAGGATAGGATAGGCGCGATCGTCGGCTGCGACAATCACATAACCGTTTTCATAGTTGAAAACATAAAGGCTCGGCACGCCGTTGTCGCCCGACACCGTGTAAACATGTTCAACATCAGTGATAGACTTGGCTGATGCCACATTGTTTTTCAAATAGCTCACTCCGAGTTTCTTCGCTGTCGCGACATCAACCGGAGCCGCAAACATCTGTCCCGCAAAAACGAGCAGGGCAACGACTGTCAATAAGAATCTTTTCATTTTTTAAATGTTTAGTTATTATTTATTTATCACTATTTTCTTGGAAATCAATCCATTGGCTGTCTCAACCGTGACAAAATACACTCCATTGGCGAAATTCTCCACATCAAGTGTTATTTCATCTTCTTTGACAGAAACATTCATAACCTCCTGTCCTACAATGTCATAAATCTTGACGTTATTCATTCCCTTGGCGGAAATCGTCATCTGATTCTTTGCCGGATTCGGGAAGACATTCATGGTTGACGAATTATGCTGAATCTCGCCGACTGACGTTGTGTCATGGCACATATTCGTGTAGTCGAACATACGACCTGCTATCAGTGAGTCGGGTGATGAGAACAGAAGCTCGTCGTTCGCGTCATATATATTAAAGGAGATTTCGTTTTCGGTGTAGTAATCGCCGCTGAACCAGGCTTTGTTCCAGATGAAGGTGAGGTCGCCCTGAAGCATCGGCACGACACGGGTCTCCGTAAATCCGTCTTCCAACGTGATTTTCGCGATGCGCATGCCGTCTCTCGCTATCGAAATCGTGCCGCCTTTCCAGCCGTCGCCGCCTTCATCGTTAAGTTCAAAGACGAGGTCGCATTTCGGACCGACCATGATTCTCTGATAGACAGGTATGCTGTAACCATATTGATTATGAATGAGAACCGAATACTCATAATTGCCGTCTTCATCAAGTTCATCTGTATAACTCATTGATTCGCCGGCTGTTGCATTTGTAAAACAGGCTACGGTCTCGAAGTCTCTCCTGACGATGACGCTGTCAATCTGCCCGAGGCTTTCGCCAAGCATGTTCTCCGCCGGGTTCTTCCAACTCACAGTGACCGAGAAACTGCCAGCTGCATCCGTCTCGTTTTCAACAAGTTCCATATCAACGATCTTTGCGGGACGCTGGTAATATTCATCGTCAACAGGATAGAAACCCTGAACTACGGAGTTGTAAGTGTTGAAAGCATATTTTGTTGTGTTGAGTGCGCCCATCGCACACCAGGCGTTGTCTTTTCCGTCCCAGCCCCAGTTGAAATGGAAGAAGTCGTTTTCGTCATAGCCGTCGCACACGAAGGCATGTCCGCCGCCGCCACCATCGTCCTGACCTGAATAATACAATGGGCGTCCGAGGTCGAGTTCACTCTTGAGCATCTCGCTGAAGTCATCTTTCCAGTACCAGTCTTTGTAAAGGACTTCCGCATCCGGGTTGTAGCCGAAATAGCTGCCGATTACATTCGGCACGTCCTCAGAATAGGCGCCGCTGCCGTCGGGGCCGTACATCATCTCCACGCCGACGCCGCAGTGCCATTGCAGCTGGGCGATGTAGAAAATATCCTCTTCGGTGCTTGTCGAGTCGAGTTGCATGGGCATACGCTCGAAGTTGTAGAATGTCTCGCCGAAATTTGCGGTCTGAGTCGGGTAATAAGGATATCCCCAACCGCCAGGCGTATATGAATGAGAGCCGGTGCCTTGCACAGGATGGTTGAAATATTTCATCACCTGCGCCATCGCCGTGGCGACGCATCCGGCATAGACGTGTCCGCCGCTGCCGCCGCCGTCTTCCGGGCAGAGTGCGTTGTACGGGTAATTCTGATTCCACAGCGTCTCAAGCAGTATCGGCACGGTGCGCGTATTGCGGACAGCCTTCACGCGTCCGGTCTTCTCGACGCGCGACCATTCTTCGGCGATGTCGGAAAGACGCTCAACGTCGTTTTCTCTAATATATTGAATCTCATCGGTATAGCTCTTGACAGTAAGATTAAAGGCCGGGGCGATATCTTCCGCGCTGAACGTCCCTTCCGTCGAATAAGCGAGGATCGGCTTCACGCGGTCTTCTGCGGAGACGGCGACGAAGCCCGACCCGCTGACGTTGAAGATATATATATAAGGTGTGCCATCAGCGTCCGAATAAGTATAAACAAGTTCCGATGAAACGCCGCGATTTCTGAACGAAGTGCTTTCCTTCATGAATTTCTCGCCGATGCGCTGTGCTTTTACGACATCGACGTTTCCGGCGTAAAGCGTTGAAATCATGAATGTTACAATAAATACAGACAATAAAATTCTCTTCATTTTTTAAAAATATTTTGACGCGTAAAATTATAAAAAAAATTCACACAAAGCGGTTTTTTTGTATTTTTGCGTTTCAAAAAAAAAATAAATTTACTGTGGATCACAAGTTTTACGATTTTTACATGCGTTTCCCGAGCAAGGCTGACGCGCTGAAAGCAGAGGATTTTTATTACGAGACACATCGCCCGCGCATCGGCGGCAGGTTCAAAATCAACGACAACGGCGTGTGTTCGCTCTCGTTGCAGGACGAGTGCGAGCTTATCACCGACCTCTACCAGTTCGGGATGCGGCGTTTCATCGTGACCGACAACTTCCACGGCGTGCGCAAGGAGCACGGCAAGGACATCTTCGACTTCTTCACCGACAGCGACAGATATTTCCACTGGGACATGACACCCGACATTTTCGAGAAGCTCAACGACTTCTTAATGAATGAGATACAAAAAGACGGCTACGAGCACGCCGAGGGCACGCACGCGCCTTTCATCCAGAGGACATTGGACGAGATGGGCATCGACGACCTGTTCAACATGCTCAACGTTGACGCGCCCGGGCTGGATATATAAGCGTACCGTCACTATGAAAAGGAATTGTTTAATCCGAGAAATGTAGAATGAAAGAAATTTTAAAATAACATATTGTAAAACAGAGCATTAGCTATTATTCACAAAAATGAACCAAATAATTCAAAAGACAGAAACACAACTTAGCAGCGAACAATATCGCGATTTGCTCAGCAAGATATTATCAAACATAAAGAGCACCCGCATTTCGATGGCCCGCCGCATGAATACCGCTGTTATCGAGCTGTATTGGAATATCGGCAAAAGCATATCAGAACGCAAGATAGAAGAAGGTTACGGAAGTACCTTGATAAAACGTCTGTCAACAGATTTGAAAAAAGAGTTCCCGCAGATGGGATTGTCGCCACGCAACTTATGGGATATGAAACGATTTTACGAACGCTTCGAGCATTTCCCGGAAAAAGTGCGACAACTTGTCGCAGTTTTGCCATGGGGACATATCCTACTGATAATAAACAAATTACAAGAAGACAAAGCGGTGGAATACTATATTCAGCAAGCGGTTGAAATGGGATGGTCGCGCAATGTCTTGCTTAACTTCATCAAAGCCGATGCGTATGGTCATTCTGTGGAACTTCCAAAACTACATAATTTTGACAAGGCCTTGCCCGAACATATACAAGAACAAGCTAACGAAATTCTGAAAAGTCGTTACAACCTGGCATTTTTAGAAGTCCAGCAGCCTATTAAAGAATTAGAATTGGAGAAGAAATTGGTTGATAAAATAAAATTTTTCATCCTTGAATTGGGCAAGGGTTTTTCATTTATCGGGAACCAATACAGACTGACACTCAACGACAAAGAGTATTTCATCGATATGCTGTTTTTCAATCGTTGCACTCGGTCGTTGGTGGCCATTGAATTAAAAATCGGAGATTTTCGACCAGAATATGTCAGCAAAATGGGATTTTATTTATCTTTGCTCGGCAAAAACGTGCGCATGGAGGGTGAGAACCCGTCGATAGGCATTATCTTGTGCGCCGACAAAGACAACGACGAAGTGGAAATAGCGTTGCAAACCGCCGTGGCTCCTGTTGCTGTGGCCGATTACCAATTCTGTTTCCCCGACAAGGAAATAAAACAACTTATTATAGATACATTAAATACAGATAAACAACAAAAAAAGAAACATTAAAATAACATATTGTAAAAAAAGCATTAGCTATTATTCACATTCAAACAAAAAATGAACAACGAATCTCAAAACACCGAATACAAGGAGTCGTGGCGCGACGAGTACCTGAAATGGATTTGCGGCTTTGCAAACGCCAAAGGCGGTGTTTTGTACATTGGTGTGAATGACAGCGGTGAAGTCATCGGTTTGAAAAATGCCCATAAGTTGAGCGAGGACATTCCGAACAAGAT
This sequence comes from Bacteroidales bacterium, assembly GCA_045600605.1. Lineage (GTDB taxonomy): Bacteria > Bacteroidota > Bacteroidia > Bacteroidales > F082 > Limimorpha. The sequence goes on from JAZRYG010000075.1 coordinate 68,926, forward strand.
TGTGAATTATTTGGGGATAGTGTGCGAGACTAATCTTTTGAAGAAAGATGACCTGGATTATATTGAAATCATTGTTGAACCCAGTAATGTACCTATCAATTTTCAGGGCAAATATCATTACAGAAGCGGAAGCACCAAGCAAGAGCTGAAGGGTTCCGCATTGCAGCAATTCCTTCTGAAAAAGATGGGCAAACAATGGGATGAAGTCACAAACACTTCGGCTACCATAGACTGTATTGACGAAAAAGCCATCCGATATTTTGTCAGAAAAGGGACAGAGTCCAAACGTCTTGCCGCTGAATCATTGGGTAACACGCCACAAGAAGTATTGGAAAATCTTCGGCTAATTGATGAATGCGGGCATGTGAAAAATGCCGCCATTCTTTTGTTTGCCAAATGTCCGCAGGATTATTTCCCGGGCGTTCAATTTAAAATAGGGCGTTTTGGCAAAGATGAAACAGACCTGATGTTTCAAGATGAAATTGAAGGGAACATCCTTCAAATGGCGGATCACGTGCTGGAGGTGTTGAAAAGCAAATACCTTGTTTCGCCCATCCATTACAATGGTATGCAACGGATTGAGCCCTTGGAAATCCCCGAAGAGGCTTTTCGTGAAATGCTTTACAATGCCATCATTCACAGGGAATATCCCGGCGCACCCATACAGATGCGCGTTTTCTCCGACCACATCGAATTGTGGAATATCGGAGAGTTGCCACAAGGATATTCCATCGACACTTTGATGCATAAACACACCTCACGGCCTCGCAACCTGAATATCGCGCAAGTCTTCTACAAAGCTGGTTTTGTTGAATCGTGGGGACGGGGCATAAAAAAGATTTGTGATGGATTCGTAAGCGCAGGATTTGACGCGCCGGTTTTTGAAGAAAACAGCGGCGGCATATTGGTGACCATCAAGCGTAAAGAGATAACAGATGTCGTAAGTGATGTCGTAAGTTTGTCGCAAGTGCAACTCACTGAACGTCAACAAAAAATAATAAATTTAATAGAAGTCAATCCCCGTATCTCAGCTGCATTGATGTCGCAAGTTTTGTCGGTAGTTGTGCGAACCATTCAGCGGGAACTCGCCACAATGCAAAAGTTAGGTTTCATTCGCCACGAAGGCAACACAAGTGCCGGACATTGGATTGTCTTGAAAAAACAAGAACATTAATTATTAACGAATTAGAATAACACAAACAGAAAAAGAAATTTTAAAATAACATATTATAAATTAACGCATTAGCTATTATTCACATTCAAAGAAAAAACACAAAACATGAAAGACGGTTTCGCCAACATAACTAATGAGATAGTCCTTTACCAACCCAACGAGGAAATCAAACTCGAAGTACGCTTGGAAAACGAAAGCGTATGGCTGAACCTTGGTCAATTAGCATTGTTGTTTAACAGAGACAAGTCAGTTATTTCCAGACATATTTCATCTATTTACAAAGAACAAGAGTTAGATAAAAAGTCAACTGTTGCAAAAAATGCAATAGTTCAAAATGAAAACGGACGTTCCGTAATGAGACAAATTGAGTACTACAATCTTGATGTAATCATATCGGTCGGCTATCGGGTAAAATCAAAACAAGGCACCCTTTTCCGCCAGTGGGCCAACAAAGTCTTGAAAGACCATTTGCTTAAAGGCTATTCGTTTAACCAACGCATTGAGAGGTTAGAACAGCGCGTTTCGGTAACGGAAAACAAAATCGACTTTTTTGTGAAAACAGCACTGCCACCTGTTGAAGGGATTTTCTATGACGGAAACGTACTTGAGCCTTTCGGTTTTGTGAACAGTCTTATCCGTTCTGCCAAAAAACGCATTGTCTTGATTGACAACTATGTTGATGAAACAGTCTTGCTACGGCTTGCGGAACGTGAAAAAGGCATTGATACAATCATATATTCAAGACAATTGTCGCCGTCTTTCAATATAGCTCTGAAACAGCATAACCAGCAATACGAAAAAATTGAAGTGAAGCAGTTTGACAAATCACACGACCGATTCCTGATCATTGATGACACGGTTTACCACATCGGTGCATCAATCAAGGATTTAGGTAAGAAATGGTTCGCCTTCTGCAAAATGAATATAAATGCCGAAGAAATTATCAGTAGAATTTAAACTTTATAAACATATACAACAGAAACAGAAAATTAAAATAACATATTAAAAAATAACGCATTAGCTATTATTTCGCGTTCAAAGAAAAAAGTCCGCTAAACGATTTTCTAACGAATCGGAAATAATGTTCACAAGAAGTCTGAACAGACTCCTTTCGTACAAAATAATGTTAATGCTCGCACCCTAAGGTGTGGGCTAATCTAATTGTACGACGGGTTTCTTAGCGGACTTCCCGTGAACGCGAGTAGAGAGGTTCACACCTTTCTTTTTCACGATTCAAACCGATTGATAGCATTGCAAAAAACTATCAATCAAATATGGCAAACAAGAACCTTAATCAGGCGAAAAACGCCAAAAAAGACGAGTTTTACACGCAGCTTGTCGATATAGAAAACGAACTGAAACACTACAAGGAGCATTTCAAAGACAAAGTGGTGCTTTGCAACTGCGACGACCCGCGTGTCAGCAACTTCTTTCACTATTTCAGTTATAATTTTGAAAAATTGGGACTGAAGAAACTCATTACCACCTGCTACAAAAACCAGGAGCGGGATTTGTTTTCGCAGAACGATTCGGAACGCGCCATTTGGTTGGAATACAACGGCGACAAAAACAACAACCGTGTGCCCGACCCAAACGAAATCGGCATCAACTATTTTCAAGGCGACGGCGATTTTCGTTCAAAAGAATGCATTGAACTATTGAAACAAGCCGACATTGTGGTTACCAATCCGCCGTTTTCACTCTTCAGAGAATATGTCGCACAACTGATAGAATATGACAAGGAGTTCTTGATAATTGGTAACGTAAATGCCACATCATATAAAGAGGTTTTTCATTTGATAAAAAAAGAAAAATTGTGGCTTGGCGCAAGCATTCATAGTGGAGATAGAGAATTTGGTGTACCTCAAGACTATCCATTAAATGCCGCTGGCTATAGAGTAGATGAGAAAGGAAATAAATTTATCAGAGTGAAAGGTGTACGTTGGTTTACAAATTTGGATTATAAAGAGCGCCACGAAGAATTAGTACTCTATAAAAAATATACTCCTGAAGAATATCCAAAATACGACAACTACGATGCCATCAATGTGGATAAAACATCCGATATTCCTGTTGATTACGATGGCGTAATGGGTGTTCCAATCACATTTTTGGATAAATATAATCCTGAACAATTTGAAATAATTGGAATTGACAGGTATGTTGAAGACAATCCCAAATATGGTCATCGATTTACGATTAATGGGAAAGAAATTTATGCACGTATCCTCATCCGTCGCCGCAAACCAGCCATTCAATACACGCAGCAGGAAGAGACATTGCCATTGGCGGCAGAGGAACAAGCCGAGTATAATTTAAAAAAGTAAAACCAACATTTAAAATTATCAAAATATGAAGAAATTATCCATTATTTTATTCCTCATTGTTGTAGGAATTAGCAGCATTAGCGCACAGGAACGCATGAAATTCATGGGCAAGAGCATGGACTGCTCTTTAAAGGAAATGCAAACACATTTACAGGGAAGAGGTCTCACCTATCAAACAGCATTTGAAAACGGAGTCGTACTACAAGGTACATTCCAAGGTTATCTGGATTGTAATTTCGCTATCCGCCAAGATTACGGCATCATCAGTTTCTGCCGGGTGGTTCTACCTCAAGAATCTGTTCTTGTAAGTTGGAGCCAGCTTTATGCAGACTATCAGAACATTGTATCCAAGATTGCAGCAAAATATGGACAGCCTACAGCAGAGGAATATTTTGAAGACGATTCAAGCTACGGTTTGTCCGACTATGGAAAGATAGACCAAGTTAGTAATGGAAAATGCCATTACAGTTCATCATTCCTTGTCGGAAATTATGGTCTTATCCTCGTTACCATTAATGACAGCAAGCGCGTTTTTATTGATTATTACGACAATGCCAACAGTAAAAAAATAGAAGATTTACAAAATGACGAATTATAATCAACCATCATGCAAATAGAACTACACAAAATCACCGTCCGCGACCTCACGCAGGGTTACGAGGACAATGCCGAAAACGGCGTTCGCGCCTACGACGGCAAATTGGATGTGCGTCCGCCCTACCAACGCGAATTTGTCTATAAGGAAAAACAACGCGACGCCGTCATCGACACGCTCACCCAAGGTTTTCCACTCAACGTGATGTACTGGGCGGTGCGCGACGACGGCACCTACGAAATCATCGACGGACAGCAGCGCACCATCAGCATCTGCCAGTACGTGAACGGCGACTTCGCTTTCATGTTCCGCTATTTCCACAACCTGAAAGAAGACGAACAGCAGCAGATTCTGGACTACGAACTCAACGTCTATATCTGCAGCGGCACCGACAGCGAGAAGCTCAAGTGGTTCAAGACCATCAACATAGCGGGCGAGGAACTGACGGAGCAGGAGCTGCGCAACGCCGTCTATGCCGGCTCGTGGGTCAGCGACGCAAAACGCTACTTCAGCAAGAACAACTGCGCGGCGTACAACCTCGCCAACAAATACGTTTCCGGCGAGGTAAACCGACAGAAATACCTCGAAACCGCCATCAGCTGGATTTCGAAGGGCAACATTGAGGTGTATATGGGCAACCATCAGCACGACAAAAGCGCGGTGACGTTGTGGAATCATTTCCAGAGCGTCATCAACTGGGTGAAAGCCGTCTTCCCGAACTACCGCCGCGAGATGAAAGGCATCGACTGGGGGACACTCTACGAGAAATATCACGAAAACGATTATGACGCCGGCGAGTTGGAAAGCCGAATCAAGCGGCTCATGGCCGACAGCGACGTGGAATCGAAGAAAGGCATTTACTATTATGTCCTCGACGGCGACGAACGCAACCTCGGCATCCGCGCCTTCGACGCCAACACCAAGCGCGAAGTCTATGAAAAGCAAAACGGCATCTGCAAGATTTGCGGAAAGCACTTTGAAATTGAGCAAATGGAGGCCGACCACATCACGCCGTGGCACGAAGGCGGCCGCACCGTCGCCGAGAACTGCCAGATGCTCTGCCGCGACTGCAACCGAAGAAAGTCAGGGAAATGATTTTTGCAAACATTTTTTCTTTTCAACATCCAAATGGAATTTTTTATTTATTTTTGCAGCATTAAAAAATAAAATAATGCCGGAGATTTCAAGATTTTATGGAATAATAATCAAGATGTTCTTCAAGCCAAAAGAACACGAACCGTCACATATTCATGCCATTTACAATGAATACGTCGGACTTTTTGACATAAAAACATTCGAGATGCTTGAAGGTGATTTGCCTAAAAAAGCCCAAGAGCTTGTAAAAGAATGGCTTTCAGAGCATTCCGACGAACTTCAAAAAATGTGGAACAATCAGATAATAACAAAACTACCGCCATTATGATTCCCCGCATCAAAACCCTCCGCGCCCTTGACGGGTTCCTCCTCGACGTAGAATTCGACGACGGGAAGAGAGTGCTTTACGATGTGAACGATGACATCGAAACACTTCCGGCCTTCAAAGACCTTCGTGACATTCAGGGACTCTTCTTCCAAGCACAACTCGACACAAGCCGTACCTGCGTTTTCTGGAACGACCAAATCGACCTCGCCTCCGACTGCTTGTACGAATACGGGAAGTCGGCATGAGAATCATCGTCATGCGGATTTCGCCGAGAACACGATGGCTTTGGAACTCGATACCACATACCCCATACTCGTAAAACACATTCGGGTACAATTCCAATCGTAACCTTATCTTTTTGATATTCAGCATGGAAATGCAATGGATTATGATCTGAAAAAGTGACTTGATGTTTTTTTTCATTTTTTCCTTTCCAATTCAAAAATTATTAGTAATTTTGACGCGTTTTTAATCATGTTTCATGACGAAAAATTAGTCATAATTTTTGAACGAATAAAATAATCAAAATACTGCCATGTACTTCAGTAACAACATAAAATTCTTACGGAAAAGGCGTTCAAGGACGCAGGACGATGTCGCCTTTGCACTCGGGATGAAACGTTCGACGCTCAGCGGGTACGAAAACGAGATCTCGGAGCCGAACATCGATGCACTGATGGCGTTGTCGAAATATTTCAACGTCGCGATAGACACATTAATAAAGGTGGACCTGTCGAAGATTGGCGAAACACAGCTTAGCCAGCTTGAGCGCGGCTATGATGTTCACCTCAAAGGCAGCAATATCCGCGTTCTCGCCACCACCGTTGACAGCAGCAACAACGAGAACATCGAGCTCGTCACGGAAAAGGCAAAGGCCGGATACACAACAGGTTACGCCGACCCGGAATACATCAAAGTGCTTCCGACATTCCAACTTCCATTTCTCTCACGGGAAAGGAAATACCGCACCTTCCAAATCAGCGGCGACTCCATGCTGCCGATTCCCGACAAGTCGTACGTCACCGGCGAGTATGTCGTTGACTGGCACGACATCCGCGACAAGCAGGCGTACATCGTACTCACCATGGACGACGGCATCGTCTTCAAAGTCATTGAGAACCACCTCGACCAGGGCTTTCTCACGATGCACTCGCTGAATCCGCTTTACAGCAACTTCGACATCCCCGTGAGCGAGGTGAAGGAAATATGGAAATTCGTACATTACATCAGTTCACAAATACCTGAAAATCAAAATATTCCGAGAGAACAACAGCTTCTCAACACAATCAATGAACTCAAAAATGAGGTCAAAGAAATTCAACTCAAATTAAACCTTAATTAAAAACACGCAGTAAAATGAAAAAATCAATCATCGCAATCATCATATTATTTATCGAGCTGAACATGTTTTCACAGGAGACCGGCATCATCCCGAAGCCACAGCAAGTGGAATATAAGAAAGGCATGTTCTCATGGAGTTCGGACTCCTTGAAAAACGAAAAACGCATCAAGACAAAAATCGTCAGAAGCATCTCCGCAAAGGAAAACGAAAGCCAAGCCTACATCATTAAGATAACGCCAAGGAAAATCGAACTTCGAGCCACGACGGAACAAGGTTTGTTTTATGCGAGACAGAGCCTTAATCAAATCATTAAATATCAACGCATTACAACAAACAAATCAGACTTTGGAATTCCATGCATGACCGTCACCGACTGGCCGGCACTCGAATATCGCGGCTGGATGGACGACATCAGCAGAGGCCCGATTCCGACAGTTGAGTTCATAAAGAAAGAAATACGCACACTCGCCGCGTACAAGATGAACTTCTTCCAGCTTTACACCGAACACGTCTTCAAACTCAAAAGTCACCCTGACATTGCGCCAGCCGACGGACTTACCGCACAGGAAATCAAAGAGTTGACCGAATACGCAAAACAATATCACGTCGAGTTCATGGGCAACCAACAATGTTTCGCACACGCCGAAAAGACGCTTCGCATTCCTTTTTATTACGATGAAATAGGCGACACTAAAGACAACTTCGACCCGTCGAACCCAAAGACCTACGAGTTTCTGGAAGACGTTTTCGATGAAGTCGCGCCTGCTTACGAATCGAGATATTTCAACATCAACTGCGATGAGACTGAAGGACTTGGCTCGGGTAAGGCCAAGGAATATGTTGAAAAAATCGGGAAAGACGAAGCATATTGCGCACATATTAATAAGGTGTATGACATTTTGAAGAAACACGGCAAGACCGTCATGATGTGGGGCGACATCATCGCGAAGAACCCTGCGATGATCGAAAAACTGCCGGAAGACATGCAGTTTGTGGTATGGAGCTACGGCGCGAAAGACAGCTTCACAGAGATGCTGAAACCTTTCAAGGAGTCGGGACACACGTTCTGGGTCGCGACGGGCGCGAACTGTTGGAGCACGGTTCTCCCTGACATTCAGACATATATGAAAAACATCGCAAACTTTTCACGTGACGCATACGCAAGCGGCGCGAAAGGACTGATGAACACCGCATGGGACGACTACGGCGAATCGATGTTCTCAACCACATGGCATTCAATGATTTGGGCGGCGGAGATGGCATGGAATCCCGGAACCGGATTAGCCTATGAAAAAGAATTCAACAAACTGCTTGATATTCAATATTTTAACAAAGATACCGAAAACAACGAGACGGTTGCGGCACTTTACAATCTCAATGAGATAAACATGACTTTCGCCGAACTCAACGAGCCACTGCTTGAGTTTTATCCAGACCAGGTCAGCAAAGAAAGTGTCGAAAAATTCAAGTCGATTGAAAACAAAAGTTTCAGCCTCTACAACGAGACCTCGGGGCTTTCCAAAACAGCCGCATTCCGCATCTACGTCACGGAGTACAAGAACATCTTGAAAGCACAGATTTACAATACATTACAGAATCCAAGCGCAGAAAATGTCAACGAGACCAAAAGCGAAATGGCTGACTTATCAGAAAAACTTAATGCTTTGAAAGACATGACGTGCCGGCTCTGGGACAGCGAAAGTCGCGGCTATTCACGCGACATCGTGGAGGCACGCTTCGACAAGATAATCCAAGACATCAACGATGCAGACAAGAAAGTATTCATAAACAACGAGTTGCAAGACGGAAGACCTGTCATCTCGCTGAAAACCATCTTCAACGACAGAGACATTTATTACACCATCGACGGCAGCGAGCCGAACAAAAACTCAACGCTTTACGACGAACCATTTGCCATCGAGCGCTCTTGCGTCGTCAAGGCGATAAGCTATGACGAGAACGGCGACAGTGTCGTTTCCAAGCGTAACATCCTGTATCACAAAGGGATTGGACATCTGAAGAGTTTGAACAGTCCGGCGGGAAACTATCGTCCAGAATATTCCGGCGGCGGTGACGACGCGCTTCTCAACGGCGTGACAGGAAGCAACAACTACAAAGACGGCAACTGGCAGGGATTCTACGGCTGCAACGCCGACCTCGAACTCGACTTCGGCAAAGCGGAAGTCATCAACTCACTGACAATCAATTTCATGACCAATCCATTCGACTGGATTATGATGCCGACGAAAGTGAGGGTCTATGCCTTCCCTGTCGATGCCACGCCCGACATGCCCGACACATGGGTAAAGACGTTCACATTCGACGACGAAGTGCCGATGTCGGGCAATAACATCTTTACCAAGACATTAGACCTCAAAGGAGTGAAAACCAAGTATTTGCGGGTTGTAATAGAAAATCCGGGAGTGCTTCCCGCCGGAACGCCCGGCGCAGGCAACGACTCATGGATTTTCATGGATGAGATTATTGTGGAATAGCCTATTTTCCCCAATACTCAAACTCATCAACGTCCTTGAGCAGTTCTCTCACCGCGGCTTCGAGCTGTTCGTCGATGCCTTGTGCGAGTTTCTCGGGTGTATTCTTCACCTTTACATCAGGTTCCAACTGACTGTTTTCCAAATAGTTGCCCTCTTGTGTGCGATAACCGATGACAGGAAGTCCGAAGTAAAGCGAGTTGTCTTGCAGTGTCTCCCACGTCACGCTGCTCATCGTTCCGGGGACTGGCATTCCCACAAGTTTGCCCATGCCTTTGTGCTTGTAAACCCACGGCGTCCCGTGCGCGTTGCTGTAGTTCGCCTCGCCGATAATCATGACCGAAGGCTTGTTGTAACGTCGTGACGGCATCACGCAGGCAACAGAGTCACGGATGACTTGTTCGAGATATTTCTCACCCGAGAAAAGAATCTCGATGTCCTCGTGCAGACGGCCGCCACCATTGAAACGCGTGTCGATGACGATGCCTTCGCGTCTGTTATATTTTCCGAGGATGTCGGCATAGACATCACGATAGCTCGCATCACCCATGCTCTTGATGTGGACGTAGCCGAGACGGCCATCTGACAGACTGTCAACGACTTGCGCATTATGTTTTATCCAGCGTTTGTACAACAAATCATTTTGAGGCCCTCTCGAAATCGGCTTCACGACTTCCTCCCAACGCTCTTTCGACTTCGGGCTGTAAACCGAGACGAGGACCTTCTTGCCAGATTTCTTGTTCAGAAGCGGGAAATAATCCATGTCTTTCGTTATTTCAACGCCGTCAATTTTTTCGATTATGTCGCCGGTTTTCACCTTTGAGACTTTCTTATCGAACGGGCCGTATTCAAGGACCTCTTCGATAAGAAGCCCGTCTTTTTCATAATTCCAGTCAAAGAGAAGACCGAGCTGAGCTGTGGCATCGCCGTCATTATCAGGACGATAGCCCGAGCCGGAGTGAGAGACGTTGAGTTCTCCGAGGACTTCGCTCAGCAACTCGGAGAAATCGTAGTTGTTGTTGATATGTTCGAGGAACGGATAGAAATCCTCCTTAATCTGTTCAAAATCAGCACCGTTGTGGTCACGGCGGAAAAGACGTCTGCTTTCCTGAAGGAACACGTGATCGTACATATATTCGCGTTCGGCGGCGCGGTCGAGTTCCATCGTCGCTTCATAATTAATAGGTGTGGCCTTCCCTCCTTTCGCCTCGATTTTCTGAAGGTTGCCGCCGCTCAACACATAAATGTTGTCGCCTTTCTTGTTCAAAACGAGTTCAGCACCACCGCCACCGAGTTTCTTCAAAATCTTTGTTGACTTCTCACGGACATCGAGTTCCCAAAGGTCGTAGCCTTTCTCGAAGGCACTCATGAAATAGAGTTTGTCGCCGTCTTTTGAGAGGACGGCACCCGAAAGACGCGACGACATCGGAGTGAGGCGAATGATGCGTTCGTCAAGTCTATCCAACTCAATTTCAATCGGTTTCACTTCTTCCTTCTTATCTTTCTTCCCGTCTTTTTTCTCATCTTTCTTGTCATTGTTTAACGCCTTTTCCTCTTCTTTCATAAGTTCGTAATCTTCTTTTGAAAGACGGAATTTATCGTAAGCATCCTGATTCATGAAGCAGATGAAGGCATCGTTTTGGCTTCCCCACGAAGCGTGCGAGCGCATTCCGTAACGATTTGAATAGAAGGTGATTGCGTTGCCGTCCAAAGCCCAGTGCGGGCCGCCGGTGATGTAACCGTCGTTGGTTATGTTATGGATTTTCATGTCGCCGTCGGCGGAGACGATGCCGACATCAGAATACGGGTCACGCATGTTTGTGACGAGCGTCAGGGCGAACCATTTTCCGTCGGGAGACCACTGATAATCAACCTCATAGTCAGAATTACCGTAATGCTGAGTGCCGTCGGTAATCTGGCGGACTTTCTTTGTTTCGAGATTTACGACCTTCAAGATGTTGCGGTTTTCGATGAATGCCACCTCTTTCCCGTCGGGTGAGAACTGCGGGACGGTGCGCTCGATTCCGTCGTCACCGAAAAGCGGTTCTTCCTCAATGAGCGTCGCGTATGCAAAGTTAAGGTCTTCCTTGCGAGGCATTTTTGCAATGTAAAGATTGTAGTATCCGTCACGTTCCGAGGTGTAAATCAACGACTTACCATCAGGAGAGAAACACGGTTGGCCTTCAGCCTCTGCGGTGTGTGTGATTTGTTTTGTGGTCTGATATTCATCTGTCGTGACAAAAACCTCGCCGCGTGAGACGAAGGCAATCAAGTCGCCGTCAGGAGTGATTGTAAGTTCAGAAGCACCGCCGAATTTCCCGCGTTCAATCTTGTTTTCTTGGTCGTTAACGATTTCAATTTCAACCTTTTGCGGTTCATCGCCAATCATTTGCGTATAAATCTCACCTTGATATCCGTAGCAGAGCATCCCGTTGTCGGCGACGCTCAGAAATCTCACCGGATAAGTCTGAAAATCAGTCACTTGCTGAACCATTGGGAGAGGTGTTGGTGTATTATTGCCTTTATTGACCTCCCCTATCACGTTGGCACGTTTGAACGGCATCATATATACGTTTTGGCTTCTTCCGTCGCGTTCGCTGAGGAAGACAACATTTTGGCAGCCATGCATAAATATCGGGTCGCGGTCTTCGCCGGCGTTGGTAGTCAACAGTTTATGAGTTTTATCTTTTGCATTGTAATAAACGATGTCGCGTGCCACCGACGAGGTTTGGTGTTTGCGCCAGATGTTCTCGCCGCCTTTCCTGTCGTAATATAGGAAAGATTCTCCGTCTTCGTCAAATGAGACCGAACACACCGTGGCGGCCGTCACCTGCTGAGGTCGTCCGCCGTCAACCGACACCTTATATAATTCGGTGAGCCAGCCAGAGGCGAACTGTGCGTCGGCGGCGTCTTTCTGGATGTAAGCCGAATAATATATTTCGGAGTCGTCAGGCGAGAACGCAAGCGGAGTCTCATTGGCCGAGTTTGTCGTGACACGTTTCGCGACACCGCCGTTCACAGAGACGGTATAGATGTCGAAATTGCCGTTGCGGTCGGTGGCGAAAGCTATTGTCTTGCCGTCGTGCGACCATATCGGGCAGTAGTCGTAGGCAGCGTTTGTGGTCAACTGGAGAGCCGTACCGCCTTTGGAATCAACGATATAGACATCGCCTTTATAAGAAAAAGCTATTTTTTCACCATCCGGTGATATTTTGTTGTAACGCATCCAAAGAGGCTGTGAAGAAGCTGACATTGAAAGGAGAATGGCAGCGAGGGTTAAAAATAAGTTTCTCATCGTGATAAAATTTAATGGCACAAAAGTAGTGATTTCAAGCCTTGAAAAATAATGAAACAAAATTTTTTTTAGAAACACTGTCTGTCATCAACTTGGTCATAGAAAAATTGACAAAAAAAAATAAAATTACAAGAACACGTGTAATATGTCATCGAATTTCCATTTTCTCAACAATAAAAACATATAATATTTTTATACAATTACTATAACATTTTGATTCACATATATTTATATTTTGATTTTTTTTTTGATTTTTTTTATAATCAAAAAAAAATATACTATTTTTGCAGACGCAATTACACATTGATTTGTGTCAGTTCGTTTTGATTGGTTTGTTTGAATTCATGAAAAAAAACAAAAATGAGCATTGGGGACAGTGCCGGGTTATATCCGAGTTCGTGTACGCGCTTTGTAAGTTATTGCATTTGAAGGGTGATTTCAGAATCAATATCTTGCAGTTCATGCGCGGCAGTGATATTCGCAAGCGTGGTCATGCGTGGGTGACACGTGACGGCAGGGATTTGTTTATCACGCCAGCTGACCGTCCAGAATCAATGTATAAAATAGGCGAGAATGAAAAGTATTGCTATTGGATTTCTGTCAAACAAGGTCTTTTGCAGGAATCCCGTAAAAAACAACAAATTAATAAAAGAGTGTAGTCATGGCAAATTTGTACTTAACACATCGTTGCAATCGTGGTTGTCCGTTCTGCTTCGCGAGAAAAGTTTTGGCGCAGAGAAAGGTCAGTGATGAGATATTGACAGTGGAAGACATCACCAGGCTGTTAGACCATTATCACAATGGTTTTCATGCACTTGGTCTGCTTGGAGGAGAGCCGTTCTTGTACCCACATCTTGGCGAGGTAGTAAACCTTCTGCATGAGCGTGGTATCGTATGTAAGATTTTCACAAGTGCGACAAATCCCATACCGAAAGATATTGAGAATTTACCCGCATCGGTTGAATACATGAATTTTATTGTAAATGTCGGAGAAAGAGACACTTACAGAGATGATCAATATCACAACCTTGAACTGTTTTTTGAAAAATTCCATCAGGTAAGTGCTTTGTCATTTACAATATTTGACCTTAACGCGGATCCGACGTTCCTTTTTGACATGATAGACAAATATCAATTGAGCCGTACTATCCGTACCGGAATAGCATTGCCTATTTATCAGGGAGGGAACAAGTATATTGAGCCTGACGAATACAAGAAAGCGGGTGAATATTTCATAAAATGTGTTGATCAGGCGGCGGCGCGTCAGATAACCATGAACATGGACTGCGGATTCCAGGCTTGTATGTTTGATGACGAGCAGCGCGGTCATTTGCTGCGCCAGGGTTCGCAGATGGAATTTGTTTGCGGTTCTGCCATCGACATAGGCCCCGGGTTGCAAACATGGAATTGCTTCCCGCTGTTCCAGTTGGGTTACGTCAACGCGATGGAGGCCGACAACGAAGCAGACCTCAACAGGTTGTTAGAGGCTCAAGTGGCTAAAGAAATAGGATCTAAATATGGCGTGCGTCCAGAATGCAAGGACTGCGAATTCATGTTGCGCGGTTTGTGCCAAGGCGGTTGCCGCAGTTTCAAATCAATAGAATAAAGGGAAAAGGATATGCCGAATTTAATGTTGACCAATTACTGCAATTATCAATGCAGCTACTGTTTCGGGAAAGACATAATGTATCCCAAAAATCCTCGTCAGACAATGTCGCGTGAATGTTTCAGCGGCATCGTCGAGTGGGTGAAAAAAGGGCCATCCGACCGCACTTTCCATCTGATGGGAGGTGAGCCCACTTTGAATCCTGACATGGAATGGATGATTGCCCGCCTGCTGGAAGAGGATATGAACATTACAGTATTCTCAAATCTCGCCACGCGCAGTGCGTGCGAAATCGCGGAAAAAGTCGCCGACCTCCCCGTGAACTGGGTCGTGAACGTGAATGACCCCGCACACTGGAACGACGAGCAACGCAAGAACATCACGCAAGCACTCGACATATTGAAATCAAGAGCCTGCCTGACATTCAATGTCATGCCCGACGAAGATGACAACATGTGGGCTTTGGAATACACAAAACGGTTCCATCTGAGCAACAGCATAAAAGTCGGTTTTCTGCTTCCGACTTACAATCAGACAAATGTATCGCTTGACGACAAACAATACTCCGTCGTTGCAGCGAAGGTGGTGCGTCTGGCACAGGAGGCGGCAAAAGTAGATGTACATCTGGACTACGAGTGCGGCATACCGACGTGCGCGTTTACCGACGAGCAGCTTGGCATTTTGTGGCGCTGTGGCTCAAAACTGCAATCAGGCTGTCAGAGTCGGCTTGACATCACATCGGATGGAGAGGTGATTTATTGCCTGCCATTGGCAACGTTAGGCAAGAAACATTATTCCCAATTTGAAGATTACAACGAAGCATGTATTTGGTTCGAACAGCGTTTTACACCCTATCGAATGCTTGGGCGCCGCATCGAATGCGCCACATGCAACTTGCACAACCCCATGTCATGCAACGCCGGCTGCCTCGCCAAAAATCTCATCAATTGCAAAAACATTAAATTATAAAACTATGAATATCTTAGAGAATATTTCGTGGAAATCACTTAACGACCGTATTGTCGCGGTTGACGTGAACACCGGCGACTATTACACGTTCAACGAAGTTGCAAGCACCATCTGGATTGCGGTAAGCGAAAACAAATCTGTTGATGAAATTGTGGCGCAGATATTGGACGAATATGACATCACAGACGCCGAGACAGTCCGCAAAGACATTGACACTCAACTGACAGAATGGAAGGAAATGAAAATATTGGCTTAACTATTTACTAATAACCTAAATTACTTTTTATGCAATCAGAAAAACAAAAAAGGTGCTATGAACAGCCAAAGACTGTCAAGCATGGCTCAATGAACCTCGTTCAGGGCAGCGGCAAGTACAACCACAAATTGTATTACACCACATTGTATTACACATACTACTACACGACACTGTATTATTACTATTGATTTGTCGTTATGGCAAAACACTCAATCCGGGTACAGTTTGCTGATATGACAATACACTTTGAAAGTGAGTTGGAGAGCGACATAGATGTGCTTTGTGATTATTTCAAATATCATCTTGTCGATTCATCCCAAAAGGCAGACTGTACCGTTGTGTTGAAGAGGCGGTCGTCGTTTCGTATGCCAAAGGATGCAAAGATGCAATGGCAGTCAAAGAAAAATACAGCCATTAAATCAGAAGGATGCACCGGACGGCGACGTGTCAGAACCCTTAACGATTTAGACGCGTTTGGCCTTGCTTCGTGCTATGTGTCACAGCAACGTGGAGAGTATTACTATGGCCTCATGCAGGATAAATCGTGGATTTGTTGCCGCCCCTCGGAACGGATTATAAACTACGTTCTCCATCAGTCTCCTCAAAAAGAAGATTGTCTTGTGGGAAATGAGAACACCGATCCAGTCAGTGCGTTGCCGCTGCTGATGCACGTGATAGGCACAATTTTCGGACGGTTCCTCATTCACGGTGCGGCAGTCAGCATCGACAACAGGGCCTTTTTGTTTCTCGGCAAGAGCGGCAGTGGCAAGTCAACGTTGAGCACCGACCTGGCAAGGAAAGGTCTGTCCTTCATGGGCGATGACATCGTGTTGCTGTACATGAAAGACGGCATACCAATGATAGGTTCGCTTTTGTTCCAGGCAAAATTACACATCGGCAACGCCAAAGAAAAGAAAGACATTGACGTCATTGAAGAGATGAATGCCAGTTATTGTCTTTCCGCACCACTTGAATCGGTGTATTTGGTGCGGCAAAGCGGCATGCCGGTTTCAACAGTGGAGGCTCGCCCTTCAGTGGAGCTTTTACAGCAACTGATGGAGGCATCAAATGGGATGATGATGCAATATGACAAAAACAAATGGCTTACCACCATGTACAATGTAAGCGAGTCCGTGCCGTTTTCAATATTTAATTTCGGCGACCGCTCTTCATTAGACATTTCCTTACTGAAAAATAGTTGAGAAAATATGTGTTCGTCCACATCGTTTATCATGCAAATTGCAAATATCTGTATCGAGGTTTCCGGTTTCAACGACGAGGAATCCGCCGGTTTACAGGATCTGAAGCGGTTGTTTCGTTACCATGAAGTGAATCGTGACGCAACGGCGGTTCACCACGTTGTTGTTTGCGAATATAATCAATTCGAGATCACGCACGAGGCGAATTTGCACTGGGTGCTGGCATGCATCGGCGGGACACGCCCGAAGCACCGTCGCCACCGTTTCTTACGCAAAAAAGAAGTACCACGATATTCAGGGACAGGTGACGTGAGATGTTATAAGGATTCGCTTCGGCAAACGGAATATTTCGTGCCGGAGAATACGGAATGGCGAATAAAACATATTGGAAAAGAACACATTACGTATGTCTATTTTGACAGATGCGATGAAAAATCCAGCTTGATACCGCTGCTGACACACGTCATCGGCAGTCAGTATGGGTGTTACCTGCTGTTTGCTTCCAGCGTAGCCCTTGACGGAGAAGCCTTGCTGTTTGCCGGAAACAGCGGCGTGGGGAAAACACCTTTGTGCATGGAACTCATGAAACAAGGAGCCACTTACATCGGAGATGATCTCGTGCTTGTTTACACGGATGAAGGGCAAGCGATGGTGGGGTCCCTGCTGTTACCGATAAGATGTTATCCCAACGGGATCAGTTTGCGCAAAAAGACAATAGACGTGGTGTCTCAAATAGCACAAAAACCGCATCTGAATGCACCTTTGAAATCAATTTATTTTTTGCAGAACGCCGAAAACGCCAAGTCAGAGTCTTGTGTCAAACCGATGCCGAGTGAGATAATGTTCGAAAAAATGCTCGGCCTGACAAACAAGGTCAACACAAATGCTGACGGACGTCATTTTTTCAATACGATCTCCTCAATATGCGATTCTGTTCCCTGTTATTGTCTGACATACAGCAATCGCAATAAATTAAACACTTTATTTTTTGCTAACAATGACCAGAGATGAATTGAAGACTATGCTGGAAAGCCGTGATGTCACTTTCCGACGTGTGGCAATTGATGAAGTTGTCATGTCTTTCCCTGTACATTCCGACCTGTTTTTTTCAGCTTTTCATACCAGTGATGAATCAGCAATGGAAATGGCGAATGCCGCGCGGCAATGGATGCCTGTCTTACGCGATGGTTATGACGATGCAATGACCAAATTCGAATCGCCGGAAAGATACGCCGTTTTTTCCAATCTTGCAGAATCATATTCCGTTTTCATCAAAGAAATGTACAAATACATTGCATCTTTGGATGAAAATACAGCGCAACACACAAAGGACTTGCTGTGGCATAATCTCCCGGGTCTCAGAACCGAGCTGGAAGGCGTCGCGAACCAACAAAAACCAGACAAACGCCGCCAACTGATGGTGTTCGTCACGGGCAAATGCAACATGCATTGCCCCTATTGTTTCTCCATGGAATTGCAGAGATCATCAATATCGAAAACCGACATGATGCGGATCCTGTCGTGGGCGCAACGTAACAAAGTTCAGTCACTGCTACCATGCGGCGGAGAGCCTCTGATGTATGAGAACATTGACTGGCTGATTCAGGAAACTGAACGGCTCGGCATCAAGATGTATTTCGCAACCAACCTGAGCGTGCGAATGCCTGATGTGTTGTTGAATGGAAAAAGTAATTCCGTCGAGCAGCTGCATGTGCATATCACCAACGAGCTGTTTGATAATGAGCGCCTGATGTCAAAGTTCCGAAACAATCTGCGTCTGTGCCGCGAGAACGGAACAGACATCATCCTGCGCGGAAACATCTTTGCCGACGACTCGGAAAATCACTATGATGAATGGTTCAAGATAGCAAAAGACGCTGACATAAACGCCCTCAACGTGGCGTTCACCATCCCAAGTCACAAAGGCATCAACAGTTTTGTCCATTTTGATTTGATACGTGCGATGATTCCTCGCCTGAGGCGAATCTTAGAACAAGGCAGAGAAAACAACATACGCGTCTCCATCGCAAAACCGTTGCCGCTGTGCTTGTTCCCTGAAGACATGGCTCTTGACATTCTTCGTCACAATCATAATGCCTCTTTCTGTAATGTCAACGAAGACGATGGGATGCACAACCTCTCGCTGTCAACCGATTTGCGTTTCTCCCCGTGTTTGGGCGTTGACGAGCCAAGCGTCCCTTTTTCAGACGAACTCGGCTGGGACACCTTGCGCGACATTTTCAGCAAGGCCATCGGAACATTGCAATCACAGACTTTTTTGGAACACTGCGACAGCTGTTTCCTTTATCATCGGCGGTTATGCCAAGGCGCATGCCTGTCATATAAGCAACCAAGAAGAAACGGAGGCGTGCCATGCGGAAACTGAAAACCAAGATTAAAAGTTGGCATCTTTCGTTGAACAGAAAATATTTACATCCTGGCTTCGAACCGAATACGCCCGACTATATTAATATTGAAACCGCCAGCGTCTGCAATCTCCGCTGCTCATGTTGCCCCCACGGCACCGTGTCCAACTCAATGCGGCCGCTTGGCATCATGAGTATTGACACCTTTCATCGCGTGTTGGAGCATCTTGATGTCCCTTTCAAACTCGCGTATCTGCATATGCACGGAGAGCCGTTCCTGAACCCGAACCTTCCGGGGTTCATCGATGAATTGTCACGCCGGAACATTGCTGTTAATCTGTATAGCAACTGCACCGTCGTTGATGAATCGAATTTGGATTCAATATTGAATGCACGGCGTGTCTCGGTCAATTTTTCAGCCGACTTGCTCTGTCGGGAATATTATGAAAACATGAGAGTCGGAGCGCATTTTGATGAGACGTTGAATAAACTCGATGCTGTGAATGAAATATTCGCCAGCCACAACAAGTTTTTCAACATAACCGTAGTGGTTGACAGCGGCTTCGCCGGCCACACGGACGATATACTAAGGAGTTGTGAGATGCTTTATGCACGCTATTCGCAGCTGAACGGAATCTTTTTGGGAAGCAAATTCCCATGGCCTCGTCTGCCGCTGACCGGCGACTTGGCCGGCCACATCGGGAAAGGGCACAGACGGTGCCCGCACGCTCTCGAAGGACTGAATGTGCTGTGGAATGGCGACGCGTCGATGTGCAGCTTCGACTATACCGGAGAATGTGTCGTGGGTTCGCTGTTGGAAAACACTTACAGCGAAATCCTGAATAACAATGCAGCCCGCAAATTCCGCACGCTACATTGGCGTCACAAGGATAACGAGCTGCCGCTGTGCAAAGACTGCCTGCTTGACAGGTATAATCCCACGTCGGTAACTCTGCACAGGTCAGCGTTCTTAAAAAAAGATTATAATGAAAAAAAACGAGTCATCGAGTCATTCTTCCAATTCTGACAGATTGTCACGCGAGAGTTTGCGCCGTGAATGGAACGTTATGAGATTTGCTTGGCAGATGGCAAAACGCTACCATTTGATGTTGATTATATTGATGATATTGGAAATCATTTTGGGAGTACTGCCAACTATGGCGATTTATTTCTTCCAAGATGCCGTCAGCGGAGCAGGAAACGACATTCTCAGTATCGTGACAAAAGGAAATTTTCTCTTCGTCATCTTATTTATCGCCCTGTATCTTCTGTTGCAAAAAGGATCCAACGTCATCACTACATTCGCAATTATTGATGTGGAATACAACATCCGCATGCAATATCTGTCGAAGATGCTTGCATTCTCTGCGGAAGATATTTCATACAATTTTGACAGCCGCTCCGCCTTTGGAATGACACGAGAGACATCAATGACAAGCAGTCTGATTCCTATGATATGCAATTCTTTATTGCGCGCTCCAGTCGCCATCGTCTCCGCCATCGTACTGATGATGTTAATATCTACACGCATGGTCGCGTTGGTGTCGCTGATGATGTTGATTATTATCGGTGCCGGATTCCTGATGAGAGACAAACTAAAATACTTCAACAGGATGCAAAACAATGAGACGAGTTCCTTGTTGCAATATTTCAACGAATGGCTGACTGGACATCGGATATTTCGTGTTTATGGCGCAGTAAGTTTTTATGAAAGAAAAATGACCTCAACATTCGACACCATTTCCGACGTGAGCAGAAAACACAAATTGTACGGCGCGACGCAGTCGTTATTGGTAGAACTGTTGACATATATCGCTATCATTTTGTTCCTGATTTTTCTGCCTGACAGCAACGGATATATCAATATCGGAATTGCCGTTTCGTTTCCTGCCGTAATTCTTATAATACGAAACGAAATCATAAAACTTGTCGGCGGATATCAGCAACTTGCCAACACGGAAAGTTCAATCTCACGCTTGCAACTGGTACTACAGATGGAGACACCTTCAAATGACGGTCTTCTCACGTGGAATGAACAAATTGAAAATGTAGAACTTAAAAATCTTTCCTATTGGTATGATTCGCATGAAAAAAAAGCGGAAAAATCACAGCATGACATCATCCTTAGCCATGCCGACTTGAAACTCTCCAAAGGTCATCTCAATGTGATAACCGGTCCAAATGGCACAGGAAAAAGTACGACCCTAAACTTGATATTAGGTCTGCTCGAACCTAAAGAAGGCTCTGTTTGCTACAACGGGAAAGATATAAAAAAATACAAAAAAACATCACTTTATCCACAGATTGCCATCGTTGAGCAGGAACCTTTTGTATTTCAAGGCTCGCTGCTCGACAATATATCTTTGGGACGTGACATAAGCGAGGAACTCATCAAGAAATATCTTCATGAGTTTTCGCTGGACTATCTGATTGACGATTCAGGCGGATTGTCGTTGCGCATCGGTGCCAAGGGACGTATCCTTTCGTCTGGAGAAAAGCAGCGTTTGGCATTAATACGCGCATTGGTCGGCAAGCCGTCGGTTATCATCCTCGATGAGCCAACAAGCAACATCGATTACGCCACGTCAGCACTAATCAGAAATGCAATTTGCGAATTGGCAAAACAACATCTGCTGATTTGTGTCAGCCACGATCTTGTGATGATTACAAACGATGAATACAAAATATTTCAAATAGAAGATGGAAACTATATACAACGTCAGAACAGTTGACCTTAAACGGCAGGCGAATGCCCTTGTTTACATAAATTGTTTCGATAAAATATGTGCCAAGTCAAAAGGTCGTTTCAGAATAGTCCCCTTGAAAGGAATAGATCTCATACGTTCCGTGTATTCCGACACGTTGGATCGTGAGTTGAAAGACATAGATTTGCTCGTCATTCCAGCTGAACGTGCAATGGAATTTATCAGGCTGTTGCAAGCTGACGGCTATCACCCTGAATTCTCTTTCGCTCTCGATGAAGCAGCAATGAATACGAAGAGGAAAGTCTCTATGATTTCTCCTTCGGAACGCATTCCTAATGTTGACGTTCATATCGCACTCGTCACGAAAAAGTTCTTTTCCGCCACGATAAATGGTTTCAACTTAGATTCAATTTCTCGACTAAAAATTGTAAATGAAGTGGTTTCCGAACTTGATGACGTTGACAGGTGGCTGTATTTGTCATCACATTTGGCTTTTCATTTTCTTGAAGGCGGGAAATGGTACCGTGATTTGATTCTGTTGATGGAACGTTATGATGATGAGGATGTTTCAATTTTAATAAACAGGGCGAAACAGTATAATTTTGAGCGTGTCGTTGCCGCCGTCTGCACAAGAATCCACCCTTCAGAAGCCACTAGTCGCATCGATATAACACAACTGTTGCCCGACAAGCAAGGAAAACGCTTCCTTAACTATATCAATTCAATGGCTGCTCATCCCGAACGGCTTGGGCATGGCTTTAGGCTGGCGCGTTACTACTGGGAGTTTATTTTTATCAGCAAGAAAAAGCAACGCATCCACTCACTACTTAATATGGTGTTCCCTGCTTTGGGGAATATGCAGAACATATATCGCTGTCATGCGCTGCCCGCCATTTTATTGTATATACCTCATATCCTCATGAATACATTGGGTCTTCTACTGTTTTCAGCACAATATCATTTTATCTCAACCTTTCACAAGCAACCGCGTCATGCAGAATAACTTTGTGCGTTTTGGGATATTATTCTTCACATTCATAATATCGTTTTCCTTCTTTTCATGCAAAAAAGAAAATATTGTAAAGCATGTTTATGATGTACAATACACAGATTCTACTGTCATCTTTTCTGTTAATGATGTAGCTTTCACAATGATTTTGGTTGAAGGAGGCACTTTTAAAATGGGAGCCACAGAAGAGCAAGGACAAGAGGATCCTGATGGGAATGAATATCCCGTTCATGTCGTAAATTTGTCACCGTATTATATATGTCAGATGGAAGTGACGCAAGAATTATGGAAAGCCGTGATGGACACAAATCCAGCGATGATTCACGACAATATGAGACTACCCGTTGACTGTGTCAAATGGGATATGTGCCAGAAGTTTATAACTACTCTCAACGAGATTTTGGATAATCAATTCGAGATTCGCATGCCTACCGAAGCAGAATGGGAATTTGCAGCCCGCGGCGGAAATAAAAGCAAGAAATACAAATATTCAGGAAGCAACAATATAGAAGCTGTGGCATGGTACGGCTCCAACTCAGGCGAGACCACACATCCTGTCGGGAGCAAAATGCCAAACGAGCTCGGCATTTACGACATGAGCGGCAACCTGTGGGAATGGTGCCACGACTGGATAGGACATTATTGTTCCACAGAGCAAACCGATCCCACTGGACCAAGCGAAGGGACACACCACATAATGCGAGGCGGCAGTTGGACTTACGACCCAAATTTCTGTAGGGTAAGCAGAAGAAACTATCCATCCAATGTAATCGGAGTCTCCAACTGTGGATTGCGTCTCGCTATGACTTTTTGATGTTTCGGTATCATCAAGTTATAAAATCAACTCAATAAATGAAAAAAAATTCGTCGAAGATGTAACATTTTGAAAAAAACTGTACTTTTACGATGTCAAACAAAATATTTGAGATGAAATTAAATTTGAAGCGACCAATCGCATTTTTTGATTTGGAGACGACAGGTCTGAACCAGGTTCACGACAGGATTATTGAAGTAAGTGTATTGAGAATCAATGTCAACGGGACGGAGGAGCAGCGCACGTGGCGTATCAACCCCGAGTGCGTGATTCCGCCGGAGACCACGGCGGTGCATGGCATCACCAACGAAGACGTGGCGGGAGAGAAGACATTCAGGCAGCTGGCGCCGGAGATTTCACGGTTTTTCGGCAACTGCGACCTCGCAGGATATAACATCTTGAAATTCGACCTTCCGATGTTGGTTGAGGAGTTCATCCGCGCCGGCGTGAATTTCGACTTGAAAGACCGACAGCTCATCGACGTGCAGAATATTTTCATGAAGATGGAGCCGAGGACACTGCGCGGCGCATACCGTTTCTTCATGAACAAAGACTTCGACAACGCCCATTCAGCCAACGCCGACACCATGGCCACATACGAGGTTCTCATGGCCATGCTCGATAAATATAAAGACACAGAATACACTGACAATAAAGGCGTTACGACAAAACCAATCATAAATGACATGTCAGAACTCGCACGTTTCTCATCGCATCATCAGAATGTTGACCTGATGGGACAGATTGTCTATGATGACGAAGGGAGGCCGGTATTCAAATTCGGCAAGCACAAAGACGAACGTGTCGAGGATGTCTTCAGGAAAGAGCCGCAGTATTACGACTGGATTATGAAAAGCGACTTCCCTGAATACACGAAACGCATTGTCACAAAATTAAGGTACCCCGACAGAAACATTTCATTCTGAAGTGATTACAAAGAAAGAAGCACCCACGCTGGGAACGAAAGGTGCTTCTTCATCTGAGAAAATTGAAATGTATAACTAAAACCGAACATAGAACAACACAACAGTCGGTTTGTTCAAGTGTAGGCACGTTTTTTTACGATTTAAAAAATAAAATATTTTTTCGGGGCATATCCAAAATTTTTATACTTTTGCAGCCGATTACATCAAATTTGGAAAGTATGGAAGAAAATGAAAAGATGAACAATCGCGAGGAATTGTTTTCGAGACCGGTACGTGCGGGTAAACGCACATATTTTTTTGACGTCAAAGCCACAAGAAATGATGAGAAATATGTCACGATAACAGAGAGCAAGCGTCGCTTCAACGAAGATCAGAACCATTTCTCGTATGAGAAACACAAGATTTTCCTTTACAAGGAAGACTTCGAGAAGTTCGCCAACGCGCTGAAAGAGACACTGAATTACATTGAGACCGGCGAATATCCGGAAGATTATTTCGACGAGCCGAAGGAATACGAGGGTCACAACGAAATGAAAGACGACGTTGAAGATTGGTTCGACAACTTGGAGAACAAATAAGAAACAGACACATAACTAACACATAATGAAGGATTTTCGGGGTTTTTACAGCCTCGGAAATCTTTTTTTTGTGCACATAACGAAGGCATTTTGACGAATAGCAAAAAAGTTGATAACTTTCGACAAAAAACAATAGTGACAAGACGAAATTTTACCTATCTTTGTACGTTTTATTTCAAATTAAAAAATAAGTAAATGGGAAAGATTATCGCCATAGCAAATCAGAAAGGCGGAGTGGGCAAGACAACCACCTCCATCAATCTGGCGGCAAGCCTTGCCGTATTGGAACACAAGACGTTACTTATTGACGCCGACCCGCAGGCGAACTCAACCTCCGGCGTCGGTTTCGACCCGAACACTATAGAGAACAGCATTTACGAGTGCATAATCGACAACATTGACCCGCACACCGCAATAAAGGAGACCGAGACCCCGAATCTCTCACTGCTGCCGGCACATATCGACCTCGTCGGAGCGGAGATCGAGATCATCAACCTTCCGCAAAGAGAGCAGATGATGCGGAAAGCCCTCACACCACTGAAAGACGAATACGAGTTCATAATAATCGACTGTTCACCGTCGCTCGGGCTGATCACCGTGAACGCGCTGACAGCCGCCGACTCGGTGATAATCCCTGTGCAGTGCCAATACTTCGCACTCGAAGGCCTCGGCAAGTTGCTGAATACCATAAAGATTGTACAATCAAGATTCAACCGCGACCTTGACATCGAAGGCATCCTGCTCACCATGTTCGACAGCAGGACCAGAATTTCAAAACAAGTGGTTGACGAGGTGAAGACACATTTCCAATCAATGGTTTTCGACACGATAATAAGCATCAACACGCGACTCAGCGAGGCGCCGAGCTACGGTAAAACCATCATCATGCACGACGTCGCGAGTTCCGGTGCCATAAACCACCTCAACCTCGCAAGAGAAATCCTAAAACGAAACAACATCGACAATGACGACAGGCAATAACAAAAAAAGAGGCCTCGGGCGGGGTCTCGACGCGATACTCCAAAGCCCCGACACCGACATCACTTCCGCCGACATCTCCGGAAACTACGTGGCGGGCGCCATCGCGGAAATCGACATCGACAAAATAGAGACAAACCCGTTCCAACCGCGAAACGACTTCGACGAGACGGCACTTCAGGAGTTGTCGGAATCAATAAAACTACACGGTGTGATTCAACCAGTTACGGTCAGGAAAATGGGCTACGACAAATATCAACTCATATCGGGAGAGCGGCGTCTTCGCGCGTCAAAACTCGCCGGAATGAAGAGGATACCCGTGTTCATCCGCGTGGCCAACGACGAGCAGATGCTCGAGATGGCGCTCATCGAAAACATCCACCGCGAAAGCCTCAACGCTATAGAAGTGGCATTGTCGTACCAACGACTCATCGAGGAATGCCAACTCACACAAGACCAACTGAGCGAGAAAGTCGGGAAAGACCGCTCGACAGTCACCAACTTCCTCAGATTACTCAAACTGCCGGAAGAGATACAGCTCGCACTCCGCGACGGATTCATCTCAATGGGTCACGCCAGAGCCATCATCAGCATTGAAGACAAGAAAGAACAACTGTTGATACTCAAGAAGATAATCGACGAAGGCCTCAACGTCCGCCAGGTCGAGAGTTTAGTCAGAAACGCAAACAACAAGACTTCCGTCAAAGGCATAAAAAGGCAAAAAGACATCGTGCCAGAAAACTTCAGAATCAAAGCTGAGAACATCTCCAAATCGTTGAATATGAATGTAAAAGTCAGCCGTAACAGTCGAGGTAAAGGCAGTCTGACCATCAGCTTCAAGAACGACCAGGAGTTTGACCGCTTGCTTGACTATATCAATAAAAACAATTGATTATGAGACACATATTGATGTTTTTGTCATTTTTGATTTTAACGCCAAGTCTTACAGCCCAAGATATGGCCGTTAATTCAGAAGAGAGTACATCAATATTGATAAAGATTCCGGAATTGGATTCAAAAAAAGAAAGCGGGAACGACACCTTGCTGCGGCAGAGGAAACACGACCCGAAGAAAGCGACGTGGCTCGCTTTGATTCCTGGTGCCGGACAAGCGTACAACAGGAAATACTGGAAGATGCCGATTGTATACGCCGGCTTCTTCGCCACGGGATATCTGGGCATAACCAACGGCAACGATTACAGGCTCTATCGCGACGCATACGATTTCAAGGCAGGCATCAAGACTGACGTCAGCGAGAAAGCCAAGACGGAAGCCGGGAAATACACCGACGAGAACCTCATCACCCTGCGCGACTATTACCGCAGGAACATGGAATTGAGTTGGATCATCATGGCGGCGTGGTATGTGGTGCAAATCATTGACGCCAGCGTTGACGCATACTTTTTTTATTATGAGATAGACGATAACCTGACGATGAAAGTGGAACCGAAGTGGGAGCCGTCATTCAACGAATGTGTGTGCGGCTATGGGAATGGTCTCGGGACAGCCGGAGTCAGCGTGAAATTAAATTTTTGAAGATGAAGATTGTAGTTTTAGGTTATGGAAGGATGGGACACGAGGTCGAGCAGGTTGCTGTCTCCCGTGGTCATGAGATATCGCATCGTATTGATACAGAGGAGGAATGGAACAAAAACAAGGAAGACATATCGAGATGCGACGTCGTGATTGAGTTCAGCACACCGGCGACGGTTATAGCGAACATCAACAAATGCTTCGATGTGAATATTCCCGTTGTCGTAGGGACTACCGGCTGGTACGACTCGCTTGACGAGGTAAGGGAAAGATGCGCGGACGAAGGACATTCGTTGTTTTACGCCCCGAATTTCAGCATCGGGATGAATTTCGTGTTCAGCCTCAACAAGCAGATGGCGAAATTCGCGCAACAGTTTGATTATAAATTAGAAATAACAGAGACGCATCATATTCACAAACTCGACAAACCAAGTGGCACCGCCGTGAAACTCGCCAACGACATCATCGCCAACGACAGCGACTATGATGACTGGAAACTTGATTTTGGCAGTGACAAAACATTAAGAGTCAATGCCATACGCGAAGGCGAAGTATTCGGAATACACGAGATAACGGGAGAATCGGGATGCGACAGAATCAGCTTGAGGCACGAGGCATTCAGCCGCAAAGGTTTTGCGACAGGCGCCGTCATCGCCGCAGAGTTTTTGAAAGACAAAAAAGGCGTCTTCACGATGGAAGACCTCCTCTGTTAGTTGAAAGATTAAAGATTAGAGATAAAAGAAATAGAACAACAAACAATTTGTAAAATGAACATGTTTTTGACAATCATACTTTTACCGCTGGTTTTTTCAGTGATGACAATGACGTGCGGCGCATTTTTTAAGGGAGCTGGATACAAACGTTCCTTGACATTCGTGCCTTATTACAACCTGCACATTCTCGCTAAAATAATCGGATGGAACAAGTGGTGGTGCTATCTGCTGCTTCTTTTCCCGTATCTGAACACATTCATCATAATGTTGATGTTCATCGAATTAGCAAAATGCTATGCAAGATATGATTTCGGTGAAATCATCGCCGCGGCACTTTTCCCGTACATTTATTTCCCGATTCTGAGCAGAAAAGATGTCAAATATCACGACCCGAAGACGACTGTCAGACCTGCGAAAGGATGGGTCCGCGACTGGCTTGACGCAATACTTTGGGCTGTCGTCGCGGCGTTCATCGTCAGGACTTTCGTCTTTGAAGCGTACAAAATCCCGTCGTCGAGTATGGAAGGCACACTCATGACCGGCGACCATCTGATGGTCAGCAAGATTGGATACGGACCGCGAATCCCAAACACTCCGCTTGCTATGCCGTTCATACACAACACTTTACCATGGTCAAAGACGGCCAAGTCATATTTCGAACACCCACAAATCGGGTACCACCGTCTGCCAGGCTTCTCAAAGATAAAACGCAACGACCCTATCGTCTTCAATTTCCCGGCAGGCGACACCTTGAGCGAGACTTATCAGAGCAATGTGACTTATTATCAACTCGTTAGAGCCTACGGGAGGGACTATGTCAACAACAACAAAGCGCAATTCGGCAATATCGTGACACGCCCTGTTGACAAACGTGAAAATTATGTCAAACGCCTCATCGGAATGCCCGGCGACAAAGTGCAAATCATTGATGGTGTGGTATATATCAACGATGAGGTCGGCTTCCAGCCCGAACACATGCAACACAATTACCTCGTCAAAATCAACGGGACGGCAATAAGCCAGAAAGTGCTTGAAAAATACGACATTACAGAGGGTTACAGAACACCCGTCCCGAATGAATTCGTGCTTAACATGAACGCGAAGACGGCAGGCGAATTTGCGAAACAGCCGTTTGTGACCGAGGTGACCAAGGTATGTGCGCCAGCCGGAACCGAGGTCTCGCAGGAGATTTTCCCGAACGACACGCTACATTTCAAATGGAATGTTGACAACTTCGGCCCCATCGTGATCCCACAAAAAGGTGCCACAGTGAAGCTGACACCCGAAAACATCGCGTTGTATTCGCGCTGCATCACGGCATACGAACATAACACATTGATTGTCAAAGACGATAAAATATTTATCAACGGCAAAGAGGCCAACGAATATACTTTCGGCATGGATTATTATTGGATGATGGGCGACAACCGGCACAACTCGCAAGACTCCCGTTTCTGGGGTTATGTCCCAGTTGACCACATCATCGGCAAACCGGTATGTATCTGGTTATCAAACGATCCGCGTTCAGGGAAAATTCGTTGGAACAGATTTTTTTATTTTCCAAAATAATGAATAATGGCAGAAAACAAGAATAGATTAAGGACACCGGCGCCAGAGCCCCAAGAATTGCCAGTGAAGACTACAGCAAAAAAAGGCGGTTCCAAGGGTAAGACTGACACGCCGAAGACGAAAAAAAACTCAAACAAAGTCGCGAAACGCAAGAAGGAATCCGACGGCAGAGGCAGAATCTGCACGGGCATATTCCTTGTCATCGTCGGATTGTTCTTCACGATTGCATACTTCAGGAAATATTTCGGCATTGACGACACTCAAAGCACCGGCGAGTTTATTTCCACAATCGGGACATTCATGAGCGAAGAGATGTTCGGCATCGGGACAACATACATCCTGTTCCTTTGGTTTTACTTCAGTATCAAACTGATTTTCAAAAAGATAGAAATCAGCGGCTGGACCCTTTGGAAGTATGCGATGATGTTCCTGATTTGGATTCCGCTGTTCATGGCATTGATTCTCAACACAAACAATCCGGATCACAACATCTTCATCGGAAGATTCGGTTCGACATTATTTAACAACTACCTCTATCCATATATTGGCACAGTCGGAGTCATCTTATTATTGATTTTCAGCGCAATAACATACATAATCTTCACATTTAACATCAAATTTGATTTCATTAGAAGGAAAAACGAAACCGAAGACGAAGATGATGACGATTATGAAGACGAAGACGAGTCAAATGAAATAATTCAAGATAAGTTTGATGACAATCAACCTGTTGAGAAGACGCAAGAAGTTGAATTTGAATTAAACGATAACGAAGAAGAGAATGACGAAGAAGAGGAAAACGTTGAAATTCAAGTAATTAGAAAGACAAATTTACAAGAAGAAACCAAAAACGATAATGAAATAGAGTTATCCACCGAGGAAGAGACATCAGAAGAAGAAACAACCGAAGAAAAGACAGATGTAGAAATTGAGGAGGTAAAAACAGAAGATGTTTCGGGTGATGATGACAGTGATGATATTTCGATGGAAGTCACTGAAAATCAGGAGGAAAAGCAAGTAAAGGAAAACGGCGAGCATTTCGGCATGGACACCTTGTACGACCCGAAGTTTGAGCTTTCGACCTACAAGCTCCCCACGCTTGACCTGCTTAAAGACTACGGTGACGGCACTGCCGTCGTTGACCGCGACGAGCTGGAAGCCAACAAGAACCGCATTGTCGAAACGCTGAAAAACTATTCAATAGCGATTGACAAGATCAAGGCGACCATCGGCCCTACCGTCACGTTGTACGAGATTGTACCGGCGGCTGGTGTAAGAATCTCGAAAATCAAAGGGTTACAGGACGACATCGCGCTGTGTTTGTCGGCGATAGGCATCCGTATCATCGCGCCGATTCCAGGCAAAGGCACTGTCGGTATTGAGGTCCCGAACCAGAAACCGCAGATTGTCTCGATGCGCTCAATCATCAGTTCGGAGAAGTTCCAGAAGAGCAGCTACGAGTTGCCTTTCGGCATCGGTAAGACCATCACCAACGAGAGCTATGTGGCCGACCTAACCAAGATGCCGCACATCCTGATGGCTGGCGCGACAGGTCAAGGTAAGTCGGTGGGTATCAACGCGATAATAGCCTCCCTACTCTACTGCAAACATCCGTCGGAACTGAAGTTCGTGCTTGTTGACCCAAAGAAAGTCGAATTGAGTTTATACCAGAAAATCGAGCGACATTACCTTGCGAAACTGCCTGACGCTGAGGAGGCCATCATCACGAATGTGAAGAATGTGGTGCGGACGCTCAACTCACTGTGTATTGAGATGGACAACCGTTACGAGCTTTTGAAGGACGCGGGAGTTCGTAACATCAAGGAATACAACGCGAAATTCATCAGCCGCAAGCTGAACCCGTACGACGGGCATCACTTCATGCCGTACATCGTGCTTGTCATCGATGAGTTCGCCGACCTTATCATCACGGCGGGTAAGGAAGTCGAGACACCCATCACGCGTCTTGCACAGCTGGCCCGTGCCATCGGCATCCATATCATCATAGCGACTCAACGTCCTTCCGTCAACGTCATCACCGGCTTGATCAAGGCGAACTTCCCGGGGCGTATAGCGTTCAGAGTGTTCTCACGCATCGACTCAATGACGATCCTCGACAGCAACGGCGCCGACCAATTGGTGGGCCGCGGCGACATGCTCATCTCCACCGGCAACGACTTCGTGCGTCTGCAATGCCCGTTCATCGACACACCGGAGGTCGAGGCGATATGCGACTACATCGGTGAACAGCGCGGATATCCAGAGGCGTTCCTCCTTCCCGATTGCCCTGATGAACAGGAAGATAGCGGCGCGTCGAAAGAGATGTCTGACCCTAATGAACGTGACCCGTTGTTTGAAGATGCCGCGAGGATTATAGTCCAGACACAACAGGGTTCAACATCAATGTTGCAACGCAAGCTGAAACTCGGTTACAACAGAGCGGGAAGAATCATCGACCAGCTTGAAAAAGCAGGCATCGTCGGCCCGTTCGCCGGCAGCAAACAGCGCGAAGTCAAAGTAGCGACAGAATTTGCACTCGAACAATTTTTGAAAGACTTGGATTTAGAAGATAACATTAAAAATAACGGTGTCTTATGAAAAAATACTTATTGCTTATAATCAGCATTTTAGCATTGACGGCAAACACCTTCGCCCAAGACGCGGAACAAGTGTTTAAAGCAGCTGTCGACAAACTCAAGGCGTATAACAACATCGAGATAGCCTTTGACTATCAGATGATTAACCGCGCAGCAGGCATTGACGAGCTGATGACAGGAACAGGTTTCTTGCAGGGTGAGGCTTACAAACTGAGTGTCGCCGGTCAAGACATGATATGCGACGGCGCCACGCTATGGACGTATCTGCCAGATTCACAGGAGGTTATGGTCAGTTCCGTTGATTCGGAAGACGGCGGCTCTCCACTGTCAATCATCAACGCATATTATGATAACATCAGCGCGAAATTCCTGCCAAGCGGCGACACCTCAAAGATGATGATTGAGGTCTCGCCGAAAGAAAAAGACGAGAATTTCAGCAAACTTGTGGTCGTCACCGACACTAAAACAATGAATCTCAAGGAAGTGCGTCTCTTCGACAACAACGGAAGCGAATTTGTTTACAACATAACAAAATTTGTGACGAATCAGGTCTTACCAGATAACTTCTTCACATTCAACGAACAAGATTATCCTGACGCAGAGATAATCGACATGAGATAAAGCCGTTTCGCGTGGCCGAAGAAAGACAACATATCGTATTTCTTGCGCGGTGGTACCCGCACCGATACGACCCGATGTTCGGGTTGTTCGTGCGACGTCATGCGGAGGCGGCGGCATTGTATAACGACATAAGCGTTGTTTATGTCCACGCCGACGAGGGGCCTGCAAGGAGATTCGAAATTGTAAGAACAAACGAAAACAACGTCGAGACTGTCAGAGTTTATTACAAGAAGCCTAAGACAAAAATCATTTCGCTGATAAGATTTTTCAGAGCCAACACATTAGCACTCAGGTTGTTAAACAAACCTAACATCATACACGTCCATGTTTTGACACGATGCGGCATGGTTGCGCTTTGGCATAAAATCGTTCATGGAACACCTTACGTAATAACAGAACATTGGTCACGTTATCTGCCTGGAAACGATTTCAGCGGCCTCCTGAGAAAAACTGCGACGAGAATTGTTGCAAGAAATGCAGAAACATTGACAACCGTCACAGAGATCCTTGCGAAGGCGATGCTTAGCCACGGCATTACGAACAGCAATCACCATATTGTCCCCAATGTAGTTGACATCAATCTGTTTCACCCTGTTCCGCATCACAATGAGACGCCGAAGATAATTCACATCTCATGTTTTGAAAACAAATCAAAAAACATCACCGGACTTATTGATTCACTGAAAATTCTTGAAGACAGAAATATTGACTTCAAATGTTGTTTCATCGGTAATGGCATTGATTTTGAATACATTAAGAATTACTCAAAGAAGCTTCACAAGCAAAGCAGCATCATATTCACCGGAGTTTTGGAAGGCAAAGATCTTATTGATGAACTTGCAACAGGAGACTTTCTCGTTTTGTCGAGCAACTACGAGACCCAAGGTGTTGTACTTCTCGAGGCGTTTGCGTGCGGACTGCCGGTTGTGAGCACCAGTGTCGGTGGAATTCCGGAAATAGTAAATGAAAATAACGGCTTGCTTGTCCCACCGGGAGATTCGGGAGCTTTGGCTGACGCGATACAGATCATGCTGAATAAATTCAGTGATTACGACACTAACACATTGAGAGACATTGTATCAGCCGGATTTTCATATCAAGCTGTCGGAAAATTCCTCGATGGCATCTACAAAAAAACAAAAATCCGAATGCCATGACGCACTCGGATTTTTAGCATTTATTTCGCAAAAAGATTCAAATTCCCATTTCTTTAACGATCTGCTTCACAAATTCAGTATTTGCGAAATGTCCTGGTTTATAAGCAGTTACCTTTCCTTTGATTGGCATTCCGAGAAGAGTCATGTCGCCAATAAGGTCGAGTAGTTTGTGGCGTGCCGGTTCGTTTTCAAAACGGAGCGTTGCGTTGTTAAGGATTCCGCCTTCATGAACACTGACCATATCTTTATGGAAAAGAGACGCGACACGTTTGAGGTCATCTTCTGTCACCTGTTTCTCCACGAAAACGATGGCATTCGACAAGTCACCGCCTTTGATGAGGTTGTAGTTGAGTAACATCTCCAATTCCTGGAAAAACACGAAGGTGCGGCATGGGGCGAAGTCATTTTCAAACTCGCTGATGTCGTGAAGATGAGCTTCCTGAACGTTAAGCACCTGTGAGTTATAGTCAACTTTCACGTCAACGGAGAACTCATCAGCTGGCTCAACGGCAATCTTGCAGCCGACTTTCGGGTGTGTATAAACTATCTTCTTATTAATTTTCAAGTATTTACGCTCGGCATTTTGTTCAACAACGCCAGCTTCTTTCAGGACGTTCATCACGATTTTGGAGCTGCCGTCAAGGATTGGAGGTTCTTCGCAATTTATATCAATAAGTACATTATCAACATTCAAGCCCCTCAAGGCAGCCATGATATGCTCGATGGTATAAACCTTCACACCATTCTGTGCAATGGTCGTGCCGCGGGATGTATCAACAACATTTTTCACGAGAGCCTCCACAACGGGTTGCCCTTCAATATCAATTCTTCTGAATTTTATGCCGTGATTCGGTTCTGCCGGATGGAATGTAAGCGTACCGTTCTGACCGGTGTGAAGACCGGTCCCACTGATACTCAAACTTTTAGCTATCGTATGTTGTTTTTCCACCATAGATATTTCGAAATTCACAAATATGGCGCAAAAATACTAATTTATTCCTTACTTCGACAACAAAGTTTCAAGTTTTTTCTCAAGTTCCGCGATGCGGGTTTCAAGTTCCGCGACATGACGCTGCCTGACAGTGTCTTTCATGTAAGTCTTATAGTCGTAAGCGGGGTATCCCATCAACGCCTTCCCTGGCTCTCTGACGTTACTCATGACGCCCGACTGTGGGCCGAACGTAGTTCTGTCGGCTATCTGGAGATGGCCGGATATACCGACCTGTCCGGCGATGACGCAATTCTTTCCGACATGCGTTGATCCTGCGATGCCTGATTGTGCGGCAATGGCGGTGTTTTCGCCAAGTTCAACATTATGAGCTATTTGGATAAGATTATCAAGTTTCACGCCGTTGTGAATCTTTGTCGATTCCATAGTGGAGCGGTCGATTGTAGTGTTCGCGCCGATTTCAACGTTGTCACCGACAAACACATTGCCAATCTGAGGGACTTTCTTGTATGTCCCGTCAGGTTGCGGGGCGAAGCCAAAGCCATCGGCACCGAGGACGGCACCTGCGTGGACGATACAATTCTTCCCGACATGCGTCATGGCGTACAACTTCACGCCAGGGTAAAGAACCGTGTCATCACCGATTACGACATCATCGCCGACATAAACCTGCGGATACACCTTCACATTTTTCCCAATCTTCACCCTGTTGCCAATGAAAGCGAACTCCCCGATGTAGCAATTCTCGCCGTATTCGGCATCGTCTGAAATGAAAGCAAGGTCAGAAATACCGACTTTATTGTTTGTATATTCTTGATATACAGCAAGTAACTGTGCAAAAGCCTCGTATGCATCCGGCACGCGTATCATCGTCGCCTTGACCGGAGCCGTCGGCACAAAATCATCGTTGACCAACACAATCGACGATTCCGTCTCATAAATATAATGGATATACTTAGGATTCGCCAAGAAGCTCAACATCCCGGGTGCGCCGTCTTCGATACGCGCCACATTACAGACCTTTGTCTCCGGGTCGCCATCAACCTTCCCACCTAACATTGCTGCAATCTGTGCAGCAGAAAACTCAACTTTCATATTTTCATCATTTATTTTCAAACCAAAAAAGAATCGAACTCCATCTTCAAGCCAAGAATTGCCTTTTCCGCTACCGGATTTTGAAACGAACTAATAATCATGGCAATAGCTGCCGAATCAGAATTCAAATTATCGTTAAATGCTGCATTGATATTCTGAAGCACTTCTTCCTTCGCGAGATTCACGAGCTGCCACGTATCTTCCGCGACATACAAACGCTGGGCAAGATTGTGCTCAAATTCATCCTGCACATTCTGGATGAGCGAGATTTGAAAATCATCACGCGACATTCCTGGCACGAAGACCCTTTTCACCAAAATCGAAAACTTAATCCTTTCGAGGTAAAGCAAGAGCCTCTCGCAAGCCTGAATACGCAATGGAATTACAACTTTATACGATATAACCTTCAGATTATCAATATCTTCATTTTTATGAATCATGTCATTCATTCCATTTCTGAAACTCTTCTTCGCGTCGTCATCCTTCCTCGTCATAATCATTCCGCCGACAAAAATCAAGACGATGACAACTAAAATAACCCAAGTAAGTGTATTCATTTTTTCAATAATATTTGGCAAAATTAGTCAATATTTTGTACCAAACTAATTTTTTTTAAACAAAAGTTTTAGAAACATAAAAATAGTTAACTTTGCGAATTGTACGGCATCGTCGCCGCAACCAATTAAAATATTGATTATTAACAATTTATAATAAACTAAAGAATAAATCCATTATGGAATCAAACATCTTATCGAAAAGAGTGATTAACATGGCCGAATCAGCCACGTTGAAAATGACACAAAAAAGCCGTGAATTGAAGGCCCAAGGCATCGACATCATCTCGTTGAGCATTGGCGAGCCGGATTTCAACACGCCGGAAAGTGCGAAGCAGGCCGGCATCGCCGCCATCAACAACAACGACACGCATTATCCGCCTGTCCCGGGCACGCCGGCGTTGCGCAAGGCCATAGCCGAGAAACTGAGACGTGACAACGGTCTTGACTACACTGATGCCGACATCATCGTGTCGAACGGCGCGAAGCAGGCAATAACCAACGTGTTCCTCGCCATCCTCGACGAAGGTGACGAGGTAATAATACCGGCACCGTTCTGGGTCTCGTACCCTGAAATGGTGAAACTCGCCAACGGCACGCCGGTCTTCATCAAGACAACGGCTGAACAGAACTTCAAGATCAACGCGAAACAGCTTGAGGAAGCCATCACGCCAAACACCAAGGCGTTCATTTTCAGCACTCCGTGCAACCCGAGCGGCTCCGTTTACACGAAAGAAGAACTCGTGTCGCTCGTTGAAGTCTTCAAGAAACACCCAGAAATCATCATCATCTCCGACGAGATTTATGAGTTCATCCAGTACGAACACAAGCATGAGTCGATGGGACAGTTCACCGAGTTGAGAAACCGTCTCGTGATAGTGAACGGTGTGGCGAAAGGTTATGCCATGACAGGATGGAGAATCGGCTACATCGCCGCCCCGAAAGAGATTGTCAGCGCGTGCAACAAGATTCAGGGACAATACACATCGGGAATCTGCACCATTGCGCAGGCAGCCGCACTGAAAGCCATGGAACTCAGCCCCGAAAACTCAGAGGAAGTCAGTGCCATGATCAAAGCCTTCAGACATCGTCGCGACACCTTCTACGGTCTGTTGACAGCCATCCCTGGCATCAAGCTGAGTATGCCGGCCGGCGCGTTCTACATGTTCCCTGAGGTGAAGTCGTATTACGGCAAGAGTGACGGCACGACAGTCATCAATAACAGCGACGACCTGTGCATGTATCTGCTTTATAACGCACACGTGGCTTGCGTGGCCGGCGGCGCGTTCGGCAACGACGACTGCATCAGACTCTCTTACGCCACGTCGGAAGACAAGCTCATAGAAGCTGCCAAGCGCATAAAAGAGGCGTTGGCGAAACTGAAATAACCATGCAAAAAGAAAAGACAGCTGAACTCTTTGATTCTTTTAACAGCAAGAGAATCATGATAATAGGTGACGTGATGCTCGACCTTTACCTCACCGGCAAGGTCGAGCGCATCTCGCCCGAAGCCCCAGTGCCGATAGTGGCGGTGAGAGAGCGTTTCATGCGTCTCGGCGGCGCCGCAAACGTGGCTCAGAACATCAAAGCACTCGGCGCGGAGCCGATATTGTGCTCTGTAGTAGGCAACGACAGCAAAGCCAATGACTTCTTCAATCTGCTCGAGCAGTACAAGATGCCGGAGACTGGAATCATAAAGAGCAACGACAGGCGCACGACAACAAAATACCGTATCATCGGGAACAATGCGCAAATGCTGAGAGTTGACGATGAAGACACTTTCAACCTCACTGACAATGAGCATGATACGCTTTGCAAAAAGATTGAAAATATTCTCTCGTCCGAGAAAATCGACGGCATCATCCTTCAAGATTACAACAAAGGCGTCCTGACGGAAGACATCATCAGGTTCACGATAAAAGCCGCCAACGGCAGAGGCATCCCCGTTGGGGTTGATCCGAAGAGAAACAACTTTCTGGCATATAAGAATTGCACGTTTTTCAAGCCGAACCTAAAGGAACTCAAAGAAGGCATCAACATGGAGTTTTCGACCGATACGATTGACAATATATTAATAGGTGTCAATGCGTTGCAGGACAAACTGAGCTGCCGTTTCGTGATGAACACATTGTCGGAGCGCGGCGTCTTGATTCAAGAAGACAACGGAAACGGGAGGAAACACTGGCATATTCCTGCACATCTGAGAAAGATTGCCGATGTCTCCGGAGCGGGCGACACGGTCTTGGCTGTGGCGATGTTATGCCTTGTATGTCAACAAGATGCATACGATATCGCGGCAATCTCCAACCTTGCCGGCGGCCTCGTGTGCGAAGAAATCGGCGCTGTCCCTGTCAACAAGGAAAGACTTTTAAAAGAAACAGAAAAATTACAATAATATAAAAATCCCTGCGTTATATCACACATGAAATCAGCGTTTTCAAAATATAAGAAGTTTTTCATGGCAGCTGTGATATTGGTTTTCCTGCTGCCTCAAAGTATTGTCGCTCAGCGCAGAGGTCCAAACAACCTGCCAAATTACGACAATCAACCATACCATTTCGGATTCATTCTCGGGTTCAACCAGATGTCGTTCAATGTTGACTATATCAAAGATTATCAAAGCATTGCGTATAGCAGTGACCAGTCTAACAACTCTTGGGACGAGAACTGGCATGATGGCTATTCCTATTACGTGGCAGGCGTGGCGTCTGTCCCTTCGCCAGGCTTTTCCGTCGGCATCGTGGGCAGTCTCCGGCTTGGCAGATATTTTGACCTCCGGCTCACGCCAACGTTGAGTTTCGGCCGCCGTGACCTTCAGTATTACATGTATTGCGACAGCCTTGTGAACAGCCCGAAAACCGACAACGGCTTTTATCTTATCAAATCCTCGAACGCCATGTGGGATGCCGTCATCGTCGAGCTTCCGCTTAATGTAAAATATAAGTCGAAGAGATTCAACAACTTCGCGGCATACGTCATCGGTGGCGCGAATTTCAAATTCGATGCGACCGGCAGAAAAAACACAAACAAATCAGACAGCAACCAAATCATCAAGGTCAAGACAAAACTTTTTGACATCGCCGCCGAAATCGGTGCCGGCGTTGACTTTTACAACAGCTATTTCAAGTTCGGAATCGAGTTGAAAATGGGTTGGGGACTGCTTAACGTTCTGGATAAAGAAAACCAGATTTTGGACAGCAGTTTCGACAGATTACGTAACAATACGTTCCAAATTTCATTCACATTTGAATGATGTAATAACCAAAAATATTGTAAATAATTGTTTTTCAATAGCTTAATAAAATTTTCGTTTTTTTGATTTTTTTCTTTTTTGTATTCAAAAAAGTTGTACTTTTGCAACGCTAAAAACGGGGGTCTCTTCGTCTAGTCTGGTTAGGACGTCAGGTTTTCATCCTGGTAACTCGGGTTCAAATCCCGGAGAGACTACAAGATTTAAAGATTTAATCTTTAAGGTATTGAATTCAGAAGACAGAAGTTTACGCTTGGTGCGGTGACGTTTGTTTTCTGTTTTTGTATGTAAACAACTGATGCTGAAACATTTTGCACATATAAAAAAGATAAATCTCTGGATGAAGCGCATGTTTTTCATTCTGACGTTGTTCGTCCTCATCTCGGAAATTGAGGTTAATGCGCAGAATTTCACGGACAATATAGACCTCGGTTTCAGAGCCGGTCTGAACATGACAACGATAAGCGGCGACAAGGAATCGGGGCTTGGGGTCGGGTTCACCGCAGGTGCAGGCGGCAAATTCCACATCTCAGAAAACAGCAGTCTCTCCGCCGAACTTCTTTATACAACTGGCGGCATGAACGCAAACAAATCAATCGACACGACAGGCGTAAAAGTCAAGATTTACGACAAGATACATCTGCATTATCTTGCGATTCCCATTGTCTATCAATACTATTTCACCGACATACTCGGCATTGAAATAGGCCCGCAGGTCGGTTTCTGCCTTGGCGGAAAAGAAAAAAACAAAATCGGGAACGAGAGCTGGGTGTCGTCAAAACTCAGTCCGACCGATTATAATGTCTTCGACTGCGGCATTCTGGCAGGCATTTATACCAACAACATCACACAAGAAAACGATTTTCTGATCAGTCTCCGCGTATATTTCGGTCTGACAAATGTCATGAAAGACGAAGGAAACAACAAAAACACCTGCATACAATTCGGCATCGGATATATTATCGGGAAATAGCTTATGAGTTACAGAACACAAATTATCATTGGTAATCAATACAATCCGCATCTGAATCTTGCTGTTGAAAGCTCACTTTTGAATGACGGCGACGATGACACCGTGACAATGTTTCTTTGGAAGAACCAGCAGACTGTCGTTTACGGCTACAACCAGAATCCATTCACGGAATGCAATGTCGATATGCTTCTTTCGGAAGGCGGCTATGCAGCGCGGCGCAGGACTGGCGGCGGTGCAGTATATCACGACCTCGGAAACCTTAACTTCTCCTTCGCGGCACACAAAAACCTATATGATGTCAGAAAACAGCTGAAAGTCATACAGATGGCACTCGGATACTTGGGGTTGGAGACGGAGATTTCAGGCAGGAACGACCTCACCTTTGACGACCGCAAATTTTCCGGTAACGCCTTCGGTTTCTTCAGGGAGCGCCGACTCCATCACGGCACAATTCTCATCAAGACTGATACCGAGAAACTCACGAAGTATCTGAAAGTCAATCCCGCCAAGTTACAGAAACACGGTGTAAAATCGGTGGCGAGCAGGATCATCAACCTCTCGGAAGTCGTTGATATAACATCAGATACGATAATGCCATATCTCACTAAAGCCTTCGAGCAAGTTTATGAGATGAAGCCGGAAACCGTTGATTTCGACAACCTGTTGACAGATGATGTCATGAAAACCAGAGAC
The DNA here is from genome assembly GCA_045600605.1 of Bacteroidales bacterium. GTDB lineage: Bacteria > Bacteroidota > Bacteroidia > Bacteroidales > F082 > Limimorpha. Next base: position 110,684 of record JAZRYG010000075.1, read on the forward strand.
ATCTTTGCCAGCGACGAATATCTTTTTGGCAAATGGCGTAATTTCCATGCAAAGAGAAGCGCGCAGTTCTCGTGGGGGCTTGCCGAAATCGACCTGAATATCAACGAGAAAAAAGGAATTATCGAAAATATTTCCATCGCTTCCGACGGGCTTGAGCCGGAACTCATCGAAGAGGCGGAGCGGCTTCTGAACGGCGCGAGCATCAAAGAAGCTCCCGATTTCGGCGGCAACCAAGTCGCAAGAGACATCGCGAGTTTGATTTATTAGTCATTCACCACAAATTTCACAAATCTAACTGATGATTTTTCGCGTTTTTTTGTAATTTTGCGCCGTTTTTAAAAATCAACCGAGAAATATTATTCGTTGATTTTCAGACCTTATAACTTAATAAACTTAAAAACTGATGAAATATTTTTTGTTGCCGTTAGGCTGTCAGATGAACAGGAGTGACACGGAAAGGGTCCGGACCGTGTTGCATGGGATGGGGTTCGATGAGACCGACAAGGAGGAAGAGGCCACGATTTTGGGCGTCATCGCATGTTCGGTGCGGCAGAAAGGCATCGACAAGGTTTACAGCCGCATCCTAAAATGGAACGAGATGAAAGCCAGCCGCAACTGCATAACCTTCGTCTCTGGCTGCATCCTCCCCGCCGACCGCGAGCGTTTCATCAAGCTTTTCGACCTCGTCTTCACCATGAACGAACTCCCCGACCTGCCGGACATGATAAAACATTACGGAGTCTTCGTGCCCGTCAACGGACAGCAGACGGCAGACAGCGCGCCAACCGCACAGATGAAGCAGGTTCATTTCACAGCACCTTATATTAATAATGCGACACCGAAGCGTTTTGAGAATATAAACCCGTCGGCCAACATGGACCGTTTTTGGGTTATCGAGCCGGATCATCTCTCTGAATTTGAGGCGTTTATCCCGATTCAGAACGGCTGCAACAAATTCTGCACATATTGCGCGGTCCCATATACGAGAGGCCGCGAGGTTTCAAGGAAGTCGGAAGACATCCTGACGGAATTGAGATGTCTCGTCGAAAAAGGCTATAAGTCAATCACTTTGCTCGGGCAGAACGTAAATTCCTACGGTCTCGACAAGAAAGGCGAAGAAATCAACTTCGCGGAGCTGCTGAGGCGCGTCGGGCAATACGGCGACGCGAGCGGCAAGGAGTTCTGGGTGTATTTCACCTCACCGCACCCGCGCGACATGAGCGACGAGGTCATCGAGGTCATCTCACAGTACAAATGCTTGGCAAAACAGATCCACATCCCGATACAGTCGGGCGATGACGCCATGCTGCAACGCATGAACCGCAAGCACGACCTTGAGGCGTATCGTCATATCATACAGACAATCAGACGGTTGCTTCCGACAGCGACGATATTCACCGACATCATCGTGGGGTTCACGGGCGAGACGGAAGAAGAGTTCGAGAACACACGCAAGGCGATGGAGGAGTTCAAATACAATATGGCTTTCATCGCGCAATACAGCGTGCGGCCCGGCGCGGTGGCTTCGACATGGGCCGATGATGTCCCGAAATCGAAGAAACGCGAACGTTATCACATCCTGACAAACGAATTGATGAAACACTCACTCGTTTATAATCAGGGACTTGTGGGCAAGACGCAGAAGATGCTCGTAACAGGCCGCGACAGGAAAAACGGTTATCTGACAGGACACACGGAAGGCAAAATCGTAATTCGTTTCAAATCGACCGACAAGAAGTTCATCGGACAGATTGTCACAGTGAAAGTGACGAGCGCGACAGAGCTGTCAATCGAAGGAGAGCTTGTGGAGTTGTAAAGTAGAAAGTTATAAAGTTTGTAAAATTGAAAGTGGTGAGGGTTGCGTTCAAGACATTGGGTTGCAGGGTGAACCTGTACGAGACGGATGCGTTGGCATCACAGTTCAAGGCGGCGGGATACGAAGTCGTTGAGAATGAAGACGATGCCGACATTTATATCGTGAACACCTGCACGGTGACGAACCAAAGCGACCAGAAATGCCGACAAGCGTTGAATCAGATACGCCGTTCCCACCCCACCGCCGTCATCGCGGCAACGGGCTGCATGGTGAACCACCGCAAGCAAGAGATGCTCGCATCCGGCGTCATCAACTTCGCCATCGACAACGAGAGAAAATACTCGCTTTTCAACATTATCGACAGCTTCATGAAAGGCGAACCCGTTGACTCAGAAGGCTTTGACAAAGACCTTTTCAGCTACAGCCCTGCATTCGACACTTTCCACACGAGAAGCCTGATAAAGATTCACGACGGCTGCAACAACTTCTGCTCGTACTGCATCATCCCGAACGTAAGAGGCAGAGCCACAAGCCGTTGCGACAAGGAAATCTACGACAATATCCGTCAGGTTGTTGACCATGGCTTCAAGGAGATAGTACTCACCGGCGTAAACATGGGGCGTTATAAATTTAAAGACGTTGATTTTGAACATCTTATCGAAAACATTTTAAAAATCGATGGTGACTTCAGGGTCCGGATTTCGTCTATTGAGCCGGACAATTTCAGCGACCGTTTTTTGAGTCTGTTTGAAAATCCGAAGCTCGCGCCGCACATGCACATCTGTCTGCAAAGCGGAGCGGAGAACACCTTGCGCGAGATGCACCGTCATTACACGGCGGCGCAGTTCAGGGAGATGTGCGACAGGATCAAGACGGCGATTCCGTATTTCAACATCACAACGGACGTGATTGTGGGTTTCCCTGGCGAGACGGAAGAAGACTTCGCCGAAAGCGCGGAGTTGTGCAGAGAGATCGGATTCAGCCACATCCACACCTTCAAATATTCGGTGAGGACCGGCACGAAAGCTGCATCGATGCCGAATCAGATTACGGAGACGGTGAAAACCGGAAGAAGCGCGGTCATCAGGCAGATTTCCGCTGAAAACAAGCTGAAGTATTTCAAGCAGATGCTCGGCAAGCCGCAGAAGATGCTCATCGAGCGCGTCATGGCCGACGGCACGGCGAGAGGCTACGGCGAGAACTACATCCCGATGAGATTGAAAGCCAAAGGGTTGGAAAGAAATCAGTTCGTTGATGTCGTTTTGAAAGACATTATTAATAAAGGTGACAGTTCGGAAATAACTTGTTGAAAAAATTTTTCAGAAAAATGTTTTTCGTATGTAAAAAATATCTATTTTTGCAGCTCGAAAAAGAAGAATAGAAAAAGAAATAAAAATATATAAAAAATATGGCAAATCACAAATCGTCGTTGAAGAGAATCCGTCAGACAGAAAAGAGACGTTTACACAACCGCTTCTATGCCAGAGCAATGCGCGCGGCAGTCAGAAGCTTCAGAGGATTAACAAGCAAAGCTGATGCAGAAGCAAAGCTTTCAGAGATGTACAAGGTCATCGACCGCACAGCAAAACGCGGCATCATCCACCGCAACAAAGCTGCCAACCTTAAGTCAAAACTCGCACATTTCACAGCGAAACTCGCATAGTCTTTCCAAGACAGAATACAAAAAGCAGGGGACAAAAACACATTCAGTCTCCTGCTTTTTTTTGACATCCGACGGCTCAGGTCCTGAATTTTGTGTATCTTTGCGGAAATTATTTTTATGAAATCTTTTAGCAACAACACAAAGAGTATCAAGGACTGGGCGATGGGCGACCGCCCGAGAGAGAAGATGCTTGAGAAAGGAAGAGAGGCGCTGAGCGATGCCGAACTGATTGCGATATTGCTGGGTTCGGGCAACCAAGACGAGACCGCAGTCGATTTGTCAAGACACATTTTGAGCGATGTTGACAACAATCTGATAAATCTTTCGTTACTGGGCATCAATGAGTTGACGAAATACAAAGGCGTTGGGACGGCAAAAGCCGTGACGGTGGCAGCCGCGCTTGAGTTGGGTCGCCGACGACGTTTCGCGGAAGCGGCAAAACAAACAGAGATACATAGCAGTGCTGAGGCATTCGAGTATTTCTACTCAAGGATGTCGGATCTGTCGCACGAACAGTTCTGGGTCATGCTTCTCAACTCGGCGAACAACGTGATAAGGATGGAGCAGATTGGAGTCGGAGGACTGAACGGCACATCAGCCGACCCGAGGAAGATTTTCAAACTCGCCATTGAAAATCAAGCGACTGCGATTATGTTATGCCATAATCATCCATCAGGCAGCGTGCTGCCAAGCAAAACAGACAGGGAATTGACAGCAAACCTGATTGAATGCGGTAAAATATTGGACATAAAAGTGTTAGACCACTTAATAATTGGAGGAAACAGATATTACAGTTTTTCCGACACTAACTGGATTTAGGGAATTTAAAAGGACAAAATGAAGATAGTAACAGTCATCGGGGCCAGACCCCAGATAATCAAGGCGGCGGCACTCAGCCGCGCCATAAAGGAACACTTCAGCAAAGAAGTGCATGAAGTCATCGTGCACACAGGCCAACATTACGACGAAAACATGTCGCAGGTGTTTTTCGACGAGCTCGGCATCCCGCAGCCCGACTATAACTTAGGCGTCGGATCCGCGTCACACGGCGTGCAGACGGCAAAGATGACGGAAGGCATCGAAGACATATTAATAAAGGAGAAGCCCGACTACATCGTCCTCTACGGCGACACGAACTCAACACTCGCCGGAGCAATAGCGGCAGCCAAGATTCATGTCCCGATAGCCCACATCGAGGCCGGACTGCGTTCCTTCAACAAGTCGATGCCCGAGGAAATCAACAGGATTTGCTGCGACCACTGCTCCACCCTGCTGTTTTCGCCTACCGCCACAGGCTACAAAAACCTTGTAAATGAAGGTTTTAACCCAAACAACAAACCGAAGTTCACCATCGACAATCCAGGGATATATCATTGCGGTGATGTGATGTTCGACAACAGCAAGCATTTCGCGCAGATTGCCGACGCAAAATCACAAATCCTTGACAAAGAAGGACTTAAAGGCAGGGATTACATTCTCTGCACTATTCACAGAGACAACAACACCGACCAGCCGGCGAGACTCAACGCCATTTTCAGGGCACTGCTGAAAATATCGGAGAATGACACCGTGGTTTTACCATTACACCCAAGGACAGCCAAATTGCTGAAAATCAATCTCGAAAGCAAATTATTTGAGAAGATTTCCTCAAACAATAACATAAAGATACTGCCGCCGGCATCATTTTTAGACATGATTGTGTTGGAGCGTCACGCAAAGATGGTTGCCACCGATTCAGGCGGGGTACAGAAAGAGTCGTTCTTCTTCCAGAAACCATGCCTCATTCTGAGAAGTGAGACGGAATGGAAGGAAATTGTCGAATGCGGAGCGGCTGTCATCACCGACGCCAACGAGAAGAAAATCGTCAGCTCATACGTCAATTTCAAAGAGAATCCGCCGCATAATTACCCCGAACTTTTCGGCGACGGAAGAGCCGCCGAGTTCATCTGCAACGAAATGTTAAAAAATTTGTAAAAAAAATGTTGTACGTTTAAAAAACTTTTGTACTTTTGCAAAGTTAAAAAATGACACATATCATTAACATAATCATTTAATAATCAACAAATTAAATTATGAATCAGTACGAAACCGTTTTCATTTTAACTCCCGTTTTATCTGAAGAACAGATGAAGGAAGCGGTCAGCAAGTTCGAGACTTTGCTCACAGACAACGGAGCAGAGATCGTTTACAAGGATTTCTGGGGCATGCGCAAGCTCGCCTATCCTATTCAAAAGAAGTCTTCAGGCTTCTATCAGCTGATAGAATACAAGGCTGAAGGCAATGTTATTGACACAGTTGAGACAGAGTTGAAGCGTGACGAACGCGTCATCCGTTTCCTCACAGTGAAACTTGACAAGCACGCTGTCGCTTACAACGAGAAGAAACGCCGCAAAGCTCAGGAAGCAGCCCAGGCAAACAACTAATTGTTTAACATTAAATTTTGATAGAAATGGCACAACCTAACACAGACATCAAATATTTGACTCCAATCGCAGTCGATACAAAGAAGAAAAAATACTGCCGCTTCAAGAAGAACCGCATCAAATACATCGATTACAAAGATGCAGATTTCTTGTTGAGATTCGTGAACGAACAGGGCAAGATTTTGCCGCGCCGCATCACAGGCACATCAACAAAATATCAGAGGAAAGTCGCACAGGCCATCAAGAGAGCCCGTCACCTTGCTTTGATGCCGTACTTAGCTGATTGTTTGAAATAATAAGGAGGAGGAAAGACAATGGATATCATTCTTACACAAGACGTTAAAAATTTAGGTTACAAAAACGACATCATCACCGTTAAACCTGGTTACGCACGTAACTATTTGATTCCACAGGGTTTCGCAATCCTCGCCACAGAATCAGCACGCAAGATCCTCGCTGAGAACTTACGTCAGCAGGCATACAAACTCGAGAAGATCAAGAAAGACGCAGAAGGCGTCGCAGCAGTCCTCGAAGGCCTCACTCTTCGCATCCCTACAAAGGCAGGCGAAACAGGCAAGATCTACGGCTCAGTCAACAACGTTCAGATTGCAAACGCAATCAAGGAAGCCAAAGGCATTGAGATCGACCGCAAGCAGATCATGCTCGATGAAAACACAATCAAGGAAGTCGGCAAACACAATGTGAAGATTCGTCTCCACAAAGACGTGATGGTCGAAATCGAACTTGAGGTTTTCGCCGAATAAAGTTGAAGATTTTTCATATTAAGGTTTTTTGTATTTTGGCCGGAGGAACTTGTTTTCTCCGGCTTTTTACGGATATGGAACCACTATGCGGTTCTCCAGATCTTCAGACAATAAGAATTAATCATGGCAATAACAAAGAACAACATAAAGGAATTGCAATCACTTCGTCAGGCGAGAGGACGCAGGGAACTCGGAATCTTCGCCGTTGAGGGCAACAAGCTCGTCGAAGAGCTTCTGAAGACAAATTTCAGAATCGGCAACGTTCTCGCCACCGAGCAATGGGTTGAGAAGAACTCGTCATTAGCAAACGAACTAGCTGATTACGAAGTAATTACGTCAAAGCAGATGGAGCAGATCAGCAACTTCGTGACGGCACCCGGCATCTTCGCGACAGCGGCGATTCCATCGTTCAGGATAACGCCAAACGACGCCGACAACGGACTCATCCTCATGCTCGACGGCATCAACGACCCGGGAAACCTCGGCACCATCATCCGCACCGCCGACTGGTTCGGATTCAAGAAGATAGTAATCTCCGAAGACACCACCGACCCGTGGCAGCCGAAGGTCATACAGTCAACGATGGGGTCGATATTCCGGACGCAGATTATGGAAACAAATATCGTGGATTTTCTGAAACAAATAAAGGTCCCCGTTTTCGGCGCTTTGATGCAGGGCAAGAACCTTTATCAGACGCATATCAATGGCAATCAAGGAGTTATCATCATCGGGAGCGAGTCGCACGGCATCAGGGAGAACGTGATGCCATACGTCAGTTGCCCCATCAACATTCCGAGAGCCGAGGGAAGCCAGACCGAGTCGCTGAACGCGAGCATGGCGGCAGGAATTATCATGGCGGAGGTGTTCAGATCTAACAACAGATAAAACGATATACGGATACGGTTCCTGTCAGTTCTTTATGTTAGCATCAATCTTTATTGGATTTATTCCATCAGTTGGTGTAAGATATTGTTTCGGTAAGAAAAGAAAAAAATATTATAACTAACAACCAAATATAATTGCTATGAAAAAACTATTTTGGGCATTTCTTTTTGTCCTTCTGTTTGTCTCTTGCAGGCATGAAAATCACGTTGTGACCCCTATTGGCTACGTCCTAAAAGATGAGGTCGTTTTCTCACGTCATAACATTCGTTCCCCGCTTTCCGCCCCCGGCTCCGAGCTGTCTATGGTTACTCCGTACGATTGGGTGGACTGGGGTGTTGGAACCGCACACCTTACAGCAAGAGGCGGCAGGATTGAGCAGAAGATGGGAAGCTGGTTCCGCGAGAGTCTTGATATTTTTGCATCACTCAATGAGAACAATACTCTCATATATTCCAACTCGAAGCAGAGAACTATCAAGACTGCCGAAAATTTTCTCGTCGGCTTTAACAAAGATTTGCCGTTGTTCTATCTTTATCAAGACGACAGCATGGATCCGCTTTTCAATCCTGCATATACATTTATGAACGACGATCTTGAGAAGCGAATAATTGCTGAAATGAATGAGATTGGAGGAGTGGCGGGGACTGAAGACGATCCTTACAAGGGTATTTTGGCGGCAGTAGAAGGTATGTCTGACGACATCCGCTTCATGGAGGATGTCATCGGTTTCAAGGATTCACCGTACGCAAAGGAAAATCAACTTGAGCATCTTCCCTTGGACGAAATGAACATAATTCTGACAAAGGGAGAAGAGCCAGCGATGAAAGGTGACTACAAATTGGTGAACAGCATCGCCGATGCAGTTGTCCTACAGTATTACAAGACAGGAAAGGCGTTCGGTCATGAAATCTCTTTTGATGAAATCAGGCGAATTGGCAAAATCAAAACCGTTTACGATGAGGTTCTCTTTGCCAATCACACCACTGCCGTGCTTGTATCCAATCCCCTTGTCAAAAAGATAAAGGAAGAGATATGCGATCCCACCCGCAAGTTCACATTCCTCTGCGGCCACGACTCCAACATCGCATCCATCACGACCGCCCTTGGCATGAGACTGCCGCAGACTGTCGATGCCGTCGAATTCAACACTCCCATAGGCTCCAAGATTGTGTTTCAGATATATGAGAAAGAGAACTCGAAATTCGTGAAAGTCAACCTGATTTACGCGACCATCTCCCAGCTGCGGGAAACGCAAGAAATCACCACGTCGAACCCGCCGATGATTCTTCCGATAGATTTCGATGGTCTTTCCCGAAATGCTGACGGATTCTACAAGATGGAAGATGTCATCAACCGTTTTGACGAGACTATTGCAGAATTTGAGAGTTTCGCGAAGTAAACGGAGAATTTACGTTTGCCCGTTTATCCACTCTTACGCAATATAAGTTATTCTATGGCAACGAGTTAAAATATACTTGTCGAAATATCGATAGTTGTCAAAGTCAAGATTTGTATAAACATCTTCGGTCTATAGGTCAATTTGCAGGATACAGCACCTCTCAACCCCTTGTAAATACAGGCGATTCCGACGATTCAAAGCTTTCAGCCACAAAATCGATGCTTAAAAGTCTTCTATAGGTCATTTTGCAGGATACGACATGGCTGTACCCCTTGTATACACTAACTTTGCGCGAGTTTCAAAACTCAAAAAAAAGTTAGTATGCGCAAGAGTAAATGCCCCGTGTGCGGATCTTCACACACAGTAAAGAACGGCAAGAGAAAAGGAAAGCAAGTGTATAAATGTGCGGACTGTGGTTATCAGTTTCGCAATGATCGTCTGCCGGATGACTTTCTTTTGTGGAAGTTATACCAGGGCAACAAGCAAACCGTCAAAGAACTTGCGGAACAGTTTGATGTAAGCGAATCCACCATCAAGCGCCGTCTTCGAAACGTGTCGATAGAATGGGAGCAGCCGTCGTTATCGGGAGGTGGGTTTGTCCATCTTGATGCGACATACTGGGGGCGCAATTGGGGGATA
>JAZRYG010000076.1:0-54102 GCA_045600605.1 Bacteroidales bacterium
TTTTGGCGACAGATTTCAGGTGCGGTTTATGTTATAGTCCTGATGGCGCTCTTGTATTCAATTGTCACACGTTTGATCCAAAAACTCAGGAGATGAAATATTATTTGTATAGAGTTCCGCACGAGGCCTTCCTCGGCATCGCCGAGGCCCACGACGCAGGCTTTGCCGTCGCCGTCGCCTACCCGAACCCGGGCGGCAGCACCTTGAACATCAGGACCGCGCTCACCGACTCGCACGTGGAGCTTTACGACACGGGCGGGAGGCTCGTCGGCAGACAGGAAATCACCGGTGCCGAAACCTCAATAAATACCGAGAAATTGCCATCGGGGATTTATGTCTGGAAAGTGATCAAAGACGGGAGCGAGGCCGAGAGCGGGAAGTGGGTGAAGGAATAAGAAGACAACATTTTCAATTCATAACAAAATTTTACACAACATGAAAAAAGTATTATTTTCGGCGGCCATGTTCGCCACAATCGCAGGCATGATGCTTATGACATCATGCAAGAAACAACAGGACACAATTGTCAAAAAAGATGCAGCACCATTCGAGCAGGGCGTTTCGGGAAGCGAGCAGAAAATCATTGACTTCATCGACTCGTATTCGGCGTTCAAGAAAGGCGCGAAGGTCGAGGGGGAGTCTGTAAGCCTTGAGGAAGCCCGCTGGCAGTGGGAAACCACGTTGAATTACTGCTATGGTTTCACGCAAGATGAGCATAGTGACATGAGACATGACACTGTGTGCGTGGCTTTGCCAAAGACTGATCCCGATGGCAACATTGCCTATGTTGACATTTTGCAAACCTACGCCGACATTGTTGATGCCGTGCGTGAGTGCTATAATGCCATTGATATAGATGGCAAGTTCCTGAAGTATGTTACTATTAGTTTTGATAATGGGACAAAGGATGGTGATAAGGCGACTGTCGTGATAAATACAGGGAAAAGCGTGAATGGCATAGATCCGCAAGGCCCTTTCAATGTTGGAGAGTGCTATCTGTGGGGAGCCATGGGGAATCTTGAATTAGCTAACGCCGCACCTGGGCAGATAAAGTCAAAAGTGTTTGACTATGATCTCCGAATGATGTATTACTACACGCCATGTCCAACATGCACCACCTGGATTGATAGCATCAACAGTACGACATATTGTGGCAATACTGAGAACAGTGATTCGCTATTTTATGTTGAGGGTTTAACAAAAGAGGAGGTTCGGAATTATCAGATTTGTTATGATGACTTGAACAAGGAATATTACTATATAGTCAAACGAGGACATTGGGGACAGCCTACCAACTTGTATGGTGTTGATTGGTATTACTACACAGATGTATTCTCTTATGATGATATCGCAGACAATAATTTGTATTCAATTTGGCATTATTTTAACATTGTCCGCTGCACACGTCATTGGAGACATGGTGACACTCCATATCCCATTTCAATTGATGAGGAGCAAGAACGATAATGGTTTAATTACAGCAAGAGACGGCTCAAAAGCCGTTCTCTTGCTACATTTTTATTTATCATGAAGAAGATATTTCTGATTATTGCGTGGTTATTCTTGCAAACGCCATTGTGTTTGCAAGGGCAAGAGCCACAAATATTTTTCGAAAGCAATTACATCAACGACCTCATTTTCATGAATGAGAACGACTTGCTTGTTATGGGAGCCGTAAAAATAGAAGATGTTGCACTTTACAAGGTGGATGAAAATGGGGAGGTCGTCAATTCCGTTGTCCTTCCAAGCATAAAAAGCAACAACAGTCATAGGCGCATTACACGTTTCAATGACGGCACGGTTGGCCTTCTTGTCACGAAATACAAAAACGACACCATACGGCTGCAAAAGATGACAGTCCATGATGACCTGTCGGTGGATACGCTTGATTTCAAATGGATTGGTTATGACTTTTACGATTTTGTGGGGAACGAGCAATGGGTTGAGGATGCTTCGGGCAATTATTATTACTCCTATTATGTTGACACCCTGTGGACCAGCGGTCATCACGGTTTAAGGATATTGAAATTCGATGGGAACGGCAATCTGCTGACAGAAAGGCTTTTCGACGACCCATATCCATCGACAAATTGGGGCTATATGTTCCCGACCCCAGACATGACGGGTTGCAGGCTTGTTTTGTCTGGTTGGGAAAGTTGGGGAAGTCACCAAGTTCAAGTTTACAATTGCTATACTCTGGATGGCGACCTTAACACCGTGAGCGTCAAAGAGAATATCGACCAGTTGTCATTTCCGGTGAAATGCGGTGAAAACGCGTGTTTCCGAATGAATCCCAACAATGGCAGGACTTATACTATCAATTGTCAATTGGAAATTCAGCCCGACCCTAACGATCCATACGGCAATCCGATGGTCGTACACAGAAATGACATTCTCATGAGTATGTTCGACGCCGACAATTTCGAACAAATGGCCTATACTTGGGGCATCACTTCACATGTTCCAAGTAACAATGGCAAGCGTAACTCCATTGATTTTGACAAGGAGGGCGATGTTTACATGGCAGGCGGCATGGATAAGACAGGTTTTTTTCCAAAAAGCCTATATATAGTCCATTTGGACGAAGACCTGAACAAATTGGATGAGATATATTACAGGGAGGACGGCTACGATCTTGTTTATGTAGGTGGGATGCGCGTCGGTGCCAATGGCGATGTTTTTGTCAATTGCCAGATTTGGAAACAAAATGACCCCTCCATCGCTGCCATTTTGAAGTTTCCCGCCGAGGCCTTCCTCGGCATCGACGAGGCTCACGACGCGGGCTTTGCCGTCGCCGTCGCCTACCCGAACCCGGGCGGCAGCACCTTGAACATCAGGACCGCGCTCACCGGCTCGCACGTGGAGCTTTACGACACGGGCGGGAGGCTCGTCGGCAGACAGGAAATCACCGGTGCCGTCACCACGATGAGCACCGAGGGGCTGCCTTCGGGAGTCTATGTCTGGAAAGTGATCAAGGACGGCAGCGAGGCCGAGAGCGGGAAGTGGGTGAAGGAATAAGGTTAAAACTTCTACCCTTTTGGACTAATGGGTTGCGAAAAGTGAATTTTTTCTTGAGATTTCGCAAGGGTTGAAGATATTTTGTATTTTTGCATCCGATTAAAATACAATAATATGGCATATACAAGAACCATCATCGGACGACATGAAGAACAAGATATTTTGAAAACTTGTGTGGCTTCTGACAAAGCGGAGTTCATCGCCGTTTATGGCCGTCGCCGCGTCGGGAAAACATACTTGATAAAACAGTATTTCAAAAATCAGTTTGATTTCTACACTTCCGGCATCTACAACCTCAGCAACGAAGAGCAACTGGAAAACTTCCGTCAACAATTGTTGGCAAACGGGACGTCAAAGATTCCAAAACTGAAAAACTGGTTTGAAGCGTTTGCCATGCTCAGAGCATTGTTGGAAAAGAAAAAAGGCAGGCGGATCGTGTTCATCGACGAGTTGCCTTGGCACGATGCTCCACACTCCAATTTCATCCGTGCCTTGGAATCGTTTTGGAACATGTGGGCGGCTGACCAAAAAGGACTGAAACTGATTGTCTGCGGGTCGTCAACCACTTGGATGACCAATAAACTGCTTGGTGACAAGGGCGGTTTGCATAACCGTGTGACAAGACGCATCAAATTGCATCCTTTTACGCTTGAAGAGACGGAGTCTTATCTGAAACGGCAAGGTTTTCAATGGGACAGATTCCTCATAATGCAGTGCTACATGGCCATGGGCGGCACGCCGTTTTATCTCAGCATGCTGCGCCCCGACCAAAGTGTTGACAAAAACATAGACCGGCTGTTCTTTTCGGAAGATGCCGAATTGAAAATGGAATATGACTTCCTTTTCCGTTCGCTGTTCAATGAGGCGATAGGCTACAAACGTGTTGTCGAAACACTTGCCAGGAAAATGAAGGGCATGACACGGCAAGAATTGGTCGATGAACTGAAAATCACAGACAATGGCCGTCTCACCGTCATATTGGATAACCTTTGTAACTGTGATTTTCTGCGGAAATACAGTCCTTACGGAAAAAGACAAAAAGGAATGCTTTACCAGCTGACAGATTTATACACCCTGTTTTATCTACGTTTTGTCAATGCTTATCAAGGAGCCAATCCCAACGCATGGAGTCAAATGGAAAGCGGAGCAAAAAATGCATGGTCAGGCTATGCCTTTGAGCAAGTGTGCCTTTGCCACCTTCCGCAACTCAGAAAGGCCTTGGGCATTTCGGCCATCTCCAACGATATTTGCTCATGGTACGGCCGCACGGAGGAACAGACCGCCCAAATTGATTTGATCATTGACCGTGCCGATGGAATAATGAATTTGTGTGAGATGAAATTCAGCACACATTCATTTGAAATCACGAAGGATTATGCCGAACACCTGCGCGAGAGGATGGGCTTTTTCGCTGACATGACGCGCACAAGGAAAACGCTGCATCTGACCATGGTGACCACTTACGGATTGAAACGAAACAAATACGCAGGTGTCGTCCAAAACGAGATTGATATGGAGCAATTATTTGAATGACCGATATATAGCAAACGGAAGACTCGTCCACAGCCAAGGCATTACGAGGAATGAGACGGCAATCGATGCCGCCAACTGGCCTTGTAGGGTCTATGTCTGGAAAGTGATCAAGGACGGCAGCGAGGCCGAGAGCGGGAAGTGGGTGAAGGAATAAATTTTTTTCAAAAAACATTGTCAGTATAAAAATTTGTTATATCTTTGCAGCCGATAAAAGTGCCGATTTCCGCAGGCCGGATGTCTGCACTATAATAAGGATTGAAGGGATGCCCCAAGCGAGCATCCCATTTTTATATTAAATATGGTGACAAAGAAAGCAACAACAGTTGATGAACAGATTAGTCTGCTTGAATCACGAAAAATGAAGGTGGCGGATAAACAGAAAGCAAAAGAAATATTGCTTGACATCGGTTATTACAGACTTGGCTTCTATTGGTTCCCGTTCGAGAAAACCTATCCTGAAAAAGGCAAAAAACGTTCTCATGAATTTGTGGATGAAACATGTTTTGAAGATGCAATCGGACTTTATTATTTCGACTATGACATCAGGAAATTGCTTCTGCCATATCTTTGCCGCATTGAAATAAATCTGCGGACTTTTGTAATATATTGTGTGTCACACCATTATCATTCCAATCCACTTTGGTTTGCTGATTCTTCCGTACTCGACAGAAACTTTGTCACACATTTCCAGAAATCATATTTGGATGGCATAAAAAACAATTCGGCAATCAAACAGCACCACAAGAATCATCCGAAAGACCTGTACGCTCCAGCCTGGAAAACATTGGAATATGCAACATTCGGCGATATCATAACCTTGTGCAAGAGTTTGAAAGACAGGTCAATTCAAAAGGAAATAGCCTATCATTACGACATCAGAAACATTGATGTTTTCTTCAGTTTCTTTGATACAGTCAGGGTGCTTAGAAATCTGTGTGCGCACGGACATAATATTTTCGATTTACGGCTTCAAAAGTCCATAAAACGAGGTATGCTCTCTGAAATAGTTGGGAATGAATGCAATAACTTGTTGGGAGCTATTCGTGTGACATTATATCTTCTTTCCAAAATATCTGCTAACCGTTCAAACGACATGAAAAATGAATTGACTGATTTAATCTGCACAAGCAGGAACACTAAGTTCTATTCTGTTATTAAATATCTTGAAGGTCTTTCTGAATGAGTTTTATATGGAATAAACATCTTTTCAGACAGGAAATCACCGGTGTCGTCACCACGGTAAGCACAGAGAGCCTGTCTTCAGGGGTCTATGTCTGGAAAGTGATCAAGGACGGGAGCTAGGCCGGGAGCGGGAAGTGGGTGAAGGAATAAGATTGCATTACGGCTTCAGACATCCTATCGGCACTACATACACGCCGTCTTCTCTGCGGTAGGCGTATTTGCCGACTCCGATTAAAACCATTAGGAATGAAGGCTTTGGCATCCGTGAAGTGTCGATTTTGCCGGATAAGGTCTTGAGGGTGGAGGCGGCGGCTTCAATGTTGTCGTCTCCGCCTAATTTGATTTCCACCAGTCCGTATTTGCCGTTCTCAAGATGGATCACGGCATCGCATTCCAAATTGTTTTTGTCGCGGTAATGATAGACGGTGCCGTCCAAGGCGTCGGTGAACACGCGGAGGTCGCGGATTGCCATGCATTCGAATAACAGTCCGAAAGTCTCAAGGTCGTTGATGAGGTCTTGGGGGCCGATTCTCAATGCTGCCACGGCGATGCTCGGGTCAACGAAATAGCGCGTGTCGGAGGTGCGCACCGCCGTCTTGCTCCGCAGGGCCGGATTCCACGCCGGCATGTCTTCGATGGTGAAGATTTTCTTCAAAGCCGAAATGTACGACGAAATGGTCTCTTCATTCAATGTTGAATCGTCGTTGGCTATCATATCGTTATATATCGTTCCCAACGATGCCTGCGTCCCCTGATGGCGGCTGAGGCTGCGCATCAGGCGTTTCACTCTTTCAGGGTTGCGGCGGACGTTGTCAGCCCGCGATATGTCGGAATCCGAGCCGTCGCCAGTGCCGATAATGCCGTTGTAATAGATGGTCGCCTGTTTCAAGGCCGCCTTGCGGCTGCTTGTCAAAGTCGCCATGGGCCAGCCGCCGCGGCACACCAAATAAGCCAACTCCTCAATGTCGATTTTGTTTTCAGCCATGAGCTGTTCCGGTGCTTCAAACAACGTTTCGAGGCTGACCTCTCCGGTGCTGTCGCCCGACTCCCACAGCGACATCGGACGCATCAGCAGTGTCGTGATTCGCCCGGTGCCGGTATGAATTATTTCCTTCCTGTCGGCCGGGACGGCGGAGCCTGTGATTATGAACTGCCCCAATGCGCGGCGATGGTCAACTTCTCCGCGGATAGCGTCCCAGAGCGTCGGGACGACCTGCCACTCGTCAATCAGACGTGGCGTAGCTCCCTGAAGCAGATAATGCGGAGTGGATTTCGCCAGTTGTCTGTTGCGTTCCCCTTCGCCAGGGTCGGCCATGTAAACGACGCTTCCAGCCGAATGTTCGGCTGTTGTTGTCTTTCCGCACCATTTGCTGCCTTCAATCAAAACGCAGCCGCATGCTTCAAGTAATTCCGCTAATAATTTGTCGGCAATTCGCAGTCTGTATTCTTCCATATTTTGTATTCTTTTTTTTAACGCTGCAAAAATACTATTTTTTCTTGAATTACAATAAATTATTTAAAACTTTTCCGGCATTTGGCTGTAATCTGATCCGGCATTTGGCTGTAATCCGTTCCGGCATTTGGCCGTAATTCGTTCCGGCATTTGGCGCTTGTTTGTCACAAAAATTCTGAATGTCTGCTTTCTGGAATTTACTTTTAGAAAGTGATTTCCGGCGGGAATAAAACTGAAAGCGGAAGCGACGCCGAAAAATGAAAAGTTTAATGGTTTAAATTGCATTTGCCGCAAAGGAAATTTTTGTATTTTTGCGGCAAAATTTTATTTTAAAATAAGTAACAACCAGAATAAAGTATGAAAAGACATCTGTTCGTCCTCACCCTAATGCTCTCATTAGGAATGTTTTTCAGCGCACAGGCGCAAAACAGCATCAATCTAAACGGCGCGAAATCGGCGCAGCAATGCGACAACGTGACCGAGAAAGGTTTCACCGCCACGTTTTCTTTCGGCAGCATTGAAGCCAGAACCGTCAGCACCGAAAGAGGCGTATTCTCGGAAATCGCCATGAGCAACACCTTCAACTACGGCAATCCGGGCGAGCCGTCTTTGCCTGCTGTGCATCAGCTCGTCGCCGTCCCTTTCGGCGCGAAAGATGTCAGCGTCGAGGTGAAAAACTATACGGCGACCGTTTATAATCTCTCTGATTACGGCATCGAAGCCGTTGCTCCTCAACAGCCTTCGGTAAGGAAAGACCAGACGGAAGTGCCTTTCCATTATAACGCCGAGGCTTACGCGAAACGCGGTTTCGCAGAGCGTCCGTTGGCCGAGATCGAGTTGCAAGGCACGATGCGCGGCATCCAGGTCGGCTCGTTGGTCATCAATCCGGTTCAGTACGACGCGGCCGGCAACACATTGAAGGTTTTCAACGACATTGAGGTTGAAGTCAGCTACGGCGAATACGACAAGGCGGCTGCCTACGACGAGTTCGCGAGGACGGCGAGCGTGTATTTCGCGCCGCTTTACCGCCAGATGTTCAACTGGCGCGACGACGTTTATGCGCAGCACCCCGACCTCTGGCAGGCTCCGGTCAAGATGTTGGTCGTCACCGACAGAATGTTCGAGAACGCCATCCAGGAATGGGTTGACTGGAAAACAAAGAAAGGCTTTTACATGGATGTGAACTACACCGACCAGATAGGCACGTCGGCGTCGGCGATAAAATCTTTCATACAGACGAAATATTCGCAGACGGCACCGACTTTCGTCATCATCATCGGCGACAAGAACCAGGTCCCGGCGAGTGCCACCGGTAGCGCGACACAATGTGTCACAGATCTTTACTATCAGACTGTCGATAACGACTATTATCCTGAGATGCTTCACAGCCGTATGCCGGTCGAGACCGTCGAGCAGCTCGACAACCTGTTGGAGAAGAGCCTTCAGTACGAGCAATACACCATGCCCGACCCGAGTTACCTGAACAACGTGCTTCTCATCGCCGGCTGGGACGAGGCGTGGAACCCGAAGGCCGGCGTGCCTACAATCCAATATGCCGTTCATAATTATTACAATGAGGAACACGGCTTTGAAAATGTATATGATTATTATACACTCAACGGTTACACAGGCTGTTACGACAACCTGAACACCGGAGTGGGCTTTGTCAACTACACCGCCCACGGGTCCAACATCCACTGGGAAAACCCGCAATTCGAGGTCAACGATGTCAACAATCTGACAAATACAAACAAGTATTTCCTGGCTATGGGCAACTGCTGCCTGGCCGCCGACTGGGGCATTTCCGGGACATGCTTCGGCGAGGCCATGGTGCGTGCGCCACGGAAAGGCGCATTCGCATACATCGGAAGCTGCCCTTCAACGTATTGGTATGAAGACTATTACTTCG
This sequence comes from Bacteroidales bacterium, assembly GCA_045600605.1. GTDB lineage: Bacteria > Bacteroidota > Bacteroidia > Bacteroidales > F082 > Limimorpha. The sequence goes on from JAZRYG010000076.1 coordinate 9,096, forward strand.
GCGTCGGCGCGACGAATGTCTTCTACAGGATGCCAAGCCGAAGCGAAACGACAACCGGCGTTTATGACGGCGTATGGATGGACGACAGCTACAACACTATTCAGTCGATGGTGTTCTTGGGCAACCTGTCGGTCACATACGCGCATGTCAACAGCGGCTACACTGTCTCCTCCGACTCATCGCCGTTGTATTATTGGCAGTGCTATCACACTCTCGGCGACGGCTCCATCATGCCTTATCACGTGCAACCCGCTGAAAACCATGTCTTTCATGCTTCGATAGTCCCGATTGGCGCTAACACTTACGAGGTCAGTGCTGACCCGGGTTCATACGTGGCGCTCACAAGAAACGGCGTCATCTTAGGCACCGGCTTGGTTGACGAGACCGGCACGATTGTATTTGGCATCGACCCTGTCACCACAAGCGGCGATGTCACATTGTGCGTGACACATCCGCAGCGCGTGCCTTATCTTGAGGAGATTCCGGCGGCGAACATCAGCGGCGCATTCATCAACGTTGACAGCTACACTCCAAGTGACGCACATATCGGCGCGGAAAACGCCCTGGCAATCACTTTCAAGAATGCCGGCACTGCATCGACCGACGGAACGACTTCAGTGTCATTGACTTGCGATGACCCGAATGTCACTATCATCAACGGGTCGGGCGGCTTCAACGCCTTGGCGCAAAACGCAACAGTCGAGGTGAACGGCTTCAGCTACAGCATCAACGAAAATGTCGCCGACGGCAGCCGTTTCCACATCATGGCGACGGCGACATGCGGGTCCGAGACGTGGGAAGGCGTGGTCAACATCGTGGCGAACAAAGCCGTCATGGAGTTTGTCGGCGCACAGTGCCCCGGCGGATTTTCCGCTGGCGAGACGCTTCAAGTCGCAGCCTCTTTTGAGAATGTCGGTCATCATGTTGCCACAAATGCGAACATAACTATCTCATCAACAAGCCAATATGTCACATTCGGCGAAGAAACCGTTGTCGTGGGCAGCGTCGCGCCAAGCGGTGTCGTCACGGCGGTTTTCGATGTCAACATTGCTTCAGGTTGCCCTGAATCAGAACTGATTCCGCTCACTTTCACACTCATGGCTGATGACAACAACGTTGCCGAAGGGACGGCCACTTTACAAAATACATGTCTTGTCATCTTCGACCTCGCCGACAAATGGAATGACGGCTGGGACAACTCAAGGCTTCATGTCGAATACAGCGACGGTACGCCGGCCGATGACATGTATGTCTCCCGCGAACAAGGTGCTTTCGCCACTTACGAGCGTCGTCTCCATCACGGCTCGCATGTCACGCTGACGTGGCAGAGCGGCGGCAACTGGGATAGCGAATGTTCGTATGTCGTTCATTATGAAGATGGTACGGTCATCTTAAGCAAAGGTCCGCAAGGCGGCAGTTTCGACGTGAGCTGTGGGTCGGACGAGTATTTCGCCCCGGTCTGGGACCTCAGCGCGACCGTCGATGGCGGCAACGTCACGCTGTCGTGGGCGGCTCCGTCGGGTGCAAGCCGCTACCGCATCGCACGTAACGGCGTCACTTTGGGCGAGACGACAGCCACGAGTTACAACGACCAGGTCCAGGAAGATATGACATATACCTACAGCGTCACGGCGATTTATTACAACGGCGAGTCGATGCCCGTGAACGTGCTGGTCGATGTCATAACCGCTGTGGATGAAAATGAGATCCATTTCAGCGTCTATCCGAACCCCGCCGACGATGTCGTTTATATCAATGTCGGCGATGTCGAGTACGACTATTTCATTTACAATAACTTAGGTCAGCAGGTCATTGGCGGAGCGGCAAGTGGTCCGCAGCGTGTTGACGTCAGCGGCTTGTCTGAAGGTCTGTATGTCGTCAAGATTTGTGAAAGCGGAAATGTGGCGGCAAGGAGGATTGTCGTGAGATAGTCACCGGACGTTTAAGTTTTTATAAATCAACGGATCAAGCCCCGAAGGTTTTCCTTTAAACCTTTGGGGCTTGTTTGTAGTTTCGGTTTTTTGATTAAGAGGTTCAATCCAGAGATTCGGGTTCGTCTTCGGCCTCGCTCTGACCAACCGAAACATCGAAAGCCAGAAAGACTTCTAGGAATGCCGTTTCGCGGAAGAAGTGGTTGGGGTCGTCAATGAGCCTTTTGTTTAAAACTCTTTTACTTCTATTATCGGCATTTGAGTTTTAAACTCTGCATCAATATTGTGGCACTGCTCTTTAACTATACCCCTACGATGAATAGCAGGCTGCAAACAATACAAGTCAAATTCTTCCATATTGACATCTTCTATTGTTGTCCAATGTGGGAAAATCAATTTCATATACGCAGTTGTGATACGTTTTACAGCTGTAAAATCGCGCATATCAGAGTCTTTTTGGAAAGATACTAATTCATCAAACAAAAGCCCATATTGGTTTTGTGTACGCATCGAATGAAGTATCTCGGAAAAATACTCTACATTGACAGTCCAACCTTTAAAAATCATGCTTTTATTGATTCTCGGCAAATACCAACCTTCAATAAAACAATGGAAGCGGTCTAATAATGCCGATTCTCGGAAGTTTGCTGGTAATGAATCAAAATATCTCGCCGACACAGGATGCCTGTCTTTTGTTAACGGGATATTTCCCATCAAAATCAAACCGCATTCCGATGAAAACTCGTTATTATCAATGGTGGTTTTGCCACTTTCAAGATATGATTTTAATGCAGCCTGTATTTCAGATGGCTCTTGAAAGACGATGGTTTGTATTTCATCAAATGCTGTAAAATCATGATTCTTTATAATTCCATTTTGTTGTTTTTGCTTATCGTAAAACAACTTGGCACGGGTTACTTTACCACCACTTACCAACCAACCATATTTGGAAAGATTGCCAAAAACGTATGATTTTCCTGTACCTTTGGGCGCAAGTTCAATGCAATTCAACCTTGGCTCAACAAAAATAAGCAAACGTGTCAGGAACTCCAATTTACATGCAATACTTTCAAAACCATCAGGATCATACTCCATGGCAGAAAGCAAAAAGTCTATCCATTCGGAAGTGGAAAAGTTTTTACGAACTTCACGGAAGAAATCAACATCAACAGATTTATATGGTTTAAATGGCTTATAATCAGTCATTTCAACATGTTGTTTCTTTCCATCAGCATCAGGAAGGACACAAAGTTTTATTATTCCCCATTTCTCTCCATCGACTAATGAGCCTTTATGCTTTGAATAAACATATTCAGGAATTTGCCCTTCATTTATTTTTATACCTAAATCCGGAATGCCAAAACGTCGAACTCCTTTAACCAAATCAATATAAATGATAAAACGAGTGAGCAATGTGATTTCTTCTCCACTACCTAAACGGTCCTTCACTTCCTCCGCTTTTTGAGGGATAACTGTATCAAGAAAGTTAGTAAGGCCATTTTTGTCAACTTGCCCTAATTCATTGATATACTTCTTTAGCACAAAGTCTTTGACAAACGACGGCAGGTTTCTTCCCGCAAATAAGCTATTTGTTGAAGCAGAGTCCTTGTAAATTGCCATTGAAGCAAATTGCTCTCGGATTTTATTTGATAGTGATTCGTTCATATTTTTATTCGTTTTCTTCTGTATTTTTGAACATTGGCATTGTATTTTGCCAGCCTTCATCCTCTGCTGAATTGTAGTAATAGTCTATCTCTTCTTCGCTCATACTTTCATAGTCTTGTATTGACGAGCCCAATTCTTCTATCACAAAACTTTCAAGTTCTGAATAGGTGTCGAAAAACTCTATCTGTTTATTCCATGATTCAAGTGTTACAAATGCGTAAATATGTTTTTCTGACAAATCCAAAGTTTTCATCTTGTAACATATAGAAGAGACTGATTCTTCAATATCTTCATCACTTATATAGCCTGCTTCTGACCACGGTGTGGAATGATACGATAAAATTGAATTAAAGAACACAACATTTTTAATGTCGGATAAAAAAATTTTCTCTCCTTCTAGTATCCTTTTATGAAATGAGCGAACTTCATCTGTGACCAAAACTTCTGTTATAGGCCAATTAACTATATTTCCCAAATTAACATCACCGCCTTTTGATGTAATTATAGTATATTCCAACCCCATATCATACGTTGCTGTAAGATTGGTTATTATGAGTTTTATTTGCCTAAGTTTTTCTATCTTTTCCTTTCGTGTCATATTCTATAATCGATTAAAAGTTAAACAAATCGTCTTCTTCAGCTCCAAGTTTTACGTCGATTGTATCGGTTTGCTTTGTTTCTGAAATAACAAGTTCTATTGTTTTTACAGATTGATTTAATGATAGTTTATCGCTTTGATAAACATTGTCACCATTTGAAGATAGCATGTATTGCTTTCCATTATAATGGATATATGGGACATCAATAGAACTGATGCCTTTGATTTGAAACTTGACGATTGGAGCAGACTCAGACAGTGTTTTTGTTAAAAGTGTTGCCGTCCAATGTAAATTTTGTTTTTGTGATGAAATCACAAAAATAGGTACGATAATTTCCTCTGGAGTACATCCACCATGAGCACTTTGTCCATTGGGCACTTTCCCACATAGTGATTGATGGTTTAGAGCGCACATGGTTTTTCCGTCGTCACACACAATGTAGTCTTCGCAAGAAACGCACTTCCCATCTTTACGAAACGCCAAACGACCATGATGATCAGATTCTACTCCGGCTAAATTCAAACCATCACAAAGTTGAGAAAGCGACGTAAGTCCATGGTCCGACACAATGGCAATTTTCTTTCCATTATATTCTGAAACTATTGTTTCAATGGCCTTATTTACTATCTCAAGCTCTTCAAGAATATAATTTGGGAACTTGTTGCTTTTGTGGGCATGAGCATCCAGGTCACCACACTTCTTTAATGTTCCGTTTGAAAGCTCGAATAAAGCTTTTTTGTTGACTTCTGTTGTTGATGGATATGCAGCTCGTGCTATATGAATTTCATTAAGAAAGATGCCGTCTTTTTGCTTCTTCTCAAGACAGTTTTGAATATACGGAATCCAATCAACGCCAAGACCGTCAATCCAATAATAAACATCTATATCCGATCGCCCACTTAAAATTGTCTTGGTCGTTTTCAATTGCTGATACCATTCATTACAAGCTGATACAGAACCATTCTTTTCTTTGATATAACCAGCTATTTCCGAAGTGTATCTGTCGGCAAGTTTTGCCTGCTTGTAAGCATTGAAATAACTATTAATCCAAGATAGAGAAGCACCCGAATTTGGTTCAAGATAATTATACAGATCTGGAAAGAATGATTGAAAACTATTCTTTGAGATGTTCCCTTGAGCGAACCATTCTGTTGCCAAAAGTTTTTCGGTCTTAGTTAAAGGCGAGAAATAGCGAGTTGCTGTTGAATATCCATTCACTTCAGCCAACTTGTTTAGTTCGTCTTTAAGCATAACTTCTGTCTCTTGGCTCAACAAAACATTGTGTTCTTTGGCAGATTGCAAGCAAGTCAACCTTTCTTCTATATAATTATCAGATTTGTCAAGAGAGAAGATTGCTAAAGCAACTGCTGAGAAGAACTCGTTATTGGTATAACATTGTATTTTGTTAATTACTCGGCAAATATAACCATCCTGGCAGAATTTTTCATTGTAATAGGTCGTAAGCAGCCATTTTTCAAAATCATCATTGCATTCAAACCACGTTTTGAGGAAAACATTGTAATCGGAAAGATTGTCGATATGGAAATATGAATTGAAAAACTTCTCAAATGAAAAAGACTTAATATCGGTAATTTCATGAGCTAATCTTTGCCAATGCTGCTCATCTACAGGCTTGTATTCTATCTCCGCCAAATCCAGTTTTAATCCATTTGCTAAAAATTCAAAAGCAGATGAACAAGTGATGAAATTAAACGCATTGTCTGGCTGTGCATATTGAGCATTGGCAAATATAGCTGGAGAAGTACAAATTATCAATGGCTTAACGGCAGGTTGAGCTTTCCACACATTAAGCCACTCATTTACGGAATGCGCAACGTTGAACATCGACAAATCATTGACGCCATACGTTGTGCCATTTGTTAATACAAGGTCGTATGTAAGGCTCTTATCAGCATTTTTCAAATACCACACTGTACATTGGGAGTCATTTTCAAACAAAGACATCTTTCCTTCAAGACCGACAATGGGAATGTAAATACGACGGTTTTTCGCGACCGCCTGGCCGTTGTTTTCAATTCCTTTGATTGTTTTAACAAGTGCGTCAAATTCTTTCGCAGACCTGTCGTTATTATAAAATCTGGCCAATTCAGAAAATGGAGTAATTATGCAGTCGTCGTTGTATGAAGCCGCATAATTCCAAATGCTGTTTGACAATTCACTATAAGTAAGAATTGTATCAGGATAATCACTGTCCATCCAATCATTTACATTTTTGAAATGGCAGCCCTGCTCCTGAACATAAGAAACGAAACGATATGAATCCTGAAAATTATCAAACAGCACGAAACGCACAGGAAAACGGTTAGCCGTCCCAGCTGCAACTCCGGACAATTCTTTGTCTAATCTGACATAGTTTATCAAGTCCTCAAAATGAGTAAAATCGTTACGCATCGTAGTTGTTTATTATGTCAATAATTCTTTCTGCCACACTGTCATCTTCGCAAATCTTCTTCAAAAGTTCACGAGCCTTGCCAACATCAGAAATGCGCTGAACTTTGCTGATGGCATTTGACCGCTTTTGGTGGAATTGAACCGTCGGGATAGGCGGCTGCAGTTGGGGTATTGGCTGCTGTGGTTGAGGTGTAAGCAGATTCAAATATTCAATGCGTTTTCTTGCGGCTTCAACAACCCTATCGTCACCATGACCTAAATATTTGCTGCATTCTTCAATATTATCCACTTTGGCGATTAGCTCTATAGTAACATTGACGGCTTCTTCACGAGACTTGTATGCCCTCCAGTTGCTGATTTCTTTCGAGACTTCCTCTTCACTCCATAGTCCTTTCGAGTTTTGCAGATGATGTTCCAAATAGTCAAACGCTTCGTCAAACTCACCAACTTGGAATTTGATATTAGGCAATTGCAACAAATAGTTTTCAAATCCTTTTTTGAAAGAGTCCGCCTCATTCAGATAATTCGACAATTCAAATTTATAGTTGTGGAAACCATCTAATGTGTCGTTTAACAACTTCGGGTCGCGGGTGTTGTCGGTGGCTATGATACGCAGCAGGTTGTCTAAAAGTGTTTTTATTCCATCTTTGATGTTTTCATCAGCGTATTTCAATGACCATAACGGAAATCCTTTTTCGGCCAGATAGCCATATTTAAATGCATTTCGGGCATCTGTTAGACTGCTGATGTCTGAATATCCTTTTAGGTTGTTGAGTTTAAATGTTTTTACGATGGTTTCACAAACGTTACGGCTTTCTTTAGTCTCAAAGCGAAAATCAAGTTTGTTGCTTTCCTTATCTTTTTCCCATGCATTAAACAGCTCAACAACATCGTCAACCAAATTCTTGACATCGCGTGGCTTGCCATTCAAATCAAAGATTTGCTTGACCCATTTACGCATAGCAAATGCAACCATACCCATGGATGCGTAGGATTGATACAATCCGAAAGGAGGCAATGAAAGCTCTTTCAACCTTTCGCCCATATTGAACTGCTCACTTTTGGAAGTATGCTTGAACTTGTTGTCAATGAAAGTTGAAATGATATATAATGGATGATTAGTATCAACGCCATCAACCCATTCCAAATTTTCGTTTACCATATCTTGTAAGACGAAACGCATCGGCTGCATGGGACCAGTACATTTGTCAAGAATTTCCTGCTTTGTTGAAAAAGACAAGAAGTTGTCTGCCATAGTCTTGCTTGACTGTTTCTTCCAGAACGTATTGGGAACTCTGCGCAAAAACGTAATCGTTTCCGGACCCTTGGAAAATATCTTTGTTGTTATATCCTCATTTATTGTACTGGTGATTTTCTGTGTGGAACCGAATCCTTTTTCTCCCCTCAAATAATATGTGAAATTGTTGCGTCTGACAGAATTCAGCCAATCCTTTACAAGAGAAAAAGCATTTTCCAAATGAGTTTTCTGCTGCTCCGTCTGATTGTATTTCCCTGCACATTTGGAATTCGCCATAAACTCAATGAATCGTTCATAGTTTTTGTCGCTAAATGGTTCTTCAAATACTACAAACACTACGTTCGCAAATCGCTCGTCAGAGGAATTGTTATTTGCAATTTCTCTAAGTGCATTCACTTCGCTAAGATTTTTTCCAAAAAGCATCGCCATAAACAACTCGTATGGTTTTGCTTGTCTGTAACTATTTTCAATCTGGTTTAACAGCAATGACTCATTGGCATTTTGTGAGAAAATTTTGTATTGATATTGACGAATAACATTTGACAACCAGCCATCTATGATTTTGCGAACCTGAACATCATTGAAATTCAACAGTTTTTCCGTATATTTGAATTCACTGTTTTTTAGATTATCTTTTTCATCTTGGATTTCTTTTGTCGGTAACGCAGAAAACTGAATGGAATACAATCCGTTGTCATCTCCTGGCAAACGCTGGATGATACTGTGTTCATCAAAGTACTTTAGTATATCATCAAGAATCGGCTCGATAGAAGTCCCTGTAAACAAATTTGATATATTTCCGCCAGTTGGCGTAACAGTATCACTTGCCGCGATATTGTTTAAGGCATTGAGCAACAAAATGCCTTTAAATACAGCCGAATATTCATATCCTTTGTTTTCAACCTCCAAATGACGCGCATTATAGCGTTCGGTTACTACACCGTATTTCAAGACATCGGCATTAAACACTTCCTGGACAAAGTCCCAAAGGTAGTCTGCCGTAATTACATCGCCATTGAGAAAATGATTTTCATCGTTCAAAAACACTTTTACCGCATCATTGTTTCCGATGAATTCAAAAACGCTTCGGCTTGATGAACCTACTTCACGGGCATAATAGGTGGCGAGGTTTGCCGTACCCGGATGTAACGGGAAAAGATTAAACAAATCCTTTTGGGTTTCTTCCTGTTTTGTTGAATCAGGGGCAAACAAAGAAAGCAAAAATTTGCAACCGGGTTTGGCGAAAAACCTATTCGCGATCGTCTCTTGTTCTTCTGCCGTTGCATTATCTGCCAAACGGAATTTGCGGCTCATAATCTTGAATGCCGAAACCGTTTCCATTTTATATTCCATAAAATGATAACGCCCCTTTGTTTTTTCCCGTTCCTGATTGTCCAATCCATTCAATGCCGAAGGATGTGAAATATAGAAGAAGTATGAATTGTTATCTTTATTCATCACTTTTTCATCTATTTCCTGCAAGGCAACTAATAGGCTTGGTCCTATGTCTGAAGCCGCAATATCTGTAAATTCATCCCAAATAACGAGCAGTCCGTCATAACCATATTTGTCTTTTTGGCTTGCCAATTCATTTTGCACTTCAAAAAACCATTCTGCAAGTTTAGTGTTTGCGAGACGAATATCGATTCCCGTGCTACGTTGCGCCTCAACCACTTTTGCAAAAGTAGAATTGTCTTTACTTTGCAGTTTGTTTTTCAATTTGTCGATTGTCGGAGCAACAGATGCTAATTGAGGGCTTTTTTCAATTAGCAGATTCCACAAATCAGGTTGCTTTTCAATGTGTTCAACAAGATTATCAAAATCGGTTTTTACGGTAATTGAAATACCAGCCTTTTGCAACGCTTCACTTATGGCTCGCTGCAATTGGAGCGACAGATCTTCCTTGTGGGATATATTGCTTTGTCCATAAAGCATTACCGGGAACAATCGTTTGCATTGGCGTAATGAATATATTTCCTGACGAAGCAAATCATATTCCTTTTCCTTGTATTCATTATCCACATATTCTCTGATTTGCTCCACTTCATCACACAACAGATGTTTGATGACAGCTCCTGCGTGGCTTTTGCCGGTTCCGTATGTGCCAGAAATCCAAAAAGAACGGTGTGCATCGATGTCAGTGTTTCTTACGGATTTAATAACAGTTCTCAGAATGTCATTGAACTGTTTGTTTGCAATGAAACTTGTCCATTGGCCGCCTTCTTCATTTGCAATGTTGTAAGCCGGTTTTCCTTCGCGAATTGTGATTATATCGGAATATTTTGTTGCCATATCTTCTTTATTTCTAATTCCTTTTGTTTTTCGTTTACTTTATAGGCTTTACTCGCCAGTATCCGTGCGTCTTGCCTCCAACCCTTTCTATAAGACCTTCTTTCTTCAAGTACGCAATGTGTTTTTTTATTGCTCTGTCCGTAATTCCAAGTCTTTCAGCCAGTTTAGTGATTGTGAGTCGGGGATTTTCGGCAATCGCATCATATGTTCTATTGATTGATTCAGATGCTTCTTTGGGAACTTCTTTGGGAACTCTTTGGGAACTCTTTGGGAACTCGGTTGTTCCCTTATCGCCATTCAAGTACTCATCGGATGTCTTGAAAGTGACACATATTTCTTCGGTTTGCACATTGTATTCAGGCAATGGGATACCGTGTATGGAGCATGACTTGCATATCTTGTCGATGCCACGGCCCCAACTTTCCACATGTCCCGAAAGATAAAACACATGGGCAATATTGGGGTTGTAAGGCTCGCTTTTGTGGCTTTGTTTCAGTGTTTTGTCCGTCCAGTAAGCAGAAAGCCGACAATCGTTGAAAATCATGATTTTGTCGGCATACACGCGAATCTGTATGGGGATTTGGCGTGCATAGTCCTTGTGCACGATGGCATTGAGCACCGCTTCGCGCAAGGCATCTTCGGGGAAAGGATAACGTTCAACTCGGTGGATACCGTCGTAGGAAATACGGGCTTTCAGATATTTCTTCATAATGACGTCGATGGTTTCGTCGGCCTGCTGCAATAGAGGGCCGTGCACTTCGTCCATATAAAGAATGTCGGCGTCGTTTTCGAAAAAGGCGATTTTTACATACGAACCGCCAATATACCGTTCAGGATTCTCGGTGAAGAGAAGGGCTGCCGCCGTTGTCCAAAAGCCGTTTTTGTACAGATTTAGCTTTTTAAGCAGTTGTTCGGTTTCTTCGGAGGCAATGTCGCTGTCAATTCTGCCTTTCTTGGTGGCCAGACGCACGAAGTATCTTACTGCAAGTCCGTCAATATCTGAAGTTTGCAGTTGCGTTACGGGGATGCTGTCCCATGTGATGCCTTGTTTCCTGAGGATAAAGGCATCAAGAGCCTGCCCGTTCAGCAGCTGGTTTGTCGCCCCCGAACGCATATAATACCTGCCACCATAACTTACGGGGAATGGATATGGAGAAACGGATATCTCGATGTACTCCAATCCGTCTTTTTCCAGCAGACCGACATGTGGCACAATGGCGAGTGCGTTCTTTACCTTGTTGGGAATGTCCTCAATAAGGCGTTTGGCATCGCTAACGCCGCAGATAGTACCGTCATCATTCACGCCGACAAGGATTTTCCCACCATCGGCGTTGGCGAAGCCGCAAATCCATTTGAGGTATTCATCGCGCCACGTCTGTTTGAATTCTATTTGCTGGCTCTCTTTCATGTCAATCTGCATAGGTGCAATCATTTATTTTGTCAGTATTTCCAAGGCCGAAAGGGCATTCAAATCTTCACGTAATGATATGTGATCCAAGCCCATGTTAAGTTCGGCGGTGAGTACGCGATTGTTCTCGGAATTGAGCGAACGCAAGGCTTTTTCCAAATCGGCCTTGCTAATTCCAAATTCACGATAAGGGCCGCTCTTACATTCTTCATTGTACAAATCGCTTACACGGAACGATTTTATTCCTTGGTTTTCGGCATATTTATACAAGGAATAGGCTATGGCTTCGCGGGAAAGGTCTGAATATGTGTCTCGTTTATATTCGTTTTTATTGAAATCAAGTTTTTGATTAATAACATTACCTATTGGCGTTGATGATAAAAAATTGAACAATGCTCCTACGGCATATTCAAATGTTGTTTGACCTTCGGTATATTCGTTTGCATAAAATTCTTGCAAAACTTGTTTTGAATACACTGTATTGATTTCAACTTTTTCAATGAACCATTTTATGAGTGCGGAGTTCGTAGCAAGGTTTATCCATATAATTTCCCACACTAATAATGGATTATCTATATACGTATCAGTCAATAATTTGCCTAAGTGTGTGATATCCCCTTTTGCATCAACAATGTCGGCATCTTTGAGCCAAGTTTTGAATGATGGAACTTGCTTTTTGCCTAATGAGTTGTTTTCCCAATAAGCATCTTGTGCAATGAAATACTCAGAAAGCCATTCTTCTCTTAATCCAAATGTTCCATAACCGCTAATACCAGTTAGTTTTGTTTTTTCTGTTTGTGCCATATTTAATGAATCTGCTGTAATACATCCTTTAGCGTGAAAATCAATACATTTGTAACAATGAATGCACTTGGATGAATCAATGTTTATTTTAGGATAAACAGATAACGCACCAGTAGGACATTCAACTTCACAAGCCTCACACTGTATGCAATATGTTGATTTATAAATAATCCTTTTTATATCGCCAATGATTAGAATATCATTGATGTTTTGAAACGAAAAATCAAAACCATTCTTTTCGTTTTGAATTATTTCAAATGTGTATGTTTTTTCCTTTGTTTTAATTTCTCCTTTCGATACTTTGTCTTGTTTTTCGAAATAACAATGACCTAGTATAGGAAGCCACAGCTCAATATTTGTCGCTGAGTTCTCTGTATATCCGACCAAATGTCCTTTGTCTTGCGTAAAAACCACTTTCTTGTTGGAATTCATAAACTTACCGCTTGCTCTTAATTTCCAACTATGATTTTGTACATATTCATTTAGATTGGAAATCTCTCGGTCTTTTGCAATATTTTCTATTCTTGTTAGAAAAGGCTTCAAATTCTCGTGGTAGCATGTGTTGACAATCATATCATCCCATTCTGAAGAGAAAGGACAAATCAAACAGCCAACACGTGGTTTTCCCACCCTATAGGCATTATTTATTGGAATATCATATTTCAAAAGATAGAGAAAAACCTCTGTCGTATTCCAATAAATCAGTGGTCTTGCGTTTATAACGCTATTGTGTTTCACTCCTTTTCCTATTCGCTCATAATTGGAACGGCGTGAACTCTCTTCTCCTCGCGTACCCTCAAACGCCAGTACTTTTGCCTGCTTATTCGTGCCATCAATTTTAAGCAATCTATAAAGTGGCGCCGTTTTCATTACAGAACAACACCAGCGATGTGTGTCAGACGGTGTGCCAATTTTATCCCAATAGTTCAGCACATTTTCGTGGTTGCGGGCAATGCGGAACGAAAGTTCGGGATATAGTGTCTGGTAATGTTTCTTTACTTCTTCATATAGTTCTAATGAAGGCGGAAGTTCGTAACCCGTATCGCTGTAAATCACCTCAAATGCTTGAGGCGGAATGGCTCTTGTACATAAGTCCAACACGACCTGGCTGTCTTTCCCACCAGAAAAAGATGCAAGGAACTTATCAATCTTTGTCGTGACGTAGGTGCGCTTACCAGTGTTTTTCGCCTCTTCAAGCGGCATGATGTCAAAACTGTCGCAATCCTGTTTGACGATAGCCATCTGCTTTTTCTGGTCTTTTGAAACCCGGCTGACGAGTGTTTCAAAATCCACTTGATTTGCCTTTATCGTATCTACTTTTTTGCTGGCATCGACATATTGCAAATACGTATCACGAATAAACTCTATGGCTTCAGTCTCAAGCAAGAACATTTCGTTTTTGCAGCGTTCAAGCATTTTAGCCACATCCACAGGCTTCAAGTCGGCTTTTTCTTTTCCTTCTTGGAAGACAACAGTAGCGAGGTCATATACATTTGCGCCCTTGGCTTCAAACATCAGTTCTCCGTGGTAGTAATACGATTTGTTGCAACACCACATCAATGGCTCTTTGCAATGGGGATATTTCCAGCCAAGCTTGTCAAGTTTCAACAGATCCAATTCTTCAAAGAAAACAGGACGCGGAGACACTCCAAGCGTATCGGACTCAATTTTCCCCGACAGCCGCACTCCTCCGGTTTCTTTATCCCAACTAATCTTGAACATTGCCGTTTGATGAAATTTTACTTAGGTAAATGTTTACATTGTCGTAGTTCACACCATATATGTCCAACAATTTACGACAAGATTTTAGCATATCACGAGCATTGAGATTGGCTTCGGTATATATGCCATTTGTCATCTCCAATGGGCTACGGTATGTTGAAGGAGTTAGTGAAAACCAAGGTCTTTTACTGACATCCTGTGCGATAAAGTTTGTCAACAGACTCTGGTTGTCACAACATACAACATCTGCAACTTGGCATAGAGCGTCACGCCATGAGGTAATGTCTCGTCTCTCTCCACAGATTTCAATGGCATACGGACGACAAAAGTCAAAATTGTATGTTACAGGAAATGCCATATCTGGCTCAGGATTGTCAACAGAAACGGCAGAACCTAATGTTGGCTTTTTCTCCTTCGTCTTAATTTCTTTCGCATGTACCTCAAAGGACTTCATTTCTCTTTCAAGTATAGCATTTTGCACGGAAGCATCCCATTTGTCAAATTCGGGAAAATCTGTATGAAGCTTTTGCAAAGCTTTTTCTTTTACAATTTCTTCAGCAGAAGGAGCAAAGCTTTTCTCAATAAAACGCACAAACGAACTGATTTTCAAATCAATTTGTTCGCGTTTTTGTTCAAAAGTTTCATTAAATTCATTTATTTTGCGTCTGTCTTCTTCGTTGAAATAGTCTAGTTTTGCCTGAAACAGATCACAGAGTTTGTTTAATCCTGAAGTGGCATTTTGTAAATCCCGAAGTATATTTTTTATTTGTTCATTCATTTCACTGACGAATTAGTCAATTTATCAAAAATATTTTGAGGTCATTCATGTAACCATAAAATGAAGTTGCAAAAGTAGCAAAAATTTGCATATCAATTGTGGTATTTTTAAAAATAAACTATTGTAAATCAAAGATGCTTGATATTCTGTTTCAGATAAATAGCAAGAGCCGCACTGTCCTTTCCGCCTGATATTCCTAATATATGTCTAACGTTATCACTCATTTTTCATTTTTCTTATTCAGAATCTCCAAGAGCACTTTCAAGTTCTTCAATTGCGGGAAGCGACGGGTGCCGGCAATGATGTTTTAAAGTTTGTTATTGCCTTTCCTTCGCGCTCGAAGAGGTCTGTATCAAGAAAATTGAGCAACACAGCCCTGCTCCAATTGTTTTCAATGGTCTTTCGCACAAAAAACAAGGCTTTGGGCAGGTTGTTTTTGCATCTGTCGATGATTTGGACATGATGTCCCCATGGAATGCGAAACAGCGTTTCAAAATCGTCAACAGCTTGTTGACGATTTGAGGTTGGCCGGAAATCGTTAGCTTTGCATACGCTGTTTGGGTCATTTGAATTTTCCGCAAGTTGCGGACATTTTTCAAACAAAGGAGAATACAACTCGTAGAAATACTTGAAATACTTTATGTTTGTAGGCGAAAGCCCTTTTACATCAGGAAGTTCATTCTGCAAATCAGCGCTGACTTGTTTGAAAAAACCGCTTCCGTATGTGTTCAGAAATTGCTTTTGGCTCAAGTCCCTGCCAATGCTCCAATAAAATTCGAGCATGGTGCTGTTCACCCTCACCGCTGCCTTAACCTGACTTTGGCGGAAACGGCTGCTGAGTTCGCTAATCCATTGTGTGTAGTCTTTGTCGATGAGGGTAATGTTGTTCATTCTTTGTTCGTTTTTTTATTTAATATCTCCAAAAGTGTGCAGATGTCAACATTTTCAATTGTTTGGTTCTTTTCTCAATCTGCTGCCACATCGTGTGTCGAAAGAGGGTGTACCAGAACATCGAGTTCTGATGCGCCCTCTTCTATGAATTCATGTTCCTGCTGGGATCTTACTTTCTCGGTGCTTCAAGCAGTATGTCGCAGAGGAAGTCCCAGAACATCTGCACCGTGGCGATTTCGATTCTCTCGTCAGGCGAGTGGACGCCGCGGAGCGTCGGGCCGAACGAAATCATGTCCATGCCGGAGATCTTGTCGCCGACGAGACCGCATTCGAGACCGGCGTGGATTGCCAGGACTTTCGGGTCTTTGTTGAAACGTTTCACATAGCATTTCTTGGCTATCTCACAGATGACGGAATCAGGGTTTGGTGTCCAGCCCGGATAGCCGTCGGTGTGCTCGACCTCGGCGTTGGCGAGGTTGAAGCAGGCTTCGACCATCGCTCCGACGTATTCCTTCGACGACTCAATAGAGCTGCGCTGTGATGTCTGGATGAAGAAATAGCCTTCTTTCCTCTTCACTGATGCGAGGTTGGTGGAGGTCTCCACGAAATTCGGGATTGTCTGTGACATCTCGATGACACCGTGAGGGCAGGTGAGGAGTCCGTTCAGAAGGTCGAACTGTGTCATCTCGTCGATGACGACATCGGCTGTCGTGTCCGACTTGCAGGTCTTCACGCTGATGTTAGGTTCTGCCACGCGGTATTCGTTTTTGAAATTCTTTTCCATTTCCGCCACGAAAGCCTCGAACTGTCCGGCGTTTTCTTTCGGGATGAAAACCACGGCATTAGCCTCGCGTGCGATGGCGTTGCGGAGGTTGCCGCCTTGGATGTCGTATATCCTGAGGTCGTATTCGTTGGCTGCCTGCCAGAGTATTCTGGTGAGGAGTTTGTTGGCGTTGGCGAGGTTTTTGTTGATGTCATCGCCGGAGTGACCGCCTTTGAGTCCACTGACTTTCACGTCGTAAGGGACGTAGCCTGCCGGCACGCTCTCGAGTTTGTAGAAGATCTTGACGATGGTGTCCATGCCGCCGGCGCAGCCGATGAAGATCTGGCCTTCGTCTTCCGAGTCGAGGTTGAGGAGGATGCGGCCTGTGAAGTCTTTCGGGTCGAGTTTCTCGGCGCCGGTGAGACCTGTCTCTTCGTCAACGGTGAAGATGCACTCCAACGGGCCGTGTTTCACTGTCGGGTCGGCGATGACAGCCAGTGCCGCCGCCACGCCGATGCCGTCGTCAGCGCCGAGGGTCGTGCCGTTGGCGTGAAGCCACTCGCCCTTCAGGACGGCCTCGATGGGGTCGTTGAGGAAGTCGTGGGCGCAGTCGCCGTTCTTTTCGCACACCATGTCCATGTGCGCCTGGAGGATGATAGTCTGGCGGTCTTCCATGCCCGGTGTCGCCGGCACCGTCATGATGATGTTGCCGCACGGCTCTTTCACGTATTTCACTTTGTGTTCAATGGCCCAGTTTTCAAGATAAGCGACCATTTTCTCTTCTTTCTTCGACGGGCGAGGTACGCCCATGATGCCCTGGAACTCTTTCCAGACGTTCGCAGGTTTCAATGTTGCAACAATTTCGTTCATGTCTTTAATCTTATAATATTTCTAACTATGTAAACTTTCAAACTTTATTAACTTTATAAACTTTCAAACTTTCTAACTTTCAACTCTTAAGCTCTTCTATTGTTTTTATTGGGTTTTCTGATTTGAAGACGGCGTTTCCGGCAACCAAGATGTCGGCGCCGGTGTCGAAGAGTTTCTTTGCGTTGGATGTGGAGACTCCGCCATCGACTTCAATCATTGTTTCAAGACCTTGAGCCTCAATCATGTTGCGCAGCTTTTCGATTTTTGAATATGTGCGTTCGATGAATTTCTGTCCGCCGAATCCCGGGTTGACCGACATCAGCAGCACGAGGTCGAGGTCGCCGAGTATGTCTTCGAGAAGCGACACGGGCGTGTGCGGGTTGAGCACGACGCCGGCTTTCACGCCGAGCGATTTCAACTTCTGGGCCGAGCGGTGGATGTGGGTGCTTGCTTCGTAATGGAATGTGATGATGTCAGCGCCGGCTTCGTGGAATTTCTCGAAATAGCGGTCGGGCTCGACGATCATCAGATGCACGTCGAGCGGCTTGAGTGCTTGTCTCTTAATGGCTTGCACCAACGGGATGCCGTAAGAGATGTTAGGCACGAACACGCCGTCCATGATGTCGCAATGGAACCAGTCGGCCCGGCTTTTATTAACCATATCGATGTCGTCAGCGAGGTGAAGGAAATCCGCCGAGAGCAGCGATGGAGCTATTAGTTTCTGCATATCTTATTTTGTAAAACGATTTGCAAAGATAAGTAATCTTTTTTATCTGTGAGTAAATTTTACAAAAAAAGAAGGGGAGGCGCGGTTGGTGTTTCCGTGTCCGGATAATGCAAGCGGAGCAAGACCTACTTCAGCAACCCTTCCAACTCTTGATGCAAAGTCAATCGGCTGCTACTCCAATCTTCCAGCATTTCTGATAAATCACGTTTGGAAGTGTTATCTTGAATGGCCAATTTTGAGACATATTGCGAAATATTGAGCGTGGCATTGTTCGCCAAAATATCTTCGTTGTTTACCACTTTGGCAAAACCTTCCACATCTTCGTATTTCTTGTATGCCGAGAAAATCTTTTGGATGTGTTTTTCTTCCAACATACTGATCGTTTTGTCTCTTCTCACCTCATCAACCGCATTGATGAAAAGGATTTTACCTTTCCGTTCTTTCGGCTTTTGCATACGGCAAATCAGCAGGCACGCTTCCATCGGGGAGTTGTAGAAAAGGTTCGCACCCAATCCGATGACACAATCCACGCAATCGCTTTCAATCATTTTACGACGCATTTCCTTTTCGGCATCTCTAAACAGAATGCCGTGAGGCCAAAGCACCACACATCTTCCAGTATCGGGTTTCAAGCTTTTCATAATATGCTGCTGGAAAGCATAATCGGCGCAACCTTGTGGCGGTGTTCCCCATATATTTCTGCCAAACGGGTCATTTGTAAAAGCCACTTGGTTCCAACTTTTAATCGAATATGGTGGATTGGCTAACACGATGTCAAAGCGTTGCAATTCGTCATATTCCATAAAAACAGGATTACTCAGCGTGTTGCCTCTCACGATGTTGAATTCTTCAAATCCGTGAAGCAGCATGTTCATTCGGGCAATACCCGAAGTTATCAGATTGATCTCCTGCCCGTACAGGCGAAGCGTGCGATATTCTTTTCCTTGCTCTTTGAGCATCATGGCGCAATTGAGCAACAGTCCGCCACTACCGCAGGTTGGATCATAAATGCTGTCGTGTTCGTGTGGGTCTGCAATCAGAGACATCAATCGGACTACGGTGCGATTGGTGTAGAACTCAGCGGCAGTATGTCCGCTGTCGTCGGCAAATTTCTTGATGAGAAACTCGTATGCATTACCTAACTCATCATTTGGAACATTCTTGATATTGAGATTCTTGCTTGAGAAATGTTCTATCAGCTGACAAAGCATTTCGTCGGACAAGCGTTCTTTATTGGTCCAATCAGCATCTCCGAAAATGCCTTGCAATTGCTGTGCGTTTACACGTTCTATCTCGTTCAGTGCTTTGGAGATGGCGGCACCCACATTGACCGTGATTTCGCGTATTTTGTTCCAATGCGCCACTGCCGGCACTTTGAAGCGATGGTTTTCATCAAAAGAAGCATATTCCACATCACCATCACTTTCTTTCAGCGCCTCCTCATATTCTTCATCATACACATCACAAATGCGTTTGTAAAAAAGCAAGGGGAAAATATATTGCTTGTAATCGCCGGCATCAATAAAGCCTCGCAGATAGGTGGCCGCGCCCCAGAGATATGATTCTAATTCCTTTAATGTCATTTCGTGAATTCCGTTAATAGTTGAACAAAACGTTCTTCTGCCGTCCATGCTTCTTCAACAGCCGTTTTCAATTGGGCTTTCGCCTCGTCCAATGATGGCAGATTGTCTTCAATCTCTTTCTCTACATACAAAGGAATGTTGAGATTGAAAGCATTGGCTTCGATGTCGTCAAAAGTCGCTACCTGAACGTGGTTTTTCACATTCTGGAAGTCCTGATACCAATGATAAATCGTGTCGATGTGTTCGGACTCCAACGTGTTTTGGGCACGGCCTTTGCGCACTTGGTCGGCGGCATCGATAAAAAGGACCTTCTTACGTCGCTTCGGTTCTTTCTTGGCTCGGAATACCAAAATGCAGGCCGACAAGGTGGCACCATAGAAAATATTGTCACCCAATCCGATGACCGCTTCCAGCCAATCTTTTTTCAGGATTTCTTCGCGTATTTTGGCCTCTGCGTTTTTACGGAACAAAGCACCATGAGGCAAGACTACGGCCACACGTCCCGACGCATCATCCATCGACTTAATCATGTGTTGCACCCAGGCCATGTCGCCATTGCCTTTGGGGGGAAGTCCAGCGATATTGCGTCCGTGGATGTCATCAGCCCAAAGTTCTGCGCCCCAGTTGCTGAGTGAGAACGGCGGATTGGCGATGACGATGTTGAATTTCCTTATCTGGTCATACAAGAAGAATTTCGGGTCGCGCAAAGTGTCGCCTCGTTCTATCTGGAAGTCTTCCACGCCATGCAGGAACATATTCATTCGGGCAATGGTGGAGGTGGTCAGGTTTTTTTCCTGGCCAAACAGTTTCAACGTCCGGTAATCGCCACCGTTCTGTTTCACCTGCTCGATACATTCCAGCAACATTCCCGCCGTGCCGCAAGCGGGATCATAGATGGTTTCGCCCGGTTTCGGCGCCATAATGAGTCCCATCAGGTGTACCACTGAACGTGGCGTATAAAACTCCCCTGCTTTCTTGTTGGTCTGGTCGGCGAACATCTTAATCAGATATTCGTAGGCTCGGCCCAACACATCAGGCTCCACATTGGAGTTGGACAGGTTGTATTGCGAGTAATGCTCCAACAGACGCAGCAACAGTTCATCCGAGAGTTTTTCCTTGTTGGTCCAAGCGGCATCTCCGAAAATATTCGATAAGTATTGCGGATTGGCCTGCTCTATCTGTGAAAACGCACCTTTGATGGCACTGCCCACATTGACGGTGACGTTTCTGACATCTTCCCAATGGCAACCATCGGGAATCTTGAAACGGTGCATCTCGGCACCAGAGGCATACTCCACATCACCTTCGCTGTCATTCAACGCTTCCTGATATTCTTCATCATAGACATCGGAAATGCGTTTGAAAAACAGCAACGGAAATATATAGACCTTGAAGTCGGCGGCATCAACGGGGCCTTTCAAAATCCAGGCGGCCTTGGCCAGATATTGTTCTATTTGTGATAAAGTCAGCATAAAGGCAATTCGGTTTAATAGTATTCCTTGATGTAAAGATACGCTTTAGCGAACAGGGCTTCTTCCTTGTGGAGCTTGTATTTCAGTAAGGTCTTGCGCAAGGCTTTCTGCACTTCGCGTTCGCCCGCATTGGTAGTTTGCCAGCCCGGGAAACGGACGATTTTCACAATCTCGTCGATGTCGGCCACTATGCGGCCCACGACGGCTGGCGTGTCTTCCGTCCGCAATTCCAAAAACAATTCCGTAAGGGCTTCCTTGCCTGTCTTGCGGACTTCTATTTTCTCTTCCTGTTTCTCCGCCTGCACGGTTTCGCGGGCAATCTGGCACAGCTCCTTGATGAATTCAATGCTTGAAATCAAGCCGGCTTCGGCTTTGGCACGCAACTCTTCCAAGCGTTTGCTCAACTCTACGAATTTCGGGATGTTACTGTATTTCTTAAAACGCTTGATCAACTCTTTCTCCATCCGTTTGGCCGCTTTGGGATCTTTGTTCGCCATCAGCGAGGCCACGGTGGTTTCGTCCAGCACTACTTCTTCCATATCGGTATGGATGCCCTCCGCGTGGATGTTGTCGTACATGATTTTCTTGGTCTGCGCACCTAAGGACAGCCACAGCAGTTTGCCCAAAGAATCAGGTCCTGAGGGTTTGACGGACTGATAGACATTGGACAGCCACTTGTAATCCACGCGGTAAGGTTCCAAGGCCGGATCGGGCGAAAGCGACTCCCAGATGTTGGACAACTGGCGGTAGTCTGCCGCAAAGGCATCGCGTTTTTCATTGGTGCCGATGGCTTCCTGTGCGGCTTGCAAGCCGTCAAAGCCTTCAACCGTGCGATCTACGCCGACGAAATGCGACAGGTTGTTTTCCATCACTTTAGGCAATTCGTCGATGAGCGAGTTGAGATTGGTAATGACCTTCTTCATGGCTTCTTCGTCAAATTCCAATGCTTTGGCAGCATCGTCGAAGACACCGAAATAATCCACAATGCGGCCGAAGGTCTTGTTGGGGAATTTGCGGTTGGTACGGCAGATGGCCTGCAACAAGGTATGGTCTTTCAGCGATTTGTCCAAATACATGGTTTGCAGGATGGGCGAATCGAAGCCCGTCAGCAGTTTGGCGGTGACGATCAGGAATTTCAGTTCCGAATCGGGATTGTTGTATTTTTCAATGAGTTTTTCCTGCTCGTCTTTGGTGCGGCTGTAGAGGCGTTTGAGTTCGTCGTCGCCTTTGCCCGAAGTGGAAATTACCACGGCGGAAGCCGAATCGGGGAAATATTTTCCCAGTTCCTGTTTGTACAGATGGCAGGCCTCACGGTCGGGGGTGACAATCATCGCCTTGAAGCCTTGCGGCTCCACTTTTTCCTGATAGTGCTGGGCGATGTCCATACACACCAAAGCGATGCGTTCGGGCGACTTGAGAAATTCCAGCATCTTAGCGGCTTTCTTGGTAAGGGTTATCTTGGCATCTTCATCCAACGAATTGGAGAGTTCCGCAAACTGTTCATCCACGCTGTCCTTGTCGATGTGGATGTCCAATAGGCGCGGCTCAAAGTGCAAGGGCAGAATGGTATTGTCGCGCAAGGCGTCTTCAAACGAATAGCGGCTCATATAGCCGTTGGAGTCTTCCTCTGCGCCGAAAGTCCAGAAGGTGTTGTGGTCGGAGCGGTTGATGGGCGTACCTGTCAGGCCGAAGAAGAAAGCGTTGGGCAAGGCGGCACGCATACGCTGGCCGAGGTCGCCTTCCTGCGTGCGGTGTGCCTCATCCACCATCACGATGATGTTTTCGCGGAGGTTGATGTTGGGTTTGGCCTCCTTGAATTTGAAGATGGTGGTGATGATGATATAGCGGCTGTCGTTCTCCAAATAATTGTTCATCGTGCTGATGTCTTCGGTGGGCATCACATTTTGTGCTTCCTTAAAGACATTCTGCGTCTGTGAATCCAAATCCACGCGATCGACCACAATCATCACGGTGGGACTTTTCAGTTCGGGCATCTTGCGCAGTTTCTGTGCGGCGAAAAGCATCAGCAGCGATTTGCCCGAGCCTTGGAAATGCCATATCAGGCCGCGCTTGATGCGGTTTTGCAGCACACGCTCCACGATGAGGTTGGCGCCTTCGTACTGCTGATAGCGGCAGACGATTTTGGTGCGTTGCCGTTTCTTGTTGGTGGTGTAGGTGGTGAAGTTATAGAGTATGTCGAGCAGCGTCCGTGGCGAGAGCAGCTGTTTCAGTTCCTTTTCCACATTGCCGAGGCCCATCATTTTGGAGAGGTTCTCGTCGTCATCAACACGCCAGGCCGCCCAGAACTCCAACGGAGTGCGCACGGCACCGTAGTAGAGTTCCTTGCCTTCGGTAGCGAAGCTGAAAACATTGGGTACGAACAATTCCGGCACGCTGTTTTCGTAGCCGTCGTGAATATCGGCGGCGCTATCCAACCACGACACGGCAGGCCGCACGGCAGTCTTGGCCTCGCCTACTACTAACGGAAATCCGTTGACAAACAGCACGATGTCGGGGCGTTTGGTCTCGCGGTTGCGGATGCTGAATTGGTTGACCAACTGAAAAGTATTGTTCTCAATGTTTTTGAAATCTATCAGGTTGACAGTAACGTGGGCGTAGTTTTTGCCGAAAGGCATAGTCTTGTTGCCCTTGAGCCATTCGGCAAACTCCTCGTTGGCACGCACCAGACCCGTGCTGTTGACCGACAGCAGGATGGAGCGCAGCTTATAGATGACCTCATCGGCACGTTCCGGTTGTGCGGCTATTTCGGGATTGAGGCGGACGAGCGCTTTTTTGACTTCCGTCTCGACAAGCACTTCTGTAATCTCGCGCTGCAAGGCGGTAGCGGGCACATATTCCCACTGCGCCCCGTAACGCGCTTGTGCCTCGCAAACCCTCACCCCATGCCCCTCTCCCACGGGAGAGGGGGTATTGAGGTTCACACCCGTCATCGCCTTGATGACGAAGTTCTCAACGGAGTTTATTTCGGTGAAGGACATAATTTATTTGTTTTTACCCCTCCAACCTCCCCTAAAGGGTTTTGACCCCTCCTGGCCTCCCCTGAAGGGGAGGAAGTGAGTGTGGGATTTGGAATGGTGGTGTTAGTTAATTCTTTTCTTATTCTTTCTATTACGTCATCAATGTTGTTGAAAACTTCTTCATTGGTGAAGCGTATAACTTTGATGCCTAGATTTTCAAGTTCGGCTGTACGGTTGATGTCGTGTTCGTGAACATCTGTATTCAGATGGATGCCACCATCCAGTTCCACAATCAGATCGGCTTTTGCACAGTAGAAATCTGCTATGAAGAACTTGATAGGATGTTGTCGGCGAAAATAAAAGCCATCGAGCTGATTGTTCCGAAGTTTCTCCCACAATAGCTTTTCCGCCGGAGTCATATTCTTGCGTAGCTCACGTGCTCTGGCAAATATTTCCGGCGTTGCCCCTTGGAAAATCTTTGTTTTACTAAAATCGTGTTTCATAGTGATGGTTTTGACCCCTCCTGACCTCCCCTAAAGGGGAGGAAGTGAGTGTGGGTATTATTGCAGTTTTGTTATGTATCTGTTGAAGTCGAGCTATACGCCGTTCCCCTCTCCAAAAGGAGAGGGGGCAGGGGGTGAGGTTCTCGACGGAGTTTATTTCGGTGAAGGACATATTATTTATTTTAATTTAGGACAGGTTCATTAGGGATGTTATCCTTAGCTATACTATCGTAATATTTACTTGTCAAATTTGATGTTAAATAATCATCATTCAATAATTTGAGAAAAAGCTTTTTTGAAAGTTTTGATGTAAGTTTTATTTTATTTCCATCTGCCGAATATTTGATAACATTCCTAAGTGCAGGATGATTATGTGTAAATTCAATAATTCGTTGATTATCTACTTGTCCTAAAACAGGTGAATTTTCTGCTATTTTTGATAGTTTTCTTGCAAAAGAGACGTCAGATAACTCCGTTTCTAAATCATCTATATTTTCCACCAATTCATAACTTCTTATATTATCTATTTGGGTCCGAGCAGCGTTTACTATTACATCGTGAATATTGAATTTCTTTTCTAAATACTGTAAATTCAACACATATAGTTCACCATTAATCTGAAATATATCAACTCCTGGAACGATTCTTAAAAAATCGTCATTAATTTTTTGAAATTCGTTATTACTCCTTCGAACAAACAATCCAGAGTTCTGCTTATATATATTGACTGCTGACAATTGCTTGTAAAGAACAATTTGATTATCATTGGTTCCGATTACAAGTAAAAAGTAACTGATATTAGAAATAGTATCTTCTTCAAATGAAAATAACGAAAGTTCAGTATCAGCATTCAACACCTGATTAAAAACCTCCATTTCTTCCGTTCTTTCAAGATCATATAAAAAAATTGCATTTGACCTTTCATCCGCAGCAGAGAGGTTTAGTATAGAAATTTCAGCAGTTACAACTTTGGATTGCAATTCCTGAGCAAAAAGCTCTTTAATTTCATTTTGTGTTTCTGCTAAAAAATTGGCTTTGCGGATTTCTCCATTTTTTAATCCAAAGTAAATTTCTACACCACTATTGTTTGTTATACAATTATTAATAGCTTGGTTTAATTCCTGTTTTGTCATGCCTATAATTATTTACTACTATTTGCCACTTCCTTTGAACAATATATAACTTCTTGAATTTCTATATCATGTTTCAAAATTTCATCATTCTTTTTTAATTTTGATTTTGACAATATAATTACATCCTCCAATATGGAATCTTTATACTTTACATCAGCGACATAAATATTGAAGCCGATAAGTGCCAATGATGGATTCTGATAATATAAATTAGTTTTTATGAATAATACTCCTAATAATACTAATAAAATCAACAATAAAATACAGTCTCTAACACTACTCAAATCAAAACAAATAAGAGGTACAATATATGTGGTCAAAAAAGTCAAGTATTCATAATTGCCATTTTTTATCCTTACTATTCTACTTGGAATGTCTTTGGAGCCTTCAAGACTATGAAGGAATCTTTTTCTGCAAAATATGGCTCCAATTAGACAAACAAAACATACGATTGTAGATATATTATTTTTTAAAAGATAATCCCAACCAACAAAACTCGAATCAAGGCTAAAAGAAATGGGAATATCAATGGACTTTATTATCAACAAGAAGAATAAAAGTCCAAGCGACATGAAGTATAATTCAAATTTTACACGCATCTTTCTAAAATATTTTATTTATTAATTCCTGTTTAACTTCTTGTGATTTTGAAATTTGATTCTGTAATTCAACTTTAACATTTTCAAGACACTTAAGTTCTTTTGCGATTTTATTTTGAATTGATAATTCTGGAAATGGAATAAGTAACTTTTCTAAATTTGAGCGACTTATTCTTTGTCTTGTTGTACCTGAAGAGTTCTCTATTATTGTTTTTCTCAATTGATTTGTATTAACAAGAAAATTCAAGTAGTCCCTATTGCATATTTTTTCATTTACACGAATAATACATACATCTACAGCCGTAATACACCTCTCATTTATGTCTGGTAAAATGCAAGCTCTTCCGATTGGATCTGGCATTCTTGCAAGTAAAATATCACCTGGTAAAATTTCAAAACAATGCAGCCTCTTAAACGTGTCCTCAGATATGAAACGTTGTGACTTATCAAGGAATATTCCTTCTCCAATATCTGCCAATTGAATAAGTCTTATTCCTTGATCGGATTGATCCTTACTTTCTATCCAATCTCCATCTTTTAACCCAATAACAGTTGTTTTATTCAGTTCTATTTGAGGGAATTTATTTTTCCAAATTGATTCTGATTTCTTTAACGAAAACATCCTTTCCACCCCTTCCAATTCCCTCTTTTCCTTTTCAATCATCTCATCGGCGGCCCAGAGGAGTTCGGCAAGGCGCTGCTGCTCGGCAAGCGGCGGTAGGAGAAACTCGTAGTCGGCCAATTCCTTAAACTTTGTGCGGGGTGAAAGAGAACCCGCCGAAGTTTCCAATGCCTTGGCAAAAAAGCCATCGCTTTGTATCAAGAATGGCAGAAGTTCGGGCACCATTTTATCTTTTATGGCTTCAAAAACCAAAATATCACCAGAGCAGATGCCGTCAAATTCTGCGTAAGCCACCTTGCGCTGGTAGGCACGGCGGCGGCCAAAAAGCACCTGTCCTTTCACAAACTTGCGCGTAAAGGTCGTTTCCTTTTCCAAAGTATCCCACTGGGTAATGTGTAGGTTGTTTGGTTCAATGTGTTCCAAACCAATCACATGCACCAAGCCATCTTCCGCAGGATTTTTGGAAGATTCATTCACTTGTCGGCAAACATCTCCAAACCTGTATTTCTTCCAGTTGGATTTATCTATATTGAGCGTAGTTGTCATTCTGTTGCTTTGTGTCGTTTAGTTTTGCAAAAATAGCATTTTTTTAAGTAGGATTTTCGGTGGTTATTTCTCCTTAATATTTTGTTTAATCAAAAAATCCTCCAGAACTTTCTTATCGGGCAGTTGCAGCAAGTATGTAGAAACAAACAAGTGGTTGTCCATTCCGGCAATGGCGTACTCTACCATCTTTGGACCCTTGTGCGTGCATAGCAGAATGCCAATGGGTGGATTATCGCCCGCCACCATTTCGTTTTCCTTATAATATGAAACGTAGGCATTCAGTTGTCCTAAATATTCGTGGTGGAATTCATCATTTTTCAGTTCTACAATGACGTTGCAATGAAGTAGTCTATTGTAAAACACCAAATCTGCAAAATAGTACCTGTCGTCAATCACGATGCGTTTTTGTCGCGCTTCAAAACAAAAGCCCTTGCCCAATTCCAGCAGAAAATCTTGCAGATGCAATATCAGTGAATTTTCAAGGTCTTTCTCGCTCACCACTTCCTTTGCATCCAATCCCAAAAACTCAAACGTGAACGGATCACGGATGGCGAGTGTTGTGTCCTGTTTCCCCATTTTCGTCATCTTCAAGAGTTTTTGGGGTGAGCGACTAATTCCGGCCCTCAAAAACAAGTTGGATGCAATCTGACGGCGTAATTCTCGCACCGACCAACAACATCGGATACATTCCGTTTCATAGAAATATCGTTCAAAAGAATCGGATATAGGTAATATTTCACAAATATGTGAAAACGAAAGTTTTCCCACCAATTCATTGGGTGATGTCTGAAATTTGTCCGACAATGACGGACAAATCGCATTTGTATTATTATCAACATATTGCGATTCGTCCGACACTGTCGGACGAATCATTGGCGCAGCTGAAAGCGTTTCACCGAAAAGAGTCCTGACAGAAGGATACAAAGTGTAGAAAGTGCGGGCATTTTTGAAAAGCGTCTCATTCATGCCCTTCGTATTCACAGCCGTTTCCAATCGTTTCAGCAATCTGTCGCCATAATCAGCCCTATCGTTGCCGTGCTGTTCATATTCTACGATATAAAATCCAATCAACCAGTTTCGCAACGTAGCCATCTTATTGACTGCATTTAATGCTCGCGATTGTGCTTCACTGTGCAGTTGCCTTATGCTGTCTGTCAGGGTTTTGAAATCCAGTATATTATGAGATAAATTCAAATTGTTTTCCATATTTGTTTTTTGATTCCATATTGAGCGTGGGTGTCATTATGTTGTTTTGTGTCGTTTATTTTTGCAAAGATAATATTTCCGGTAAGTATTTTACATCAAAAAATGCAACGTCTGTCGCATTGAAAAATAGCGTACAAAAATAGCAAAAAAATATTGGTTTGTGTAAAAAAAGATGAAAATTTGACGGTATAAGTTTGATATGTTTTGCCTCCAAAAACAACAAAGAGACACAGTCGCCCGCATCTCTCCGTTCAGTTGTTGGTTTTGTAAATGATCAGCCAAGATAGCTCTTGAGGATCTTGCTTCTGCTGTTGTGTTTCAGACGGCGTATCGCCTTCTCCTTGATCTGGCGCACGCGCTCGCGTGTGAGGTCAAATTTCTCGCCGATCTCTTCGAGTGTCATCGGATGGCCGCCGTTCAGTCCGAAATAAAGACGGACGACGTCCTGCTCGCGCTGCGTCAGCGTGGAGATGGCGCGGTCGATTTCCTTGCGCAACGACTCGTAGAGAAGCTCCGTCTCCGGCGTCACCACCTCGTCGCTCTTCAGAACGTCGTACATGTTGTTGTCCTCGTCCTGCACGAGAGGGGCGTCCATCGAGACGTGGCGTCCGGCGTTCTTCATCGACTCCTTGACTTCCGCCTCGGTGATGTCGAGCACCTCAGCTATCTCTTCCGCGTTTGGCTCGCGCTCGAACTCCTGCTCAAGCTTTGCGTATGTCTTGTTGATTTTGTTTATCGACCCGATCTTGTTCAGCGGGAGACGGACGATACGTGACTGTTCCGCGAGCGCCTGTAGGATGGACTGGCGTATCCACCACACCGCGTACGAGATGAACTTGAAGCCTCTCGTCTCGTCGAAGCGTTGCGCCGCCTTGATGAGGCCGAGGTTGCCTTCATTGATGAGGTCGGGGAGGCTGAGCCCCTGATTTTGGTATTGCTTCGATACAGACACCACGAAACGGAGGTTGGCCTTCGTCAGCTTCTCAAGCGCGGCCTTGTTGCCCTGCCTGATCTCCTGCGCCAACTTCACCTCTTCGTCTGCCGTGATCAATTCAACCTTACCAATCTCCTGGAGATATTTGTCCAAAGAAGCGGTTTCCCTGTTGGTAACTTGTTTGGTAATCTTTAACTGCCTCATTTTTATTTAGTTAAAAAGTTTTTAAAGTTAAAAGTTCATAAAGTATCATGAAAGTTATAAAATTTGAAACGATACTTCCAAACTTTATAACTTTCAGACTTTCAAACTCGGTTACTCTTTCTTGTCGCGTCTCGGACCTTTGTGGTCACCGCCTCTGCGGTCGCCGCCCTTGCGCTCTCCGCGTGGTCTCTCGGGCTTCTCGACGTAACCTTCCGGCTTCGGGAGCAATGCCTTGCGCGACAGGCGGAGCTTGTTGGTCTTCGGGTCAATCTCGATGAGCTTCACCTGAATCTTGTCGCCTTCCTTCAGCACGCCGTCCATCGACTCAAGACGCTTGTAGTCAATCTCCGAGATGTGGAGCAGTCCGTCCTTGCCCGGGAGGATTTCCACGAAGGCGCCGAACGGCATGATCGACTTCACTACGCCGTCGTAAACCTCGCCGACTTCCGGCACTGCCACGATGGCTTTCACTCGTGCCTTGGCAGCCTCGAGGTCTTCCTTGTTCGTGGAGGCGATCTCGACTATGCCGCAGGTGTCGTCTTCCGTGATGACGATGACGGTGTTAGTTGTCTTCTGGATGTCTTGTACGACTTTTCCGCCAGGTCCGATGACCGCGCCGATGAAGTCTTTCGCGATGATGATCTTCTCGATGCGTGGCACCGACTCTTTGTAGTCGGCGCGTGGCTCGGTGATGGTCTTGGCCATCTCGCCGAGGATGTGGAGTCTGCCTTCTCTTGCCTGTGCGAGAGCCTCGGTGAGGACCTCGTATGAAAGGCCGTCAACCTTTATATCCATCTGGCATGCCGTGATGCCGTCTTTCGTTCCTGTCACCTTGAAGTCCATGTCGCCGAGGTGGTCTTCATCGCCCAGGATGTCTGACAGGACTGCATATTTGCCTGTCTCGCTGTCGGTGATGAGTCCCATGGCGATGCCAGCCACCGGTTTCCTCATCTTGACGCCGGCGTCCATGAGTGCGAGTGTGCCGCCGCATACCGATGCCATTGACGATGAGCCGTTTGACTCGAGGATGTCCGACACGACGCGGATTGTGTAAGGGTTCTCCTCGCCGTCGGGTATCATGTTCTTCAGAGCTCTCTCCGCGAGGTTGCCGTGGCCGATTTCACGACGGCTCACGCCGCGGCTTGCCTTGCATTCGCCTGTGGCGAAGCTCGGGAAGTTGTAGTGGAGCATGAAGTTGTTTGTGCCTTCGACGACGGCGCCGTCGATGGTCTGCTCGTCGAGTTTGGTGCCGAGTGTCACTGTCACCAAGGCCTGCGTCTCACCACGTGTGAAGATGGCTGAGCCGTGGCATGAGGGGAGGACATCAACCTCTGTCCAGATAGGACGTATCTGGTTGAGCTTGCGGCCGTCGAGACGTTTGCGCTCGATGAGGATGGCGTCGCGGACTGCCTTGCGCTCGATGTCGTGGAAGTAACGTTTCGCCATCGGTGCTTTCTCTGCGAGTTCTTCCTCGGTGTATTTTGTGAGATAGTTGTCGAGTATTGCCGCGAATGCGTCTTCGCGTTCGTGCTTGTTGGCGTTGCCTGTCAGCGCGAAGTCGTAGCATGGCTTGTAGAGCTGTGCCGTCATCTCGGCGCGCATCTCTTCGTCGTTGACCTCATGGCAGTATTCGCGTTTCGGGTTGGCCTTCTCGCATCTTGCCGCGAGGTCGAGCTGTGCATGGCACTGTCCCTTGATGGCTTCGTGTGCTGCCTTCAAGGCGCCGATCATCTGGTCTTCCGTCACTTCCTTCGACTCGCCTTCGACCATGCAGATGTCTTTCATCGTGGCGCCAACCATGAGTTCGAGGTCGGCGTTCTCGAGCTGGTCGGCACGCGGGTTGATGACGTACTCGCCGTCAATCATCGCGACGCGGACTTCCGAGATGGGGCCGTGGAACGGGATGTTCGACACGCTGATGGCCGCTGATGCCGCCAATGCCGCGTAAGCGTCGGGGAGGACGTTCTTCTCGCCTGAGAGAAGTGTGATCTGAACCTGGATTTCTGCGTGGAAATCGTCAGGGAATAAAGGACGGATGGCGCGGTCAACGAGACGCGAGATCAGAATCTCGTAGTCTGATGGCTTGCCTTCACGTTTGAAGAAGCCGCCCGGGAACTTTCCGGTGGCTGCGTATTTCTCTTTGTAATCGACTGAAAGAGGCAGAAAATCTGTATCGTCTTTCACGTCTTTTGCCGCCACGACTGTGGCTAGAAGCATTGTGTTGCCGCATCTGACAACCGCTGCGCCGTCGGCCTGCTTCGCCAAACGGCCAGTCTCGATGGTG
Source organism: Bacteroidales bacterium (assembly GCA_045600605.1). Lineage (GTDB taxonomy): Bacteria > Bacteroidota > Bacteroidia > Bacteroidales > F082 > Limimorpha. The sequence continues at coordinate 41,280 of JAZRYG010000076.1, forward strand.
ATGATGTCATCACCAACCTGCAAGGTCTGTTTAATTCCTTCTGGACCCATAGTAACTTTTTTTTAATTAATTATAAACCGCTATTTGGATGTAGGTACAACAATGCAAAAAAAGGCAATCGTACGTTGCCTTTTTTTGCAATCGCATTGAAAACCAATGCTGTTATTTTCTGATACCTAATTCCTTGATTATCGTACGGTATCTTTCGATATCGTTTTTCTTCAGATAGGCGAGGAGCTTTCTTCTCTTACCTACGAGAGCAACCAATGAACGCATTGTCGCAACGTCTTTCTTGCTCTGCTTCATGTGCTCTGTTAAGTTCTTGATTCTGAATGTGAACAACGCAATTTGTCCTTCCGTTGAACCGGTATCCTGTGCGTTTTTACCGTAAGTTGAGAAAATCTCTTGTTTCTTTTCTGCAGTTAAATACATATCTTTTATCTTTCTTTCTTTTCGAGGCGCAAAAATAATACTTTTTCTTTAATCAGTTGCACTTTTTTTATAAATTATTTTCACTTGAAATATCATTCTGATTATCAATTTGTTGTGATGATATTGCTTCTTCTGTGACAGCTTCCCCCACTTTTTTTTCGTCTTTTTTTGTCGGAAAGAACAACCCGAATCTCAAAATTTTCTTGAAGAATTCTGATTTTTCGGCCAACGGAATCAATGAGCACGTTATTATTATGCTGAAGAAAATGACTGAATACACGATGTTCTTCACCATCTCGGCGCCTGGGATTTCGGTCTTCGCAAGCATCGTGGCGAGGATGGCGGCGGCGAGACCTTTGGAGACGAGGCACGACATGTACATCGACTCGAGCTCTGTGTAGTCGTTCGATCTCTTGGTGATGGTGTATCTTACCGATAAGACTCTGAGCACAAATAATATAGCGACGATTATCAGGCCGATGAGAATCGAACGCCAGTCGGTGAGCTGGATGGAGATGCCTATGTAGATGAAGACGAATGTCCTGAGCAGAAACGCTATTTCCGAAAACAGCATTCTCTCGTTGTAATTCAACGTGTTAGGTTGCTGTTTGAAGAATCTTTTGAAGATGGAATTGTAAACGGAATCGATGTTCGCGAGGGTGATGCCGAATGTCAGGGCGGCGATTTCGCCTGAAAAACCTAACAGCGAGTTGATGCCATAGACGATGAACACGAACGCCGGCGTCGTGAAGGTGGAGTTTTTCACCGTCCTGATTCGCTGGAGCGCGATGGCCCAGAACACGGCGCCCAGAAATCCGAGAATACCTGCAAGTATGAACGATGACAACACGTTGCCTATCACGTGTCCGATGGAGAACTCATTGTCCTGTATGGCGTTGAACAGGGCGATTGACGTGATGAAGCAGATGACGGTGCTGAACGATGTCTCCAAAACCATCGTCGTCTTGCAGTTGCTCGTCACTTTCAGTTGTTTGGTGAGTGGTATGACAATGGCCTCCGCCGCGCCGCCGAGGACGGCACCCATGAAAAACGACGTCACCCACGGTATCTCCAGACAGTAATGCCCCAGAAGGCCGATGGCGATCATGATGCTGAAATAACTCACCACCGTGAGCGAAATCATCTCCTTGAACGAGTCGCGTATGTTGTTGAAACTCAACTCCGAACCACTCTCAAACAAGATGATTACCAGCGTTATTGTGGAGAATACATTGCCGAAACCGCCTAAAGATTCCGGCGTGACGAGCTTAAATACCGGTCCGATGATTATACCTATTATTAATAAGAGGAGCAGGTCGGGCACTCTGCGGCGGCTGAACAACTCGGTGAATACGTGGGCCGCAAACACTAAGCCGCCAATCATGACGACTGTCAATGCTGTTGAATCCATAGGCAAATTTTTTGCAAAGATATAAAAAAATGTCAAAGTGATGTAACATGTTGAAAATATTTGTACTCAATGATGTGTGAGGTATTTGAGGACTGCAACAAGGCAAATTGCCTGAAATAAAAAAGGCTGACGCTTGGTGCGTCAGCCCACTTTTAACTTTATGAACTTTATGACTTTCTACTGCTTATGCTTTGTAGAAAGGAAGTTTCGTCACTTCGGCGGGGATGAGTTTCTCTCTCACCTTGATGTAGATGACGCTGCCTGCCTTTGAGAACTCTTTCTTCACGTAGCCCATGCCGATGGCCTGTTTCACCGACGGAGCCATTGTGCCTGAGGTCACCTCGCCGATGTGGTTGCCTTCGGCGTCGCAGATCTCGTATTCGTGACGCGCGATGCCCTTGCCTGTGATGATGAACGGGACGAGCTTGCGTGTGACGCCTTCGGCCTTCTGCTGCGCGAGACGCTCGCGGTCGATGAAGTCGTTGCCGTCAACGAACTTGGTGATCCAGCCGAGACCGGCCTCGATAGGTGATGTGGTGTCGCAGATGTCGTTGCCGTAGAGACAGAAACCCATCTCGAGACGGAGAGTGTCGCGTGCGCCAAGGCCTATCGGTTTGATTCCGAACTCTTTACCTGCTTCGAGGACCTGCTTGTAGATGTTCACTGCTTCCGCGTTCGGGATGTATATCTCGCAACCGCCGGCGCCGGTGTAACCTGTCGTTGAGAAGATGATGTTCTTCACACCAGCAAATTCAAGGATCTTGAATGTGTAATATTCCATGTCTTCGACGGTTGTCTTCGTGAGCTTCTGCATCGCCTTGAGCGCGAGAGGACCCTGCACCGCGAGCTGTGACCATTGGCTGCTCTCGTTGATGAACTCGACGCCGAGCTCCATGCCCATCTCCTTCGCGACCGCCGACATCCAAGCCCAGTCCTTGTCGATGTTAGCCGCATTCGGGACCATGAAGTATTCGTCTTCCGCCACGCGATAGACCAGCATGTCGTCAACGATGCCGCCCTTGCCGTTCGGCAGGCATGTGTACTGGACCTTGCCGTCAACCAATGCCGCCACGTCGTTTGTGGTGCAACGCTGTACCAAAGCGAAAGCCTTCGGACCTTTTGCGCGGAACTCGCCCATGTGCGACACGTCGAAAACACCAACGCCCTTGCGGACTGTCTCATGTTCAACGTTCACGCCCTCAAACTGAACCGGCATGTCGAAACCTGCAAACGGGACCATCTTGGCACCCATCTCATAATGCATTGCATTCAATGCAGTCTTTTTCAATTCTGTGTTTTCCATTGTATTGTAATTTGTTAAGTTTTAATCTTGAAAAACTGATTTATCGGGTGCAAAAATAGTAAAAAATGATATATCTTTGCAGGAAATTTGATTTTAGATAAAAAGTTTGTAAATGTTTGATTGTCAAGTTGTAAAAAGAACTTGTGACATAATATGCGACATGACCTGAATTTTGAGATTATGGGGAAGAATGATAAAATAGTTTTCTTTTTTGCGGGCATTTTGATAGTCGCCGGCTGCATAGCCTTCGACATGCTCTCGGGAACGGCATTTTTCGCGGTCAGACATCTGATTGTCGCCGCCGGACTGCTGCTGTTTTTCGGTGTGAAGTCGTTCTCTTCGAAGCCGACAGTCGTTCCAAAGTCAAAAGTGTACTACGCTTACATTGTCTCATTAGCCGCAATCGGGCTGTCGATGATTTCAGCCGTGAATATCGGCGAGTCGTTGTCTGTGTATTCTAAATATGTCATGACTTTCCTGCTCGTGATATTGTTTTACAATCTTTTCAATCACGATGAAAAAGCTGCGCGGAAGACGTTGTATGTCGGAAGCGTCGCTGTATTGGTGGCTTATCTGCTGATGTCGTTTGTTCAACTGTCTTATGTTGAGGATTCCAGTTTTGAAAGCTTGTATAAAGTCACGGGGCTGAGCGGACACAAGACGTTTCTGACAATTATGTTGTTCGTGCTGTCTTCGTTCGTGTTGGCATACGTTGCCGAAGCGAAAAGGAAATCATGCAAGTGGCTGTCAGTGACGCTGTTCGCCGTGTCGTTCGCACTCGTCGTCATTCTGAAATCAAGGGCGGTGATGTTGTCGTATTTTGGTGCGGCGTTGATTTTTGCAATTATGTTTTTCATCTGGAAAAAAAGATTTTCGTTTTCGGAAAAATCTAAGCTGTGGACGACGGCTGCTGTCTTTGTCGTGGTAATCCTGTTTTTTGCTGTCGGACTGCGGCTTTTGCTGAAGGCCGATGTGCCTGAGACGGCGGAGGAATCCATGTCGGAATACGCGTATTATTCGACATCCTCGTTGTCGGAGCGTTTCATCTTGTGGGGCAAGACGTACGAGATGGTCGATGACCGTCCTTTGACAGGCTGCGGCGTCGGCAACTGGCAGGTCGTGTTTCCCGACTGCGGACTGTCGGAACTGTACACCGCCGATTTCTGGAACGTCAATTTCACAAGACCTCATAACGAGTTCCTTGGTTTGTTGGCCGAATGCGGGTATGTGACTTTCTTTGTCTATATGCTTTTTGTTATCTCGTTGATAATGATGTCGTTTTTTGCGATATGCAAGACCGATGACAGGCGCGACTTCCTCTTTGGGGCGGTTGTTTTGAGCGCGTTTGTGGGCTGTTGCGTCAATTCGTTTTTCAGCTTCCCGAGCGACAAGACCGAATATTTCATCTGGAAGGCTGCGATGTGTGCCGTCCTCTTCACTTACATTACCAAGAACGAAAACGGATTTTCCAACTTGAAACTGAACACTTTGTGGAAAAGTGTTTTTGTCGTGATTCTGGCTCTCGTTGTTGTCGTCAGCTTCTTCAGATACAAAGGCGAACGTCGTTCTGCGGAGGCCGTCGACGCGATGAAAAACAACGACTGGAACACGGCTTTGAAATGCCACGAAGAAGCTGTATCTGCATTCTATACCATTGATAATAACGGATTTCCTGTTAATTGGTACATCGGGAAAGCGAAGGAACAGCTCGGACTTCCAGGCTCGTTGGCTGATTACAGAAAGGCGCATGACGACATGCCGTTTTGCAAACAAAACCTCAACGACTTCGGGGCGGCCGAATACGCCTGCGGAAACAGGGACGCCGCGGTTTCGCATTTTGAAAAGGCCATGCACGTCAGCCGCGGATTTCTGTATCCGTATTTTAATCTTTCATTTATCTATCTGAAAGAGAATGAGTTGGATAAAGCTTCTGAAGTGATTTCGGCGATTAAGATGGATGAAAATGTGAGAAATATTCTGATTAAGGACGCGAAATTTTTCAAACCTGATGACCTTGAGGAGACGGTTAAACGGATTGAAAATGAATATCAAACGACCATGAAGTTGCGCCGTGCCTTGGATCATCTTCGGGGCGAATGAACATGTTTGACATTAAATTTAATATAGATGAGATTTTTTAGAAAATACATAATCCTGTTGATTGTCACGCTGTTGAGCGTTCAGGAAATTAACGCGGCGTACATCCTTGTGCCGATGGACGAGACTCAGACGAACCACCTGAAGGCCTACGGAGTGGCTTACTGGATTCTTGAGCGCGAGGTGGAGATAAGCTGGCTTTTGAACTACAAGGGCGGCAGTTACCTCATCCCGTATCATGACATGTTCGAGCGCGAGTGCAAGCTGCGCAACGTCTCGTATCAGGTCATCGCCGACGTGCAGGCGGAGTCGATACTCGCCGAGATCGCCGACCCGGGCGCGAACATGGACGAGATGAAGCTCCAGAAGGTGCCGCGTCTTGCGGTCTATGCCCCGAAGAACATTCTCCCGTGGGACGACGCCGTCACCTTGGTGCTGACTTATGCCGAAATACCATACGACATCATCTATGATGACGAGGTGCTCGACGGCGTGCTGCCCACCTACGACTGGCTTCACATGCACCATGAGGATTTCACGGGGCAGTACGGCAAGTTCTGGGTGCGCTACCGCAACTACCCGTGGTACAAGGAAGACGTTCAGAAGCAGGAGGAGACGGCCAGGAGACACGGGTTCAACAAAGTGTCGCAGCTGAAACTCGCCGTGGCGAAGAAGATTCGCGACTTCGTGGCTGGCGGCGGCTACCTCTTCGCGATGTGCTCCGCGCCCGACAGCTTCGACATAGCCCTTGCCGCCGAAGGCCTCGACATCTGCGACGTGATGTTCGACGGCGACGCCATACACCCGGGCGACCCGCAACGCCTCAACTACGACAACTGCTTCGCTTTCACCGACTTCACCGTCTCGACGAACCCGCAGGAATATGAGGTCTCAAACATCGATGTCACCGAGACACGCCCGAAATCGGTGAAGGAAGGCAACGACTTCTTCCTGCTCTTCGACTTCTCCGCGAAATGGGACCCCGTGCCGACTATGCTCACACAATGCCACGAGAAACTGATAAAAGGCTTCATGGGGCAGACCACGGCTTTCGACAAGCGTTTCGTCAAGCCCACGGTCGTCGTGCTCGGCGACAACGCCGCGCTGGAGGAGGACCGTTACATCCACGGCGACTACGGCAACGGCTTCTGGACCTTCTTCGGCGGCCATGACCCTGAAGACTACCGTCATCTCGTCGGCGACCAGCCGACAGACTTGGAGATGCATCCGAACTCGCCGGGCTATAGGCTCATCCTGAACAATGTACTCTTTCCGGCGGCTAAGAAAAAACAGCAGAAAACTTAGTTCCACCGCTGCCCGATATCCCAGTGATGAGCCGTCTTTACAGAATGCTTGGTGTTCTTTAGATTAAACTCTTCCTCGATAAGAACAACGGCTTGCGGATATTGCTCAATCCATGAGCCTACAGCGATAGTGAACTCTTCAGTGTCAGGATTGTAGAATATTCTTCCGCGTGGCGTCATCTCGTATGCTCCAACGTATGGCCCCAAGCCATTGTTTTTGTATTTCTGACGGTGATATTCTTTTTTCCATACGTCTTCATGCATTTCAGAACACGACACACTGCTGTATTCAGAACGCGCATTGGGTTTCAAGTAATCAGAAACTCTGTGAGAACGCACTCCGAATAAGTCGTTGTGACGAGGGTCGAACCAGAAAATCCCCACTTTGGGCTCACCGTCCTTGCCACGGTTCGATTCCATCAGACGCATTGCTTCATCCAACTCATCGTCGGAGAATTGTTTTACATCAACTTTCCCTTCGCTGGTAGTTTTGACAGGCTGCTCTTGACTTTTGATTTCATTTAAAGCAACTTTGACTGCCGCCGCCACAATGCGCTGTAATTCTTCTTCTGAAATGGTCATTTGCCTATGATTTTATATGCGGCTGCAAAAGTACAATTTTTTTTTCTGCTGTGTGGATTTTTTTACTATTTTTGCACGCTAAATTTGTCGATTAAAATCATAAAATTTAATACTATGGGTAGAGCTTTTGAATACCGCAAGGCGGCTAAATTGAAAAGATGGGGCCACATGTCGAAGGTGTTCCCGAAACTTGGAAAAATCATAACAATGGCAGCGAAGGAAGGCGGCCCGGATCCGGACATGAACCCGAAACTCCGTCAGGCCATCCTCAACGCCAAGGCTGAGAACATGCCGAAGGACAACATCGACGCCGCCATCAAACGCGCGACTGATAAGAACACGGCCGACATGGTCGAGATCGTCTATGAAGGCAAAGGCCCTCACGGTGTCCTCTGCGTCGTGGAATGCGCGACAGACAACACAACACGCACCGTCGCCAACGTGCGTTCGTACTTCAACAAGAACGGCGGCGAACTCCTCAAGACAGGACAACTCGAATTCATGTTCTCACGCAAAGCCGTGTTCCAGATTGAGTTCCCGGCCGGAATGAGCAAGGATGACCTCGAACTCGAACTCATCGACGCAGGCCTCGAAGAAATCGAAGAGACTGAAGACGGCGTCTTCGCATACGCCGACTGGACAGCCTACGGCACGATGCAGAAAGCCCTCGAAGCCAACAAGGTCAACATCATCAAGGCCAACCTCCAACGCTTCGCCAACACTCCTGTCGCTTTCGACGATGAAGCAGCGGAAAGCATCATGAACTTCATCGAAAAAGTCGAAGACGACGAAGACGTGCAGGCAGTTTACACCAACATGGAATAATCGCTGTCTCACAGGTTCCGCAGACGTGAGCGGATTTTTGTTAAAAAACAGTCGGGAGATTTTTTCTTCCGACTGTTTTTTGTCATTCGCGGATAATTAGCGAGATTTGCGAGCAAAAAATGCAGGACTGATGCTACATTATCCCGCAAAGGTGATAAAGCACCCTCGCCCCGACGTTGCCGTCCCATTCCGTGCCTTCGCCCGGCGACACCTCGCAGAGGTCGAAGCCGATGATTTCTTTCTTCGATTCTTTGATTTTGTTCAGCAGATACATCAACTCCTCGTATTCCATGCCGCCCGGGACAGGCGTGCCGGTGTTAGGGCAGAGCTTCGGGTCGAGACCGTCGATGTCAACGGAGATGTAAACCTTCTCGGGAAGACAGCCGATGATTTCCGCGCAAATCTGACTCCAGTTGGCACCTTCGTACATGCGCCGGCGGTTGTCGCGGTCGTAAAAGGCGACGACTCTTCCGTTCGACTCCTTTATTAATTGCTTCTCCTGATGGCAGTAGTCGCGGATGGCGACCTGTACGAGCTTCTCGACATTCTTTATTTTCAAAACATTATAGAATATCGAAGCGTGTGAATATCTGAAACCCTCGAACTGCTCCCTCAGGTCGCTGTGGGCGTCGATGTGTAGTATTCCGTAGTGCTCGTCCGACATGCTGAGGCATTGATGGTAGGGGAGCGGGGTGCTGTGGTCACCGCCGAGCAGCCCGACCTTCTTTCCCTTTGATTTCCAGTAGCTGATGCGTGCGCGAAGCCATGCGAACATTTGCTCGAAACCGTCCTCGATGGCTTTGTAGCGTTCCTCGTAGTCCTGCGGGTTGTCGTCGGCGTCGCCGTTTTCTATCGCTTCTATTATCTCCTCGCTCGCGGGGATGAGGCTGTCGTGAAGCTCGCGCAGCTCCTTCGGGAACTCGTCCATCCAGATGCCGCGCCGCCACAGGTCGGGGTAGTCGTGGTGACAAAGATCGACTTGCATCGAGCCGTCGAAGACCGCCGTCGGGCCGTCAACGGTGCCGCGGTTGTAACTTGTCGTCAGCTCCCATTCCACAGGGATTATGATGATTTCGGCTTCATCAGCCGTGCATGGCAGTCCGTAGATTCCGGAACCTAAGGCCGCCGCCGCATTGGGGTCGAAAGATTTTTCAGCCATAATTGAAAATTTTTACAAAAATACAAAAAGTTTTAAGATTATTTGCATTCTAATTCTGAAATGTGTAATTTTGCGGCGCAATTCACAGTATAGTAACCAAATTGTTTGCTTATGATGTAAAAACGTAGTTTGTTGCGTACACTTTAAAGATATATTTGGAAAAGCGTTAGAAGCTAAAATCTTGAATTTCTGAAAACTGGACACTTTCAAGAATATCGAGTCAAGAATAAAGCCGATGGCGCTCACGCTTGTTTAGCGTGGGCTTTGTTCGATAAATTTGACTTGATAGGTAGTCCAGAACCCTCAGAAATTCAGATGATGCGAAAAAAGCACCGCGCTTTTTTGTGTACCATTGTCGTTAAATAAAAAGGTGCTCAAAAGGAGATGCCGAAAGCCTTTAAAAGTGGAGGCAAATTAATAATTATTTTTATGAATAAGAAATTATTACTTTTTGCAGTTTTATTTTGCATAATTCCTTTTTTGGCCGAGTCTCAGAATATGCCGAGATGGATTGGTGACAATGCTATCATGGGACGTTATGAAATCGTTAACCATGGTGACTCCAAGTATTATAGGCTATACGATGTTCATACAGAAGGAATAACAATAGGGAAACAACAATACGAATATAATGGTTATTTGGAAGATGATGAATCAATACGATTCTCATTTACCGATACTGAAATGCCGTGTAATGGAAATGTTAGGTTTTACAAATATAACCAGGACATCGAAGATTGGCAGGTGGATGGTGAGATTAGGGTTGGCCAAAAGTCATTCAACACGACAAGTTCCATGGTGGTAATGCTGGTCTTGGACTGTAGTGGTTCTATGGGTGTTGACTTTGAAGAAATGAAAAGATCTGCTAAAGATTTTGTAATACAATTGGGAAGAAATTCTATAGGTTCAGGTAATATCCACATGGGTCTTATTTGTTTCAATTCAGTAAAATTCACCGATGCTCATACATATGACATAAGACCAATCATGAATCAGAACGATGTTAACTATTTCTGTAATAAAATAGACCAACTGAATATGGGTAATAATACGGCGATGTATTACGCAATGGATCAAGGGTATAATATGATTGAAAATTATGTGAATGGTCAAGATCTAAAGAATTATAAAAGTGCTTGTATGGTGACATTCACTGATGGCTATGATAACCACTCGATTTATCAGAATGAAAAGCCCCAATCAGGAGTTAACAATCCATATTATAGACACATTAATAATATTATCAGAAGTAAAACCATTAAAAATCAAAAGGTTGAGAGTTTCGTCATTGCACTTAAGGGAAACGATGTGAGGGAGATTGAACAGTCGAATCCTAAATTCTCCAATGTTTTTAAGTCTGTATTAGAAGGTGTTGCCTCTGATGGCAATGAATTTCCCAGAAAAGTCAAGCATTTCACATTATGTGAAAATATTGCAGGTGTAAAACGTGTCTTCAATGAAATATGTGAAAGTTTGATTTATAGTTGGCAGGTGTTGAATTGCTACTGTGCACAATCGCATGATGGTTGGGTTCAATGGGTTGTTGAATGTGAAGAAGTATATAAACCACTCCCACCAGATATACAAGGACCAGTTTATTCAGAAAAGCCGTATAAATTCAGCATTGGTGTCATTGCGATTAAAATCAACGGTTTGTCAATGAAATATTTCACCGGTAAGAGATGGGCTATGCAAACTGATATAGGCTATTCGCCAATAACGTTTTATGATCATTATATAACAGAATCTCTTAGTGCATTTATGTTGCATCAGACATTTATGTGGGAACCTCGTTTTGTTGATAGTCCAGGTTTACAATTGCATGGTATGCTGGGTGCAGGTGTTGGTTTTGGCCTTATAGACGGTGATTTTGATTTTGCTCCTCAGGGAATTGCTGGCCTTGAATTCATATTGGGCATTCCTCTGTCCATTCAATTGGATGTTAGACCTATGATGCCAATGTTAGGTGATTTTAATTTAGGTTTTAATATTAGTGCAAGATATTACTTTAAATAAAGAAATTTTCACTTTTAAATAGTTTTGCCCTTCAACGTTGAAGTTGAAGGGCTTTTTGTTAATAAAACCAGTCGAAAGTGAAGCCGCAACACCTCAACTGTTTGTCCTTCCCCAATGACGTGGTCCTTGTGAGTGACCGCAGGGCAGTGTCTCAATAACAGGGTGCGCGGCACGTGTGCCCGGCGGCGCGTGAACATCGGGTGGATGGCTCAGTGAAAAGTGTATAAGATTATTACATGAAAAAAATTGTGCGCCTGTGCCGTTGATGAGGAAAAGTTTCTATCTTTGCGGCGTCGTTTCTTCCGTGGTTTTGTCTGACGGACTTCGCGAGATCCGGAGGGGCGGCGCGGAACAAGTGAAAACAGGAGTCCCTTTAGAAATTTAAAATCAAACAAAAGATGAGAAGACAGATCAGATTATTCACCACGGTGATGGTGTGCATGGCGATGGCGCTGTGCGTGTCGTGCAAGAAAGACAATAACGAGCCGAACGGCGGAACGCAGACCGTTGCGACCGTGACGACGGGAGAGGTTACGGACATCACGCGTACAACTGCCGTGTGCGGCGGCGAGGTTAAGAGCGAGAACGGCTGGGCTGTTACGGAGCGCGGCGTGTGCTGGGGCACGGAGCCTAACCCGACACCGTCTGACAACTGCACTGTTGACGGCGAAGGCATCGGCAAGTTCACCTCTGAGATTACGGGTCTCGAGCCTGGCACGAAGTACTACGTGCGGGCATACGCTAAAAACGCCGCTGGCACGGGCTTCGGCGAAGAGAGGAGCTTCACCACGCAGGGCAACGGCGGAGGCGGTGGCACGGGCGACCACGCATACGTTGACCTCGGCCTTTCGAGCGGGCTTCTGTGGGCGACGTGCAACGTCGGTGCGGACTCGCCCGAGGACTACGGCAACTATTACGCCTGGGGCGAAACGGAGACAAAGAGCACCTACAATTGGAGTACATACAAGTGGTGCAATGATGGCGATTATCACAAACTCACGAAATACAACAATAATTCAAGTTACGGCACAGTTGACAACAAGATGGTTCTCGACCCTGAGGACGATGCTGCCCATGTGAACTGGGGCGGTGTATGGCGCATGCCTACACACGATGAGATGGTGGAATTGATGAACAACTGCACATGGGAATGGACTACGCAGAACGGCGTGAGTGGAAGAAAATTCACAGGACCCAACGGCAACAGCATATTCCTGCCGGCCGCCGGCTACTACAACGATGGCAGCCTCAACGTTGCGGGCTCTTACGGCCACTACTGGTCGAGTTCGCTCTACACCGACTACCCGGGCGGCGCGTACAGCTTGAACTTCTATTCCGGCGGCGTGAACATGGACATCTACAACCGCTACTATGGGCATTCGGTGCGGCCAGTCTGCCCCTCCCAGAAATGACCTCTGTCGGCGGGAGACGTGCAGACGTGCGTAAAAGTGGCAGCGGGGCGACGGCGCCCGCCCTCAGGCGGGCTACCAAGCCGTCGTCCGGGCCACCACGCCGCTGCAAACTTTTTTTTTTGAGATTTGAGACGCAAAATGAGTTTGCTCCACTCGCTGCGCTCGGTCGCAATGAACTGTCTTAAAAAACAAATTAATTTTGATATTTTTAAAAAATTGTTGTTTTTACAACATCCATTCGTCGAAGTCGTTTTCCATGTGTCAGATGGCAGGGTCGTAGGC
>JAZRYG010000077.1:0-1142 GCA_045600605.1 Bacteroidales bacterium
GCCTGGACGCGAAGGCATCCTTGCTGTAATATATATGTAGAACTTTCCTCTGCGGGCTGTTGGCCCAAACCGGCATCCACAGGCCGCGCGGCGTTGTCAGTCAGTTTGCAAACACGGGGTTTTTCGCCACCACAAAGATAATGACCTTCCGCCGCACGGCCTCCAACTGGGGTTCGCGACCCCGGATTGTCAAAACTAAGCGTCCGTGTAGGCTGTGTCTTCGGAGAGTATGTGCCACGCTTCCTCGCCGCGGCCCACGCGCACTCCACCATGGTCGTCCTGATGAACCTGTTGCCGTGAGTGGTCCTGGTGGACATTATCTTGCCCGCGCTCTCGTCGAGGGCGTCCCACACGGGCATCCAGTAGATGCTCGTGCTCTCCATCGCTGCCGCATCCACATGGTTCTCAACCAGATGGCGTCGCAGCTCCTCGAGGTCGGGTGTGAGCACCCCGAATTTCTTACTGATTATTTCTCCGTTCTCGTTGATGATACAGGAAAACACACTATCTTTGTGCACGTCAAGGCTGCAAGCTCGTTCCATAATACATGAATTTAAAATTTTCGGCTAGGATAGTGAATATCAGCCATATTGAGACACCGGCCTTGATTTTTTTTTATTAACCGGCCTAAAAATCCAGAATTTTTATGTAAGTTTGCAGCCGAAAAAAATGATAACGTTATGAAATATCCAATCGGAACCCAGACATTCAGGACCCTCATTGAGGAGGATATGGTCTATGTCGATAAGACCGACCTCGTTTACAACCTTGCACAGAAGCGCATCTGCTTTTTATGCCGCCCGCGTCGCTTCGGAAAATCATTACTCATTTCAACACTTGAGAGTTATTTCAAAGGCGAAAAAGAGCTTTTCAAAGGCTTGAAAATTGAAGAGTTGGAGAAGGAATGGAAGCAATATCCGGTGTTCAGGATAGACTTCTCACAAGGTAATTTCAAGGAGTCCAACTATATTCACAGCACGATGGGCGATTGTCTTGACAAGTGGGAGGCTGAATATGGAGTTGTCAGCAAATACACCGAGATAGGCGTTCGCTTCTACAACGTCATCGCCGCGGCCCACGAGAAGACCGGCCAGAAAGTGGTGGTACTTGTTGACGAATACGACAAGCCGATGCTTGACGTG
>JAZRYG010000078.1:0-78470 GCA_045600605.1 Bacteroidales bacterium
TGCTTTTTTTGTGGCTCAAAAAAGACCGTAAAAGACGGCTTCAGCAACGGCCAACAACGCTACCGATGTCGTGATTGTGGACGCAGGTTTACTGATAATCACAGGATTGACGAATGCAAATTATATGCTGAATATTTAGACGGGAAACAGACATTGACGCAATTAGCAGTTCGTCATCGGGTCTCAATCAGTACAATTCAGCGCAAACTATACAAATCGAGAGCCCCCTCTTTGAAGACTGAGCCGCAAAAGGTCGTCATACTGATGGACACCACATACTGGGGACATGATTTTGGAGTGGTGGCAATAAAGGACGCGCACCGCAAAAACGTGCTTTGGAGAAAATTCATCTATCGAAACGAGCGGATAGCTGACTATTTGGAAGGAGTTGAATATTTGGAAGACAACGAATTGGAAATAATTGGCATCGTCTGCGACGGCTTGCGCGGACTCATCAAGTCGCTGGGGCGACATCCTGTTCAATACTGTCAGTTCCATCAGGTGAAATATGTCAGATTAAAACTGACCAAGCATCCTGAAAGTGAAGCAGGCAAGGAACTTCTGGATTTATGCAGATTCATGTTCCACACAGACAAGGAATCATTCAAAGGAGCTTTTGAACTGTGGCGCGAGAAGCACAATGATTACCTGTCAGAGAGGAGTACGCCTGACGAAAAAGGGCGCACACATTATCTTCACAAACGCTTGCGGAGTGCGTTCCTTAGTGTTCAGCGAAATATGGATAGCCTGTGGGTTTGGTACGACCATAAAGAATTAAACATTCCGAATACAAATAATGGGATAGAGGCTTTGTTCACAGATCTGAAGACAAAACTCAGAGTCCATAATGGGTTGTCGAAAAAAAACAGAGAGCAATTCATTGATGAATACTTCGCGAAAACCTCTAACACCTTGTAACGGCAACCGTTACAAGGTGTTAGAGGTTTGTTTTATCACCAAAAATGACCATTAGTGATTTTTCTTAGATGATTTATCACCAAATTTGACCATTAAGCCCGAATTTCTTGAACTTGTTTTTCGGGATGTACCACAAAATGTCGTCGAAAGCCAAGAAAATCTTGCCGTTCATGGTGATGCGCCCGACGTTTGAATCGAGACCAAATCCGGAGAACACCTTGCGGAGTCCGATCGGCACCCTGTAGAGTTTGCCTTCATTCTCCGACTCGATGTACAAAGCCTCGCGCGTCACGGCATAAAGGCAGCGGTCGTATTCATATTCCCACTCTTCATACGGATTAACGATCTCGCACTTTTCGAGCAACGCCTTGTAAACATCAAGCGTTTTTTCGTCCGTCACTCTCGTGAGATTCAGCTCCGTCTGCCATGATTTGTAAGGCATTCGCTTCAAAAAACGCATTTCGCCGACATCGCTCCAGTCGCTCGGCATGTCCATCATGTACCAGACATGATCGCTCTCGTCGTACGGGACTCCGGCGAAGAGATGCTTCGGTGACTTGGGATGCATCATGTACATCAGGATGCGTCCGTCGGGGTTGGATGAAAGCGTCATCGTGAAACGCGACTTCTCTATTTTGCCGCTGCTGAGCTTGTTGTATTTCGTGGCGAAATACAGCCCTTCGTCGATGGTTCCCTCTATCATCCAGAAGTCGGTGCGGTCGGCGCGTCCGCCGCATTCGTTCCAGAAGCCTTCGATGTTGAGCGGCACTCTTTCCTTTTTGATAGTCTCCGAAAGTTCCATGATGTCGGTGCTGGAGTTGTACGAGCTGAACAGGTCGAGGATTGTCTCGACGTGTTTGTAAAGTGTGATGCGTGTCTTGTCTTTTTTGTGCATCGCCTCGGTGAGCGCAGGAATCTTTTCGAAATACTGGCATTCTTTGGTGAACTCTTCGAGGAGATTCATGACGGCGTCGTAGCGTTCGCCGAAGTCGGTGATGTCGCCATCTTTTGAATCGTAGCCGCCGAGCGCATCCAAGAGCAGCATGACAGTCATGGTTATGTCAATATCTTCATTTTCAATCTCTTCCATAATGCCGAGCAATGACTTTGAGCAGTCGTCATCTTCCGTTGAGTAGAAATGCCTGAGGATTGCGGCAGCTATCTTCTCCGGGTGTTTGCGGCGTGAGAGTCTCATCCTGTAGAACTCAGAAGCCTTTTCATAATCTTTCATGAAGCGGTCGAGCTTGATGCTGCAATCCGACATCTTCCTGACATACATATAAAGGTCATTGAAAGTTGAACGCTGTTTCTGCTCCGTCGGATAAGCGCGTTTCATCCCGTTGGCGGTAATGTTGTGGTTGTCGAGATAATTTTCAAGTTCATCGGACGTGTTGAAAATCAGTCGCGTTTTGGCAATGACATTAAGCCATTCGAGATATTTGGGTGTCGTGTTGCAGTCCATTTTGAAATAGTTTTCATTTGATTTCATCTCCCAAGCATCCAGTCGATTGCCGATTTTATGTGGATTGGGTGACCTTTTATTTCAACGTCGCGGATAAGGAATAAATCACCTCAATTTGCTCATAAACCTCTCGATGTCAACAATGTATCTCACGTGTTCGCCTTCGCCGATGATGCCTGAATCGTCTTCGGCCGTAACCTTGAATGTGAGTTTTCTTCCGTCAATCTCCTTCAGCACAGCGGTGGCTCTGACTTTCGCACCGAGTTTTGACGGCTTGATGTGGGTTGTGTTGATTAGACTTCCTACTGTGGTGCAGCCTTCCGGCAGGTCGTTTCCGACGGCGGTCATCGCCGCATTCTCCATCAGCCCGACCATTGCTGGAGTGGCGAAAACGTCAATGCCGCCGCTTCCGTATCTGCGTGCCGTGTTCGATTCTGATACTGTTGTCTCGCTTGTGTGTGATAATCCGATAGTTAGCATAATTTCAAAATTTTTGCAAAGATAGGAATAAAAAGTATGTTGCTGTCCGAAAAAATGTGTGCTTTCGCCTGTGTTGTTTGTTTTTTTGTTAGCGCAGCGAAATAACACAAAGGACTGACTTCCCGGACGGAAATCAGCCCTTGTTCTTTGTTCTCAAAAAGTTTTATCGGACAGCAGTAATTTTAAATGGTTAATAAATATGTTTTGATAAAAGCTATTGAGTATGAGAAGTCCCCAAATTGTTTCGGCTTCTTCCGTTCGAACGTTCGTGGTGCGAAATTACTGCCTTTTTCTGATACGGCCATAGTCCTTTTTAGTCCTTTGGGAAACACAAAAAAAAGCATGGACGAATCCTTATCCATGCCGTAGGCCCTGAGACTGCCTGTAAATACAAATAAGAAACGTCCACGCTTAACGAGGACGCCTGCTTATTTATTCTGTATTTACACGATCGAAAATTTCTCAGGTTTACGGCGTGTTTTGAATAAATAGCAAACGCTATAGTTCAATATGTCCTCACTGTTTTACATCTTGTGAGCGATGGGCAATCCGTCTGCCGGACGTGTTTTGCAGTTTTGTGCTGCACAAGGTACGAAAAAAATCGAAATACGCAAATGTATTTTCGATTTTTTATTAAATATCATTCAATTTGAAATAAAATGATAGATTTTATAACTTTTTGACAGTTTTGAGACCACCTTTGCTGCCGGCGACATAAGAGACCGGAGTGGGGGAGCCAACTTGGATAAGATGATCCAAATACATCGGCTGGCCTTGCAAGAAGTGCGTACAAGAGAAGGTGTCGCCAACCTGCAACTTGGCGTTCTCCGATTGCGTAACGATAAATTGATCCTCTCCTTCATAACGGAAAACACAACGGCGGTCAGGTAGCCAAGTGACCTCAATGAACTGCCCAACAGTGAGTTCCGAAGAATGAACACCCGTTCCAATAAACGTGGCACTATCCACATCTGAACGGTTGGCTAATTCGGCTAAATAGGCTTCCCAATCGGCATAGCCTAAGAATCGGGCTAAGAGGCAAAGCGTAACACGACGCGTGGTAGTATCGGCGTGTTGCTGAAGGATGTGCATTAGTCGGTATAGTCTGTGAATCCGATACCTTTTGTTTTCATTTCTAATATTTCGGGATTAGATAGATGACAGATGTGTTTATTTAATTGTTCTGCCAGATCTTGCGCTATTTGAATGGCTCGCATATCCCAACAAATGACACTCCATGCGACTCGCAAGGCAATGGCATTGACTTTTTGATTGAGATGACGTGCAAAATATTTGGAATTGCTATTGTCATGATAACGCTGGCGGTCGGCTTGTAGATTATATTTGTCTGCTAAAATATTCTCAAATTCTTTGTACATTGCATCGAAGGCAGGCACATCGTTGAGCGTTATATTTGGATCATCGTAGGTCTCGTCTCCCTTTTTCGCACCATAAGTGAAATGGAATTGTGTAGGGAAAGAGGGTTCTAGTGCTCCACTTGAAGACATAACGGATATTATCCATTTGTCTTTGCTGTCAACCAATCTGTTAACATCGTCCATAAATTCTTGATTCCCCTCGCAGTTCTCTTCAGGCTTATAAGTATAGAAGGATTGATATGGTCTTGTTTGTCCCAATTCACGACTAATGTAGTTGAATCCGCCAATTTTAGCCAAATAGTATGCCCACCACCCACAGATAGGATCAACTATATTAGATGGTGAGAAAACGGTGATTTTGGATTTGCGGTCGATGTATTGTCCATACACTGTATTGACGATAAAGTTTTCCACGGCTAATTTGTCTTCTGGATGCTCATCCGCAGGACGCGTGCATGCCAAATTGATTAGTCGGAAATGTTCATCATTCTGAACGGCATCTAATATTTCATCCTCTTTTAATCCAAGCCGTGCCTGAATTTCGACGATAGATACATATCGTGGGGCGATTTGAAATCCTGTTGGTCTATCCAATTTGCGCTCAAAAGCCAATTGTAGTTTTCCAGCCCATTCGACGGCGTTCTTTTTTCGTTCGTCTTCTTCCATTACTTCGCTGAAGGCGCTGGCAACCAGACCTGCAGGCACGGCAAAAATGGCTATACCCAGCACGCCGATGATACATGCAATCACGCGTCCGCATATCGTGATCGGCGGTGTGTCGGCAAAACCGCCAGGGTCGCCTATGTATTGCGCAAATGCCCAAAGGACAGATGTCCAGCCGTTGTCATAGACATCGGGTTGCGCCTCGTGCTCCACGAAGAAGAGAATAAAGGAAAGCAAGACTGTGATGATGCACAAAAATTGCAGCGAAACCATCATCTCGTCCTTCTTCGACTTGAGGGCACGGCTCAACACGTCAAATGCTTTGATATAGCGGAAGATACGCAAGAGACGGGCGATACGCAACGCCTTGAGTGCCACGTATGGTATCGGCATAAAGAAATGCAGATAGAATGGGTAAGTGGCCAAAATATCTATCAGCCCATAGAAAGAGCAGCAATAGCGCACTCGTCCCCAGAATCCTTTGTATTTAGGGTCAATTTGGTCGGCTGCCCAAATACGGAGGGAGACCTCTATGGTGAAGAAAAAGGTCGTGAAGTAGTCTATCACCCTCAATGTCGTGCCCCATCTCTCCACGATAGAGTCATAGGTAGATAGAAAGACTTCTACGGTAGATAGAACGATGAGACCGATAATGGCATAGTCCACATAGTTCTGCCACTGTTTGGTGCGCAGGTTGTCGTCAAAGACGCGTGCGAGTTGTTGCTTGAATGATTCCATAATTAGAACTTCTCTTCGATTGCGATTAGTTGTTGTTCGTAATCCTTTGCTGTTTAGTCAGCCACGGGGAAACCAATCCCCGTGACCGTAGGTTATTTGCGCTTGCGCTCGCGTGCGATAGAATCTTTGCAGGATTCAATGCTGCGTTTGATAGACTCAATGTTGCGGTCGTGAGAAGCGGCATGGTCAATCTTTTGCTTGCGATAAGATGCTTTGCTGGAAGGAGAAGATGCGTTTTTAATATATCCGGCATAACGTTCGTTATCCTTCTTTTTGGCATCTTTCTCCCTTTGCAGTCTGGCACGCAAATCTACCATCTGCTTTTTGTAATACTCTAAACTCATAGTTGTATAACTTTAAGTGGTTGAATTGTGAGGGTGTGTCAAAACTCAAAAAAAGCAATTTACGAGACTGATTTATTCGGGCTATAGGTTGAGAGAGGTTCCGAATATTCAATTCTCAGAGGCTTAAATTTTGTTTTGACACACCCTCGACGTTTTTTTTAATCTGCCATATTGATGGATAAATCGCTCTCCTCTTTGACGAGGTCAGCCAACATGAGGATAGCGTCTTCGTGTTCGATGCCGAGGGCTTCGGCGATGACCAACATGTTACTGACTTCAGAACGAGAGAGTTCGCCATCTGCCAAGAGCATTTGCAAAGCTGCCTCAAAGACAATACCAATCTCTTCATCATCTACTGCCTCGGCAGCATCTTGCAGAGCTGCATTGGTCTGGTTGGCGGACATTTTGTCTAATGCCTTGATTTGCTCATCAATAGCGGATTTGAAAGCAGACAAATCCAATTCAAGGGCATCTGCGATTTCTTCTACAGTGATTTTTTCGGCTTCGTCATATACTCCATCGGCCCAAATGGCTGAAGCAATGATGGTAGCGATATTTTCAATTTTTGTTTTCATACTTTAAAGAATTTAATGGTGATTAACTGAACAATCGTTTAATGCGGTTTTTCAAACTGCCTCGTTGTGCGCGTGCTTTTGCCATGCGTGCTGCGGCTTCTTTTCCTTCTTTGGTGCGTTGATCTAAATGACCATCCGCTCTGCGTTTTGTTGCCATAATACTACTTTGTTTGATGATTTATTTACTTTTCTTTGCCAATTTACGGGCGCGTGCTGCTGCACGGCGCGCTTTAGCCATACGGGCACAGATAGCCTTGCCCTCTTTTGTCCGTTTGTCGACTGAACCGTCGGCTGTTTTTTTAACAGTTGCCATAATGATAAAGATTTAATAATTAATTATTGAATTACCTCAAACTCCGTGCGGCGGTTTTCGGACGCCATCGGGTCGTCGGTGTTTTTAAGCTGAGACGAACCGTAACCGATTGCTTCTAAACGGTCAGCTGCAATGCCTTCATGCTCAATCATAAAGTCAACGGCCGCCTGTGCGCGGGCTTCGCTGAGTTTCTGGTTGAAAGCGGCATCGCCTTCTGCACTGGTGTGTCCGGCTAAGCGGAGACGCAATTCGGGATGTTTCTGCATCAGTTTGCCAAGGTCATGAAGGACGAATTTGGCCTCTTCGCTCAAGTCGGCTTTGCCTAACGCAAACTCGGCGGCGTTGAAATTGGTCTCAATTTCCTCTAATTGGTGCAGATAGAGGGTGTCGTGAACGACTACGGTCTTCTCCACTTCCACTACCTGTACTTCTGTAGCAGGTTTCTTGCCAAACAGCAGCCATGCCAAAAGCGCAAGGATAATGATGATAGCGGCAATGAGAATCCACAACCATGTTTTGGATTTTTCTTGTTTGGGAGGAACATAACCATTCAGGTATTCTAAACGGAAACCGCCCTTTTCGCCTCTTTGACCTTTTTCGAATTCGGCTACTTCTACTGCATATTGCTTTGCATGATTAACCAAACGCTCGAAACTGGATTTGGTCCACATCTTGACAACAACCATTTTGGTGCCGTCTTGCAGTTTGATGACCTCATCGGGTTCGATAAACCAAAAATTCCTTTCGTTTTCGGTCTTGCAGTCTTCCAAGCGTTTGAAATTTACGGGCCAACCACTATCGGGGTTCAGCTCTTTCGGGAAGGCTTTTTCAAAATCAGCCATAGTGGCTTGTGGGAACATGATGCGATAGGCGTGCATGATGCCTAATGCTGTACGGTTTTGTGCTTTACCGTAAACGCGAACATTACTTGTCATAATTGTAATTTTTTTTAAGAGATTAATAATTTAGTTGATTTCGGAAATATATATAATATAAACCGTATTTGTGTTAAGTTGTATTTTTGCATCATATTCAGCAATGGGTATATTTGCATAGTCGGAATGATTATGCATTTTTTGTACTAATTTTTGGACACTGTTTTTAACGCCATTGCTATCCAATAATACCATAAATTTATAATATGTGCCTATCTCTTGTTCGTTGATGTTCGCTTTGGTTTTGCCATAATACAGATGTTTTATGTCCTTCATAATACCTGCTTCTTGTGCAGCACCGAAGGTATCTTTTCCAACAGGAATATTACATTTTACTTCTGCCACGATTTTTACATCCTCTTTACATTCAACATCAAACCCATTGGTGTTGGCGTGGGTTTGATTGACATCTTGATGCATCTTTTCGGCTTGCTTAGCAGAAATGACGTGAGTCTGTAATAGAAAATCAATAAATCTATCAGTAACCAATAAAGTGACTATATTATTGATGCAACTGATGGCTTTTTTTAATTCTACAAAATCGTTGATAGTCATTTGTGCAAATAGACTATCTTGGGTGTTAAGTACCTTTTTCCAAAAGCCATCAAACTCTTTTGCCAATTCAGCACGACGGTCTGTATTCGGATTCATATTGATTTATTAATTTAGTAAGCAAGCGGAGAACCAACTCCGCCTGCCTGAAATATTTAGCCATTAATCTTGTCTATCAATTTGCTGCCAAATTGACGCGTGTTCCAATCAGAATCGTATTGAAAGCCGATATTCTCTGCAATCTCGCGAAGAGCACCCTTCGTATTTTCGTATTCTTTGAACACTTGAATTGTTCCGTTTGCTTCTTTGAATATGACATATTCACCCGATTCTGCGGCAGCTTGTTCTGTCGTTTTTATAGCCTCACCGAGAATATGCTCAATAAGTTTTTTACCAAATTGGCGAGTATTCCATTCTGGATCAAATTGAAAATTAAGACTTGCTGCGACTTCGCGTAAGGCTCCTTTGTCGTTGTCATAATCTTTAGACACTTTGATTGTTCCACTTTCTGCTTGAGAGATGATATACTCTCCATAGTGTGCTACTTTAATTTTTGCCATGATACTTTTATTTATTTTTTCGGCTACTCTGTTTGGGGTTTTCGCCATTATCCCTTGATAAATAAATGTTTCTTTGTAAGCAGGCAGGAAACCAACCCCGCCTGCCTGAATGCGATAAGATTACTTACCAGCTGCACTGATAGTAATGCTGTTGTCTGCCAAAGCACTATCGTCTGCGTTGGCTACTTGTACGCCAATACCATACATCTCGGCAATCTTCTTCTCGAAGTTGCCAACCTGCATGTTACCGCGGATAGCCAATTCGCCACCTTTTTTGCCCTCTGCACGAATAGAAGCCAATGTAGCCTCATCATCAGCAAAACGACCTTTGCAAGATTCGCTTTGATAAACGCGCAACGTACTACCAAAAGCTTTCTTAAAATCTGCCTTGAGGGTCTTAACCTTCATGTTTCCTTTTAAAGCAATGTCTGCCATAATACTAAAATTTAATTATAAACAATCATTTATGCTCACCACATAAAGGACGGAGAGCGTGTCCTATTTCTTTCTATCGGTGATGGTTTTGATAATATATCGGGATTTTCATGATAATAATCTTACTATTTTTCGAGCATCGGATTTAGAGAATCCTCTTGCTTGAATGATTTTACCTCCCTTTGTCTCAATGTAAATATCGGAAAACAACAGTCCGGCTTTAATTGAGGCGCAACCAATAGCTGCAAAGCGGAGCGTTGTTTCTTTATGACCAATAATCTGTCCTTTACGATAAATCAACTTTTGTTCCTCGTCATCGATGATGATTTCATCAGGGAAAAGAATGTTGTTCTTGTCCGAAATATGAAAAGCGGAAAAATGATAGCGTGACATAGATTTATATTGTTTTCTTTTTACCTACTCTTCATCGGATTTTCGGCTTCTTCCGTTCGAACGTTCGTGGTGCGAAATTACTGCCTTTTTCTGATACGGCCATAGTCCTTTTTAGTCCTTTGGGGAACACAAAAAAAGCATGGACGAATCCTTATCCATGCCGTAGGCCCTGAGACTGCCTGTAAATACAAATAAGAAACGTCCACGCTTAACGAGGACGCCTGCTTATTTATTCATTCATTCATGTATTTACACGATCGAAAATTTCTCGGGTTCACGGCGTGTCTCGAATAAATAGCAAACGCATCTTGCAATTTTCGCCTGCGAGCGATACAAAAAAAATCGGAATATGCAGATATATTTCCGATTTTGAAGAAAAAGATTATATTTTTATAATTTCTTGACTGTTTTGATACCTCCTTTGTTTCCGGCAACGTATGAGACCGGAGTGGGGGAACCAACTTGGATAAGATGATCCAAATACATCGGCTGACCTTTTAGGAAATGCGTGCAAGAGAACGTGTCACCCACTCGTAACTTGGCGTTCTCCGCCCGCGTGACGACAAATCTGTCCCCTCCTTCATAACGGAAGACACAACGGCGGTTCGGCAACCATGTGACCTCAACGAATTGACCTACAGTAAGTTCCGAAGAATGGACACCCGTTCCGACAAACGTGGCACTATCCACATCGGAACGATTGGCTAATTCGGCTAAATAGGCTTCCCAATCGGCATAGCCTAAGAATCGGGCTAAGAGGCAAAGCGTAACACGACGCGTGGTGTCCGCTCCTTCGATATAACCCCATAACCGCTTGAGGGTGGTGGGGGAGATATTCTCGTGCAAGCGCTCCCAAATAGCGCCCGCCAGAAACTCAAAATCGTAAGGAGTACAGATACGGCGTGCGACATCTTGCTCAATGTCCAATCGTAATTGTAATATTTCCGGTGCGTTCTTATTCATATTCGGCTTCTCAGGGCTTAGCGAGTGCAAAGGTACAACAATTTTTCGATATAGCCAAAGTCCTTTTTAGTCCTTATTTCCAAAGACTATAGTCATACTATCAATATAATGCTGTTCCACTTGACCGGAATAAATCACGTAAGAGTTGATAAAGTCGTTACGTAACGGTTCATCGGCTATCGTATTGGCGATAGAGTCTCGCGAATGAGCACAATATTCATAAAAGGTGTTCACAGGGTTGTATGCGTCAATGAGATCCTTCGCCGGATAGTCATACATGATGTGAGCCATAGAATCTACCGATTCATGAACGAGAAGTAACATCTTCTTTCGTGGATCGGGTCGGAGATGAACAGAAAGAGACAATCCCAAAGCAACAATCAGACAAACGATGCCGAACCCTAATGGCCACCACCGACGAAGATTGTCCGCTTTCTGTATGGCACGCTTCACCTGGTCGCAGGATGTATAGCCTCCTCGTACACAACGTTTGCTTATACGTGAATAAGACGTACGAAGAAAGGATAAAGCCTGTCCGTAAGCCATTAAATCTTTGCGACAATCTTGCTTGCGACAAACCGCATCGTCCGAGGAACTGAGCCCAAAGTCAATCAGTTTGAGGTTGTGCCCATTGTGGGTGATGAGAATGTTACTCGGCTTGAGGTCCCCGTGAATCATTTGTTTGCTGTGCAGATAGGATAATGCTGCCAACAACTGCTTGGCTGCGCGGATACGTGTGTTTTTGTCGGGATGCGTCGCCACAAAATCGGAGAGCGTGCATCCGTCAATATATTCCATGACAATGCAGTCACCTGTTCCAGGAACGGACTCGTATGTGAGTGTTTTGACGATATTAGGGTGGTCCAACTGAACGCCCAAAGCAAATTCATCGGACAGGAGATGGTGATATTCCTCCGTATGCTGCTGATAGGTCTTGAGGATATACCAGTGACCATAGCGCTTGCCGCGATAAACCCGCCGGTCACCACGACTTGCAATTAAACTCACCTCGGTCCACTCCGACCAAAGATGCGATTGTGCGTTGGGTTGTATGATTTCAGAGACGTCGTCCATGGCTGTTGTCTGTCATTTGGGGAAATTTGCATTCACAACCTCGGTCACGAGGCAAAGGTGCAAGAGCGTTCGTGGGGGACATTGTCTCGCTTGTGTGTGATAATCCGATAGTTAGCATAATTTCAAAATTTTTGCAAAGATAGGAATAAAAAAATAATGCGTTTTTGAGAAATTTCAAAAAAAATCTCTTGCTTTTTCAAAAATTCGACTGTATCTTTGGAGCAAAATTCAGACGAAGATGCTCGAACGTTTTATAAGATATATCGAGACCGAAAAAAGATATTCAATTCACACAGTGTCAGCTTATCGGCGTGATTTGTGTCAGTTCTCTACATACCTTATTAATATGTACGAGCTTGAGGATATAACGAAGGCGACTGGTGATATGGTGCGTTCGTACATTGTCAGCCTGAAAAACGAAGGCTTGGAAAACCGCAGCATCAACAGGAAAATCTCAAGTCTCAGGGCGTTTTACAAGTTCTGCCTGAGGGAGAAAGTGATGAAAGTCACGCCGATGCAGGGCGTGAAGTCGCTGAGAAGGCCGAAGGAGCTTGCGAAGTTCGTTCCGGAGCAGGACATGGAAAAGGTCGAGTTTGCCGAAGGCGATGATTTCAAGGAGAGAAGAGATGAACTGATTTTCGAGATGTTGTATCAGACAGGGATGAGGCAGGCTGAATTGCGGGGGCTGAAGGATTCGGATGTGGGGGAGGACACCTTATTAATAAAGGTGCACGGGAAAAGAAACAAGGAGCGTCTGATTCCGGTGAGCCGCGAGCTTGTTGACATGATTGTCTCCTATAAAAAAATTAGAGATGCGCAATTTCCGGGAAACATAAACGTTAGTTTGATTGTTGATGACAAGGGGAGACCGGCTGGTCCGACGTTTGTGTACAACATAGTTCACAGGATTCTTGAAGGTGTCACGACGTTGAAGCAGAAAAGCCCGCATGTCCTGCGTCACACTTTCGCCACGCATCTTCTGAATGAGGGTGCCGACATCAGGGCGATACAGCGGCTTCTCGGTCATGCGAGTCTCGGCTCGACCCAGATATACACGCATAACACGATTGAACAGTTGAAGGAAATATACCAGATTGCTCACCCGTTGGGTGACGAATAATGAAATACAATTTTAATAACCGTTTAAAAAGGAGGTTTAATATGAAAGTTACGATTAATGCAGTCCATTTCAAGGCAGATGAGAAACTTGAAGATTTCATCACGTCTAAGGTTGAAAAGCTGTGCTCGAAGATGGGGGATGTCATCGGGGTTGAAGCGACTTTGAAATTGTCGAACACCGATGCGCCTGAGAACAAGATTGCCGACATCAGGATTATGCTAAAAGGCAACGATTTGTATTCGAGCAAGCAGTGCAAGACGTTTGAAGAGGCGACTGATTTGGCTTTGGATGCCTTGAAGTCGCAGATTGAAAAATACAAAAACCGTGCTGATAAATAGTTTATATCATTGATAAACAATAAGTTGACAGGTGTTTTAAAAAAAAATCAAAAAAAATATAAAAAATACTTGTTGGTACGTAAAAAATATGTATTTTTGCAGACCATTTTGAACAGTCGAAATGGTCTGCTTTTTTGCGGATAGGTTCTTTAACATAAAGGCCGGCATAGCTCAGCGGTAGAGCACGTGATTTGTAATCTCGGGGTCGGGGGTCCAAATCCCTCTGCCGGCTCAATGGAAGAAAGCCAGGCGTGCAAGCCGGCATAGCTCAGCGGTAGAGCACGTGATTTGTAATCTCGGGGTCGGGGGTCCAAATCCCTCTGCCGGCTCAAGTTGAATAATTGCAAGACGATGGTTTTCGGGGGAGTCGCATAGCGGCAATTGCAACAGACTGTAAATCTGTCCTCGGATGAGTTCGGTGGTTCGAGTCCACCCTCCCCCACAAACTTGCGGAAGTAGCTCATTTGGCAGAGCGAAAGCCTTCCAAGCTTTAGGTGGCGGGTTCGAGCCCCGTCTTCCGCTCAAGAAAAGCCGGCGTAGCTCAGTGGTAGAGCACTTCCTTGGTAAGGAAGGGGTCACGAGTTCAACTCTCGTCGCTGGCTCGGAATTTGTATAATAGAGTTTAATAGAATATAAACCTTAAGTAAACAAAAATAGTATGGCAAAAGAAAAATTCGAAAGATCCAAACCACACGTTAACATTGGTACAATCGGCCACGTTGACCACGGTAAGACAACCTTGACAGCTGCTATCACACTGCACCTGTCAAAGATGGGTTTGTCGGAAGTCAAGTCATTTGATTCAATTGACTCAGCTCCTGAAGAAAAAGAAAGAGGTATCACCATTAACACAGCTCACGTCGAATATCAGACAGCTAACCGTCACTACGCGCACGTTGACTGCCCTGGCCACGCTGACTATGTTAAGAACATGGTAACAGGTGCTGCACAGATGGACGGTGCTATCATCGTCGTCGCAGCAACAGACGGTCCTATGCCGCAGACACGTGAACACATCCTTCTCGCCCGTCAGGTCGGTGTGCCGAGATTGGTTGTTTTCTTGAACAAGTGCGACCTCGTTGACGATGAAGAGCTTCTCGAACTCGTCGAAATGGAAGTCCGCGACCTTCTCAGCAAGTATGAATTCGATGGTGACAACACACCTATCATCCGCGGTTCAGCCCTCGGCGCATTGAACGATGAGCCACAGTGGGCAGCCAAGATCGACGAACTCATGGAAGCATGCGACACATGGATTCCTGAGCCGGAGAGAGCTGTTGACAAACCGTTCTTGATGCCTATCGAAGACGTGTTCTCAATCACAGGTCGTGGTACAGTCGCAACAGGCCGTATCGAGACAGGTATCATCAAAGTTGGTGACCCGGTTGAAATCATCGGTATGGGCGCTGAAAAGCTCAAATCAACGGTCACAGGTGTTGAGATGTTCCGTAAGATCCTTGACGAAGGTGAAGCAGGCGATAACGCAGGTCTCCTCCTCCGTGGTATCGACAAGGACGAAATCCGCCGTGGTATGGTTATCGCGAAACCAGGTTCAGTGAAACCACACTCACACTTCAAAGGTGAAGTCTATGTCCTTTCAAAGGATGAAGGCGGTCGTCACACCCCATTCAGAAACAAATATCGTCCTCAGTTCTATTTCAGAACAACTGACGTCACAGGTGAAATCACACTTCCTGAAGGAATGGAAATGGTTATGCCAGGTGACCACGTCACAATCGAGGTGCAGTTGATTGCTGAGATTGCAATGGATAAAGGTCTCCGCTTCGCTATCCGTGAAGGTGGCAGAACAGTCGGTTCAGGCCAGGTCATTGAACTCATTGAAGACTAATCATGAATATGAAGAGTCCGGTCTTCGGGCTGGACTCTTTTGAATGAACAGGAGTAGTTCAGTTGGTAGAACGGCGGTCTCCAAAACCGCAAGTCGTGGGTTCGAGCCCTACCTCCTGTGCGTTAAAAACAGACAAACAAAATGAAAAAGTTCATCAACTACGTAAAAGAATGTTACACTGAGTTGGTTGAGAAGACCTCTTGGCCGACTTGGAAAGAACTCCAGAGTAGTGCTATCGTCGTATCCATTGCTTCCCTAATTATCGCCTTGGTGGTATATCTGATGGATAAGACTTTTGAAACCGCATTAGAGGCTTTTTATCGTTACCTCTGATGAGGAAATGTTTGATCTTAAAAATCATCATTTAACTACTTTTAACTATCACAGATAAGATGAGTGAGCAGAACGAGAAAAAATGGTATGTGATTAAAGCGATAAGCGGCAAAGAGAAAAAGGTTAAGGAATATCTCGATGCCGAGTTGTCGCATAATGACACATTGAAAGATCTGATATCACAAGTATTGATTCCGACGGAAAAGGTGTACTCGGTGAGGAACGGAAAGAAAATCAGCAAGGAGAAGATATATCTCCCTGGTTATGTTCTCATTGAGGCAAACCTTAACGCCGAGGTCAAGCACCTTATTAAGGATACTCCAAATGTCCTTGGTTTCCTTGGTACACGCGGAGGGGATCCGGATCCGATTCGTCCGGCGGAAGTCAGCCGTATCTTAGGAAAGGTTGACGAGATGACGGAGACAGGTGAGGGTTCCGAAGTCGAGTTCATTGTTGGAGAGACTGTTATAGTCAACGACGGACCATTCAGCAGTTTCGCAGGTGTTATTGAGGAGGTTAACGATGAGAAGAAAAAGCTCAAAGTTACGGTGAAAATCTTCGGACGTAAGACCCCATTGGAACTCAGTTTCTTCCAGGTGAAGAGAGAGAGTTAAGGATGAGAAATGTTTTCATTTAACTTTTATAGTAAAATCAAATGAAAGAAGTAAGCGGATTAATTAAACTGCAAATCAAAGGAGGAGCCGCTAATCCTGCACCACCGGTCGGACCTGCATTGGGTTCAAAAGGTGTGAACATCATGGAGTTTTGCAAGCAGTTCAACGCTCGCACCCAGGACCAGGCCGGCAAAGTGTTGCCAGTCATCATCACGGTCTATAAGGACAAGAGCTTTGACTTCATTGTGAAAGCATCTCCAGTAGCTGTCTCCGTACTCGAAAGCGCCAAGATCGCTAAAGGCTCAAAAGAACCTAACCGTTCAAAGGTCGGCAGCATGACATGGGACACAGTCCGTGCAATAGCTGAGAACAAGATGAAGGACATGAACTGCTTCACAATCGAATCAGCGATGAGCATGGTGGCTGGTACAGCTCGCAGTATGGGTGTTAAGATTACAGGCGAATCACCTTTAAAGTAAGACTAAGTCTTAGCGTTTGTAGAACAAAAAAGAATTAAACAAAATGGCAAAAGTATCTAAAAAGAGAAAAGAAGCTTTAGCTAAGTTCGACAAAAGCAAGGTTTACTCCTTGACAGAAGCGATTGATATCGTTAAACAAATCACTTACACCAAGTTCGATGCATCAGTTGATGTCAACGTGCGCTTGGGTGTTGACCCGCGTAAGGCGAACCAGATGGTCCGCGGCAGCGTCACACTCCCTCACGGAACAGGTAAGACCATCCGTGTGTTAGTGCTGTGCACACCAGACAAACAACAGGAAGCACTCGAAGCAGGTGCTGATTTCGTCGGATTCGAGGACTATGTCCAGAAAATCAAAGACGGTTGGACGGATGTCGACGTGATTATCACAATGCCATCATTGATGCCGAAAGTCGGTGCACTCGGTAGAATCCTCGGTCCACGCGGATTGATGCCGAACCCGAAGACAGGCACAGTGACAATGGACATTGCAAAAGCTGTCAAAGAAGTGAAGGCTGGTAAGATTGATTTCAAAGTTGACAAGTACGGAATCATCGACTCGCCAATTGCTAAAGTGAGCTTCGACGCCGAGAAGATCTATGACAATGCAAAGGAATTGCTCCAGATGATTGTCAAACTGAAACCGGCAGCAGCTAAAGGTACTTACGTGAAGAGTGTCTATATCTCAAGTACAATGAGTCCAGGTGTTCAGGTGGACATCAAATCAGTAGCCAACTAAACCCTTAAATAAGTATTGACATGAGAAAAGAAGAAAAAGACGTTATCATTAACGGTATAGTAGAACAGTTGAACGCATGTCCTAACTTCTACCTGACAGACATCGAGGCGCTGAACGCCGAGAAGACAAGCCAGCTTAGAAGAGCATGCTTCAGCAGTCAGGTCAAGCTTGTTGTGGTGAAGAACGCATTACTGAAGAAAGCTATGCAGAAGACAGGTAAGGATTACGGTGATCTTTACGATGTCTGCAAAGGCACGACAGCAATGATGTTGTCAGAAAATGGCAACGCTCCTGCCAAGCTTATAAAGAAGTTCCGCAAGACAAACGACAAGCCGGTGCTCAAAGGCGCATTCATCGAAGAATGTGTTTACACCGGTGACAACATGCTCGACACATTATGCAGCATCAAGTCTAAGAACGAACTCATCGCCGATGTTATCGCATTGCTCCAGTCACCTGCCAAGAACGTCATCAGCGCTCTTCAGTCAGGCGGCAACAAGCTCAGCGGCATCGTGAAGACATTATCCGAGAGACCGGAATAATTCGGAATGATTATCATTCAAAAAATAAAAAGAGAACAAATAAAAAAATTGTATAACAAATAAATTTGAAGAAAAATGGCAGATTTGAAAGCTTTTGCTGAACAATTAGTGAACCTTACAGTTAAAGAGGTTAATGAACTCGCAGCAATATTGAAAGAAGAATACGGTATCGAACCGGCAGCAGCAGCAGTCGCAGTAGCAGCTCCAGCAGCAGGTGGCGAAGCAGCCGCAGCAGCAGAAGAAAAGACTTCTTTTGACGTTATCCTCAAGAGCGCAGGCGCACAGAAGCTCGCAGTCGTGAAACTTGTCAAGGATCTGACAAGCCTCGGACTTAAAGAAGCTAAGGAATTAGTTGACGGTGCTCCTAAAGCTGTTAAGGAAGGCGTGA
Source organism: Bacteroidales bacterium (assembly GCA_045600605.1). Taxonomy (GTDB): domain Bacteria; phylum Bacteroidota; class Bacteroidia; order Bacteroidales; family F082; genus Limimorpha. The sequence goes on from JAZRYG010000078.1 coordinate 18,187, forward strand.
GCAAAGAAGAGGCTAATGCACTCAAGGCACAACTCGAAGGCGCTGGTGCAGAAGTCGAAATTAAATAAGTTTAATTTCCTGGTACAACAGGCATAAATACCTCAGCCCCTGCATAAGACAGGGGTTGAGGTTTGTGCCTATATTGTGTTTTTCACAATCGTCTCTATATATTTGCTTTATAGATAACAATTAAAACCTAAACACTTTGGCAGACATTAAATTAGACAGAATCAGTTTCGCGTCAATCAAGAAACCTTTCGACTATCCGGATTTCTTGGACATCCAGCTGAAGTCGTTCCGTGATTTCTTCCAACTCGACACGAACCCAGACCTCCGCAAGAACGAAGGCCTGTTCAGAGTATTCGCGGAGAACTTCCCGATAACTGACGCAAGAAACAACTTTGTACTCGAGTTCCTCGATTACTATATCGAAGCCCCACAGTATTCAATCACAGAATGCATCGAACGCGGATTAAGCTATTGCGTGCGACTGAAGGCGAAGTTGAAACTCTCATGCAACGATGACGATCATGAGGATTTCAAGGCAATCGAACAAGACGTGTATCTGGGCGCAATCCCGTATATGACACCACAAGGCACATTCGTCATAAACGGTGCGGAGCGTGTTGTTGTGTCACAACTGCACCGTTCCCCAGGCGTGTTCTTCGGTTCAAGCGTGCACTCCAACGGCACGACCCTCTACTCGGCACGTATCATCCCGTTCAAAGGCTCATGGATGGAATTCTCGACAGATATCAGCAACGTGATGTATGCTTATATCGACAGGAAGAAAAAATTACCTATCACGACATTGCTGCGCGCAATAGGATATGAGACGGATAAGGACATCCTCGACATATTCAACCTCGCAGAGGAAGTGAAGGTGACAAAGGCAGGCCTGCAACGCGTTATCGGACGCAAGTTGGCTGCAAAAGTGTTAGAGTCAACAGTCGAAGTGTTCTCAAACGAGGAGACAGGCGAATACGTCACGTACGAACGTAACAGAACAGTCGTTGACCGTGGCGTGGTGCTCACAAAAGACCATATTGATGAAATCATTAAGACCGGCGTGAAGACAATCCTGCTCGACCGCGATGAGATCAATACGAACGAATACAGCATAATTTTCAATACCTTACAGAAAGATACGACAAACTCGGAGAAAGAAGCCGTTGAATACATCTACCGCCAGCTTCGTAACGCTGAGGCTCCCGATGAGGAGACCGCACGCGGGATAATAGAGAAACTGTTCTTCTCCGACAAACGTTATGACCTCGGCGAAGTCGGACGCTACCGCATCAACCGCAAACTCGGCCTCGACATCCCCGCCGGCGTGAAGGTCCTGACGAAAGAAGACATAATCGCTATCATCAAATACCTCATCGAACTGTCGAACAGCAAGGCCGAAGTTGATGATATCGACCACTTGAGCAACCGCCGCATCAGAACAGTCGGCGAACAGCTGTATGCACAGTTCGGAGTCGGCCTCGCCCGTATGGCAAGAACCATCCGCGAACGCATGAACGTCCGTGACAATGAGAACTTCACCCCGACAGACCTCATCAACGCAAAGACGTTGTCGTCTGTCATCAACTCGTTCTTCGGGACCAACCAGCTGTCACAGTTCATGGACCAGACAAACCCGTTGTCGGAAGTGACACACAAACGCCGTATCTCCGCCCTCGGACCTGGCGGCATCTCACGTGACCGCGCAGGATTCGAGGTCCGTGACGTTCACTACACCCACTACGGTCGTCTCTGCACCATCGAGACACCTGAAGGACCTAACATCGGTCTTATCTCGTCACTCTGCGTGTTCGCTAAAATAAACAACCTCGGTTTCATCGAAACTCCTTACCGTCCTGTTGTCGAAGGTAAAGTCGATTTCGACAACCCTCCGGTTTATCTCACGGCGGAAGAGGAAGACAACAAGATCATCGCACAGGCTTGCACCGAGATGGACGAAAAAGGCAACATCTCTGAAGAGTATATCAAGGCTCGTCAGATCGCTGACTATCCTATCGTTACGCCTAACGAACTCGACCTCATCGACGTCGCTCCAAACCAGATGTCGTCAGTCGCGGCGTCACTTATCCCGTTCCTCGAACACGACGACGCAAACCGCGCCTTGATGGGATCAAACATGATGCGTCAGGCCGTGCCGTTGATGTGCCCTGAAGCACCAATCGTTGGAACAGGCATCGAGCACTATGTCGCGAAAGACTCACGTACACTGGTTGAGGCGGAAGGCGACGGCGAGGTGATCTTCGTCGATTCAACAAAGATTACGATAAAATATGACAGAACTGATAAGGAAAGACTCGTCAGCTTCGACGATGATATCAAGACATACAACCTTATTAAATATATAAGGACCAACCAAAGCACAAGTATCAACCAGAAACCGATCGTGAGGAAAGGTCAGAAAGTCACTAAAGGTCAGATACTTACTGAAGGCTACGCAACACAGGGCGGCGACCTCGCATTAGGCCGCAACCTGAAGGTCGCTTTCATGCCTTGGAAAGGTTACAACTATGAGGATGCTATCGTCATTTCCGAAAAGATTGTCAAGGAAGACCTCTTCACATCAATTCATATTGACGAGTTCACCCTTGAGGTTCGCGACACCAAGCTCGGTCGCGAGGAGTTGACAAACGACATCCCGAACGTCAGCGCAGACGCCACGAAAGACCTCGATGAGAACGGTCTCATCCGCGTCGGTGCAGATGTCAAGGAAGGCGATATATTGATAGGTAAGATCACACCTAAGGGAGAGACAGACCCGACGCCGGAGGAGAAACTGCTCCGCGCCATCTTCGGTGACAAGGCGGGCGATGTGAAGAACGCATCACTCAAGGCAGGTCCTTCAATGAAGGGCGTTGTCATCGGCAAACGCCTCTTCTCACGTGTCGTCAAAGACCGTAAGGCAAGGACAAAAGACAAGAACATCATCGCTGAGATCGACGCCGAACGCGACAAGGAACTCGACGCGCTGAAGGCGAGAATGATGGAAAAACTCATGTCGATGCTTAACGGCCGCACATCAACAGGCGTATATACCAACTTCAAGGAGAACCTCATCCCTAAGAAGGTCAAGTTCTCACAGAAAGCTCTGTCGAACATCGACTATACGATAGTGAACCCACATAAGTGGACCACAGACCCTGAAATCAACGACTGCATTGTCAAGTTGGTCAACAACTACAACTCCAAGTGCAAGGAAATCAGAGGTATATATGGCCGTAAGAAGAATGTTGCGAGCGTTGGCGAGGAACTTCAGAACGGTATTGTCCAGATGGCAAAGGTCTATGTCGCCCAGAAGCGTAAGCTCAACATCGGCGATAAGATGGCAGGTCGTCACGGTAACAAGGGTATCGTCTCAAGGATAGTGCGTGAAGAGGATATGCCGTTCTTGGCTGACGGCACACCGGTCGATATAGTGCTTAACCCGTTGGGCGTGCCTTCACGTATGAATCTCGGTCAGATTTACGAGACGGTTCTCGGATGGGCAGGTCATGAACTCGGACTTAAGTTCGCGACACCTATTTTCGATGGAGCGACATTGGACGAGATCAACGCATACATGAAGCAGGCAGGTCTTCCGGAGAACGGCAGGGTGCAGCTTTATGACGGCGAGACAGGCGAGCCGTTCGACCAGCAGGCTACAGTGGGTTACATCTACATGCTGAAACTGCACCACATGGTCGATGACAAGATGCACGCCCGTTCAATAGGACCATATTCGATGATTACGCAGCAGCCACTCGGCGGTAAAGCGCAGTTCGGCGGCCAGCGTTTCGGAGAAATGGAGGTCTGGGCTCTCGAAGCTTTCGGCGCAAGCAACGTGCTCCAAGAGATCCTGACAGTCAAGTCAGACGATGTCGTCGGCCGTGCAAAGGCTTACGAGTCAATCGTCAAGGGTGAGAACATGCCAACACCAGGTATCCCTGAATCATTCAACGTGTTGGTTCACGAATTACGCGGATTGGGTCTTGAAATTACGTTTGAAGAATAAGAATTATGGCAATAAGTAAAAATAATACATTGAACAGCAAGTTCTCGAAGATTACCATCAGCCTGGCATCTCCGCAGTCGATTTTAGACCGCTCATACGGCGAGGTGCTGAAACCTGAGACAATCAACTACCGCACATACAAGCCGGAACGCGATGGCTTGTTCTGCGAAAGGATCTTTGGACCTGTAAAAGACTGGGAATGCCACTGCGGCAAATATAAACGCATCCGCTACAAGAACATCATCTGCGACCGTTGCGGTGTGGAAGTCACTGAAAAGAAAGTCAGACGCGAACGTACCGGCCATATCAAATTAGTCGTGCCGGTCGCACATATTTGGTATTTTCGCTCACTTCCTAACAAGATAGGTGCGTTGCTCGGCATCCAGACCAAGAAACTCGACAGCATCATTTATTATGAACGCTATGTCGTGTTGAATCCTGGTATCTATGCCGAAAAAGCACCGGCAAATGGCGCAACCAAACTTGATTTGCTTTCAGAAGAAGAGTATCTTGAAATTCTCAATACTCTTCCTGTCGAAAATCAGCATCTTGCTGATGATGACCCCAACAAGTTCGTCGCCAAGATGGGTGCTGAGGCAATCTATGATTTGCTCACGCAGCTTGATCTCGACAAAGAGTCATACGAACTCCGCGACAAGGCAAGTCACGACGGCTCACAGCAGCGTAAGGCAGATGCCTTGAAGCGCCTTCAGGTGTTCGAGGCTTTCCGCGAGGCACAGAAACACGTCGAGAACCGTCCTGAATGGATGATAATGAAAGTCATCCCTGTCATCCCACCGGAGTTGAGACCTCTCGTCCCGCTCGATGGCGGACGCTTCGCCACGTCAGACCTGAACGACCTCTATCGTCGTGTCATCATAAGAAATAACCGTCTGAAACGTCTCATAGAAATCAACGCCCCCGATGTCATCATGCGTAACGAGAAACGTATGCTTCAGGAAGCCGTTGACTCACTGCTCGACAACTCACGCAAGTCAAGCGCAGTGAAGACCGATTCAAACCGTCCGCTTAAGTCATTGAGCGACAGCTTGAAAGGTAAGCAAGGCCGTTTCCGTCAGAACCTCCTCGGTAAACGTGTTGACTACTCAGGCCGTTCCGTTATCGTCGTCGGTCCGGATTTGAACATGAACGAATGCGGTCTCCCGAAAGACATGGCGGCTGAGCTTTACAAACCGTTCGTCATCCGCAAGATGATTGAACGCGGTATCGTGAAGACCGTCAAATCAGCGAAGAAGATCGTTGACCGCAAGGACCCTGTCGTATGGGACATCCTCGAAAACATCCTGAAAGGTCACCCGATTTTGCTTAACCGTGCTCCTACACTGCACCGTCTCGGTATTCAGGCGTTCCAGCCGAAACTCGTTGAAGGTAAGGCTATCCGTCTGCATCCTCTCGTATGTACAGCTTTCAACGCTGACTTCGACGGTGACCAGATGGCAGTGCACTTGCCGCTCGGCAACGCCGCAGTCCTTGAGGCACAGATTCTGATGCTCGCATCACATAACATCCTTAACCCTGCCAACGGAGCACCTATCACAGTGCCTTCACAAGACATGGTTCTGGGTCTGTATTATATCACAAAACCACGAAAGAGCACTCCTGACCATATCGTCAAAGGTGAAGGAAAGAAATTCTATTCACCAGAGGAAGTCATCATCGCCTACAACGAGAAGAAGGTCGATATGCACGCCATCATCAACTGTAAGGTTTGGGTGCGTAAGGAAGACAACAGCCTCGTTGAGGAAATGGTCGAGACAACGGTCGGACGCGTCAAGTTCAACCAGGTCGTCCCTCGCCAGTTCGGTTACATCAACCGACTGCTGAACAAGAAAGCCTTGCGTGACATCATCGGTGACATGGTGAAGCTCCTTGGCACCGCCACGACAACCAAGTTCCTTGATGACATCAAGAACATGGGTTATTACATGGCTTACAAAGGCGGTCTGTCGTTCAACCTCGGCAACGTCTTGATTCCTTCCGTCAAGGAGGAACTCATCAGACAGGCTAACGAAGAGGTCAACGGCATCCGTGAAGAATATAACATGGGCTTCATCACCCAGAACGAGCGTTACAACAAGATTATCGATATCTGGGGTCACGTCGTCACCAAGCTGACCGACGAGGTTATGAAGCTGTTGCCACAGGACGACCAGGGATTCAACCCAGTCTATATGATGCTGGATTCCGGCGCTCGTGGTTCAAAGGAACAGATTCGTCAGCTCTGCGGCATGAGAGGTCTTATGGCCAAACCGCAGAAGTCAACGGCGGCAGGTGGCGCTGAGATCATCGAGAACCCGATTCTTTCCAACTTCAAGGAAGGTCTGTCGGTGCTTGAGTACTTCATTTCAACTCACGGTGCCCGTAAAGGTCTGGCTGATACCGCTTTGAAGACCGCTGACGCTGGTTACCTCACACGTCGTCTTGTTGACGTCGCACACGATGTCATCATCACTGAAAAAGACTGCGGCACCTTGAGAGGTCTTTCAATCGGCGCACTCAAGAGAGGTAAGGAAATCGTCGAGTCATTGTATGACCGTATCCTCGGCCGTGTGGCTCTGCACGATATCTTCCATCCTCAGACAGGCGAACTGCTCTGCAACGGCGGTGATGAAATTACTGAAGACATCGCAAGGAGAATATGCGACTCACCTTTGAAAGACAAGACCATTGAAATCCGTTCCGTGTTGACTTGCGAGTCGAGACATGGTGTCTGCGCCAACTGCTATGGTCGTAACCTTGCATCAGGCAAATTGGTGCAGCGCGGCGAGGCTGTCGGTGTCATCGCGGCACAGTCAATCGGTGAGCCTGGTACACAGCTTACACTTCGTACATTCCACCAAGGTGGTACGGCGTCAAGCACATCAGACGACTCAATCATCAAGGCCGATTACGATGGTAAACTTGTTATCGACGAACTCCGTGTCGTTGATTATGAAAAGGATGACAACGAATATCAGATTGTCGTCAGCCGTGCGGCTGAGATGAAGATTATCGACCACAACACAGGTGTTGCTCTTGTCACGGAAAACATTCCGTACGGCTCTAAGTTGTTCGTGCAGAATGGCACCGATGTCAAGACTGGCGATGTCATCTGCGAATGGGATAAGTATAACTCATTGATTATCTCTGAGTACGACGGTGAAGTCCGTTACGACAATATCGTTGAGGGTGTTACTTACCGTAATGAATCTGATGAGCAGACCGGCTACAGCGAGCGTGTCATCATCGAGGGCCGTAAGTTCTCACAACACCCGTCAATTTCAATTATTGATGAGCAGGGTGAGGTCGTAAAGTCATACGACTTGCCGGTCGGCGCGCACGTCATGGTTGAGAATGGTGATAAGATCAAGGCTGGTGACTCACTCACCAAGAAGCCGCGTGCTACAGGAGGTCTCGGCGATATTACCGGTGGTCTTCCACGCGTCACAGAGTTGTTTGAGGCACGTAACTCTTCAGAACCCGCCATCGTTTCTGAAATCGACGGTACGGTGTCGTTCGAGAAGAAGCTCGTCCGTGGCAACAAAGTCGTGGTCGTCACTTCAAAGACAGGTCAGCAGAAGAAATATCTCATCCCGACAACGAAGGAAATCCTTGCCGATGATAACGATTACGTGAAAGCAGGCCAGGCACTGTCAGAAGGTGCCATCACGCCGGCTAACATCCTCGCAATCGAAGGCCCGATGGCTGTTCAGGAGTTTATCGTGAACAACATTCAGGAAGTCTATCGTTCACAAGGTGTTACTATCAATGGCAAGCACTTTGAGGTCATCGTGCGCCAGATGATGCGTAAGGTTGAGATTGATGAACCGGGCGACACAAGATTCTTGCAGGGTGACTTGGTGAATAAGATTCTCTTCCAGGAGACCAACGATGACATCTTCGGAAAGGTCGTCGTCACAGATCCAGGTGATTCAGAGACTCTTATGAGCGGCCAGATTATCTCGGCAAGAAAGTTGCGTGACGAAAATTCACAGCTGAAACGTAGGGACCTTAAACTCGTTGAGTGCCGTGACGCAGAACCTGCAACGGCTCATCAGGTGCTTCAGGGTATCACGCGTGCGGCGTTGCAGACCGAGAGCTTCATCTCCGCGGCATCGTTCCAGGAGACAACGAAGGTCCTCACACAGGCTGCCATCTCCGCAAAGACAGATTATCTCGAAGGCATGAAGGAGAATGTCATTGTCGGACACAAGATCCCAGCCGGAACAGGCCTCGCAGACTACAACGACATCATCGTCGGCTCAAAAGCTGATTTTGAGCAAGTTGCGAATACTGAATTGGTTGAGGCTTAATTATTTAGTCGAACTGATATGATTGAAAAGGTTGGTTATTTTTAGCCAACCTTTTTCTATATCAAAAAAATGTATATCTTTGCCGAAATTTTAAAGACGTAAAAATGGAAAACAACAAGAAAAATCAATTGAATATCGACCTCCCGGAATCGGTAGCCGATGGCGTTTATTCAAACCTCGCAATCATCAGCCATTCTCCGACAGAGTTCGTGGTCGATTTCGCTCAGATTGCTCCGGCAGTCCAGAAAGCCAAGGTGCGCTCAAGAGTTATCATGACACCTCAAAACGCAAAGCGCCTCTTCAAAGCCCTTGCGGATAATCTGAAAAAATATGAACAGAATTTCGGGCCAATCACCGACATAAACGACACTATAGCGCCGTTCTCAATGGGTAACGGAACAGCAGGAGAAGCATAGGCTGGGTCGTGACACTAATACGAAAAAAACCGGATTGACAGCTCAATCCGGTCTTTTTTTTGTTGATTATCAATGAATCCTACAAGAATTCCATGTTTTCTTCCGTCGTGAATTTCTCGCAGTAATGGCATCTGAGTTTTATCTTGCCAAATTCGTCTTTCTTGACGGTGAATTTTGTCATGACTCTCTCTGCGTTTGTCACGCATTTCGGGTTGAAGCATTTCACTATCCCTTCCACGTTTCCGGGAATCTCAACGGCGTGCTTGTTGATGACCTCGAAATCCTTGATTTCGATAAGCGTCGCTGTCGGCGCGACAAGAGCTATCTTGTTGATTTCCTCGGGCTTGAAGAATTTGTTTGTGATTTTGATGATGCCTTTTGTGCCGTATTTCTTGCTTTCGAGGTTGGTTCCGAAATACACAGGGCAGCTGCATTTATCAAGTCCTAATATCCTGATGACATCGAATACTTTTCCGGCGGGGATGTGGTCGATGACTGTGCCGTTTTCGATGGCAGAAACTATAAGTTCTTTTCTCTTTTCCATGTTTTTCAATGTTTTTGGGTTATTTTAATCCTAAGATTGCAGCGATTAGAGCCTCACGGACATACAGTCCGTTTTGGGCCTGCTGGAAATAATATGCCTTCGGGTTCGGGTCAACGTCTTCGTTGATTTCATTGACGCGCGGAAGCGGATGCAGGATGCGGCAGTTCTCCTTCGCCGGCTCGAGCATGTAATTGCGCAGAATGTATGCATTCTTGACCTTCTCGTATTCCATCGGGTCGGGGAAACGCTCACGTTGTACGCGCGTCATGTAAATGATGTCTGAATGAGGGATAACCTCTTCCAAATCAGTGTATTCGTGATATTCGAGACCTGCATCGACAATGTGCTGGATGACGGTCGTAGGCATTCTGAGTTCCTCTGGCGAAACGAAATTGAATTTCGCGTTGAAGTGGCACATAGCCTGCACGAGGCTGTGAACCGTGCGGCCATATTTGAGGTCACCGACCATCGTGATTTCAAGATTTTCAAGCGTGCCCTGCGTTTTGCGGATTGAATAAAGGTCGAGCAAACATTGTGTGGGGTGCTGGTTTGAACCGTCACCTGCATTGATAATCGGCACCTTGGAAACTTCCGATGCGAAACGCGCTGAACCGTCAATCGGGTTGCGCATCACGATAAGGTCAGCGTAACTGGCCACCATCGTGATGGTGTCTCTCAGCGACTCGCCTTTCTGAACGCTCGTCCCTGCGGTGCTGCTGAATCCGATGACGTTGCCGCCGAGAAGTTGGATGGCGGTTTCAAAACTTAATCTGGTTCTTGTCGAAGGCTCAAAGAACAATGACGCGATGACGCGGCCGTTCAACAAATTCTGAAGACGTTGTCTCTCAAAGTCTTCCGCAATGTCAAGTATGTGGCAGATTTCTTCCGGTGTGTAGTCGTTGATTGATATGAGACTACGGTTTTTTAAAGAGATAGACATTGTTAGTTATATTTTATTGTTATTGTATTTGATAATCTCGTGACAAAAAAAATGACGGCTTGAAAAGACCGTCAGCAAAATAAATATGATATCCGTCAAAGAAAAACTTCTTTTCCCACCATCGTAATTAGGCGTCTTCGATAGAATTTCATACTCAATCATCAAGTCGCAAAAATACAACTTTTTTTGATTGACAAAGAAAAAAAATAAATTTTTTTGGGGAAAGAGGCGCTGATTTTTGAACTGCATATTAATAAAGGTGTAGTGTAAATAATAATTTACATAAAACATGGAATATCAATGAATTGTAAATAAAATTAAGGAAAAAAGTTCTTGACAAAACTGTTTTGTGATATTATCTTTGCAGCGTCAAATCAAACGTAAAAATATCACATATCAACACGGCTGGTTGCTCTCGATTTCGGCAAAAGGACTTCCCGAAATTCAAAGGGTCAGCGTGATAATGTTAAAAATAGAAGTCCACGATTAAAAATATGTTGAAAAAAATATTGACCTTATTTGTGTTGGCATCTGTTTCCATATCATTATATGGGCAGCAGACGAAGGTTTCTGGAACTGTTTACGATGACTTCCTTGAAGGGCTATCTTCGGCGGAAGTGCGTATCATAACCTCTGATTCTGTGTCGGTCGCTTCGCAGAGTACAGGAACTGACGGCGATTTCTCGTTTGAAATAAAAATGAAAAATGACATGAAATACATGCTGGAAGTGACACATTTATCGTATGAAAGGCAAATTGTCCCATTGTCATGTACTGATACAATTATTGATATATATATGCACATGATGTCGTACATGCTTGAAGGCGTGGATGTTACGGCGCGTAAGCCGCTGATAGAACAACGTGGCGGTAAAACTATAGTGAATGTCAGTCAGATGGCAAATGTCAATGCTATGAGCTCGACAAGGATGCTGGACAGGCTTCCTGGCGTTACGGCCAATGAACGGGAAGGACTGACGCTTAACGGGCAAGGCGCCACACTTTATATAGATGGACGCGAACAGAAAGCCGGCGGTACTATGGCATTAGACATCCTTGAGGCGTTGCCAGCTTCAATGATTGAGTCAGTGGAACTTGTGCTTGCCAACGATGGCACGAAATCGGCACTCTCAAACGGTGTTTCCATCAATATTAAAATGAAGGAGATGTATTACGATGGTTATTTCGCAAGAGTGACAGGCCACGGCTCGTTCGCCGAACATCCCGATAACGACTTTGGCGGCGGCTCCAATGGCTCCGTAATTGTGAAAAAAGGCGGAGTGGTGTTCAATGCACTCTTGTCTTACGATAACCGTCCGACATGGTACCGAAACATTGATGACTCGCACTTCGCTGACAGCTCCACAATGCAGGCAAACAGTATCGGCGATGGACGTGTCAACGTGCTTACAGGACTCGCTAATTTAGAGTGGAGACTAAAGAATAAACACACTCTGAACTTTAACTTCTGGTTCTATGATGACTTCTCTAACAGTACTGACTTGATGATGCTACATGTGAATGATTCAACAGGCATCCGCGATTACGGACAACGATCAAATAATGAGGGCAATGACGACCTGTGGACAGGAAATATTGAATATTCCACGCCCGACACTCTTCCGAATAGTTTTAAGGCATCGTACGGAATACTGTATGGCGGTCTGCGTACAAAGTCGAATCGTTATAATATCCTTCATCCCGATACTCCGGAACAATGGGCTTTGTACACTTATCCGCGCATGACAGGCTGGCAGCATGATTTGAAGTTTGATTACGCGCATATTTTCCGCAATTCCTCGAAGTTGCTTGCGGGAGCCTTGCTGCACGTCGGCATACTTGACGATGATGTTAAATATGATGAACCGGTACCGCAACCTTGGCATCAATCAAGTAGTATGCACGGAGTGGAACAGAACTTTGAAGGATATGTCAACTATAAACTTAATTTTGGAAGGTTCCTCTCAATGGACATTTCTTCGCGCTATGTTCGTATAAATCGTGATTTTGATTTCGTGTCGGACGGCGTCACGTTGCGGAAAAACTATAATTACCTGCTTCCGTATGCAGCCTTTTATTACAGAGGCAATAAATATTCACTCGGCTTGGGAATGGTGTCCCAGCTGTCCAATCCGGACTACAGCGTGATGTTGCCAGGAAAGAGACAGGATGATGAATATACCATCAGGATTGGTAACCCTGACGTGAATCCGTCAAGGTCGTATGGAGTGGTGATGAACAACTCGTTTTTCAATGCGTGCCTCTTCAGTGTCAGATACGTTTATAGATACGATGTTGCTGCTTATATGCTTGATGAAGAGTCGTCGGCTGACCTTCGGATATATAGGTACAAAAATGTGTATGACACGCGAAGCTGCGTTTTCTCTCTGACATCACTGTACAGGATGTTTGGTGAAACGGTGACAGGCCGTGTGGAGGCAAGTGCGTCGTACAATGACGAGGTCAACTTTAAAAACGGCTATCGTCTTGATGCCGGACGGAAGTCATCGTATTGGCAGACCACATTATCAGGTAGCATGAACTATAGCATTCTCGATGGATTGGATGCATATCTGTGGGTGAAGTGCTGGCCGCGCACGGAGATGCCGGAAAAGGAAGTTCTTACATACTGGACTATGGATGCCGGTGTCTCATATTGTTGGGGTAAGGACGGGATGTTCTCTCTCGTGTTTGATGCGCAAGATATATTCGCATCGTTTAAAATCCGCTCATGTGGGCACCTTTACAACAATGTCATTGACAATACCTCAGACTATGGTGACAGAAAGCTGAAACTTACTTTCGCCGTAAAATTCAAAGGTGGCGGGAAAGTTGACGATAAAGGCGTTGAGCAATCTAAAAATGATATTGAAAGATTTAGATAATCGCTTTGTAATAAAAATGATATAAATATTTTTTCAGGAAAGATGTAAACGTAATAAAACATCCCATGCTGCAGGGATTTAAGTTGCAGCACTTTTTTAACCAAAATCCATAAATGTCATGAAAGACGAATTTAAAAAAATGCCAGTATTGGCTTCGGCAGAGTTCCTCTCCGACGAAATGATGGAACAAATCGAGAATGGTGGTAGCAGCGTACAGTGCTCTAAAGGCTGCGCTGAAGCATGTCTGAAAAGCTGTCAGACAAGTGGTCGCGGAGATAATTCCGTGCCAATTGATGTCAGCGTCTCAACTAAGTTAGTGTAGTAGAACATCCCCCGACCATCGAAAGATTACGTGGTTTTTTGACGGCCTTGTGAGCATCGTTGGTTGGGGGTGCTCTTATGTATCACATTTTATTCTAATACCATTATGAAACCAATTTATGAAACAAAAATAGTTCTTAATCCAGATTACAGGATTAGATTAGACGGAAGGAGAGCTTTGATAATCAATGTAAAAGAGCAATCCGAAACTCCAAAGATTACACACCCGATGCTTGCAGCCATGTTTTCCTTTTTCAAAGGCGATAAGTGTCTATGTGCAGTATGTGATGAAATAAGTGCTTTCTTTGATATGCCTAAAGATAAAACCGAAAGCCTTGTGTGCGGTTTTATAAACAACAAAGCAAACACCAAAATAAAATACGACGGAACGATTTTTTATTTTCCGGCAGACATGCTCGTTGAGAACAAGTTTGGAACAGTACGTGATGACCTCAACATAGAGGCCGTGCTGCTTCCGCCGCCATACGATTTTGATACATTGAGGTTGTCGTCTCCTGTAGATGTGCTTTTTGTGATAAATACGAAATGTGTCACCGACTGTGTCTATTGTTATGCAGATAAAAAAACGCAGTATCAGCCAATGACGACGGAGCGCATATTAGAGGTGATAGATGAAGCTCATGACATCGGCGTGCGGACTTTCGAGCTGTCAGGCGGGGAGGTCTTTCTGCATAAAGACTGGGGGAGGATTGTGAAAAAACTCCTCGATTACGGATATTGTGACTTTATCTCCACGAAAGTGCCGTTGTCAAGGCGACAGATTGACGAGGTGGCAGACACCGGACTCAAGACGTTGCAGATCTCCCTTGATTCGCTTAATCCGAAGACGCTTGCGCATAATCTTAATGTCGGCGAAGAATATTGCCAACAAATGAAGGAAAGCCTCTTGTATCTTGACACAAAAGATATTGAAATCATCATCAAGGGCACACATACAAAATACACTTTCAACAAGGAAAATGTCACGGAAATCGTTGATTTCATTTCCGGACTCAAACATCTCAAGAAATATACTGTCTCAACAATCGGCGCGAGCATGTACAAGTCAAATGAGAGTTTTCAAGTGCTGAAACCGACTTTGGCGCAGGTGAGGGAGGTGTATGATTATCTTAATGGCTTGGATCGCGGGTTTTACATCCAAAATGACGACCAGACAATACATCGCGATGAGTTGTGCAATATTCAAAAATTCAATGGCAGGACGTTGTGTTCCGGTAATGTGCTGGGACTTACCATATTGCCTGACGGAAAAGTGACCATTTGCGAGGAACTTTATTGGAATCCTGACTTTATCATAGGCGATCTTATGCAGAGCAGATTGATTGACGTGTGGAACTCCGAGAAAGCCCTGTCATTGTGGAATATCAGTCAGTCCGTATTCCCTGAAGGGAGTGCGTGCTCTACGTGCCAGGACTTTGCGCGTTGCCGCCGTGGAGCTGGTGTCTGCTGGAAATACATCATGGGTGTCTATGGACATGAGAATTGGCTGTATCCTGATCCGCGTTGCCCGAAAGCACCGAAACCAATCAATGACATCTTTTATGATTGATATAGATAAGACAATGCTGTGCGCTGAGGCTGACATCGGCGATGCATTGGTGAAATTTGCGGGAGATCACTCGTTGCGTCTCTGCAAGACAGCAATTCATTGCTCGGCGCAATTGCAGGGAGAGATAGTCGGCGTGGCCTCGGCGATGGTGGCGGAACAGGCCGGTTTCGCTAAGATACTTGTCCTTTATGTCGTGCCAATGCTGCGGGGACTTGGCATCGGAACGAAATTGCTTGACGCAATTGTCCGGATGTGTCGTGAGAAAATGCCGTCATCGTATGGTGATAAAGTCTGGATTACGCAGAAATGTGACTCTTTGGATGTCGATATTGACAGATTTAGCCGTTTCCTTGTCAACAACAGTTGGCCGGCATTGGGCTATGACTCATCAACGCTTGTCTTAGATGTGAATAAGATTACTGATTGCAGGTTTTATAAAATGGGTTTGGTCGATGAAGCGTTTCAGTTGGGAAATTTCAGTTTCCGCTTTATGAGCGATATGAGTGATGAGGAAATTGACGATGCACTGCATCAGGCTGACTTCATCGCACCTCATTTCCTGCAACCGGCTAAAAACAGGCAGACAGTCATCCCGCAGCTGTCGTCATTCGTGTTCGATGGCGATGCGCTGGTGGCATGGGCGTCAATGCTCAGGTTGTCAGAAACTGAGATATATGCCGAGTGTATTTATGTTAAAGAAGAATGTCGTGAAAACAATCTTGCATATCTCATCTTGCATAGGATGATGAAATACACCGCCATTGAATGCCCGAATGTGAAACGTGTGCATGTCGGATTTGATGAGACAGATGCAAGGTTGGCACGGTTTTATAGAAGAATATTCGATGGCTGCATTTTAAATGATTACAAAACATTTGTGTCAATGAAAACTATCAAGTGATGGAAGTGAAAAGAAAATATCCGATTTATCGGCAGTATGATTCGCGCGACTGTGGTCCGGCCTGCCTTAGGATGATCGCAAAATATTACGGGAAATCGTATTCGATGGAATTCCTGAAAAATCGCTGCATACAAAGGAAGACTGGTACGTCGCTGCTTGGTATCAGTGATGCGGCCGAAAGTGTCGGATTCAAGACAATAGGCGTGAAGATAACCTTCGAGCAGCTCAGCGCCGTCCCATGCCCGTGTGTTATTAGTTGGAACCAAAACCATTTCGTGGTTGTGTATAAGATAACACGAAAAAAAGTGATTGTCGGCGATCCAGCCGTTGGAAACATATTGAGGTACGATATCGAAGCATTCCTGAAAAGCTGGTACTCGGTGATAGATCCTGTGAAAGGTAATATGGGTATGGCATTGCTGCTCGAGCCGACGGTGGAATTTGAGAACTGTAATGATAACAGTGGGGACGCATCCAAGGAGAAACTTGGATTCAGATACTTGGTCAAATTCCTTAAACCGCACAAAAAATCGATTTTCACCATAATGCTAGGAATGGCTTTGGGCAGTTTCATTAGCATGTTGTTCCCATTGCTGACACAGTCTATCGTTGATATCGGTATCGGAAACGGCGACAGCAGGTTTATCATAATAGTGCTTGTGGCACAGTTCGCACTCGTTGTGGGCCAGTCGCTCAACCACATAATAAAAAACTGGCTGATGCTACATGTCACAATCAACGTGAACATCTCACTTGTCTCTAACTTTCTTGGTAAACTAATGCGGCTGCCAATCTCTTTTTATGATTCAAAAAGGATGGGCGACACGCTGCAACGTATCCGTGATTTCGACAGGATACAAAATTTCCTTACAGGTGAACTGATTGGTATCTCCATGGGTATCATAGGGTTGGTTGTGTATTCTGTAATGATGGCTGGATATAATTTCAGTATTCTCGGTGTCTTTGCTGTCGGCAGCGCGGTGTATGTCGGTTGGATTTTGATTTTCATGAAACGGCGGCGAAAACTTGATTATATGCGCTTTCAGGAGTCGGCACGTAATGAGAGTAATGTCGTCCAGATGATAACATCGATGCAGGAAATCAAACTTAACAAC
Organism: Bacteroidales bacterium; assembly: GCA_045600605.1. GTDB lineage: Bacteria > Bacteroidota > Bacteroidia > Bacteroidales > F082 > Limimorpha. The sequence goes on from JAZRYG010000078.1 coordinate 35,207, forward strand.
TGTGAACGGCAGAAACTGTGGGAGTGGGAGAAAACACAAAACCGATTGTATGATGTCAGCATAAAGGGACTCTCGCTTTCACAGGCCCAAAACATCGGCGGCACACTGATTGACCAGCTGAAGAATATGGTGATTTCCTTTATGTCGGCTTTGCTTGTGATAAACGGAGATATGACCATCGGCATGATGATGTCAATACAATATATCATCGGCGAGCTGAACGCGCCTATTGCCGACCTCGTGTCTTTTATCCGCTCATATCAAGATACGAAAATCAGTTTGGAACGTCTTAATGAAGTGCAACAGATTGAAGATGAGGATACTAAAAATATCGGCAAGAAAACCGAGATACCGCAAGATGCCGACATCGTGTTGCAAAACGTCTCGTTTCAATATGACGGACCGCATTCGAGAAAAGTACTTGACAACATCAGTTTGACGATACCGGCGAACAAAACTACAGCGATAGTTGGCATGAGCGGCAGCGGAAAGACCACAATGCTGAAACTGATTCTCGGCTTCTATGAGCCGGTGGAAGGTGGCGTATTTCTTGATGATAGCCCACTCAATGAGTATAACGTGAAGGAATGGCGTCGGGCCTGTGGAGTCGTGATGCAGGATGGTTATATCTTCTCTGATACCATCGCAAACAACATAAGTGTCAGTGATGCGAAACCAGACATGCGATGTGTTGATGAGGCTGTCCACATAGCAAACCTCAATGACTATATCAAGTCGCAACCCAACGGACTGAACACTTTCATCGGACTGGAAGGCAAGGGCTTGAGCTCGGGGCAAAAACAGCGGGTCCTTATCGCTCGCGCCGTGTATAAAAACACGAAATACATTTTCTTCGACGAGGCGACAAACGCCCTCGATGCCAATAACGAGCAGGTGATCATGAAAAATCTTGATAACATTTTCAAGGAGAAAACCGTAATTGTTGTTGCGCATCGACTGAGTACCGTCAGAAACGCCGATAATATCGTTGTACTCGACAAAGGGAAAATCGTGGAGCAGGGTACTCATGACGAACTCGTGCGGCTGAAAGGTAATTATTTTAATCTCGTTAAAAATCAATTAGAACTTGGAATGTGATATGAAAGACAAAAATCAAAATCCGTATGCCGATGTTATTGTTGATAGAATGCCTTCATTTTTAATTCGTTACGGAATTATTGTGGTGATACTGTTCCTCGGAATATGTATATTAATTGGATACAAAATTAAAATCCAAACAGCATCGATGGCAACAGAACAGCCGGCAATACAGTTAAGTGAAGATACTGCGTCCAAAAGCTCTGAAACGTTGTCGGGCTATGTGTTTAACACAATAATGTCGCTGTTTTGACGAAATCCATGTAGTTTTAAAAATTAGAAAAATGAAAATGAAGATACTTAAAATACCATAAAATTATTGTCGATATATTGATGAAATATAACGCGTTTTTTACTATTTTTGCACCCCAAATAAAATAACGATTTGAACTATGTTGGAAGTATTTTTGAAACAGCTTTTTAGTGATGCCTTCAGGAAACTATATGGCAAGGAAGCTCCTGCCAATTTGGTGAATTTCCAGAAGACACGTCCTGAATTTGAAGGTGATGTGACAATAGTGGTGTTCCCGTTCACTAAGCTCGCGGGCAAGGCGCCCGAGGCTTTGGCTGACGAACTCGGAACAGAAATGACAAATGGAAGTGAATTCATCGCGAAGTATAATGTGGTGAAGGGATTCTTGAATCTGCTCATTTCAGACAACTATTGGATCTCATTCATGGAGAAAAACCATGGAGACGAATTTTTCGGGAGAAAAGAGGTTTCGGGAAGCCCCGTCGTAGTGGAGTATTCTTCACCGAATACCAACAAACCGTTGCATCTTGGACACATCCGTAATAACCTGTTGGGATGGAGTGTTTCTGAAATCCTCAAGGCCAGCGGCGAAAATGTGGTGCGTGTCAACCTCGTGAATGACAGAGGAATACACATCTGTAAGAGCATGATCGCGTGGAAGAAATGGGGCGACAGTTGCACGCCGGAATCAACAGGGAAGAAGGGGGACCATCTTATTGGCGACTTCTATGTGATGTTTGACAAACATTTCAAGGAAGAGGTCAAATCGCTGTTGCCTGCGAATTACGATGAGCTTGACGATGATGCCAAAGAAAAAGCTAAGGCTGAAGCGGAGAACGCGTCACCGTTGATGCAGGAAACACGCGAGATGCTTCGTCAGTGGGAGGCTGGTGACCCTGAGGTGCGTAAACTTTGGGAAACGATGAACAACTGGGTTTATCAGGGCTTTGATGTCACGTACAAACGCCTCGGCGTTTCGTTTGACAAGGTCTATTATGAGTCTCAAACCTACCTTTTGGGCAAGAGTACCGTGATGGAAGGCTTGAAGAACGGCGTTCTGTATCAAAGAGATGATAATTCGGTCTGGTGCGATCTCAGAAATGAGGGACTCGACGAGAAACTGCTCCTGCGTCGTGACGGCACGTCCGTTTACATGACTCAAGACCTTGGAACAGCTCAATTGCGTTATGACGAGTTCCATCCGAAGAAACTTGTTTATGTCGTTGGTAATGAACAGAATTATCATTTCGACGTGCTCAAGCGGGTCCTTGTGAGACTCGGCTTCGCATGGGGTAACGATATTGAGCATCTTTCATACGGTATGGTTGAGCTGCCAAGCGGAAAGATGAAGTCGCGCGAAGGCACGGTGGTTGACGCTGATGACCTTATGGATGAGATGGTCGAGACCGCGAGGAAGGTGTCGGACGAGCTTGGGAAAGCCAAGGACCTGTCGGATGATGAAGCTGACAGACTTTATCATGTCATAGGACTTGGGGCACTTAAGTATTTCATACTCAAGGTGGATCCTAAGAAGACTATGCTCTTTGACCCTAAGGAATCAATAGACTTTAATGGTAATACGGGCTCGTTTATCCAATATACTCACGCCCGTATCTGCTCTGTGCTGCGTAAGGCCGCCGAAGCTGGAATAAATGTTGGGGACAAAGTGATGGTTGACAACATTATGCCTGGCGAAAAACAGCTCCTTACAAACATGCACACTTGGCCGTCGGTGCTTGAACAAGCGGCAATTAACAGAAGCCCAGCCATGATTGCCAATTACATCTACGAACTCTGCAAAGACTTCAACCAATTCTATCAGGAATGCAGTATCTTGAGAGAGGAAGATGAAAGACGCAGGGAGTTCCGCCTGCAATTGGCCGGAATGACGGCACGCCTGCTGCGTAACGCAAGCGGCCTGCTCGGTATGCAGATGCCAGAAAGAATGTAAAAATAGTAAGTATGAACGTTTTTTATTTGCCTGACGCAGTATTGGGAATGGTCTCCTTCTCTGAGGAGGAGTCTAAACATTGTGTTAAAGTGCTCCGTATGCAAGTCGGAGACCGTTTCTGCGTCACAAATGGCAAAGGCTCGCTCTTTGATGGTGAACTCGTTGAAAATCACCCGAAGAGGGCGGTGGCTTGCCTGACGAACCAACGCCAAGGGTACGACAATAGACCGTTCATGCTCGAAATAGCAATCGCTCCGACAAAACTCAACGAGAGAACGGAGTGGTTCCTCGAAAAAGCTACAGAAATTGGTATAGACAAAGTCCAGCTATTTACCTCATGCCACTCGGAACGACGTGTCGCAAACGTTGACCGTTTCCGGAAAGTGATGATAGCGGCTGTGAAACAGTCGATAAAATCAACGCTTCCTGACATTGAGGACGTAATCGAATTTGACAAATTGGTGAGACAACCGTTCGACGGACAGAAATTCATCGCGTGGATCGATGATGATGTCAAAGACCAGTTGTGTGACAAATATGTTAAAGGCAGCAACGCCATAGTCCTCATCGGACCAGAAGGCGATTTCAGCAGGGAAGAGGCTCAACTCGCAATCGACAACGGCTTCATCCCGGTGAGCCTTGGCGATGCGCGTCTCAGAACGGAGACCGCTGCACTGGTGGCTTGCCATACAGTACAGCTTATTAACCAGATGAGCGTTAAATGATTATGAGGAATCTGCTGCTGACCATATTACTGTCATTGACTTTCGGACTACCAGCCCAGCAGACGCAGATCGCCTTGCTGAAATACCGCGGCGGTGGTGACTGGTACGCTAATCCGACATCTCTGCCAAACCTTGTCAAATTCTGCAATCAAGAACTTAACACGGACTTGAATTATGACATCGCTACGGTTGAAGTCGGAAGCCCTGACATTTTCAATTATCCTCTCGTCCACATGACGGGGCATGGGAATGTCAGCTTTGACAAAGCTGAAGCTGATAACCTTAGAGCTTATCTCCTCGGTGGAGGCTTCCTTCATATCGATGATAATTATGGACTTAAGGATTTCGTGATGGCTCAGATGCAGAAGGTGCTCCCTGAACTCGAATGGGTCGAACTGCCGTATTCGCACCCAATCTTTCAAGGCCCCTACGCATTCCCCAACGGATTGCCGAAAATCCATGAACATGATATGAAGACACCTCAAGCGTTCGGGATGATCTATGAGGGACGGCTCGTCAGCCTCTTCACATACGAATGCGACCTCGGAGACGGCTGGGAAGACCAGCGCGTTCACAAGGACTCTGAGGAAATACGACTGCAAGCTCTTAAAATGGGCGCAAATATCATTCAGTACGTCTTCTCGAAATGAGAAATAACTGACGCCCTGCACCTCGTTTTATGATTTTTGAAAATTATTGATGTTAGTATTCATCAACTGTGATTGCTATGGATGAAACGAAAGAATCGTCTTTAAAAGAGAGAATATGCCCAGCATGTGGCAGAGCTATTACTGGCCGCGCAAACAAAAGATACTGTGACGACAACTGCCGTAATAACTATTATTACCATATCTATAACGAACAACTTCTGCTTGTCAGGAATGTCAATGCAGTGCTGATGCGAAACAGAATGATACTCAGGACATTGAATCCGTTCGGCAAGAAAACAGTCACGAAACAGTGTCTTGTTGACCGAGACTTTGATTTCAACTATTTTACCGGAATCAGGAAGACAAAGAAAGGCAGGACATACTATATAGTTTATGACCAATCGTATGCCTTGGCTGATGACAACAACGTGGATGTGGTGGCTTTTAAACCTCAATCTTTAATCCGTCGTATGCCAGCATCATATTCGCTGGAAGAGTCTTGCCTGTTTCCTCGGCCAGTCCCATTTGATGACCAATGTGAGTGAACCATGCCTTCTTCACATTAAGACGCTGGGCGATGTCAACAGCTTCGGACAGACATAGATGCGAGTAGTGCTTCTCTTTCCTGAGGGCTTCGATGATGAGAAATTCAACGCCTTTGAGTTTGTCGAAACTTTCATCTGAAATATAGCTGAAGTCGGTGATATAGGCGAAATTGCCGATGCGGAAACCGTAGCAGAGCATCTCAAGATGTTTGAGTGGTATTGGTTCAATCGTAAGGTCGTTGATTACTATTGGCTTGTTGTCGATGATGTCGATTAGGTTGAATGTGGGTGTCCCGGGATAACGTTCGTCTTTTTCCGCAAAGGCGTATGAAAATTCGCGCCTGATTTCCTCCTGTGAAACCGGCGATGCATATATCGGCATCGAAATGTTCTGAAGAAAGTTGAAGGAGCGTACGTCATCGAGTCCGCCGATGTGGTCTTTGTGATGATGCGTGATTAGTATGGCGTCGAGGTGCTTCACGTTCTCGCGGAGCATCTGCTGCCGGAAGTCGGGGCCGGCATCGACGCAGATTGTGGTGTCTCCGTTTTCAATCAAAATGGAAGTGCGCAGACGCTTGTCACGACTGTCCGAAGATTTGCAAACGTCACATTCACAACCTATTACAGGAATGCCTTGCGATGTGCCTGAACCTAAAATTGTTATCGTCATTGCAATGAAAGATTTGTGCTGCAAAGATAGTGCTTTTGTCTTTGGAAATGATTTGAGTTTTGGAAAGCAGTGCGGAATCTATCTTTACGCATACTGCTCTCTTTGGAACTCAATGAATGTCTCTTTGGCCGTCATTTGAACTCGACCATTGAGTTGATGGGTCGCATAAGCATTATGTTTCTCACATTCAATGCATTCATGCCAGTACTCGGTTTATCGCTCGTTGTCAATACAGTGGGGATTGTCTTCTCGTTGTCCTGAAAATTCCTCATATTTTTCTCACCTTTGCTGGTTCTCCCTTTGCGATGCGGTATTCGGTGATGATGCGGCTGTTTCCGTTTCCGCTTGTCTTCCAGCCGGTCTTCTGGAACGCCGGGGTTATCTTTCCCAAACGTGTCTGAGATTCGTTCATCTGTTCAGTTTTTTCAGGTCGGCATCTAATTGTTTGATGCTCTCGAAATGTTCAATTTGCCGTTCTGCGGCTTTGTATTTCTCGTATTCCATCTTGGCCTTTTCAGCGGCCATCTGATGTGATATTCTCCCGGCGTCTTCCAAAATGGATTTTTGGTTCATCGTCAAAACCATCTTCAGGCGTTCAACCCAATCTTTCATATACATCGGGATGTGTGACATGGCTTGCGCTTCTGCGAAAGCAAGAAATTGCTCGACAATCAGTTTAAGAACACCGATTTCTTGTTCGTTAAGGTAGTTTTTGCCTACTGTAATATCCGATTTGGTAACCTTGCCGATATTTTCCGTTGAAGTCAATCCCATCATCGGCAGCGAAGCGTTTGCTCTATAATATATCAGTTCGGCTGCTGTCTTGCCGCTCACTGCCCAAAGTAGTTTGTTCTGAATTTCCTTGAAAAACCGCAGGGTGATTTCATCCGATGGATTGTAGTCGATACTCGTGGCGTAAATATCCTTAATCTGTTGATAGAAAACCTTTTCTGACAATCTTATTTCGCGAATGCGTTCAAGCAATTCCTTGAAATAATTCATCGAATTGCCTTTTCTGAAACGCTCATCGTTCAACGCCACACCCTTGATGATGTATTCCCGAAGCCGTTGTGTCGCCCAGATTCTGAATTGTGTGCCCTGATGCGATTTCACACGGTAGCCGACAGAAATGATAACATCGAGGTTATAGAAATTTGTGGGTTTGGTAGAAAAATCGGAATTTCCGATTTTTCTCATCGTGAAAGATTCTTCAAGTTCTTTTTCTTCATAAATATGAAGAATATGTTCATTTATTGTGGAGCGGGATTTTCCAAACAACAAACACATTTGGTCGATACTCAACCATACCGTCTCGTTTTCAAAGAGCACATCAACTTTGACAGTGCCATCTTGCGATTGATAGATAAGCATTTCGTCATTTGATGCGAGTTGAATTAAATTTTTCTCATTGTCCATATTTTATGTCTTTTATTTTGCAAAATAATATAAGTGATAATTGAGAAGTAATGTAAACTTTCCCTTTTTAGGACAGCCACTTATTAGGCTGCAAAGATAGTGTTTTTTGTCTTTGGGAATGATTTAAGTTTTGGAAGTAAAAATTATTAATGCTATCCAAAATTTAGGCCAGAGCCTAACGTAAATCTCTCGCAACTAACTATTATTCAATTATTTCATAGAATTATTAGCGATTTTTAGTGGGCAGTAATGATTGCCCTCACAATTTTAACAAAAGGCTAAAATACAAGAACAATTATTGTTGATTTTATTTTTATTGAGCTTTCACTGCCCACCTCGAAAAATCAACTTCCGATTCCACCTTTTCCTCGATATCGTCAGGTAGTACAGGAAAGAAGTCGATGCCAGTTATCTCTTCTATTTCATCCACAGTTCGCGCGTATGTTGACATCGGGCGTTTGCCACTCTTGTTTTCGTAAACGAAACCGATTGTGTGAATTCCGCCGTTTTCTTCCTGTAAAAGGACCTTGAAAAAAGCACTCGGAACGGCGACTCTATTTTCACCAATCGTTTGGTAATCAGCTGGAACTATCGGACCACACACCACATAGATGCTGCCTTTCTGCGATGCGAGGTCACGAACCTGTTCTTCGAGACTTTTCCACACTCCGGCGTTCAGATTATGGTTTTGTGGACAGATATTTGAAAGATAAAATGACTCATTCATCGCCTGCGGATGCCATTTCATGTCGGCGGCAGGAGCCATGTGTCCGCGGTCATAACCTGAATGTTTATAGTCTTCGGTATATGCCGTTTCATATTCAGGCACCATCGGGTCGGGCACAAACTTGTTTGAACGGGGCTCTTCACCTTCGACCTCAATGTCAGTAAGTTCGTATGCCACCCAGTTCGGAATCTTCCAGTCGCAATTATACGAAACGGTGTAACCTTTGTGAGTTATGACACGCTCAGTTCGGTCGGTGAGTGCCGCCGGAATTTCAACCCCACACAGGTCGTATGTGGTCTGTTCTATATTTTTCAAATAAATAAGTGCAATGGTAATAATAATTGCTAAACATAACAGAATCAATATGCTGCCATTACTTCTTTGGCTTTTTCTACTCATTTTTTATTAACATTAAATTCACTCAAAAACCCCGTTCCTCTCATCAAACCTGAAGCATAAACTTTATGTTCAGGAGCATTACCGAACCAAGCGACATTTATTCCGTTTCCTGAAGATTTCAGTATGATTCCGCCATCAACTTGCCATGTTATATCTGTGGCGTTTATGTCATTGATAAAGAAACTGTTACCATCGGTGGTTGTTTCAGGATTTGCCGTGATGTCTTTGAAAAACGGGTCCATGCAATCTTGAATGTAGTAAAATACCTCATTTAATTCGCTGCCTTTATCAACGTGAGGCGAGTGAGGCATATTGTACAAAGTGTACATTTTCGATTTGTCGACGCCGTTTTGAAGTAGTCGCTCAACGATTGTTGACGAACCGTACATCTTGTTAAACAACAACTTACAACCTGGACCAATCATTGTGAAAGGATAGTCGTAGCCGTATGGCACCATCTCATCGAGGTCACCATGGAATGCTGCGACTGGAATTTTCTTTGAATCAATCATTTCAATGTTGCAGACAGCACCCCACATGTCAACAACGCCCTTGATAGTGAATGCGTTATTCAGCAGATTGCCGGAATGTTCGATGTCGCCCATGTCGTTGTCAAACACTCCTTCGTATGATGTCTCTGGTCTTGTTTCATTTGTTATAAAAGCAAGGTGAAGTGCGGTTATTGCTCCGGCACTTGTTCCGCCGACAAACATCATGGAAGTGTCGATGCCGTAAACCGACTGGTTTTCAACCAAATATCGCATAGCTGCATGAGCGTCCTGAATGGCAGCGTAGCCAGCTCTTTCAATGTTTCGTTTAAAAGGGAGGAATCCCATTCGGTAATCAATGGAAACTGTCACATATCCGAGTGAAGCGTAATGCGAACACCATTCCCGCATCGGCAGGTCTTCTTTGTGCCCGACATAGAATGCGCCGCCGTGAATGAACATTATCAAAGGACGTTTCTTCAACGTGTCATTTTGCGGCAGATATACGTCCATCGTGAGGTCGAGTTTTTGTTGTTTGAGCGTTTTGCCCTGCATTCTCAAAATCTCGTTAATATCGTAGTCGTAGTCAGACGATGTCCAGTATCCGTTTGCGCTACCGTATTTTATGTTGGAGATTGTATCAACATCGAACAATGCCTCATTGTATCTTTGCGAATCGAACTGCTTAAAAATCGGCATATTATGTGGTTTGAAGCAGAACTTCCTTTTTGAAAATAGCCCCGACTTGATTATCCCGGAAATTTCATTTTCATCAGCTTCCAGTTCAACGATTCTGTATTTCTTTGACTTCCCAATTTGTTCAAACTCAACCTTTGAGCCATCAAAATTCAAATGAAAAGCAACGGTATCGTTTTCATTGCCATCGATGATGAAACTATGGCCGGAGACTGAGGATGCTGTTGTGGAAGAGAGAAAAACTGCGAGTTTGTCATCTTCAATGTTTCCGAGAAAAATATTGTTACCACAGAACATTGTTGGTGAAGGACAGCATAAATCACTATAAGTCTGTTTGTTGCATGAACAAACTATAATTGCAATAAGTATAATTACATAATTTATTTTCATTCAATTAGAATTTCATCAGTTTAAATCTTCATTTTTTAGAACCAATCTGAATCCAAGGTCATCATCTTCATCTGTGTCAATCCAAAAGTTTACGCTTGTACAGCGGCAATTTTTTGCGTTGAAACGCCAGCTTCCTCCACGGAATACATGAATGGCAACACACACAATAAAAACAGTACAAATTTCTTGCTCATATAAATTTTATTTGTTTTCTTTCTCGTTATCATCATCAAACATTCCTTCGAAGAATCCATTTACTTGCTCTTTGAAAACTTCCAATTCTTCATATATTTCCTGCTCTTCGTATTTCATCATTGCCTTGAAATACTTGGTTTCGAGTTTGGTTACAAAACCCTTTTCAGATGGAGTTAAGTCACGTTCAAATTTTTCATAATAGGTTTCTGAATATAACTTAAATTCATCTTCGATTTTTTCAAGTTGTTTGTCTGATAGATCAGAACTCATTTCAACTTTCTCAACAAATCTTTCAAAAGATTTTAAATAACTTTTTTTACTGTACTTGGCACACGATCCCATGAGGATTACTAACGTCGCCAAAGTGAAATAACAAATTTTCCTTGTCATATTTATTATTTTTGTTTGTTTAAAAATTATTTTGTCTCTTATCATACCCTCGTTGTTTGTGCTTGGACAACATTAATAAAAAAAGGTGCGGCCTTCCTTGTTGTCTTTAAGGTATCGCCAAACACCTAACTCTCCAAATAGGGAAGCCCACACCAAAACCGGTGAGCTTTCGTATTATTTACCTGGGAGAGTTCTGAAATTGGCGATTTTTGAAAACACCAGTAAATAGCGAATGCTACTTTCTTTAAATATGTCTATTACACTCTATTTCTGTTCCTTACTATTCTTTTTGTTTTTACTGCATTAATTTTCAAGACGGCAAAAATACAAAACTTTTTTAATGATTGGAATGCCTTTGAAAAAATTTTTTCCGGTCCCCGTAAAAATATTCATCCCCCTGTGTCTAAATAAATAGTCATTTTTTCAAAAAAAATATTCACGCAATCGGCGAAAAAACAGTATCTTTGCAAGTTTTTTGATTGTGATGAAAAAAGTTGTCAGATTTTTCAGAAACAGAGCGATAAAGGCTTTCGTGAAGAAGAAAAAAGCGTGCGTGTTGCCGGATGTCACAGGATGTCCGTCGGTCGCACTCTTGGTTAATGACGACCAACTGCCGTATAGCATAAGACTGATTGATACGATAAACCGCTGCTTCGCCACGAAAAGTTGCGCCGTTTTTATTGTGAACACATTGATGGAAAACAAGAAAAACATTGACAATATTCATTTCATCTCGAAGAGGGATTTCGGCTTTTTCGGATTGCTGAAAGCCTCTGGCATCGCATCGTTGTCGTCGGTGCATTACGATATGCTGCTGAATCTCACCACAGAAGAGGAAAGCATTCTCGCTGACGACTATGTGATGACGGTCTTTGATGCGTCATTCAGAGTGTCGTTCGGCAAATCATTCGGAATGCTGTATGACTTGGTGTTAGATGCTAAAAAAGAAGATAGTGCAGGCAAAATAGAAGTGCTGTGCAGATATTTGAGGATGTTAACAGGAAAATGATGATGAAAAATAATCCGTTTGTTGGCACAGGAGTCGCGTTGATAACTCCGTTTAATGACGATTATAGCGTTGATTATGAGTCGTTAAGAAATATCGTTGATTTCACTTTGCAGAATGGCGCGAAGTTTCTCGTCGCCCTTGGGACGACATCTGAAGCTCCGACCTTGAATGCGGAAGAGAAGGCGAATGTCGTTAAGACTGTCGTCGAAGCGGCGGCAGGCCGTTGCCCCATCCTTCTCGGAATGGGCGGGAACAATACTGCGGCGTTGGTTGAAAATATTAAGAATCAATGTTTTAAGGGTATTGACGGAATCTTGAGCGTTGTACCTTATTATAATAAGCCGAACCAGCGCGGGATGGCGGCTCATTTCAAGGCTGTCGCCGACGCCTCGCCGGTGCCGGTTGTTTTATATAACGTCCCGGGCAGGGTGGGGGTGAACCTCCAAGCCGCGACGACGGTGGAACTTGCCAAACATCCAAACATCATCGCGGTCAAGGAAGCGTCGGGCAACTTGCAGCAAATCATGGAGATACTGCGCGACAAACCGTCCGACTTCACCGTTCTCTCCGGCGATGACGGCATCACGCAACCGATGATGGCTCTCGGCGCGAAAGGCGTGATCTCCGTGGCCGCCAACGGCTACCCTGAACCGTTCTGCAAAATGGTGAACCTGATGCTTGAAGGTGAAGAAAAAGAAGCACTGAAACTGCACTATAAGGTGCTGAAAATGAACGGTCTGATATTCGCCGACGGCAATCCCGCCGGAATAAAGGCTCTCATGGCTCATCGTGGACTGTGCAAAAACGTACTCCGTCTGCCGTTGGTCCCGACTTCTGAAAAAGTGCGCCTAGATATTGAAAATGAATGCGATAATTTGTTAAAATAAAAAATATGAAAACACGTTTTTTACTCGTCCTTTTCTTGGTTGTTTCTTTGGGAATGTCTGCACAAGAAACAAATCTCAGCGCTTTGATGCAACAGCGCGGCGAATATTATTTCACATTCAACCTGAATGGAAATGATGATTTGAAAGCTATAGCTCACGCCGTCTCGGTTGACAAAGTTGACGGCAACGTCGTCACGGCTTATGCAAATAACAGGCAATTTGCTGAATTTCAGAAACTTGGATATGAAGTGACTCTTCAGACTCCTCCTTCAATGCTCGAAAATCATAAAATGTATGACGGCCGCACACGCGCCACTTACGATTGGGATTCTTACCCGACTTACGACGCGTACGAGGCGATGATGTATGAGTTTGCCACTGACCATCCTGACAAATGCCAGATCCTGACTCTCGGCACTCTGAACAGCGGCCGTAAGATTCTTGTCGCACGTCTCAACAACGGTGTGACTGAAGGCAAGCCGAAGTTTTTATATTCTTCAACAATGCACGGAGATGAGACGACGGGTTATATCTTGATGCTTCGCCTTATCGACTATCTACTTGAAAATCCGACAATTGCGGAGGTTCAGAACGTGATGGACAATCTCGACCTGTTCATCTGCCCTGACGCAAATCCGGATGGAACATATCACGGCGGAAATAACACCGTGAACGGCAGCGTGCGTTACAACGCAAGCGGAATCGACCTTAACCGCAACTATCCTGACTTCAACGACGGCCCGCATCCTGACGGCGAACCGTATGCTCCTGAAACCGAATGGTTCATGCAACTTGCTGAAGATTACCAGTTTACGATGGCGGCCAACTACCACGGCGGCTCGGAAGTCATGAACTATCCTTGGGATAACGAGACATCGCTCCATGCCGATGACGCTTGGTGGCAGTACGTCTGCCGTGAATACGCTGACCTTGCACATCAGGTCGATTCAAACTACATGACTGATTTGAACAATGGCATAACCAACGGCGCACAGTGGTATCAGATTGGCGGCGGACGTCAGGATTTCATGAACTACTATCATCAGTGCCGCGAGGTCTGCATCGAATGCTCAGGCTCAAAATGCCCGGATGGAAGCCAGATGCCGAGTTTCTGGAATTACAACCATAATTCGATTTTCGCATACATGAATCAATGCCTGAAAGGTATTCACGGTGTCGTAACTGATTCAATATCAGGACAGCCGATTGAGGCCACTGTAACAGTCGTCGGTCACGACCAAGATTATTCAGTTGTCGAGAGCCATCTTCCGGCAGGCGATTATCACCGTCCGATAAAAGGCGGCACATATACTGTCAGGTTTACCGCAAACGGTTATTATCCAAAGGAATACACTGTCACGGCGGTTGATGGCCAGACAACTAACCTCAATGTCCAGCTCGTTGCCGGTGAGGGAATCATCGCTGGTTTCGGCGCAAGCTCGACAGGTGTCGCACTCGGCGGGACGGTGAATTTCACCGATGAGTCATGGGGCGCGGGAATCAACAGCTGGAGCTGGGAGTTTGAAGGCGCAACTCCTTCAACATCAACGGTTCAGAATCCAACAAACATCAGATATGACGAGGCGGGCAGCTTCGGTGTCCGTCTTACGGTAAGCAACGCAAACGGCGACACCGACACCAAATACATCCCGAATTACATCAATGCGGTTCCTGCTTTCAATATGCACAGCGGAAGCGAAACGACTTGTGGCTCAATGTTTTACGATACAGGCGGCGCAAACGGGAACTATTCTGACAATGAAAATATCACGATGACGATTTACCCTGAAGTCGAAGGTGCCAAGGTGAAAGTCGAGTTCTCGATGTTCAACACGGAGTCGGGATACGACAAATTGTATGTCTATGACGGAACATCAACATCATCAGCGTCAATGGGCACTTTCAGCGGGTCTTCAATCTCGAATTCATTTGTTGCGACGAATGATGATGGCGCACTTACTTTCAAGTTCACGTCAGACTACAGTCAGAACAAAGCCGGCTGGGAGGCATACGTGAGCTGCGAAGGCGTGATTGAGCCGTTGGTTGTGGAGGCTTACGCCGACAACGACACTTTGTGCGTCGGTGAGTCAATGAATTTGTATGTGTCAGCCACCGGCGGGAGCGGAAACTATACATATCAGTGGTCGCCGGCTGAAAACCTCGATGACCCGACATCGGATTCTCCTTTGTTCACATCAACGACAGCCGGTGAGTTCAAATACACCGTCGTGGTGGACGATGGCGAAAATTCCGAGACTGCGGTCGTGGTTTTCTATGTCGATGAATGCCTCGGCGTGACCGAAATGTCAGAAAACGACATCGAAATCTGCCCGAATCCCGCAAAATCAGTCATTCATGTCAATGGTTTGAATGAAAAAGATAATGTCGTTGTGACACTGTATAACCTTCAAGGACAACTTGTTAAGAAAGCTAATGCGTTGGAAATCAATGTTGAAGATGTCTGTTCGGGAGTTTATTTCTTGAACGTGAAGTGTGATGACATGTGCGTTGTCAGAAAAGTTGTCGTTGAATAATCCGATGCAATTTTTTCTGAAAAAAGACGTTGTTACCAAACTAAAAAAAATGTAATTTTGCGCCATGCAAAAAAGTAGGTTTATAATACTGATAATGTTGAGTTTCGTGATGCTCACGTCATGCAGCAAATATTCGAAATTACTGAAAAGCACGGACAACGAAGCCAAGTACGCTGAGGCTTTGAGGTACTACGATAAGAAAAACTATGACCGTGCGCTTCAGCTGTTTGACGTGTTGCAGTCGGCTTACCGCGGACAACGGGAAGGTGAGAACATCGCTTTCCTGACTGCGGAGTGTTACTACAAAAAGGCTGATTATGAAATCGCAAGCCAGTATTATAAACGTTATGCGGCGAATTATCCGTATGCGGTCAGGACGGAAGAGGCGTTGTTTAACAGCGCGATGTGTTATTATATGCTCTCTCCGGGACCATCAGTCGATCAGACAGATACGAACACCGCAATCACCGAGTTTCAGAACTTCATTGATGTGTTCCCGAAAAGCGAATTGGTCGATGTCGCAAATGGTAAAATCGACACGTTGAGGATGAAACTCGAGGAGAAAGACTACAGAAATTGCATGCTTTATTACAAAATGGAGGAGTATCAGGCAGCGACGACGTCTTTTGAGACTTTCATGAAAGACTATCCGGGCACCGCGCACCGTGAGGAGATTCTCGCATACATGGTCGTGAATTACTATCGCTACGCAGAAAAGAGCGTTGACGCGAAAAAACGTGAACGCTATGAACTGGCAATAGAGAAGTTCAATACACTGTCGTATATCTTCCCCGAAAGCAGCTTCATCCCTGATATTGAACCTATTATCGCTGAAATTAGAGAAAAATTAAGTAAATATAATTAACAATGTTGGATTTTAGAAAAGTAAAGGCTGAGACAACAGCCATAACACGTCAGAAAGACCAGTTCTATGTCGGTACAGGTAACATTTATGAGACTGTAGCTCTCCTTTCAAAAAGAGCAGACCAGATCTCTTCCGAGATGAAACAGGAGCTTAACAAGAAAATCGAGGAGTTCGCTTCCAGCAACGACACACTTGAGGAAGTCTTCGAAAACAAAGAACAAATCGAAGTGGCAAAGTTCTACGAGAAACTGCCGAAACCGACTCTCATCGCAATCGAAGAGTTCCTGAACGATGAACTCTACTATCGTAACCCGAACAAGGAAAAAGAAGGTGACTTTTAAAATAAGCCTTTGATATTCAATTACTGTCACACCATTCGATGCTTCTGTCGGATGGTGTGCTTTGACTTGAAACAAAAAATCGACAAATATGAAGAGATTATTTCTGCCTTTATTTCTGCTGATGTCATTGATTGCCAATGATATAAAAGCTCAGGAACTGAATTTCACCGTGACAGTGAACTCTAAGCAAGTCTCCGGAACAGACCAGCGCGTGTTCGAGTCTCTGCAAGAAAGCATAACCACTTTCCTGAACAACAGAGTCTGGACCAATGTCAAACTCGAAGAAAATGAACGCATTGACGGCGCTATCGCAATCACGGTGTCGAGCAGGGACGGAAATAATATCTCTGGACAAATGAACATCGCTGTGAGACGTCCGATATTCAACGCTTCAATCACCACACCGCTGTTCAATTACGTTGACACGGACTTTACATTTGAATACATTGAAGGTCAGCAACTTGACTTCAACGAAAACATGTTTATGTCAAACCTGACATCGTTGTTGGCGTTCTATGCCTACTATTCGATGGGCGTTTATTTCGATTCGTTCGGTCCGTATGGTGGTGAGAGTTTCTTCGCTGCGGCAGATAAAGTGGTGAACGCCGCACAAAGCGCAACGGAACCCGGTTGGAAAGCATTCGACAGCAACAGAAACCGTTACTGGCTTTTGGAAAACATGACCAATGAGACTTTCAAACCGCTGCGTCAGTATAGCTATGAATATCACAGACTTGGACTTGACGTGATGGGCAACGGGAAAGTCGATGAAGGCCGCACCGCGATAACAAAGTCCCTCGATTACATAAAGCAGGTTTATAACAGCAAGCCGAACCTGTATTATATGACAATCCTATGCGACACGAAGCGCGGCGAGTGGAAGAGCATATACTCGGAAGGCCCGCAACAGGAGAAGACAAAGGCCGTCAATATCTTCCGCGAGATTGACGCGGCGCATGCCGAGGAATACGAGCAACTGCTTAACGCAAAGCACTAACGTCATGCTCAGGCATCTGACCATCTCAAACTACGCTTTAATCGATTCGTTGTCAATTGATTTTGACAATGGCTTCAGCGTCATCACGGGTGAGACAGGTGCCGGCAAGTCAATACTCCTCGGGGCGTTGGGCTTCGTCCTCGGCGATCGCTCGGATTCAAATGTAATGCTTGACGAGACAAAGAAATGTGTGGTCGAAGCGATGTTTTTGCTTGACGATGAACGCTTTAAACATTTCTTTGAAGCCAATGACCTCGATTTTGAAAATGAATGCGTATTGAGAAGGGAGCTTTCGACTTCTAAAAAATCAAGGGCCTTCATCAATGACACGCCGGTATCGTTGCAGCAAATCAAAGAGCTTGGAAATCAACTTGTTGACATTCACTCGCAGCACGATTCGCTGCTTCTTACGAATGCCGATTTCCAGTTGAATATGCTCGATGATGCCGCAGACAATTTACCGTTGCTCGTCGAATATCAAAAGTCATATCACTCATACTCTCATTGTCTGAACGAGTTGAACCGCCTTCGCGAAATGTCACGCAAGAACCTCGCTGAAAACGATTTCCTTTCGTTTCAGCTTGATGAACTTCAGAAGGCTGATCTTCAAGATGATGAATATGAAGACATTACGCAACGTCTTGAGCTGCTTGAAAACGCCGAGGAAGTGAAAACGTTGTTGGCTCAGTCAACAAGTCTGCTGCAGGAGTCGGAGATTTCCATCCTCGACCAACTCAATGAATTGAAGTCGAATGTCGAGCATCTGAAGAAATTCATGCCACAGGCGGAGTCGTATGCCGAACGCATCGAGTCAACGAGGATTGAACTGAAAGACATCGCGCATGATATTGATTCCATGCAAGATAGCACGCAGTTTGACCAAGATTCGCTTGAGACCCTGCAAGAACGCTTCGACCTGATCCAACGTCTCATGATGAAACATCATGTCAAAGACTATGACGAGTTGCTGAAAATCAGGACTGACCTTTCTGAAAAGGTTGATGCCTTCGCGAATATCGACGGGCTGATTTCCGCAAAGGAGATTGAGCTAAAAAAGGTTAAAGATGAACTCGCAAGACTTGCCAAGTCGTTGTCTGACAGACGCTTAAGCGCGAAGAAATCGTTCGAGAAAGCTGTTACTGAAATAATCCGCCAGCTTGCCATGCCGCACGGCGTTTTTGAGATTGAATGTTCAAAACTGAATGATTTCTCAAACACTGGCCTTGACAAAGTGCGTTTCTTGTTTTCGGCCAACAAAGGCATTGCTCCCGACGACATGTCGCGTGTGGCATCGGGCGGCGAACTCTCGCGTTTGATGCTGGCAATCAAGGCGGTAGCCGCAGAAAAGAATTACATCCCGACGCTTATTTTCGATGAGATCGACACTGGCGTCTCCGGCGAGGTGGCATCGAAACTCGGCGACATCATGAAAAAAATGGGGGAGAGGCTGCAGCTTGTCTCGATAACGCATCTGCCGCAGATCGCATCGAAGGCGAAGCAGCATTTCTTTGTTTTTAAAGACAACAGCGGCGAAAAGACTCATTCCAATATCAGACAACTTACTCATGATGAACGCGTTGTCGAGATCGCCAAGATGTTGAGCAACGACAAAATAACCCCCGAAGCACTGAAGGCCGCGGAGGTTCTTTTGCTGAATTAAATGTTTCAATTTGTTTATTCTATCACAACTTTTCTTGTCACGACTTTGCCGCCGATGAGGTTGACGAAGTACATGCCTGCCGGTAGGTTGCTGACATCTATCGTCTTTGTGCCTTCGAGGTTGAATCCTCTCACCTCAACGCCTTGAGCATTAAGGATATGCACCGAGACGCGGCCAAGTTCATAGTCGGTTGAGATTGTCATCGTGTTCTTCGCCGGATTCGGCAAGATTCTAACATTGAATGGTTCTTCGTAAGCATCGTGATGTTCTGGCGCGTTCAACAAAAGTCCCATGTCATTGCTGAAGGTTACGAGTTTCCCGGAAACTCTGAGCAACGGATTGTCGGAGTCTTGACAATTGGGGCAGTTGTTTTGTCCATTCACACAGTCGGGATAGTTCGGATGGCATTCATCGACGTAATCAGGGTCGAACTCATATATTATTTGCGTTGTTCCTGCCGAGATATATTCGTCGAGGCTGAAGTTCCAGACCATCGCGAGGCTGCCCGGGCACCATCCGCTGCGGTCGTATGTCCATGTGCCGTTCTGCGGCTGGCAGCCGGCCGGATTCGGGTTGCACGTCCTCCAGAGATGCTGTGTGTATTTGGTGGCGCCGTTGATTTTGATGTTGTGAGTGGCCTCATAGAACTCCGCCGCGTTGCCCGTGTTGTAGTTGCCGTTGGTGCCGCTGCTCCATTTGTGACCTGTCGTGACAAGTCGGAGATTGGCTTTCTCAACGCCGAAATCCAGATTGACATTGCGTGCCGGCACCGGACATTTGTTCTCGTAGTCGCCGAAGGCATAATTGCCGTTCCATAGCTCGGTCATGCCGACGTAGGCGTAGTCAGGAGTCCCTTTCGTGTATTCAAAGATTGCTGTCGGATTGTAGCCGTCGCCCGTCCATGTCTGGAAATAAAGTTCAAACTCAACGAGGCCTTGCAGTACTGTCGTGAAATCCGTCACATCTTGGTCGTCGGTGCATTCCACGCCGAATGGCGTGATGTAGCGGAACAGCTCCACCCATTCGCCGCGGTAGTTCTTGACGCGGCAGTAGCCGACGCGGTCGTAAGGGTCGCAGCTGCCGACGCAGTTGTGGTCATAGTGCATGTTGATGGTTTTGAATGCGTTGACGTGCGTTGGGAACGGGTAGTCGCCAAACACGCTCTCGGTCTGGGGCGTCACAATCAAATCGCCGTCGAAGGCCGTGACATTGATGTCGTTGTAATTCGTGGTGACTTCAAAAGTGTTTGATTTCGTGGTGACCTTGCCGCCCGACTGCGTGATGCTCGCTGTCATGTTGTACGTGCCTTCCGCTGTCGGTTGCCATGAGGTGTACCAATAACCGTTTGCCGGATTGTCGGGGTAGTCGGTTTTCAAGATGACATCCTCACCGTTAATGGTGCATTTCACTTCTTCAAATTTGATGGCGTCGCCGTGTTCGATATAAGCACTCAGCACAACCAAAACCGGTTTGTCGAAGTTAGGCATATAGACCATTGTCCCTTCGTATGGGCGTCGTATCGTGATTTCAGGCGTATAGTTCTCTGGGTCAACGACATAGAATGAACGTGTGACTGAAGGTGCCGGCTGCCATTGTGTGCCGTCGCCTTCCTGTATGGCTTTCACTTTCACCAGACCTTCCTCGCCTGTCAGGGTGAGGACGTTGCCGTTGAGCGTCGCCGGCCCTTGTGTCAGTTCAAAGGTCACCGGGAGACCTGATGTCGCAGTGGCGTTGAGTGTTATCGTGGCATCGCTGACGAGTTTGTCGGTGATGTTCTCAAAGTCGATGAACTGGGCCGCCAATCCGCCCGGGACATGTCTGACGGTGAAGTTGTCGAAGCCGCCGTAGCCGCTGTTAAGCATGAAGATGCCGTTCCACATGGCGGGGTCGAACTTGTCGCCGGAGCCTGGCGTGAGGCCTGCTGGAATGCCTTGACATTCAGGTACAGGTTCAAATTCACCGTCAGGGACGTCGCGCATCATATATAAGGTGACGGCACCTGCGCCGTTGTTGGCGTCGAGGTCGATGGAGACTTTCCAGCGGTACCAATGCTGGTGCGGCTCGAAGTCGAAGTCGGCGGGCATGGTGTTGTTAGGAAGCACGATGCCGTTCATGAATGCGTCCGGGTTCTCTTCGTTGATGCCGGTGGTGAGCATGTAGATGCCGCCGTCAGGGCTGGTGCTGTTGGCGTTGGGCTTAATAGGTTCGTAGTTGCCTTGGATAGGAGGGAGGACCACGCCGTCGCCGTTGCCGTCGTAGCCGATGCCGAAGAAGTCGCCCCACCATTCGCGCCACATATCACATTCAATCTCAATGACACCGCCTGTCGAGAAGTCGAAGCCGTATTCGCTTAGGCTGTGCGTCGCGATGTCGCCGAAGCTCGTGCCGGAGCAGACCGAGAACACGCCGATGGTCTCGTCAGGTGTCATCATTCCGCGCGGGCCGATGTAACCGCTGTAAATCGGGTTGCCGCCGTTGCCCGCACTGTGCGGACGCGCCACCCAGCCGTTCTGACCGTTCAATGCGGCATTGTCATTGAAATTGTTGAAGTCAATCTCGACAACGGTCTGCGAATAAGTCGCTGCTGCTGAAATCATTAGTAAAAGGGAAAGTAAAATCTTCTTCATGATAGATGTGTTATAAATTTGTGGCAAATGTAATAAAAATAATGCGTTGAATCTGCGAAATATGCGATAAAATTTTATACATCTGCGACTTCAAAATTTATTATATGAAGAAACCATTACTTCTAATCATGATGTTGGTCTTTGTCAGCCTGGCTTCGGCTCAGGAGAACAACTCGCGTCTTAGCGTCAGGTATCTGAAACTCATTGATAATGAAATGGAAGCGTCGCGGGTGAGGAAGGCGTTGCACCGCATGACGGCCGTGGCGTTGGAGGCCATCGTGGGTGAGGACGAGAGTGTGAAACTCAATGCCCCGACACCGATCTACGGCGCGATGATGAACACCGGCCTGATGTCTTACGGCCTGACGGTGGGAAGCGTGAAGAAAATAGACCGGTTTGTGAGCGTGATGAGCAACTTTAACTTTGACAAGGCAGATGCGGACAGTGACGGCGACGGAAATGTAAACGGCATCTATCTCGCATATACGACGAGCAAAGACTAATATGAACCCCAAAAGTTGGACAAAAAACTTTTGGGGTTCATATCAATGCCGCGTCTCTACGGTTTGACAATGATGGGGTGACAAACATTTAAATCAAAACAACGGATGTCAGACCCACGGAATAACATTCGTGTTATTCGAGCAATTTGTGGTGAAAATAACGACTACCGCATCACCTTTCCTTTCAAAATCATCCTCTCAACCTTGTTCGCGCCATAATAATACGGCATGAACTCAAGCTGCGTCATTGGTTTCGTGATGATTACGTTGGCGATTTTGCCTTTGGTTATCGAGCCGAGCTCCTCGCTCACGCCCATCGCGTAGGCGGTGTTCAAGGTCGTGGCGTTCAACGCCTCCTCCGGTGTCATCCTGTATCTTATGCATGCGCACGACAGCACGAACTGCATGTTTCCCGACGGCGACGTCCCCGGGTTGAAGTCCGACGCCATGGCGACAGGGAGTCCCGCGTTTATCATGTCGCGCACCGGCGACAGCGGGAGGTTCAGGAAGAACGCGCAGCCTGGCAGCACCGTCGGCATCGTCTCCGAGCCTTTCAGCGCGTCAATCTCGGCCTTGCCCATCTGTTCGAGGTGGTCAACGCTGATGGCGCCGTATTTCACCCCGACCTGCACGCCGCCCGACACCGCCATCTCGTTGGCGTGAATCTTCGGCCTCATGCCGTATTTGATGCCCTGCATGAGTATGCGCTCGGTGTCTTCGCACGTGAAGAAACCTTTGTCGCAGAACACATCGATGAAGTCGGCGAGGTCTTCGGCCGCCACCATCGGTATCATCTCGTTGATGACCAGGTCAACGTAGTCCTCCTGATGTCCGCGGTACTCCATCGGGATGCCGTGTGCGCCGAGGAAATTGGATTTTATCGTCAGCGGCGAGTTTTCTTTCAGACGTTTGATGACGCGCAGCATCTTCAGCTCGCTCTCGGTGGTGAGGCCGTAGCCGCTCTTGATTTCGACGGCGCCGGTTCCCATACGCATTATCTCTTCGAGGCGCATCATCGCCGACTCGTAAAGCTCGTCTTCACTTGCCGCAGCCGTGGCTTTGGCAGAATTTAAAATTCCGCCGCCGCGTCTCGCAATCTCCTCGTAACTCAAGCCGCGGATCTTGTCGCAGAACTCCATCTCACGTGAGTTGGCATAGACGAGATGCGTGTGCGAGTCGCAGAACGCCGGAAGCACAAGGCCGCCTTTCGCATCGACGACCCGCTTCTCCGTCGCGAGATACTGCTGCATTTTCGGGGAGTCCATCGTGCCGTAGTCGGCAATCTTGCTGCCTTTTATATAAAGGTATGCGTTCTTTATGCGCCCGACCTCCGACATCGCGGCACCGGCTTTCATCAGGCTGCCGTCCTCAACGATGCCGCAAAGCTCTTTGATATTCGTTATTAACATGTTATTTGCTTTTAAAATTCACAATTTGTAAAAAACTTAAGATTGCTCGACTCCCTACGGTCGCTCGCAATGACGGCACCTTTGGGTGATTGACCGAGAGGTTTTTTGCGGTAAAACCGTAAAAAACCTCTCTCGTTCCTCAAAAAGACTCCGTCATTGCGAGCGAAGCCGAGCAATCTCATTTGAGGTGACAACCAACGTGGCGTCGCCTCTCTAATCTCTCATCTCTAATCTTTTAACTAACGATTCTCAAAGAGTTTCTGCCAGTTCTTATACTCGCGTTTCTTCCAAGGGCCGTTGTGATAGACGTATGAAGCGATCATCGGGATGACCGTGGTGCCTTCGGCATAGACCATCTGCTGGAGTTTCTCGCTCACCTTGCCCCATGAACCTGCCTCGAGCAATGTCGATGACGAACATGCGCCGTCGCGGACGTCGGCGACAGTAATCTGGATGGCATATTTGTGCATCGGGACATCGTAACCGAGAATCTCGGCGCACACGACGGTGTCCTGCGCGAAGTTCTTAGGCGTGCCGCCGCCGACCATGAACAAGCCTGTCTGCGGTGCCGCCATCTTGATTTCCGTCAGTTCGATGAAGTCGCGGACGGAGTCGATGCTGACATATTTCTCATTTTTGTGAGTGCGTTCCCACTGGTGTTTTCCGATGCCGAAGCCTGCCGACGAGTCGCTGAATGCCGGGCAGAACATCGGGACGCCGCACTCGTAGCATGTCTGGATGAGGCTGTCTTTCTTCACGCCGTGGCCGTCATGAAGCCATTTGCCGAGGTTCCACAGGAACTCGCGCGACGAATACGGGCGCGGCTCGAGGATGTTTGAAAGTTCGTATGTGGCGTTGTCGCAAGCCTGAAGCTGCTCTTCGTCAATAAATGTGTCGTAGATGCGGTCGATGTAAAGTTCACGGAGTTTCGTGTCAGCGATGACGTTCTCTTTCTCACCGATATAATGTTTGAAGCCGAGAGCCTCGAAGAGGTCCATGTCAATGACTGACGCGCCTGTCGAGACGACGACGTCGATCATTTTGTTGCGAACCATGTCAACATAAACCTGCATGCAGCCTGCCGCCGAGGTCGAGCCGGCGAGCGTGAGGATGTTGGTGCACTGTTTCTCCTTGCACATCATCATGAGGATGTCGGCGGCGCGGGCCGTGTCGCGTGAGGTGAACGACATCTGCCGCATCGCGTCGATAATCTCCGTTGAATCGTACTTCTTGATGTCAATGTGTTTGACCTCGTTCTTCAAAAGGTCTTTCTTCTCTAATTTTCTTGCCATTTCTATTTTATTTTGATTGATGAATAATTACTTTTTTAAAGTTGCAAAGATACGATTAAAATGAAAAAAAACGTACTTTTGCAAAAATTTATTTTCATGAGAAAACTCACTGTCATAACAATCATAGCGATGTTGTTTTTTTCGGCCTGCGGCAAGGCTGAAGACAAAGAAAAGAGCAAAAGCCAATCAGATGTAACAGTTTCAGAATCAGCGAAGAAAGACGCGCTAATCAAAGAGTTGTCATACAAGGATTTCATCAGGGACGTGTGGGACTTCGAGACTTACCCCGACTCTTTCGCGTTCAAGGGCAAGACGCCCTGCGTGATTGATTTTTACGCCACTTGGTGCGGGCCGTGCAAGAAAATCGCCCCCGTCATGGAGAGTCTCGCAAAGGAGTTCAACGGCAAAGTGACAGTGTATAAAGTGGATATTGATGCCGAGCACAAACTCTCTACAGTACTGAAAATCAGAAATATACCGACTGTTTACTTTCTCAAAGAAGGCACACAGCCGAGTTTTTCGGTGGGTGCGAAAGACGAGATTTACTTCCGTTCGAGGTTCGAGATGTTGGCCAAATAAGCCACCGCTTCGGGGCCTTCGTTGAAAATCAAGTCCAGCACGGAGAGATTCGACACAAACGGCTGTCTGTCCTCAAAGACCTGATAATATTTCGGGAAACGCGTCATCTCCGGCGACCATTTCGACAACGAGACTCTGTAGTCTTCATCAGCGTTGACAGCTTTCGCGAAGTCATCGGTGTATATTATCTCCTTGTTGATTTTCAATATTTTAAGAATGGTTTTCAGGCAAAACTCATTCAATTCGATGAGTGTCTCGAACTTGGCATCAAACGCCTTTTCGAGATACGGGAAATAAAAGTCGAAATACGGCGACTTCCTGTAGGCGGCCTCGAGGCAACGTTGGTGAATCTGCTGCCACGGCTCGCGGTAACTTATCGCCACATCCTTTGTCATCGTGTGATTACCGTTTTGTTTTACGACCGGAACCGTCAGCGTCTGCAAACCGTTGGCAGTCATCACGTTGCAACGCGTCCGGCACGACTGTTTCTGATAAGTCTCAAAAACCTCAATCTTCGGATTCTCAGCTTTCAGAAACAACGCAATCCATTGAATATCCGGCATATACGCCGTCGGAAAAATATTCTCCACCTCTTCAATACTTTAATCTACTTCGGGTATTCAACACGCGGATGATACACGTTAATCAGTTTTTTCTTCAGCACCTTCTTGACGGTCATCACGTCGCGGTAGGTGATGTTTGTGTTATCGAACTGAGCGGCCTTAATCTGCCCGTCTATGATATTGTCAACCAACGAGTTGATTGATGTCTCGGTCTTGTCTTTCATACTTCTTGACGCCGCCTCTACAGCGTCGCACATCATCAGTACGGCGGTCTCTTTTGAGAAAGGAATCGGGCCGTGGTACTTGAAGTCGGCCTCATCGACCTCAGGGTTCTCACGCAGCTCCTGGATGTAGAAATACTCGGTGCGCCGCGTCCCGTGGTGAGTCCGCACGAAATCCTTGATCTGTTCGGGGATGCGGTATTCGCCGCATATCTCGATGCCATCGATGACATGGCTGATGATAATCTGCGCACTCTCCTCGTTCGACAGGTCTTCATGCGGATTATACGCACCATTCTGATTTTCAATGAAATAATTAGGATTTCTCAGCTTTCCGACATCGTGATACATGGCACCTGTCCGCGCGAGCATCGCATTGCCACCTACATTATAAATGACCTCTTCGCAAAGGTCGGCGACCTGCATCGCATGTTGGAAGGTGCCTGGCGCCTCCGAAGCGAGACGACGCAGCAGCGGACTGTTGGTGTTGCTCAACTCGAGCAGAGTCAGCTCGGTGACGACACGGAATATCTTTTCAAAGACGAAAATCAACGGCAACGCCAGCAAGGTGAAGAAAGCATTCATGGCAAACATCTCCACATTAAACAGGAACGACATGTCGAAGCTCCCGTCAAACATCAGCACCGTCCCGATGTTGATGACGACATACGCGATGAAGACAAGCAGCGAGGCTTTGAAATACGCCGAACGGCTCTTGCGCCTTGCCAACAGGAACATCACAACAATTGAGACAAACAGCTGTTCGGTGAAGAATATGAACGGGTTAGGCACCGCGAGACAGATGACAAGCAGAGTCATTATCTGAACAATAATCGTGACACGCGGCTCAAAAAACGTCATGAGTATCATCACCGTTATCGAAATCGGGACCATATAAAGCCATTCCTGCTTGTATTTCAGCACCAGAAACGTCGGGATTATCGCAAGGAACATCAGCACCAGAATCATGATTATCCGCTTCACCTGGCTGAAAACGCCAGGATAGAACATCATCATTATCACGTACAGGCACAAGAACACCATTGTCACCAGCACAATTTGTCCGAACAAAACATTGTTGGTGCCGAAGAAAGATTCCGAGTACATATCCTCGTATTCTCTCTGCAAAGAATTGATTATCATATATTTCTCTTCGGTAACAACCTCGTCTTTAGAGATAATCAGCTCGTCTTTCTGAACCATACCGAAAGTCGGCATGATGTCGTCGAAGGCATGGTTTCTCGCCTGTGTCGTCATGCTTTCAGAGAAGACGATATTCTGCCGTAACGACTCGAGAATCAATTTGTTAAGGAACGCTCTGACTTCCGGATCGCTCACGGTATCGAGCATCGAAGTCACCGCGTCGGAGGCCGTCATCATATTGTAAAACTCATCAATCTTCCTCTCCGTCACCACCTTGTTGCTCACGATGTCAACAACGTTCCCGATGTTGATGTTTCCAGAATAACCCGTGTTTGAAATGATGCCGCGGTTTTGTATCGAATCATAAATCCTCAACGCGACATCTTCATACTTTTCTTTGTCACGCATTTTGCCAACATATTGGTTTTCATACATATAAATCAGCTGTCCACGACCTTTGCCGGCTATTTTTTCATCGATGACAAAAACCAAATGCACGTTTTCCATCGCCTCATTGCGTTCTTTCCAAAGCTGTTCCTCTGTCTTGTAAATCGGGAAATTGAATGGGGCATACAGTGTTTCGTGGCTCCACGGGCGCAATTTTGTAAATTCGTACTTGAATTTTGCGCTACGCGGCATGAAATAAACCGCCAAAACGACTGCGGCGACAAACACCATCACTCTCCAAATGCCATAATACGAGTGCCTGACATCATCGGCAATTTTCTCTATTTTATTCATATTCAAATATTTATCAACACTAATAAACTTCTCTTTTTTATTTTTACGAATTTGTAAAAGTACAAATTTTTCGTGTAATTTTGCAAAAAAGTTTTCAGTTTGACAAATTAATACAAACAGTATATGTACGGGATTTGCAAGTATTCGACAACTTGCGTCAGGAAAGAGCCGTCGCACTCAAGCGAATTAGTTACCGAATTGTTATTCAACGATTTATATCAAATCATTGAAGATGAGAAAGACTGGCTGAAAATCAGGATGGAATACGACGGCTACGAAGGCTGGATTAGCGGGAAGCAGCATCAGGAGATTCCGGAAGAAGCGTTCAACATGTTGATTTCCAGCGATAAACGCATCGTCAACAGGCCTGTTGAGATTTTCGACTGCAAGATTCTGACATTCGGAACGACAGTTTTCGGTGGCAAAAACCAAAGCCCAAACGGAGCAAGTGAGATGATTTCCAACGGATTGAAGTTGTTGGACGTGCCGTATCGTTGGGGTGGCCGCACTGTTTTCGGCATCGACTGTTCCGGGTTCGTACAGCTTTGCGCAAAGACCGTCGGGATAAGGCTGCCGCGCGACGCCTCGCAACAAGTGAAATGCGGCGGCGACGTGTATTTCCTGATGGAGGCGCAGCCCGGCGACCTCGCGTTTTTCGAGAACGAGGAACATCACATCGTGCATGTCGGAATCATCATCGAAGGCGAGAGAATACTCCACGCCTCCGGCAAGGTGCGCATCGACTCGTTGGACCAGACCGGCATCTTCAACGAAGAGCTCGGGAGACACACACATTTCTTGGCGGCGATAAAGAGAATTGGTTAAAAGTTAAAAGAGGAAAGTTAAAAGAGAAGGATTTTTTCAACAATTTTGTTGATTTCAACGATTTGGCTTCTGTCGCCGGAAAGTACTTGATTTACAAGATTTTTCAAAAGTTCGTCTTCTTTTTCCGTGATTTTCGGGAAAGGAAGCTCCATGAGATTTCCTTTTAAAATCTTAATTTCGCCGAAAAGCGATTTGTAAATGAATTCATACAAATCACTGTTGAGAAATGCGAGCACAGTCTTCATCGACATTCCGGGAATCTTGGGAATCAATATGTTAGCACTGTTCAGGAAAAGACTTCGCGTGTCGTCGTATGCGAAGACAAGTTTGTCTGAGATGAACTTGTAAACTAATTTCTCCTCCGCTCGGTAAATCTCGTCTTTTGCAACTTGCTGAAAATCATCACGTTTGTATTCAATGAACTTTCTCGGCGTTTTCAAGGTATATGGCTCAATTTCCTTTCCGGTAAAAATCGGCTCAAGTCCCATGCCATGCATCTCCTTGAGTTTGTGTCGGTTGTCGCCGGTTATAACGCCCAGCGCCCAAGTGCTGCCCGCCAAAGTGTATCTGCCTTTCGATAAAATTCTTCTTACAATCCACTCATCATTTTCACTTAATAAATTGAAATTCAAGTTTTTTGTCAGAAGAAACGAAGATTTTGAAACATAACGTATCTTGTCGTTTTCGATGACTTTCACTCGTTGGTCATCACTGTTCTTACGATGCAGTTCAACATCAACATACTTCGTCTGAACGCCCGCAAACGTGCCGTAATACAGCGTGATTGAAGTGAGGCTCCCGTTATTCAGAAGGAACTCCCGAAACGCTTTGTGGCATCTCACATTCAATATCGACTCTGGCAGAAGAAATCTCACAAGGCCGTCATTTTCAAGCTGTTGAAATGATTTTTCAAAGAAAACCGAGAAACTCTCTTTTTTGGAAATTCTCTTTTTTTCAGAATCGATGATGGCGGCGCCCCACGGCGGATTCGAGACGATATAAGTTGGAAGCTGCTTGGGGCATTCAGCTGTTTGAGGCGAAGATGTTTTGAGGTAGTCGCAGCAACAGATTTGAAGCTCGAAGTCTTCGTTTGGAAATTTCAGAAGCATGTTGAACTTCGCGAGCATCACGGCGATCGGGTCGTTGTCGCAGCCGAGGATCTGTTCAGGCCTCACGTTTTCGAGCGCGAGCATGAAGACACCGCTGCCGCAGCACGGGTCGAAAAACGTCTGACCCCGAGAGAAATCAAGGCCTTTCGTCATGTTTTTTGCGATGTTGAACGGCGTATAATACGAGCCTTTGGTGTTTTTCTCGCCTTCAGTGAGCAGCATCTGATAAACTAATCCGAGAATGTCGATTTCATCTTCAGGAAGCTGAAAATCAAGTATTTCCGAAATGATTTTGCAGTCCAGCCGCAAAGACGCAACGATCTTTTTTGACGCACTGCGGTACTCATCTACAGTTTTGCAACGACTTGATTTCGACAGCAGGCTAACTCCGACGGAAAACATCACATCGCCGATTTCGTAATTATTTTCTTTACAGAAATTCACAAACCGTTGAATTGCAATGATGTTTTCCTTATTCGAGAAATATTCCACAGGCAGCACCGACTTCTTCGAGAGGCGTTTGTTCGCCCTCGAAGTGAGTTTTCCTTCGACATCCGGATTCAATTTGCGCCAGTTGCGCACTGTCGCGTCCGAAATCATCGGAATTTCCGTCTTGGAATGTCTCATTTCAAAATTTTTTGCAAAAATATTCATTATTGATTAATCGAATTTTATTTTTTCAAAAAAATTAAAAAATTTTAGGCAATTAAAAATAATTCCATTAACTTTGCGCCATTATTTTTTGAATTACAAACCCTAAAAATTCTGATAATGAACAACGCTTTATTTCAGTTTGCACATCCGGCAAATGAGCCTGTGAAGGAATACCGTCCAGGCAGTCCAGAGCGCGACGCTTTGGTGAAAGAACTTGAGAAACAGTCGAACGAGGTGGTGGAGATACCTATTATAATAGGTGGCAAGGAAGTACGCACCGGCGACATGGGCGAGGTGGTGATGCCTCACAACCACAAGCACGTCGTCGCCAAATACCACAAAGTCAGCGAGAAAGAGGTGAACATGGCGATAGAAGCCGCCATGAAAGCCAAAAAAGACTGGGAAAACACCCCTTGGGTTGAACGCGCCAGCATCATGGCGAAAATCGGACAGCTCCTCGCGACGAAATACCGCGCACGCATCAACGCGGCCTGCATGCTCGGCCAGAGCAAGAACGCCTTCCAAGCTGAAATCGACTCGGCCTGCGAGACAATCGACTTCTTCCGTTTCAACAACTACTACGCCGGCAACCTCTATTCAGAACAGCCGTCATCGACGCCCGACCAGCTCAACCGCGTGGAGTACCGCCCGCTCGAAGGCTTCATCATGGCGGTGACACCGTTCAACTTCACGTCAATAGCGTCGAACCTGAACATGACACCGGCACTGATGGGCAACACCACGATCTGGAAGCCGTCAGGCACAGCGCTGCTTTCAAACTATCACATCATGCAGATAGCCATGGAAGCAGGTCTTCCGGCCGGCGTCGTGAACTTCCTGCCGGGCAAAGGCTCGCTCATCGGCAACGTCGCGCTGAACAACCCCAACCTCGCTGGCATACACTTCACCGGCTCGACAGCCACGTTCCAGGGACTCTGGAAAGGTGTCGGCATGAACATCAACAACTACAGGTCATACCCGCGTCTCGTCGGCGAGACGGGCGGCAAGGACTTCATCTTCGCCCACAGCTCGGCCAATCCGCGCGAAGTGGCATGCGCCATCGTCCGCGGAGCCTTTGAATACCAAGGACAGAAATGCTCGGCGGCATCACGCGCCTACATCCCGGCATCGATGTGGAAGGAAGTCAAAGACATCGTCGGCGACATGCTCAGCACCATCAAGATGGGCGATGTGACCGACTTCACCAACTACGTCAACGCCGTCATCGACGAGGCCTCGTTCGACAACTGCAAGGGCTACATCGACAGGGCGAAGGCATCAGCCGACGCAGAGATAGTGTTCGGCGGCAAATGCGACAAGTCGGTCGGTTACTTCGTCGAGCCTACAGTCATCCTCGCCAAGACACCTAAATACGAGTCGATGGCGCAGGAGATCTTCGGGCCAATCATCACCATTTACGTCTATGAAGATGCCAAATATGAAGAGACTCTCGAGCTTTGCGACACGACATCGCCGTACGCACTGACAGGCGCAATCTTCGTGAACGACCTCAAGGCTCGTCAGCTCGCTGACCAGAAGCTGAAATACGCGGCGGGCAACTTCTACATCAACGACAAGCCGACGGGCGCCGTTGTGGGATGCCAGCCGTTCGGCGGCTCACGCGCATCGGGCACCAACGACAAGGCCGGCGGCCTGTGGAACCTCATCCGCTGGACCAACCCGCGTGCCATCAAGGAGACATTCGTGCCGGCGACGGAATACGGTTATCCTTTCTTGGCGAAGTAAAACGTAGAGACGGGGCATGCACCGTCTGGATAACAAACAAAGAGGGCGAGGCAGGTAGGCTTCGCCCTTATTTTTCACTATATGCGGCTTGCTCTTCAGCCGCCTTTGAACAGCAATCTTCTTGTTCGGGACATTCGCATCCATATACATTTATTATTTGTGTCTCAAGGACATAGCTTATTTTTGCGATGGTCCTTATCGTAAAATTATGTCTTCCAGTAAGCCATTTGCTTATCTCAGATTCACGTTTTCCCATTTTTGCGGCGAACTCACGTTGCGACATTCCTTTCTGTTTTAAAATGTTGTCAATCTTTTCAGCGATTGCGAACGAAAGATTGAATTCAGCCCTGCGTTCTTCCGGAATCGAGTCAAGACATTCTCTAAATAATTCATTATGAATCATATTTCAAATATTGCTGTGTCAATACCTACGATTAAATTATTCTCAATACTGATTTTATTTGTTTTTTGAGCCTGCTTCAGCAACTCATCGAATTTCTGCAAATCCATAACATATCCACTTAACAACGGGTCTTCTTCGTATGTGCGAGTTACTTTTTCACCACCATTGCCAAGAATAAGAATTTGGTCAGATATACGAAGACAAAAGATTGTCTTTCATCCAACCTTCATTTCTGAAGAAACGTTCCAAAGCACCACGTTCAACGATTTTTTCCAACGCCAGAATTATCGTTTGAAAATCCCTGTTCAACTTGGCGTTATCTTTAAATTTCACAAGAAAATTTTCGTATTCGCTTAACTCATTGTCACTGAAACATATTGAATACAAGCTCACATTGTCGTCCTGCTCTATCGTTTTTACTGTTGTTATTTTTGACATAAACTTTATTTTCGGTCCGCAAAGATACAACATTTTTTCAAATTATTTCACTTATAAGTGAATTTTTTTGAAATTAAGCAAAAACTCCTTTACAAAATATTATCATCAAATTTTATTTCAGGGATAACGCATTCATTTTCATCGGCTTTGTCGAATTCATAAAACATGCAATAATATACCGGCAGATATACGATGCCGTTTTTTTCGACGACTTCCATTTCATTATTGAAAACGACAGCTTTCCTGATGCCGTAGTCGTTGGTGGTCAGAAATTTGTCCAAAGCGCCATGAACCGCATAGTCTTTGCCCGACTTCACCTCAAGAGGCAAAACCGTGAGATTCGGGTAATCATCGACCAAGAAATCGACTTCTCCTTTCTTCTTGTTATCATAGTAATGCAGCCTAAATCCATGAGCGGCAAGCTCTTGCGCAACGACAGTCTCATAGACCGAGCCGAGATTAACGCTTTTTTCATCCTGCAAGACGGCGTTGATATTCGTTCCGTACAAAAGGCACGTCAGCATTCCGACATCATTCATGTAGAGTTTGAGCAGGTTCTTGTTCTCCGACTCAAGCAGCGGAAACTTCGGGTTGCTGATTGCCTGCACCGACAGCGCGACACCCGAATTTGTGAGATACTCGAACTCATCGGCATAGTCGCTGAACTGCTTGTGGCCCGTGGTCTCTTCAATATTTTTCACGATGATACGCTTCTTCTTGTTTTCCATATTTGAAGGTATCATATCGTAAATCTTCCGGATCACGAGTTTACGACTTTCGTCATACTGCGAAGCGTCGAGCCTGTATAAAGAATGGATTTCGTGTTGAATCCTACGGACTTTCGCCACGTTGCGGTCTTCCAAGAACTGATTGATTGCCGCCGGAAGCCCGCCGACCAAAAGATACAACTTGAACTGCCTTAACATATAGTTATGCAGCGACTCTGTAAGCGGTTCTTCCTTCAGAAATTTAGACTTCACCCCATCAATGGTCTCCTGCGCACAGCCGACAGCCAGCAAAAATTCCTCAAAATCAAGAGGATACATATTTTCAACAGAGATACTTCCAATAGGAATCGACGGCGTCTGCGAGAGTGCGACACCAAGTTGGGAACCGCTTGCGATGTAAGTGTAACGCGCCTCCTGGTTGAGGAACTTCAACATCGTCATCAGATGAGGATACGCCTGTATCTCGTCAAGAAAGACCAAAGTATTCTCTTTATCTCCGATTTTGCCGCCAGAAACAGTGCCTAACAAAAGATAAAAATCCTCGGTAGTTTTCACCGATTCAAACAGACCCCGTCCTTCCTTATCCTCCTTGAGATTGATTTCAACGTAATATTTGAACATCTCCTTCCCGACATAACGGATAAGATACGACTTGCCAATTTGTCGTGCGCCATTGACTAACAATATCTTATGAGGTTCATTACGAAGAAATTCCTTTATTCGAGTTGCAAACTTACGGTGTAACATAGCCTGATATTTTGGCTGCAAAGATAATGATTTTTTGTTTGATAAAAACAAAAATCGGGAATTATTCCAGTTTTTTTTAGTCAAAATCGGGAATTATTCCAAGTTTTTCAAGCTAAAATCGGGAATTTTTCCGCGCCACATAAACCAGTTCCTCGCCTCTCCGCGCCAATTTCATCCTCTCCCGTTGTTCGTCGGTGAGTTCGTAATAGAGACGGTCGGCATCGACGGTGAAGCCCGCTTTTTCGAGCACCTGCGCGTAGTCGCGCCCGAACTGCCGGACGTGGTCGTACTGACCGAAGTTGCGCTTGCGTTCCTCCGGGTCGGTGATGGTCGGGTCCTCCCACGTGTCAACATCCGGATTGATTGGCACAAGAAGGACAGCCCAACCGTCAGGTTTCAGGATGCGTTTTATCTCCGAGAAGGCTTTGCTCACGTCATCGACATGCTCCAAGACGTGATTGCAAATCACCACATCATATTGACTGTCAGGCAAATCAATTTTCGTCACATCAAGATGGAGGTCGGCTATTGGGGAATCGAGGTCGGCGGTGGTGTAGTCGAGGTTTTTCAACGCGCGGAAACGTTTCAGATACGGCTGTTCCGGCGCAAAATGCAAGACCTTCAAGTTATCTGTGAAAAATCCGGTTTTCTCTTTCAAATAAAGCCAAAGCAGACGATGACGCTCAAGCGAGAGGCACTTCGGGCACATGCGGTTGTCGGTCGCCGCGCCGTAGCCGTATGGCAGGAACTTCCGGAAATGTCCGCCGCAGACAGGACATTCGACTTTGTTTCCAATGTAAAACGGACGAATCAGCACGCTGAACAGATAGCTGAATTTTATCAGCGTCTGACGCGGGAATATCTTGGTTATCAATGCGATTAACTTTTTCATAAATTTATTTTTAACACAAGTTGCACAAGTTTTTTAACACAAGTTGCACGAGTTTTTTGTCAGTTTAATAATTGCGGAGGTCATGTTAGACCACGCATATTTTTTCTTTTCCGCTTTCACGCCTTCCACGAAAGTCTCGAATCTATCATTTTCATAAAAATCAACGAGAGCATCGGCTATTGCAGATGACTGTGGTTCAACGACATAGCCGACTTTCCCATTTGGAATGATTTCTTTCAGCCCGCCGACATTTGTAACCAACATCGGTTTCTCGAAGTGATAGGCGATTTGCGTCACGCCGCTCTGCGTCGCCGACTTATACGGCTGCACGATGATGTCGGCGGCGTTGAAATAATCCTTCACGTCGGCGTCGGAGATATACCCATTATTAATAATAACGCAATCTTTCAGTCCGAGACGTTCAATCTGTTCGAGATACGGCTTCTCGTCATCGTAGAACTCACCGGCGACAATCAGTTTCACGTTCATCTTCCGGAAACGTTCATCAGCGAACGCGTCAATCAGCAGGTCGAGGCCTTTGTACGCTCTGACGAGACCGAAAAACAACATATAATGACATTTTTCATCAAGTCCCAACTTATTGATTGCCTTTGATTTATCTTCAATATTTCCGAAATGGTCGTACAAAGGATGAGGTGTGAAAATCTTTGGTTTTCCATTCCTGTCAAGCGTTTCAACATCAGCCAAAACCGATTTCGACAAAGCGACGAAGCCATCCATCGCCTTCACGAAATACGGCGGAAAAATCTTGTCGATAGCCGATTTCTCATGCGGCATCATATTGTGTATCAAACCGATACATTTCGCATTGCATTTCTTTTTTATGACACGCGCTATTGTCCCGAAGCAAGGTGCGAAAAACGACATCCAATAAGTGAAAATCACCACATCAGGTTTTTTCCTGCTGATTTCGCGTCCGACTTTGAACCAGTTTGTCGGGCAGACGGAATTGATTTTTTCTGAAATCAACAGGCCGGAAGGAGCATCCGCATCGGAATACTGCGTCTTTCCAGGAAACAGGAACGACGGGTACTGAAGCTGGAACGTAACAATCTCAACATCAACATTTTCTTTCACAAACTCCTGTGCGAGCCTGTCGGAAAACGCGGCGATACCTCCACGATACGGGAATGATGTTCCAACTATTACGACTTTCATAACTGATGCCTTATA
Organism: Bacteroidales bacterium; assembly: GCA_045600605.1. GTDB lineage: Bacteria > Bacteroidota > Bacteroidia > Bacteroidales > F082 > Limimorpha. Next base: position 71,907 of record JAZRYG010000078.1, read on the forward strand.
TGTAAAACTCTGTTTATCAAATCATTAACCTGTTTTGAGATATTCATGCAATAAATTGCCGTCAAACCTAATCCGCACAAAATCAATGTCCGCACCGCTGCCTCGATGAATTTAACGATGAGACCATCACCGAGCAAGGTCATCAGCGGAGTCGAGATATATCTCATTGACAGCCAATTTATTACAAAAAGGGAAACCATTATCACGGTAAGTTTCAACATGTTCCACGAAAACGGATGAACCTTTGATTTCCAAGCGATTGCAGAAAGAAGCAGGGCGTAATAAATCACGAACGAGAGCAGCGAGGCCATTGCGGAGCCGACCATCTCGAACTTCGGAATAAGGACATTGTTGAAAACGATGGCCAATGTCGTCAGTATCGCCGTGAAAATCAGCTGGATATAATAATATTTCGAATAGCTCAGCACGGTGACGCCGATATTCAGCGAGGTGTTGACGATTTTTGCCAGTACCAGAACCAGAAAGACCCATTTGCCGGCGCAGTAGATGTCGCCATTCGGCAAGACGTCGTAAAACAAATCGATGTTAATCCAGATAATCAGGAACACGAACAGGCCTGCCATGAGCTGATGCAGCGCGACGCTTTTCGTAAGTTCCTGAACCACAGGCATATCGTTGTCTTTCATCGCTTGTGATATTGCAGGTTTTGAAATCGAGCCGAGAGCGCGGTAAGGCATCTCGACGAGTGCGGCCATGTCGGTGGCGATTTTGTATATTCCGGTGAAGAACAGCCCGAGTTTCGCGGTCACCATGAACGAGTTGAGGACGGGGATTATCGTGGTGACGACGGAAGAGATGACCATGAACAGTGTGTATTTCAGGAAGTCGCGGCGCAGCTTGTCATCGACATATTTCGGCTCGACCTTGAAAGAGATTTTTTTCAGAGTCAGCAAGTAGATGATATTCAGCAGTGTGGCGAGGAGATACGTGATACACAGTCCGATGACCATTCCATCGAGGTTGATGATGCCGACGATATACAGGATGTAGTCGATCAGGGTGAAGACGCGTATCCCGACCTCACGGACGAAGCGCGGGAAGACGATTCGCATCAGCAGGTTGGAGTTTGTCTCAAACACAATGAGATACAGCATGAAGAACGCCATCGGGATGACGAAATACATGTAATCGACAAACAGTGCCGAGTTTTTCGAGAAGTACGCGACGAGTGCCGGTTTGAACACGAAGAACAGTGCGGTGAACACCACGAATCCGATGAGCGGGACTATCAGTGTCCAGCCGAAGAAGCCGTGGTCGCGGTTTTTCGCGTCCTTGAAGAACGGGTAGTAGCGGATTGCCGATGTCGAGGTTCCCATCTGCGCGAGGCCGGAGAGCAGTATGGCGGCGTCGGCGAGGACGCGCGTCAGGCCGACCTCCTCGGGCGTGAGGTATTTCGTCATCACAAAGAACGTGGTGACGAAGCCCACGGCGACACCCATGTAGTTCATTATCGTGCCTTTGATGCTCTGTTTTACTACGACCCCCACTGTTAGTTAAAAAGTTTGAAAGTTATAAAGTAAAAAGTTTATAAAGTGTTTGAAAGGAAATTATCGTTTCAGGATGTTTTTCACGAAATTATTTGTCGGGTAATCCGCATCATTGAATACGTGGAATAGTTCATCCATGAGAGGATAGTCGTCGAAACCGATGTCATTCATCTCGAGTTTCTGGTGGAAGACATCGACGGCGACACGTCCTTCGAGCACCACTTTTTCCGACAGTCCTTGGTTGAAGAACCCTTTGCCGATGAGCAGTCCGAGCGTACGGTTGCGGCTCATGTCGTTGAGGGCGGTGAGGGCGAAGTCGCCGAAGCCGCAGTAGTTGTACATCGTGCGGTTCTCGCCGCCGAAGATGGTGAGAAGCATCCGCATCTCGTTGAGTGCCTTGGTGATAAATATCGAGCGGAGGTTGGCGGAGTCGAAGTTGGCGTCAACCATGCCGATGACGATGGCATATATGTTTTTGAGAATCGAGGCGTATTCGACGCCTGTCACGTCGGTGGTGAAGTCGGTGCGGATCGTCGTGCCTTCAAAGACATCCCTGATGATCTGGTACAGCTCACTCTCCGTGGCGGCCGCAGTCATGCCGGTGTCCTGCCTGTTGATTATCTCCCTCGCGAACGAAGGGCCTTTCAGCGTCATCAGAGGATTCGGGATGATCTCCTTTATGCAATCGGGGATGATGTTGATGCTGTTACCAAAGCCTTTCGCGAGGTTGACGACCAACGACGCCGGGCTGATATATTGTTTGTTTTCAGCGACATAACTCACCACCGCATGGGACGGGATCGCGAGAAACACCACATCGGCGTCTTCAAGGACATTTTTGTCGTCGGTTGCCGTAAGGTTCTCGTTAAGACGGCATTTCGGGAAATACAACGTGTTGACATGATTGTTGTTGACCATCTCAATCACTTCATTTTCAATGGAAAGAAGCTCGACAATGTCCTCACCTTTCTCTGCGAGGACGTCACCCAAAGCCGTGGCGATGGCGCCGCTTCCTATAAAAACAATCTTACGCATTCAAAAAAAATTTTCGCAAAGATACAAATCTTATTTTTATTTCCCGCAGATTTCGTCGATTAGCACAGATTTTTTTTGAGCCTGCGCATCGTCGCCACGAAAAGCGGTATTGTGACGGACAACGTCAGCAGCTCGGCTATCGGCATCGAGAGCCATATCCCGAGGTCGCCGATGAGCTGCGGCAGCACGAACAGCGGCAGCAGGGCGAACACCAACGAGCGGCAGAGCGCGATGACGGCCGACTCAAGCGGACGCTCGACAGCCGTGTGGAAACTGCTCCCGATGATGTTTGCGAACGACATCAGGTAATGTATCGTGACGAACGTCGCTGCGGTGACGGCGAGCTCCGTCAGCATCAGGTCGCCGTCGGCGAAGACCGCGACAATCTGACGTTTGAACAGCTGCACGAAGACGAAGGTCCCGACGCCGATGGCCGCGCTCATCTTCAGCGACGCCTTCAGCAGCCGACGAATGTCGTCGCAGTCACGCGCACCGAGAGCATACGACATCAACGGGTAAAGAGCCTGCGAGAGTCCGTAAATCGACATGTTCACGATCATGTTCATGTAGTAAACTATCGTCATCGCGGCGACGCCAAGCGTGCCTATGTTCTTCATCAGCACTATGTTAAAGAAAAACATCGTGACGGCAGCCGAGACGGAGGTGAGCATCTCCGAGCTGCCGTTGAAGAAGATGCGGCGGATGTCGCGCCACGTCCCCGTCAGCTTCCCGAACCTGACATTAGGCGAAAGCACCACCGCCGCCGAAGTGTTGGCGATGCACGTCGCCACCGCCGCGCCAGCCATGCCCCAACGGAGCCGCATGATGAAGACATAGTCGAGGACGACGTTCACGACGCAGCATATCACGCCGCTGGTGAACACCTTGTTCGGCTTGCCGGCGAGACGCGTGAACGCCTCCGTGAAGTTCGGGATGACGTAAAATATTATCGCGCCGGTCATTATGCCGAGATACGTCCTGACGTACGGATACACCTCGTCGTTGCTTCCGAGCATGTAGCAAATCTTCTTAAGGAGACAGAGCACCACGACGGAGATGAGCGTCAACGTCACCACCAACACGATGAAAGTCAAGGTGGTGTAACCTCTCACCAACCTGTCGTCGTCTTGTCCTTTCGCTATCCCGCAGATGACGATACCGCCTGATATTATCATTATCGCGACGCTGAGCATGGCGTTGATGAGAGGCATGGAGATGTTGACGGCCGCGAGGCCGAGGGGACCGACACCGCGGCTCACGAACATTCCGTCGATCATCATCTGGGCGGAGACGATCAACATGCCGACAATGCTTGGCGCGGCGTATTTCAGCAGTTTTCGTGTTGCCGGTGACATAAACCTACGTTAATTCTTTTTCTGTTGGTCATCAAGTATCTCGCGCGACTCGGCCTCCGTTATCAAACCGGCTGTCGATGCCATCTGTATCGAGGCGTTCAGCTCGTACCCGATCAGCACAAACAGGCAGTTGATCTGGATCCAGAGCATGAAGATGATGATACCGCCGATCGACCCGTAGAGAGCGTTGTAGCGCGAGAAGTTGGTGATGTAAAAGTTAAACCCGAAGGCGCCGACGATGAACATCGCCACAGAGAGTATCGTCCCGGGCGTGAAGAGCCTGAATCTCACCGCCTTACGTTCCGGATTGCCGAAATAGTACAATATCGACACGGCGGCAAGCAGCGTGAATACCATCAGCAGCCACCGCACAACATTAATAATGACTATGACTATCTTTCTGTTGAAGCCGATATAATCGAAAAACCATGGCAGGATGTCGTTTCCCACGATGAACAGAACCATCGAGAAAAGAATCATCCCGCCGATAATCATTGCGATGAGCATGGAATAGAGTTGTTTCTTGATGAAGCTCATCTTCCCGAGATGGATGACGCCCATGTCGAAGCCGCGGAAAAACGCGCGGAAGGCGCTGGTGCTGAAATAGAAAGCGAGGATGGCGCTGATTGAGAGAAGTCCGTTGCGCTCATGCGACAAGATCTCGCTTATCGTGCCCGACATCGTGTCGAAGGCGCCGGCTGGAAGGAGGTCGCGCAACGTTTCCATCACAAGGTCGTGCAGTCCTTCGATCGGCAGCAGCGGGATTATGGTGAAAAGCACCATCAGCATCGGGAACACAGCGAGAAAAACGTAAAACGCCACCGCCGCGCCACGGTCGATGATGTACCCTTTCGTGAAGCCGGTGAGGAAATACTTGAGCACGTCGTAAAGCGGCATTCCCTGAAAGCCTGGCAGTATCAGCAGACGTAACTTACTGATTATCCATTCATTGGCTTTGGCAAACTGTTTCTTTATCCTGTCAATATTTATTGTCATCATTCACAAATATAAAGTTGCAAAATTATGAAAAAAACGACATCACAGTCAGAAACATTTTTAGTATTTTTGCGCAAAATTAGGAATATGGAGGAACGCGTATCACACACAGGTGTAATAACCGGTATCAGCGGCAATGAACTTGAAATAGAGATACATAGCAGCGGCTCGTGCGGCTCGTGCAGCATCAGGTCGGCGTGCGGCATGTCGGAGATGAAGGAGAAGCACATCGTGGTACCGAGGCCTGAAGGCAAGGAGTTTGTCGTCGGACAGCCTGTTAAGGTGAGCATGGCGGCGCGGCAGGGCGGCAGGGCGGCGGTTTACGCGTACCTCATCCCGGCCCTGCTGATGATTTTCACGATATTGATTATCAGCGGTTTTTCATTGGAAGACTGGGTCGCAGCGGTCGCCGGAATCGTGGTTGCGGCGGTGTATTACCTCGTGTTGTTTCTCTTCAGGGGGAAGATAAGGGAGAGGTTCGAGTACGAGGTGGAGTGAAGACCACGAGTTCACCACGAATGACACGAATTGAACGAATGGGGGTTTCACCACGAATGAGACGCGGGGACACAGTCGGACAGCATCGGCTTGACAACAAATTATTTTTCAAAAAACAATCTGATTCAAAATATTATGATTATGTGTATTTTTGCCAATAAAAAATTTATATGCTTGAGAACGACAACATAATCAGTTTCATCAAAGACACGGTCCATGAACATGATGCGACAGCAAAGGTCGTTTTATTCGGATCAAGGGCGAGAGGTTCGGCAAGAAGTGATTCCGACTGGGATGTCATTATTATTGTTGACAAGGAACGGATCGGCATGTCGGAGTATTCGAGATATGCCTATCCGCTGTATTCCGCCGGCCTCGACATGGGGTGCGAAATCAACGTGGTCGTTTACACGAAGAAACAATGGGAGCATGGCGGTCCGACATTGTTCAAGCATAACGTTATAGAAGAAGGAGTTGTCTTATGAGCCTTAGTACAATGATGCATTTGCATTTTGTAAAAAGTGGAATATTAACCAAGGAGGACGGCGCATTGTTGAGCCGTATGTTTTCTCTGCGGCAAGAGAGCGACTACGAGGACTTCGTGGAAGTATCAAAACGAGACATTGAGGAACTGATGCCGTTAGTTAAAATTCTGATTGAGAAGATTAAAAGATTGAGAAAATAAACACATCTCTACCACCGGACAACGTCGGATTGACAACCATATAAAATCAAAATCTCGGATTACAATCCCTCGGCGTAACAGACGTACAGACGGGGCATGCCCCGTCTCAAAACACCCGTCTCAAACCCGAAAAAAAATTCCCCTGCTGCAAAGTGGCTGCCGGACAACGGCTTGGTAGCCCGCCTGAGGGCGGGCACTCACTATGACGACGCCAATTGGAAGGACAAAACAAAGATTGTTCGACTCCCTGCGGTCGCTCACAATGACGCCCTCAATTAGGGGAAATAAAAATATTGAGTGTGTTGCGGCGAAGCCGCAACACACTCAATATCAGTTATTTATAAAACCAACGTCATCCTATCTTTGCAGCGCGAAAAAAAAAGATAAAAAATACCGTTTGGGAGGGTCAAACGTGTGAGACTAAGGTCGTCATAGGCACTTGATGCCGTTCGCAATGGAAGTCCACCAGCCCTCACAATCGGGAAAA
>JAZRYG010000079.1:0-1130 GCA_045600605.1 Bacteroidales bacterium
ATCATCGAAATAGCTCACGAGCTCATCCTTCGTGATGCCGCACAGCGCATCGAAATCAGGGTCCATGCTGATGTCCTCCGGCTGGTTGAAGCCGCTGAACACGCTCACCTGCGAGAACTTGGTGACGCCGGTGAGAAGCACAAAGCGCAGGTGTTCGTCTGTTTCCTTGAACGTGCTGTATATCTCTTTCAGCGCGTCGCGGTTCATCTGCTCCTGCGGTTCCATAAGCACGTCGAGCATCGGCTTGTCGTATTCGTCAACGAGAACCACGACCTTCTGACCCGTCTTCTCATGCGCGGCGGCGATGACATTGCTGAAGCGGACACCTATCTCGTTGTACTTGCTGACAACTCCGCACTCCGCCTCCCACTTGTCAAGATAATTTCTCATGACATTGGCGATATAATCCGGATCCTTGAAATTGCCTTTGGAAAAGTCTATCCTGAACACCGGATATTGCTTCCAATCTCTCTCTAACTTTTCTATTTTCAACCCTTTGAAAAGCTCCTTCTCTCCTTTGAAATAACTTTCCAATGTTGAAATAAGCAGCGATTTCCCGAACCTACGCGGGCGGCACAGGAAGCAGATGTTTTTTTGTGCAAGATTATAAACGAGGTCGGTCTTATCTACATAGACCATACCTTCTTCGATGAGGGTCCTGAATGTCTGTTTTCCGATTGGGTATTTCATAACGCTATCATTTTTTCGGGTGCAAAAATAGTAAAAAGTTCTTAAAGTTTATAAAGTTTGAAAGTTCATAAAGTTTTAAAGTTCATAAAGTTTATAAAGTTTGTAAAGTGTTGAGTGTGGAGAGTTAAGAGTGGAGTTGTTTTATGCGCCAGCCAACTCCACTCTTCACTCTCAAAACTCCAAACTAAAAACTAAAAACTAAAGACTAAAAACTTCACACTCAAACCACTTCCCACTCCGCGATGTTCTTCTTCTCGCTTGAAAACCCGACACCTATCTTGAACAGCTTCCTCGAATCCGCGGCGTAAGGTTCCGCATAGCCTTTATCTTCAATCTGTTTCAGTGCTTCGGCGGCTGTCCCGTCGAGCTTGAACTCGAAGATATAGACGTAGTCGGCGGTCTCAACGACCATGTCGGCTCTTCCGCGGGAGTTCGCCTTC
>JAZRYG010000080.1:0-51475 GCA_045600605.1 Bacteroidales bacterium
TATAATGCTCCCTAAAATTTAGACCAAAGGTTAAAGTGGTTATCTTTGCAGAAACGAAAGGGAAAAAAGATGACCAACACGAAGACAAGGAGCCGCCGGAAGTTCACGGCGGAGTTCAAGGCGAAAGTCGCCATGGAAGCATTACAAAAAAAGCTGTCGCCAGGAGCAAGGAAGAACGCAAGTCGATGGTTTCCAAGGAGGGACTATGTGGAGCTGTTGAAAGACAACGGCATTGCCATCAGCATGGACAGCCGAGTCCGTGCCTTGGACGACATCTTCATCGAGCGGCTGTGGCGTAGCGTGAAGCAGGAGTACGTGTACCTGAACCCTTGCGAAACGGGAGACGAACTGTGGCGAGGCCTGGACAGATACTTCCGCTTCTACAACAACGAGAGGCTTCACCAGAGCCTTGGATACAAGACACCTGCAAGCTGCTATCTCCATCGGGAAAAGGCGGCTTGACGTAAAAAAAGACAAAAACACTATCGAATGAGAAACAATTTGTATATTTGCAACGCTAACCCGCAAACGAAAACCACCTTAATCTCACCTATTAGTGGTTCAAACTTCGGGACGCATTATAGTTTAGGTTGATGAATAAATATTGTACATTTGCAATGCGAATTTGTTGAGAGAGCGAAATGAACAAGTGCTTGAATGTCATAGGTATAGTATTGGTGCTGCTGCTTTTCCCCTATTGTGGGGGAAGGGAATCGCAACCAAGCGAAGTGAAGGACAATAATGCTCATGCGGCATTGGCTGAGATAGACTCGCTGATGTGGAGGCGGGCAGATAGTGCTTTTGTGTTGTTGCAGGAGTTCGTTGTTAGCCCTGAAGCGAAAGAACTTGACACATACGACGAACATTATTGCCAAGTGCTGATTTCCGAATTGTTGTATAAGAATTACAAACAACAAAGCAACAGGAATGATTTGCTACGAGCAGTGGATTTTTTTGATTCGCTGACGAGTGGTAACACTGGTGCATATTCGCGCAGTGTTACTTTACGGAAGAGCTATGTTTTTTTGGATGCACGGGCACATTATATTAATGGTGTGGGATTTTATGAGCGGGGGAATGTGGTGGACGCTTGTGTGGAATATTTGAAGGCTTTGGAGGTGATGGAAGAGCATTTTGAGGAAAAGAATCTAAAAGGGAAAAAAGCTGCGTTTATGGATAATGTCTATAGTCGTCTTATGGAACTTTTCTCGGCAGAGTTTATGATGGATCCTGCCATTAAATGTGGTGAACTTGCTGTGGCCTACTGCCAAAAAGAGTCATTTTTATCCCAAGATATTCCAGTCATTAATTATCACCTTGGAAAACAATATGACAAGAAGGGAGAGAAGGATGAGGCAAGAAGGTATTATGGACTGGCTATCGAAGGGTTGTCAGATGTTAATAACCCTGTTTATCGGGATGTTGTTTCCACAAAAGCACTTTGCGACTATCAGGTAGGATTAGGTGCAGATGCTTCATTAACCGCGATTAGACAAGTGCTTCCCTATACGAACAGTGAAAGAGAGAAACTAACTCGTTTTTTGACAATAGGAGGCATTTTCACTGTTGAACATTCTTATGATTCTGCATTATATTATTTAATACCTGTATTTGAAAACCAAAATAATGTGTTTCTTCAAATACAAGCCGCGGAATATTTGCTTGTCAATTATAACAATCTTGGAAATAAGGAAAAAGCAGATGAATGTATACGTTTTTTGGCTAACCACAAAAAAACGGAGGGAGAGACTAAATCTTTGGTCTCGAAGCTTGAAGACCTATTCAAGGCATACATGAACCAAAAACAAAAGAAAGAAGCTGAAGAAGCAAGAGAAAAGTCCATCAGAGAAACAATTGAAATTGTCGTGTTCATCACTGCCTTATCCATATTGGCCATCCTTGTTGTGGCGAAACAAAAAAGCAAGCAACTGCTTAAGAAACAGCAAGAAGAAACCGACAGGGTACTTGAAGAAACGGAGCAAGAACACGAAAAGGAATTGAGGCTATGGCAAGCGGTGGCTGACAAGACTTTGGAAGAAACAGAGAAGAAACATGAGAAGGAATTGGAAACCGAGCGTTTGGCCTATCAGAAGAAACAGGAGGCTTTGCAGCAGAACCTACAGGAAAAAGAAGCGCATGTGAATGTGTTGAAAAATGCCTTGAACCAGCAACGTGAAGAAGCGGAGCGGCGGCGTATGGCTTTCTTGAAAGAACCAATATGCGAGGCTATTCTCAACAAGGCGAAAAGCAAACAAATTACTACTCGTAATGTTGCACACGAGCTTGGTATTGCCCTCAAAGACGAGGAATTGGAACGGCTCGGAGAGGCCGTGGCAAAGTATTATGACGGTTTTGACCATGTGCTATTGAGCCAATGCCCGAATTTAAAACATGGATATTTGGCACTGTGCCATCTGTATCTATTGGGATTGAGCGAGAGTGAAATCGCGGCACTTAAAAACGTATCATATTCGGCCATCAGGAAGCAGAACGAGAGCCTACAGGAGAAGTTGGAGGTGGACGAAAATATATCTGCGTATGTTTTGAGGATAGCTGAAGGGTTGTGTGAACCCCCAAATGTTGAACAAGAAAAACAGCCGGATATGGATTTACAGCGAACAACGGAAGAAAACTCAAGCCAACCCATGGAAATGGAGCAAGAAAGTTCGTTGAAAAGTTCGTTGAAAAGTTCGCAGAAGATTCTGGAGCTCATTTCCGCATCACCCAGTATCACGATTTCAGAAATTGCCGACCGTCTTGGCATGACAACAAGAGGTGTTGACAAAAATATCAAAAGGCTGAAAGAACAAGGGGTTATCCGTCGTGTTGGGCCTGATAAGGGTGGACATTGGGAAGTGATTGAATAGTTGTCAATTGTTCAATTTGGAGTGTCAATTGGCCCTTCCATGCCATGCTTTTTGTCCCTTTTAATAGTCTCTCTATGCTGGAAAAAATAGTAAATGCTGGACAAAAGTTGGAAAATCTTAACACCTAACTTTTTGCTCAAATTTGTAACTTGTTGATTATCAGCTATCCCCCTACATATTAAATTATTCCAACTTTTCTCCAGCAACGACTTGCTTTAATCATTAGATTTTACTATACTTTTACCATCGTAACCGTTAAACGACGATACGATGAAAAAAGTAACCACATTGGTTCTGATGCTCTGCTTCATTCTTTCGGGAGCATTGTGCTACGCCAATGGCGCTGCCAGAACGGTAGAGAAAGGAGATGGAATTACAATTGATTTAATAGAAGCATCAAGTTGTACAGGACTTAACCGAGGCAACTCGATTATTCCTACAATTAATGGCCATGTGCTCACGGTGGTGTTCAATGAAAACTTGGGACAGGTTTCTGTAGAGGTTGTCACATCCGCAGGTGCTTCAGTGCAATGTCTCTCAGTGCTTACACCGAACGGCTTGCAGGTTTACATCCCTAACGCAGGGAATTACATCGTCACCTTTACACTCTCCAATGGAGATGTGTATGCTGGTGAATTTACCGTAACAGATTAATGAATGAAAACCTTAAAAGTTATGAAGGAGAAAAACAAATTCATTGGAAAGAGCCTCCTAGGTGAGGCCAAAAAAGAAGGTGCTTGCAGAGACCATGCAGTTGTGGAAGATCGCTAATCTCAGAAGCACCCAACACAAAACAAGACGACCTAGGAACAGAGGGCAAATACCCTTGGCATATCCATCCCGTTTTGCGTGGCAAAGATAGTAAGAATTGGAAAATGAATAGTATAAAGAATAAATAACAACAATACATATATTTTATGAATCATTTATTACTCATACTAAGTTTTATCGTTTCGTTGATTACGACAAATCCGATTGTTGATAGTTCACAATGGCCAGTAAAGGGCGACACCATAAGTGATAGCAACATCAACTATTTCGAAAACACTGATTCTATAGAATATAACGTTGAAACCGAAAAGGATATTTGTCAAATTGTTGATACGAATTGTGCTACATGTAAGACTTGTTCAAATAGCTGGCTCAATTTGTTTCTTGGGATTGTAGCAGCCGTTATCGCATTAATAACTTTGATCGTTACTCAAAAGCAACTCAAATTAAGTTATCAGCAAGCTAAAAATAGTAATCAACAATCTGAATCAAGCAATATATTAGCCCAAAAATCCTACAAGTCATTTATGACAGAGTCGGAAAAACAATACAATTTACAACAAGAAACATTGAAAACAATTGTTAGACAAACCGACAAAATATATGCAACCAAAAAAAAGTCAGAAATCATAGATCATTTCACAAATTGCTATACCTTGATTGAAACCATGTATAACTATCTTAAAAAACACTTTGGTGATGCTCTAAAAGACACTAAGGAATTTTCTGACTTCGTTTTTGAATCTTTACGTCCTGTTGTGAAAGATGCCAGCGCAATAAAGATGTTGATGGGCGAGCAAAATACTATAAGCAATGAGTTTTCAAATGCATTAGATATTTGCACAAATCTGATGAATCTACAAATCAATAATCAAAAAGACATGGACGATTTGATAGAACATTTAGAAACCTGTAAGAAGGCTTTTGAGAATCAGAAACATGTTTTTGACAAAGAATTGAAAGAAAAATGAATAACTTAGAACTATATTCGTGTTTGAGGTACACACCTTTTGATAATAAAATTACCTCGATTTTTGACAATGTCAGTGGTGATGACGAAGTGAATATGTTTTATCAGTCTATCTTCGTCAAATACAAGGAAAAAAACCTTCAACTCCTTATAGATGAATTGAATTCCAAAATTGCATCGAAAGAAACGCGATTTATTAATTTCATTGGCGCTGCTGGTACTGGTAAAACAACTTTTTTACACTATTATTATAGATTGGTACAAGAACGCAGTGAAAACGTTTCTTTTGGATTTGTCGATTTAATCAAGTATCCATCAGAATCTGCGGATGAGGAAACATTTAAACAAAACCTTTGTTGCTGCATTGATGCAGTTTCTGACAAAGAAACTGTCAGACGTTTTTTGGATTGTTATTTGGCATGTCAGGAAAGCATCTCTTTTTTGAGTGGCAATAATGACATAAAGTTGCTCAATTACCTTTATTTAAAGAAAATGGATGAAAAACATAGTGCAAACAACGATTTAAAGACACATTATAGCATCATCCAATTAATAACGATATATGTAATCTTGTTTATTTATAAAAACAATAGTATTCAGCATAGGTTAGAACAAAACGTAATCTGTTTTGATAATATTGATGAGTTATCTCAGGTTTATATTGCCCAAAACGTGAATGTTGAAATTTTGGATGTTTTCTCTAATGTTCAAGAATATTTTGAAAAAATTGGGAGCCAAATTTTTGATAATAATTATCCTTTTATTGACCATTGTACTTTCATCATTTCTATCCGTGCAATTAACGCAAAACTTCTTGGTGAAAATCAAGCACAAAATGAAAGGATGCGGTTTCAAAATAATAATGTGATTTTTGACCAACGTTCTTTTGAATACTCTAAGATGCTAAAAAGCAGAATTAACTATTTTATGACTTATCCGAAGACCAAATTAGAAGATAATAAACGTTTGGCATTAAGAAAATATACTCAAATGGTGGCCGATGAAGAGGGTTATGTATCAAGTCACATTGAGCCCCTATTGAATTTTGATAGAAGAATGCTTTCTTTTTCTTTTGGAAGGGTTTTGGAACAATATACTTGGCATGACAAAATAGGAAATCTACCATCTGGAATTGGAAAACGAGGAGCCATTCTATTGAACACGTTGGATTTTCTGTATAATGAAAACAATAATTCATCCTTGTTTTCAAACTATGTTTCAGCTGATATCTCCATAGAAAAGAACAACAAACGGCAAAAATGTAATATTCACAGAATGTGTTTTACTTTGCTGAGTAATTTGAGTGGATTAGGATCTGTCTCAAAAGAAAACCGTATGAATGTGCTCAACGATGAAACAGAGTTTTTTGAGCATTTACACAGTGTTCCCTTGGATTTATTTTGGAAGAAGTTAGAAAGATGGTATTCTCCTGAAGACATCAAGAATGCCCTTATGATGCTGATTAGTACTTCGTCGTCGAATTATGAAGTGCCAGCATTCTTAGAAGGTTCGGTTGTAAATCAAATGACTATGGATTTCTATCATAATGGTAGAACTAAAATCAGGAATCTTACATATGCACAATCGTTGGTTGACCGAATCATGAACATGACAGAAATTGAGAAAAGGAGCATTTCGATAAAGATCAATCCATTATGCGTAGTTTATCCATACCACGTTTTCATACATTTTGAATACTTTAATGTTGTTTCATATTATGATCCTAACAACAAAAAAGGAGAGCATTTGTCTCCGTTATTCCTCATTTCTGATAAAAATGAATTGAGATCCTGTTTAAATAGAGTGCGAGGTGCGTTTGGAAATATAATTGACAGCGCGGGCAAACATTTTTGTTCTTTCTGTAATAATGAGAGTCAAGAGAAGTGTCAAAAAGAAAACTGTAAAAAACGCCTTGATGATTATAAAGCGGATCAATTCTGTTTTAATGGAGCCTTATATTCTACAAGATCCATTACTTCCTTTATCAATTACCTTGATTCATATAGGGTTTATAAATGGAAAAACGAATTTGACAAAGAATACCAGATGATTCTATTTGAAGAAATAAAATATTACATTGAAATATTTTGGAGCAAAAAGGTACAAGACGATGCTGCTCGACAAAAAATAGGTGAAATAAAAAGACAACTGAGATTTGTTGAAGAAAAAGGAGATTATGGGAGTTCTATTATGCCTATATCGGATGATTTTGCCGTGGAATAGTTGTTATAAATGGGACGAATAAGAAATCCGATGAAAAAAATGTAAAACAACAAGATATCAAAAAGAGTTGATTAACAAAAAAAGAAATGAATAGAATTGTTTGCGTCTCTTCAAGCCATGGGAGCCGTGCTTGGAGAGAAATCTTTTGCGGCAGTGTTGGCTGAAATGCCTTCGAGAATAATTTTATTACTAACTTTAATTTTACCAAAATGAATAATTTAAAACTGAACAAATTGAACAGAATCAGTGATGAACTGAAGAACGCTGTGAAAGGTGGAACACCGGTTGTATGTAGCTGTAAATGCCAATATGCAAACCAAGGCGGATCTTCCACCAATGACAATGGATGGGCCAATAATGCCTTGGGGATAAATAATGGTGGTGATTGGTTTATAACACTTGACGAAGTAATAATTTATGATTAACTAACTATAAGAATCCGAAGAAAGAACCTTTTCTTCGGATTCTTCATCAAACGAATTATTAAAAAATGAAAAGAAAAGCTTTACTTATCAGTCTATTCATTATTGTACTTCATATCGCGGGAATGGCACAATTCTTCTATCAGATAGGTCCTGACGATTATCAGGCTATCGATGAAAGCCAGTATGTTGTCACATACGAAACAACTTACGTTGAAACCCCAAAGGAGCCAACGAAGAATTCCAAGGATCGCATTGTACTTGAGATAGGCAAGAACCTGTCGAGGTGCTACAATATGAAAATGTACGTGAATGATTCCACTACCGCCGCTTGGGTGGCTCGTGGCCGTGATGGTGGTCCTACGCTCGAGAGCGGCCCGTTCAATGCCGATGTATACAAAAACGCAAAGAAAGGAGAGGTTACCGTTGTGCAACGTACTCCGATACGCGGACCGATACTCAAATACAGTGACTTTATGATTAAAGCTACTGATTGGGTGATGAAGGACGGAAGCAAGCAAATACTCGGTTATGTTTGCAAAAAGGCATCGTGTACTTATAGAGGACGTACTTGGACGGCTTGGTATGCCTTGGATATTCCAATTCCAGATGGCCCTTGGAAATTGTGTGGCCTTCCAGGACTCATATTGCAAGCTGATGACGACAAGGGGCATTTTTCATTTGCTTGCATTGGCATAGAAAAAGGGAAGCAACCGATAAAGATGTTGGACAAAATCTATTATCAAGAATCAAGCCGCAGTGATGCGGTTCGAATCATCCGTTTATATTATGCTGACCTTTTCGGATATTTGGCGATGCTTTCCCCAGGCACAACCATCCAAGCTATGACTTCCAAAGGGAAGAAAGCCAATATAGATGATACGGATAAATACACCACCCCTTACAACCCTATTGAATTGGAGTAAACCATGAGTACATACTTAACTGCAAATCAAATAATAACAGCATTAGCCAACACACCTCAAATCACTTTTGAGGTGACAGATGTTTGCAATTTGCGTTGTGAGTATTGCGCCTATGGCAAATTATATTCCGATTATGACAAACGGGAAGGTAAGATGCTTTCAATAGAAACTGCTAAAAGCTTTATTGACTATATGGCAACACTTTGGGCTTCGCCCGAAAACCATTCGATACACAATAATGTGTATGTCAGCTTCTATGGCGGTGAGCCTTTGCTTAATATGCCTTTCATTAAGGAGATTGTCAGTTATTTGAATGTAGATAAATATGCTAAACATTTCGCCTACAACATGACCACTAACGCCATGTTGCTTGACAGATACATGGATTTTCTCGTTGAAAATGAGTTCAGTTTGCTTATCAGTTTGGATGGCAATGCTGAAAATGACTCTTACCGCATTAAGATAGATGGCACCCCTTCGTTTGACCAAGTAATAAAAAATGTTGATATGTTGCGCATTGTCTATCCAGAATACTTTGCTAAAAAAGTGAACTTCAATGCAGTGTTACACAACCGCAATTCTGTCGAGAGCATTCGTAACTTCATTAAAGAACGCTATGGAAAAACACCTCGAATAGGCGATATAAACAATGTAGGCATTCGTGAGGACAAGAAAGAAGAATTCAAGCGTATGTATCGTAATTCTTATGAGAGTTTAATGCAGAACGAAAATTATGATGAGATAGAGAAAGAATTGTTCCTGTTAAGTCCTACATATCATTCTGCGACCATTTTTCTCATACAAAACTCACCATTCATATATGAGAATTACAATGAATTGTTACTCGGAAAACGTGAAAATGAAATCATTTGCCCAACAGGAACATGTATGCCTTTTTCAAGAAAGGTATTCATTACTGTAAATGGGAAAATACTTCCATGTGAACGGATTGGCCATCAGTATAGCATTGGATATGTTGATGCTAATGGCGTGATGCTTGATTTTGAGGCGATAGCAGACAAATACAACACCTATTACTCCCGTCTTGAAAAGAAATGCTTATTGTGTAAGAACCAACGCAACTGCATCCAATGCATGTTCCACCTCAATGAACTGGAGAAAGGGAAATGCGACTGCAACGGCTTCATGGACGAGAAACAATATGAGCAATACCGCCAAACCCAACTGGCGTTTTTTGCCCGCCATCCTGATGCCTATTCAGATATTATGAAGAATGTTATAAATCGATAATCAATGGAACTGAAAGACAACTGGTTTTCTATTCCCCAAACAGTTTATACTTCGTTTGAAGAGAAGGATTCGGTATTACTATATCATACTGAAAAAGGATGCAATGCTTGTAGTAAATCGCATAAAATTGTCAAACTAATCAAAGATTTATATAATCCGATTAATATGGGGGTCGTTAGCTTGAACAACTATTTGCCAGATGACAATACGGAAAAATTCATAAAGCATTTGCTTGAATCTGATTTGTGTTTGACAATACCACAGTCTCATAATAATTCAAAACCGATATGTTTTCTTCCTATTCTAAATTTACAGAATGACGTGGAAAGGTTGAAGGAAATCGGAGAAGAACATATGATTGGCGATAACATTAGCATCTACCTCACCCGTGCGGTGATACACCTCAACAGCAAATGTGGCAAGCATTGCCCGCATTGCGGCATTGCGTACAAGCAGACGCTTTGCTGCACCGCCACTGAGCCACCACAGGCCATGCCATTGGAGCGGCTGAAAGAGTTGGTCGGGCAATTGGCCGCCACCTCGGTGCAGGTGATTGACCTAGTGGGCGGCGACTTGCGCACCTATCCACACTTGGACCAGCTACATGCCTTGGTGGAACAATATCAACAATTCAGTTGGCACATGTGGCAGCATGGCTTGAATTGCGAAGGCTTTGCCCTCGGCAAGGCCAAAGCGGACGTGCTTCTGTCGGCTCCGTTCGGAACATGTGATGGTTTTGAATACTTAAAGAACAAACCGGATGTCCGATTCCACTTGTTGGTTGAAAGCGAGATGCAGATTGAGCAAGCAGAACAATTGATTGCTGAAATTGAGGCGGAGCGTTGTGAGTGGGTTCCGATTTTCAATGGCGAGAACCTGAAATTCTTTGAGAATAACGTTTTTCTTAATGAAGACGACATCATGTCGGCACCCATTAGTATGCGGGAGATTTTCTGCCATCAGAAACTGAACACCAACTATTTTGGGGTGCTTCATTTCTTTGCCAATGGGGAAGTGAGGGCCGAAGTGAATGACCAAATGGTCGGGTGGTTCCCAGACAAGTCAGTGTTAGAGTTGGTTTATGAAGAACTGTTGCACAACACGGCTTGGAGGCAAATTAGGGGAGGAACGCGATGTTCGGGATGCCGTTTCCGGTATCTGTGTCCCTCGCCTGGTAATTATGAAACCGTAATCGGCAAAGAGAATCTTTGCCATGTACAACCCATGCGTGAATGATGAGCAAACGTTTCCCACATATTCGTCAACATGATGCCATGGACTGTGGTCCAGCCTGCCTTTGTATGATTTCCAAATACTATGGCAAATCATATTCTTTGGAATGGCTGCGAAACAAGAGCCATGTCACTAATCAAGGTGTTAGTTTGTCTGGGATTTCTCATGCGGCAGAGAGCATTGGCATGGAAACGGAATCGGGCACAATCACCTTTGCTGATTTGATGAACAAGGAAAAAATGCCTTGCATTGTCCATTGGAATCAAAACCATTTTGTAGTAGTGTATGGCTTTAGTTATGGGAAGAATGGCACAATTGTCAAAGTGGCAGATCCTGGTGTGGGATTGGTCAGTTATACAGAAAATGAATTTTGTTCGCATTGGCTCAGTGTGTTCGATGACACTAAACCACCTCAGGGCATTGTAATGGTTTTAGAACCCACATCAGCTTTTTTTGAACATGAAGATGGTAAAACAGCCCAACGAAAACGTTTTGCCCTAATCAGTCGACATCTTATGCGTTATAAGGGAGCATTCTTCCAATTGGCATTTGGCTTGCTTGCGGGAAGTTTATTGCAATTATTGTTCCCCTTTCTTACACAAGCTATTGTTGACAAGGGTATCCGCTTCAAGGACTTGAACTTGATATGGCTCATTCTATTGGGTCAGATGATGCTGATTTTTAGTCGTACAGCTATTGATTTTGTCAGGCGCAAGGTGTTGCTTCACCTGAGTGCCCGGATTAACATTTCATTGATTTCCGATTTTATTTACAAGCTGATGAATCTTTCTATGCGATTTTATGATACTCGTACAACAGGAGACTTACTACAACGCATAGACGACCATCGACGCGTAGAGAGCTTTCTCACCGTACAGTCACTAAATGTCCTGTTTTCAGTGTTTTCGATTATTGTTTTTAGTGTCGTTTTGGCAATTTATAGTATTCCTGTTTTTCTTGTGTTTATGGCAGGTAGTATTTTATATGCCGTATGGACCAGTGTTTTCCTCAAAAAACGTCGAATCCTTGATTACAAATTGTTCGACCGATATGGTGTCAACCAGGATGTGATTTATCAACTGCTGATGGGACTGCCCGAAATTAAACTGCAAGGTTGCGAACAACGAAAACGTTGGGAGTGGGAAGATGTGCAAGCTGACCTTTTTAAGGTTAATTTGGAATCGCTCAACCTGCAACAAAACCAAGAGGCAGGCAGCATCCTGATTAACGAACTAAAAAACGTATTTATCACCGTTTTGGCTGCAGCCAACGTGGTAAATGGCAATTTGAGCCTTGGTATGATGCTCTCCATACAATATATCATAGGTCAACTCAACGGTCCCATTGATCAGATTGTTGGGTTCATCTACCGTTGGCAGGATGTAAGCATCAGCCTTGAACGCATCAATGAAATCCATGAGGTAGAGGACGAAAATACGCATCGCGAAATATGTACCATGCCACAACAACGAGATATTGTGATAAAACATTTGTGTTTTAAATATGACGGCAACTCGCAAAAAAACAATCTTGATGACATTAACTTAACTATACAGCAGGGAAAGACTACGGCTATTGTAGGGACAAGCGGAAGTGGTAAAACAACCTTGGTAAAGATGCTATTAGGCTATTATCCAGCAATGTCAGGTCAAATCAAGTTGGGAGATAAGAATATGAACGACATTGATTTACAATGGTGGAGATCAAAATGTGGAGCTGTAATGCAAGATGGTTTTATTTTTTCAGATACCATAGAGAACAACATTGCTGTTTCAAGTGATATACCAGATAAAAAGAGACTAGAATATGCCATAGAAATGGCCAACCTGAAGGATTATATCCAATCTCTTCCAATGGGATTGTCAACTAAAATTGGGCATAATGGACAAGGATTGAGCCAAGGTCAGAAACAGCGTGTTTTACTGGCAAGAGTAATTTATAAAAATCCTGATTTTGTCTTTCTCGATGAAGCAACTAATGCTTTAGATACAGAGAACGAACGTATGATTGTAAATAATCTACGAGAGTTCTATCAGAATAAAACTGTAGTTGTAGTGGCTCATAGGCTTAGTACAGTGCGCCACGCGGACCGTATTGTGGTATTACATGAAGGCAAAATTGTAGAAAGTGGTTCACACGAAGAACTAACAGCCTTGCAGGGGCGATATTACACTTTGGTAAAAGATCAATTAGAATTAGGAAAGTAACCATGGACTGGAAAGAATCTGATGCACGGAAGAGTCCCAAAGTGAGGGAAATTGTAGGTCAAATGCCACCTGTTTTAGCCCGTTATGGCATTGCAGTAATTATAGGAAGCTTGTTAATGACTGCCTTTGTTTTCGCTGTGATGCCATATCATCCTAAGCTTTCTGTAAGGGTTAAAAGAACGGTGAACACTGATTCCACACAAATTGTATATACTGCTGTTCCTTATGAACTATATAGAAATTTCCCATTGGCATTTTCTAATATCCACATAAATACAGATCCAACGGAATATATTCTTCTTAGTATCACTTCAATTGAAGACGAGGAAAACGATGACCCTCAAGCCCTTATCAAATTGTATGGAAAAAACCCCATACATTATCAATCAGATTCTGCTATAATGGTTTTGCATTTAGGAAAAGTCCCCCTGCTTTCATGGATGATAGGGAAAAACTACCTTGAAAAAACAGGTATTATTATCAACAATAAAGACTTTGCACCATGAGAAAATATCTTTTCATCTTATTTGCTTTTGCTGCTTCCAGTTTAAAAGTCATCGCGCAAACGACTATTTCCGGCGAGGTACACAACGAGAAAAAGCAACCCGTCTACAATGCCTCGGTGATGCTCTTGCGTGTGGCGGACAGCCTGCCTATGGCCTATACTTTTCCGGACGAAAAAGGTCATTATCAGTTGGTTACGCAAAGCGAGGAAGCAAAACTGCTGCTGGCCGTCTATGGCTTCAACCTGAAGCGACAGTTCAAGGAGGTGGAAAACAAGACACAGACGGTCGATTTCACCGTGGTGGAAGAAGCGCTGCAATTGAAAGAAGTGATCGTGAAGTCGGAGAAGATTTGGGGCGGCAACGACACGGTAAACTATGTGGTGGCTGCCTTCCGCGACACTACCGACATTGTCATCGCCGACGTGCTGAAGAAGATGCCAGGCATCGAGGTGAAGGACGACGGCAAGGTGGAATATAAAGGCAAGCCCATCTCCAAGTTTTACATCGAGAATATGGATATGCTGCAAGGGCGCTACAACCTTGCCACCACCAGCATCGCCGCCTCCGACGTGGCTTCGGTGCAGGTGATGGAGAACCATCAAGAGGTAAGGGCACTGCAAAACATCCAGTTTTCGGACAATGTGGCCCTTAACATCAAGTTGAAGGAAAACGCCAAAGGCACTTTTGCCTTGATGGCCGACCTTGGCGCGGGCTGGGCGGACAGCCTACAATACGAAGGCGGCCTCACGGGAATGTATTTCGCAAAACGCAACCAGTTTCTTGGCACCTTAAAGGCCAACAATTCAGGCATTAATCTCGTTGATAACGAGAATGTAACGGTCACGTCGTTGGCCTCGATGGTTAAACCAAGTGCCCCAGGCATTTCAGGTGTGCGGCATACACTGAACCGTTCGCAAGGGGTCACCTACAACAGCCTGCACAAGCTGAAAAACGAGGCTGAGCTGTCGTACAGCCTGCTCTTTGGCGGCGACCGCAACCGCAAGTTGAGCGAGTCGCGCACACTCTATCTCCTTCCTGATGATACGCTCAGTCTTGTTGAGCGGATGCAATCGTTGGAAACGGCCAAAATGCTTGAAGGCAGTATCAATTACAACCTCAACAAGGACTTGGACTATCTGAAAATCAGCCTCATTGTTTCGGGACACCGCAACTGGGGCGAGGGCTTAGTGGACAATGGTGAGCTGATACGGCAGGAGGAAAACTACCAATCGCTGTGCGCCAAGGCCAACATCCACTGGATTCGCAAGAGCCGTCGCGACCCTGAAAGCGGCGTGGAATTCAACTCCAACACGAGTTATGGCACCTTGCCCTACGGATTGCAAGTCGCGCCGGGATGTTTCCCAGAAGTCCTCAATGGTGGCGAGGGCTACGCATTGACCTTGCAAAACATAGGTTTCCAGTCCTTTAAGAGCGAGAATTTCCTGCGCTTCCTCACAAGCGTGGTTTGTAAACGGCTGCGCATTATGCCTTATTTCAATTTCAGTATGGAGGAGCAAACGCTTCATTCAAGCCTTACAGGACAAAATGCAGATGGTTCGACTATTCAGTTTGCAGGAAACCAATTCAGCAATGACATCCGTTGGCATAAGTACCAGCCTGCCTCAGGTGCCTATTTCACCTACGACCGTCGTCGTGTGAATGTGACGCTTATGGTGCCCATACAGTTGCGTTACCTGCAATTGGATGACCGCATCGGCACCGCCTCCGACAAGCAATTCAAGGTCTTGACCCAGCCTTCGCTTTCGTTCCATTACGACTTCAACCATAACTGGAAGGTGAGCACCAAAATAGCCACATACAACAGCACTCCAAGTTTGCGAACGCTTTATTCGGGCTATATCATGCAGAACTACAGAACCTTGTCGCACTATGACTGCCCTTTGGCCGACACCTATGGCGCCAACGGTTCCCTAACACTGTCGTTCAAAAACATCATGAAATATGTTTTCGGTGACTTCTCGGTGAACTACAACCGCTACCGCAACGAGGTGATGTATTCGCAAAATTTTGAAGGCAACACCATGGTTATCAATGCAGTGGAGCAGCCAAGTTGGGGTGATTACCTGTCCGTTTCGCTGTATGCGGGCAAGGGTTTCAGTTGGAAGCGGCTGAACATCAACGCGAAATGCTCCTACGGACTGGGGCGTTCGCCGCATTTGGTACAAAACCAAGTGGCCACCTATTATAACCAAGGCTGGAACGCCAACTTGACCGCCAGCATTGCTTTTACGGACTATATCTTTTTCAATAACAAAGGTAGTTTTAGCCGAATGACTTCCTCATTAGATGGTTTCAACGCTGGCAGTCAACCGATTGTGAGCCTCATCGACAATGCCAATCTGAGCGTGGTTTTGCCTTTCGGCTTGTCCCTCACGCCCTCGGTGGAGTTTTATCACACCCGTTCCGAAGGCCGAACGGACAATTTCGTGCTTTTGGATTGCAGCCTCGGCTATACCATCCGAAAGGTCAAGCTCAGCCTTGATGTGAACAATATTCTTGACACGGAGAGTTTCGTTTATTCCTATTATTCAGGGATTTATGGATATTATTCGGCGTATTCGATTCGTCCGAGGAGTGTGATGCTAGGGGTGCGGTTTAAGATAATGTAATGGACTGTATAGATGGTTTATAATAATACTGAAATAGAAAAATGACAATAATGATGATACTAAACTAATAGGAGAATCATGAAATGAAAAGAAAAACATTGTTTTTGTTTTCGTAGCAATAGCGGTGTCCTTAGCCGCCCTAATATTTGCGGGATGCCAAGAAGAAAAAAAAGGATACTCCATGCAAAATGAGTCGGAAATACACATTCCGGCTCCTATCGACACATCGGCAATGGACGAGGAGTTTTACAGGAGGATGCGAGAGTTTGAGGCTTTACATCCGGATGCGCCACTGGATAGATAAGCTCTCAACCTCACCTATTTTACTGTCCCCACAGAATGGAAATATTGAACAGACCGAAGTCAAAAACGAGGATTCCATGAAAAACAATCTATGAGCGGATACAATAATGGGATGCCCTGCATTGCAGAATGAGACAAAGAGAAAGAGATATATGGAAAAGGTACTTAGCAATAATTTAAACGAATTGATATGAATAGTATTGTTTGATTCTCTTCAAGCCATGAGAGCCGTGTTTGGAGAGAAATATCATGCGGCAGTGAGAGCTGAAATGCTCTTAAATTCAAACAACTGCAACTTCACCTTTATCCCATCTAATGAAAAGAGATTATAGTGATGTTGTAGTAACAAATTAATTTTCAAATAAATAAACACTTATTTACTAACACATTAAAACAATATCATCATGACAACAAAAAGATTTACCCTGTTCGCCATAGTTATGGCAGCGTGCGTCCTATTTGTGGGATGCCAGAAAGAAAAGGGAAACGACTCTGTTGAACAACAAAGCTATACAAAGCCAATGCTAAAGTTTGAATCATTCAAAGAAGTTTTGGACTATTTGTCAAATACTGATACAAAAACTTCTAATACAGATTTCGTCTCCTATGGAAGCATGGCCGATAAAGAGTATTATAGCTTAGACATTGAAAATCGTTTCCCAACACTCGAATCTATTCAACAATTTGTATCAGATAACAGAGAAAAATACCAACTTATTCTTTTACCTGAAGGCGATTATATGTTTGAATCACGTTATTATGATCATCCTTACAGAAATGTTGCAAACACAGACGGAATCTTTCAAGTTGGCAATAATGTCTATAAAATCATCGAAGGTGGTCTAGCATATTCATCTGTTTCAAATACTATAGGGCAATTCTAAATAAAACTCTTTGATATTCAGATAAATATTTGTATATTTGCCGAAAATTTGAAGAGAAAATGGACACATACAAAAGGGCATACATAAAGCTTGGCAACCAAGGTTTATTTGATTCGGAGGAAAGGACATCCATGTTGTCCTCATTAGGGAATCCACTTGAGAGGCTTACGGGAACGGTTGATTTCGAGATGTTCCGTGAGACATTGGAGGCGGGCTTGTACCGTGAGCGTCTGACGAAAGCGGGGGCGAAGCCGTATGACTATGTTCTGATGTTCAAGATCCTTGTGCTTCAGCGGATGTACAATTTGAGCGACGAGCAGACCGAATACCAGATAGTTGACCGCACAAGCTTCCGGGACTTCCTCGGACTGGCAAGCGGAGACAAAGTGTCCGACGCCAGAACCATCTGGGCATTCAAAGAGCAACTGACGGGAAAGAATCTCTATGACAGACTCTTTGCCGACTTCGACAGATTCCTGCGGGAGAAGAACCTGATAATGAATCAGGGCGTGATTATAGACGGCAGTTTCGTGGAAGTACCCCGCCAACGCAACACGCGCGAAGAGAACAAGGCCATAAAGGATGGTCGCGGCGGCGAACTTTGGAACGCGGAAGATGACGATGCTGAGGAGGATAAGAAGAGAAAGGCCAACAAGAAGAGGCACAAGGACACGGACGCCAGATGGACGAAGAAGGGCGGGCAGAAATATTACGGCTACAAGAACCACGCAAAGGTTGACGCCAAGTGCAAGCTGATAAAGAAGGCGGTGACTACGAGCGCGGAACAGCACGACTCCGTTCCGACCAAGCTGCTGATAGACAATGACGACAGGGGGCAGGAGCTGTATGCCGACAGCGCATATATCGGAAAGAGCGTGAAAAGCGTGATGCGCAAATACCAGATGAAGGACCGCGTCATCGGCTTCGCGCGGAACGCCGCCAGAAACACCCTGACCAATCTGGTTTACAATGTGTGCCGATATGAGCAGATTGTGAGGTTGGGGATGAATTAGTATGTATAACATATTGATAAACAACAATTTACCCCCCCCCGAAATTTAAAGAAATTTATCGCTGAATTGTTAGAAATAAGAAAGTAATTTGTAACTTTGCCGCGCCGTTTTCATTGTGGATTTCGTTCAACGGACTTCGCGAAATTCAGAACGGCGGCGTGGAAACAGTAAAAATAGAAGTCCCCTATAATTTTGCATCGTTTAAAAATGACAACTATGGAAAAGTTCAACAAAAGGCAATTAAGCCAATCGTTTCTTGATATGTTTAAGCCCACAGGTAAGTATCATGTTATTACTGAATGCGTCAAAGAAGACCCATATCTTGATTTTGAAATGCGAGGTAATAGTGTTATGATATATTATCGAGGCGGGCGTATTTTGACTATCAGTGATAATGGAGCGATGGAAGGTTTAGTCCCAGAATATATTGTTAATAAAGAAATATCTGTTCCACAACCAGATCTTAATGATATTACTAATTATTTTTCCAAAGCAAAGAACATCGTAGACAAACACGAACAAAACCCAAAACTAGCAAAACTTGGAGAAAAAGAAATACAACAAAGAGTTGTTTATGAAAACAACTTGTCAGTTAATGCTCAATATACAGACTATTTTATTGCCGATACCGAATGGCAAAATAGCGATTTAGGAGGAAGGGCTGATATTGTTGCATTTAGATGGCTTAGATCTGGTAATAAAAGACCGCTTAAAGTACAATTAACACTAATTGAAGTCAAACAAGGAACTAATGCAATTAAGGACGATTGTGGCTTAGCTGAACACTATTCAGATTTCAAGAATCTTAAAGGCAATGCAGAATTGACTAAAGAATTAGGAAAAGACATGCTGACAGTACTTATTCAAAAGCAAATTCTTGGTTTAATTAAGGGTATAGATCAATACTTAATAAATGGTAAAGTTCCCCAGATTGTTGCGGAGGTTGATTTTGTGTTCCTATTAGCAAATTATAATCCTTACAGTACCGTTTTGAACCAAGAAATTCAAAAACTGCCAGAAGAAAGCAAGTTCTTTGTTTCATCATTCATGGGATACGGCCTTTATCATCATTTTATTAAAACAAAAGGAGAATTAATGAATTCGTTTCCTTTTGTTTTCAAAGATAAAGCATAGTTGAGCGATTGCAAAAGGTAAAGGCGTTATTGGCCATACACTTCTTCCTTGCTCACTTCCTTGAATTTTGTAATGGGATACATACTTCCCTTTTCTCTTTCTGGCTTAAACTTGCTGATTGGAACGGCAACTCTTTCGTGCGCTCCAAATAGTTCTTGGAGGATGTAGTATTTATCACCTAGTATATAAAAGTCTCTGGCATCGCATAGAAACTGATAATATCTACCAGCCAGGTCTTTATAATACCTTGTCTTTATCTCAGGCAGAGATTTCAAGCCTTGCAAACAGCGTTCTAATATATCCTCCGGGCGGGCTATGTCTTTAGACAAGGCATCGCTGATGGCTTGCTTCATCATATCTTTGCCAAGAATATACTGGTTTTCTATACAAGCAAGCTCAACATCCATCACAACTGTGCTGATGCGCTTGATGAGGAAATTGATCTCATCGGCGTTTTGCCCGTTGTGGTTGTGCGCATCGGCTTTCACCAATCTGCTTTTCTCGTTCCAATCTTCTTTCTTGATGGAAATCCCTAATGTTGATTGGACACGTTCTCCCATAAAGCTCCATGAAATCCTGATGGGACTTTCATCATGCAAGTTGGTGCGTTTCTCCAAGGTAAAACTGACTGACATATCTATTGGGTTTTGCGTGCAAAGATAGAGAATTATTTTGTTACGCACATAATTTACGCACTTATATTTTTACTTATTAGTATGCTGTTTCTTAGCGATTTACAATCGAATTGATTTCAATGCGATTAGGCTATTCGTATCAGTATCTTGTTTGAAATAACTTTTGTTCTTTAAAATACTGAAAAATGAGATTGGGAATCGTTGGCTCCAGGGAGCTCTTGGATTACTCTCTGCTGGCCGAAACAGTCGACAACTTTGTCGAAAAAACCAAGATTAAAGTCGAAAAGATTGTTTCAGGTGGTGCCAAAGGCGCGGATACGCTGGCCGCCCGATACGCTTCGGAACACAGCTATCCGCTGGAAGAATTCAAGCCTGATTATGGCCTCTACGGTCGCGGCGCTCCTCTGAAACGAAACACGACTATTATCGAAAGCTCTGACATCATTCTCGCCTTTGTCACGGCATCGAGCAAAGGCACTTGGGACACCATCCGAAAAGCCCAAGCACAGAATAAAATTGTCAGGATTTACAACGTCTGAGTCCCTTCGGGGACTTAGACACCCCTAAAAATCAAAGTCTAATTTAAACAGAAAGAAATATGGCAAATTGCGAATGGTGTGGGAAGTATTTCCCCGATGGAAAAGGGTACACTGGTGGCCCTCGATGGAACAGGAGGTACTACTGTTCCAAGAAATGCGCGCTGGAAGGCGAAAACAATCTGACGAGTGCCGACGAGGCAGAAGATAATCTGAGTTTTGCTCAAAGAGTGGGCAGGTTTATCAAAAACCTCATCATCACGGTCGTCATTATTTTGGCTATTTTAATCATCATAGGGATTTTATCATGAATTAAAAACAATGTTATGACAGAAACCGAGAAACTATTTGAAAAGTACGCCGAAGAAGGCGAAAAGATGGATGCCTTTGAAGCTTTGCGTCTGCTGACCAAAGCTTACATGAAAGAATGCGGGATTAGCCTTAGTATGCGAACCACGGTTTATACCGCTGCTGAGCAATGGCTATATCACCGCCTTCCTGAACAAAGCAACAATCCTTTCACAAAAGAACAAAGTGAAGAGCCATTGGTTAACCTGATGCCTCTGCTATGTAAGGAATACGACCCTGAGTATTACGGTCAATGGGACATCTGCGGCGGGTTAACGCTTGCACAAGAAGGCGAAACGGTTGAGGATGCTTACAAGCGCATTTGTCTCATCGCCGTTGAGGAAAGACGTTATGACATTTCTACGCTACGCGCCTTCTGTTGGGCCATCAAGAAATATCCATACTATTTTGAGTTATGGTTGGACGAAATGATGAAAAGTTAAACACAAGACAGTATCAGAAAAGCTGAATTATTACTTTTACGCACATAAATATATAGCTATTATCTTACTGTCTTATAGCGTTTTGCAATTTTCTTGTAAAGATTGCATTACTGCCAATCGTATTGTATAGCGAAATTTAAAAACAAACGCACCATGAGTACAAAAAAATCCCACAAAGAACAAGAGAGAAAAAGAAAGCAACAACTGGAAGCCCGCGCCAACATCGACGCCTTCCGTACCCAACTTGAAATGAAAATCCGCAACCGCTTCCCGGAGTTGGGCACCGGCCACCCCGCCGTGGTCGCCGAAATGGACGCCATCTGCGCTGCAGGACTGGCCGAGGGAATGATTGTCTTGGGCAAAATGGTGACTGGAATCCGCACTGAAATGGGAGTGAATCCCGAGGCCGACAAAGGGTCGCTCATCGGGTCCATCGTGCCCTACGTGATCGGCATCACCATGGAGAACCCGATTGAGAATGGCCAACTGGACAGCACCCTTGCCAACGCTGCCGAAATCAAGACCCCGTTGCAGGTGAAGCTCTACTTTGACAACGAAGTCCGCAACAAGGTGGTGGAATGGGTGAAGGCTAACAACTTCGGCACTGTGACAGCGCGCCTCGGCCAGCCCATCGTGAAGTTGCCAAACGTGGTCGCCGAGTTCAAAAAAGTGGTCAAAGACCCAGAATTTCAAGACCTTTTGGAAAAATAAAAAACAACCTCAGAAAACCGAGGTTTTGTTTAGTTTTGCAATTGTGAAAAACAACAAAAAAACATAATAAAATGACAACTGAAGAATTAAAAGAAACGATGGATGACATCATCACGAAGACATTTTCGAGATTGGAAAAGGTTTATTTAAAGCATAAAGAAGGCTTTAGTGATACTTTACCATTATCTTTATCAAAAAACGAAAGCCGTCTTGTTTTCCCGGCATATTATTATGATGAAAGCGGTAAAAAAACAGCAAAAGGAACAAGAATTAGTGAGCAAGAACTACGTTTTGCTTTTGTAGAAGAATTCAACTACTATTGTAAAGAAAACAATATCAATCTGTTTTACTCGGTTGAGACCCCGACAAAAGATACATATTCTGACTTTTCTACAAATCCAAAACAGAATCCAGACGGCAGAAGTGGTGAATTTGATATGGTTATTTATAATGAGAATCTCCATCGAGTTTGTTTGATTGAATTCAAAGCAAATAATGCAGATGAAGTTGACCATAAAAAAGATTTTTTGAAATTAGATATTGACGAAAAAGACAACAATGAAGTTTTGCGTTATTTTATTGAGATTGTAAAGTCATACTCGGACGACACCATCAATTCATTAAAGGACAACAAGTTCAAATATAGAGGAAAACTTACTCAAGTCCGCTGTTATGCTTTAGAAGGGAAAAGCAGTAGAAAAGCTAAAAACATAGGCGAAGACATAAGCGATAAATTCAAAGATATACTTCCGTTCGACTACACACATGAATAACAATCAACCCAACACACAATTTATTATCCATCGTGGTTCCCACCAAATCGGTGGGAACTGCGTGGAGCTTGCGACACGCAATGCCAGGATACTTATCGACTGCGGCTTGCCCTTGGATTACGATGAGCAAGACATAGAGACCCAAAATGAGATTCGAGAGAATGCACAAAAATGGCTTCAAAACTGCGACGCTGTCTTCCTCAGCCACTATCATGCAGACCATTATGGGCTGCTCAATGAGACTCCACAAGGCACCAAGGTTTACGCCACGAAGGAAACCGCTGAGCTGATGAAAATATCAGGGATGTTTGGCGAAGACCTCACGGAATATCTAGACATTCATCCTATCGAAGACACGGTGACTGTTAAAGACTTTCGTGTCACGAAATACGACGTTGACCATTCAGCTTTTGGGGCATGTGCGTTCCTCTTCGAAGCGTGCGGGAAACGTATCCTTTATAGCGGTGACATCAGGCTGCACGGGAAGAAAGGTGTGCTATACAAAAACCTTCCTCAAAACGTGGATTATCTCTTTTTGGAAGGCACTAATTTGGGCAGGGGCGTTAGGCAAAAGACGGAAACGGCCATTGAGAATGAGTTTGTCAAACAGTTCTCTTCCAATTCGGATAGTTTGCATCTTGTGTGGTGCTCTTCTCAAAACATCGATAGGATCGTTGCATTGTATAGGGCTTGTGTCAGAACCAACCGCGTTTTAGGTGTAGACCCCTACGCTGCGTATGCCTTGGAGCTTGCTCATCAGAATCGGCAAAGCATTCCAAACAAAACATTCCCAAGTTTGGAGATTTATTTCCCATGGTCGTTTACCAATTGGATGATTGAGAAAGACAGACAATTGGTCCTTGACCTGCGTAGAGGGGCAATAAAATTAGACCAAACGGATTTATCTGTGAATCATTCAAAATATGTGTTGCTATATCGTCCTAAGCTTATTGGCGACCTCAACAGGTACATCTCGAAAACTAAGGTTTGTCTGACAAATTCTATTTGGGCGCAATACTGGGAGCAAGACAAAAGTGAAATCAATCGCCTGAAGGCTTGGATTGAAGATAAGCCAGAGCTTAGGCAGAAACTGCCTGACATCCACACCAGCGGCCATGCAGACGTGGCATCGCTGCAAAAGATTGTCGAGCATGTTCAGCCGAAATGCATCGTTCCCATACACACGGAAATGCCCGAAAAGTATAAAAAGCTTTTCCAAAGTTATTCCGTTCTCGCTGTCACTGACGAAACGACAATAGATTTAACTAACACAAAGGAATAAACATGAAAATACTACATATCTCTGATACTCACGGCAAGCATCAGATCCTGAAAGATTTGCCTAATGCCGATGTCATCGTGCATACGGGTGACATCACTGAAGACGGCACCGAAGAGGAAGTCAAGGACTTCATCGAATGGTTTG
Source organism: Bacteroidales bacterium (assembly GCA_045600605.1). Taxonomy (GTDB): domain Bacteria; phylum Bacteroidota; class Bacteroidia; order Bacteroidales; family F082; genus Limimorpha. Next base: position 24,213 of record JAZRYG010000080.1, read on the forward strand.
GCCAGCTGCCTTACAAGCACAAGATCTTCATTGCAGGCAACCATGACAATTGTTTGTATGGTGCCAACATTGAAGGCTTGCCAGATAATATGCATTATCTCTACAATGATGGCATCACCATTGACGGCATCAAGTTTTACGGTGTGCCTATGTTTTTGCAGGACGACCTTGACGGCAACTTCCCTGAGCTGTTTGGCCGCATCCCTGCTGACACGGATGTGCTGCTTACGCATCAACCTCCATTAGGCATTCTCGATGAACAGGACGGTATCAATTATGGTGACTATACTCTTTACAAGCGTGTAATGGATGTAAGACCGAAATATCATCTTTTCGGACATCTGCACCACACTGAGAAAACACAGGAAGTGTTTCGGAGGGTGCGGTTTTCAAATGCGGCTGGAGGCAAGTATGGCCGATATGAATTGCTAAAGATTTGAGTCATAGGAGGGAAACTAATGGAAATCAAACAACTTGAACCCAAAGAAAAGATAGTTACTTTCTTTGGTGAAATCAAAAACACAACAGTCGAAGCGGCCATCAAGGATATTGCAAAAATCAACGCTAACGACCTTGACTATTCTGAGAAATGCCGTCAATGGGCGATTGAGAACCGTCAGGAGCCAGCTGTAGTACTCCTCACGCCAATCAGATTTTACCTTTCCACGGGCGGTGGAACGTGCTATGATGGAATGGCTCTCCACGATGTGATTGAGGCTTCAAAAACTCCAATAGAAATGATATGCACGGGCAAAATCATGTCGATGGGCATTGTGGTTGCGCTTGGTTCTAAAGTTCGCAAGGCCTACCGCAATACAACCTTCATGATTCATCAGGTACAAGGAATTTCCATTGGCTCATTGAGAGAAATGGAAGACACGGTGGCCGAAGCCTCTCGTATCAATGACATGCTTTTTAGAATCATCAAGGAAAAGACCAGCATCACGGATGCCCAGCTTAACGATGTGGTCCAGAATCGTAAGGACTGGTTTCTTACGGCTGAGGAAGCCTTGAAGCTGGGGATTGTGACGGAGATTATTTGAGGGGCAATAAGAAAAGAGGAAATGACAAAAGGAACAATGACTTTATTAAATGGCGCAATACTGGACTGCTATCCTTTGAAGCATACAGAAGCAAGGGTGGACAATGAAATGAGGCTTGACACTACAGGCAAATATTTATCTATTGGGAAGTCAAAGCATAGACATGATGCTGCGTCAAAAACTGACAAGGAGAAAGAGAAGGAGAAAAAACTATTCCTGAATAATGCCTTCTTGTTTCTTCAAAACAAAGACAGAATTATGTCGGATAGTCGCATGTTTCTTTGCCCAGTACCCATCCAGAACGGTTTGGCCTATACGGGAACAGCTGGGTTCAACCATCCGACTTTAGGCGTGTATCTTGAATGGTGGTTTAGCTGTGAAAAAGCCAGGATACATAAAAAGGATAAAACGAAATGGCTTGTGTATTTCATTTCAGGTAGTCCTTTAACAGGAGCCAACAAATGTGGCATTGTCAATGAAAAGGGTGATATAGACTCAGAATCCCTTTGCCCGTTTTCGTCTATATGGTTGAGTTTTACGAGCATAAATAAGCGTTATGACGAGGCAAAAAGTCTATATCAAGCGTACACTTTGGAAGAAGTCGTTAATAAGCTGGGACGAAGGGGTGTATTGAAACCTAGACGGGGTTTGGGAAGGTGAAATCAAAATTACACAACTTATTTATTAATTGTTGCTCACAGTGTATAATTATTAGAAACATTCACTATTTTTGCACCAATCTAAATGATGGTGAAAAATGCCTAAGTCAAAGAGCGCAGATTTGAGGATTAAGGTCATCGACCGTTGTTTGAGCGACCACAAACGTAAGGGCATTTCTAAATAAAACTCTTTGATATTCAGATAAATATTTGTATATTTGCCGAAAATTTGAAGAGAAAATGGACACATGCAAAAGGGCATACAGAAAACTTGGCAACCAAGGTTTATTTGATTCGGAAGAGAGGACATCCGTGTTGTCCGCATTAGGGAATCCACTTGAGAGGCTTGCGGAAACGATTGATTTCGAGATGTTCCGTGAGACATTGGAGGCGGGCCTGTACCGTGAGCGTCTGACGAAGGCGGGGGCGAAGCCGTATGACTATGTTCTGATGTTCAAGATCCTCGTGCTTCAGCGGATGTACAATTTGAGCGACGAGCAGACTGAATATCAGATAGTTGACCGCACAAGCTTCCGGGACTTCCTCGGACTGGCAAGCGGAGACAAGGTGCCCGACGCCAGAACCATCTGGGCAATCAAAGAGCAACTGACGGGAAAGAATCTCTATGACAGACTCTTTGCCGACTTCGACAGATTCCTGCGGGAGAAGAACCTGATAATGAGCCAGGGCGTGATAATAGACGGGAGTTTCGTGGAAGTCCCCCGCCAGCGCAACACGCGCGAAGAGAACAAGGCCATAAAGGATGGTCGCGGCGGCAAACTTTGGAACGCGGAAGATGACGATGCTGAGGAGGATAAGAAGAAAAAGGCCAACAAGAAGAGGCACAAGGACACGGACGCCAGATGGACGAAGAAGGGCGGGCAGAAATAACGCGACACGAATAAACATTCTTTAGTTTTTATTTTCTAAAATTGCTGGCATACGCCAGCTTTTTTTTGTAAATCTTAACGGAAATCTTGTATTTTTGCACAACTATTTTTGTGGAAGGAACATCGGGCATCCGCTGCGCATCTGTTATTTTGCCAAACAAAAGGATGCCACGACAGACAGACGGCGTTTGTTCTCACTTGGCTAACTTACTGATTCAAGCTGAAATACGATGTTTTAAACATCAATTATAAACCTAAATTAATGTAATATGAGAAAGAAATCACCAAGCAAAAACGCCACAGAAATGGCTTACTATGCCCTAAGCCCCGACAGGGAAATCAGACTGCCGGACGGCATCAGAGAAATCGGCAACAGCCAATTTTACACCAGTGAAATGGAAGGTCACCTCATTATTCCGCCAACGGTGGAAAGAATCGGGAACTATGCTTTCTGTTTCTGCTCGAAAATCAAGTCGGTGAGAATTCCCGATTCGGTGAAAGAAATCGGGATAAGAGCTTTCGCGAGTTGCGACAGCTTGGAGAGGATAACGATTGGCGACGAAGTGGAAATGATTTGGTACAGTGCATTTGAAAACTGCGTGTCGCTTAAGGAAATCAGACTTCCGAAATCGCTCCTCGAAATCGGTCATGGAATGTTCAGGAACTGCCGATCGCTGACGACGGTGTGGATAACGAACAAAGATACAGTGATAAACGACGTGCAGGTGAACCAGCAGAAAGCCATCAAACTGAAACGTATCCAGTCACCGACGAGGGAGTTCAGCGACGACCCGAATGAGAGGGCTTTGCTGTACAAAGCCCGCATTGCGTATCAGGAATTTCTTGAAATGACAATCTTCAAAGATTGCAAATCGCTGAAGCATATTTTTGTTCCCAAAGGATCGATAGATAACTTCAGATATTCGCTACCAATGTATTTATCTCATCTGCTCGAAGAGAGCGATGATTGAGTTGTGAATAAAAATTTACAATTTCTTTACATTCAATTTTACTATTTTGTATTTTTGCAACTCGAAAAATGGAGGTAAGAAACAGATAAACAAGGTAATTAAAAGCAAATAAATAGAAGTACAGAGCTTTTTCTTTCAATTCTGAAAGTTTGGTCGCTATAAGAATTGCTCGAAAGGATAAGAGTTCTGCTTGCGCTAAAGCGTGAGCTTGACTTATTCGTCAGAGCAAGGTATGACCAAACACCTCAGAATTACGGTGAGTTGAGTTTCACGCTTTTTTTACGCAACCCTAAAATATCATATTACTGAATACAACATCGGCGAAGACATTTCTGCCATTTTCAAAAATGGCAATTTACCCCAAAATTGCAAGTTGTTATTAAACAATTATTTAGATTCATTGAATTGTGTTTTTTTCAATCAAATTGCCAAATTGCCAAATTACGGAATGGCAATTTAGGATTTTTCAAACATGCAAATAATGACAAACTTATATAGTTGTCAGACTGGGAGAGCATCAATAATAATGGTGGTGATTTTTTCTCAAAAAGTTACTTTGTGATATTTTAAAGTAATTGGATTCTTCCATCAAATGAATTTACACCAAAAAACATCGTATGAAATTCTAAAAGAAAATTCGGACTTTTTGCCAGTAATTTGCCAGTAATACCGAAAAAACAGCCGTTTTTTGGAGATGATTTTTTATCATTTTTCAGCCAATTTTTCGGATTTTTCCTTTAATTTTCGCCTTTGTAAGTGATTGATATTCAAAATAATAAAACAAAAAAGGGCTAAAGTGACCTTTAACCCTGATGCATTGTTTACTTGCAAAAATTAACCCCTAAAATTTGTGACCTGGCTGGGGCTCGAACCCAGGACCCCCACATTAAAAGTGTGATGCTCTACCTGCTGAGCTACCAAGTCATCGAACTTCATTGCCATTGCTGACACCTCCGTTCATTTGCGAGTGCAAAAGTACTATATTTTTCAATACACGCAACAAAAATATTTTATTTTTTTTCAATCAAGCTCACCCTTGCCCTGACGCACTATAACTATCTCATTATCAGTACAATCAACAACGGTACTCTCCTGATTGTCCCCTGCCCCACCGTCAATGATAATGTCAACTCTGTTCTTATAACGTTCATTTATCTCCTCGGGGTCTGTCAAAAAACCGGAAATTTCGTCTTCATCAAGAATGGAAGTCGTCATTATCGGGCGACCGAATTCCCTCACGATATTCGTGATAATCGGCTGGTCGGGCACACGGATTCCTATCGTCTTGCGCTTGCTCTGCAAAATCTTCGGGATGTTGTTGTTCGCCTCCAAAATAAATGTGAACGCCCCTGGAAGATTTCTTTTCATCAATTTGAAAACGTCATTGTTTATCGGCTTCGTGAACTCCGACAACATGCTTAAATCATTGAAAATAAATGAAAAATGTGCCTTTTCTTTCTTTATCCCCTTAATCTGCGCAATGCGTTCAAAAGCCTTGGTGCTGTCAATGCTGCACCCAATACCATAAATGGTGTCCGTCGGGAAAATAATAACTCCATCATTATCAAGACATTCCAATATCATCTTGATATGCCTCGGGTTCGGATTCTCCGGATGAATTTGCAGAAACATAGCACTAATGTTTTATCACACAATAAAAGCCAATCAGCTGACTATCAACTAATTGGCTTTACCGTGATCCGGTTGGGATTCGAACCCAAGACCCACAGCTTAGAAGGCTGTTGCTCTATCCAGCTGAGCTACCAGACCATTACTTTTTTGCGAGTGCAAAGATACAGCTTTTTGCAATTCAATGAACAAATTCGCAAAAATAATTTTATCAATCCCAATTAATTGAAAATCAGAAAATTGAAACTACTTCTTTGTCGCGACAGGCTGTGGCTTTGACTTCTTCACATCGATAACGCTGCCCATAAACTCCATGTTGTCGGTCTCAACAACCGCAACATACGCCTCGTTTTCTACAGGCATTTCGACAAATCCATAACACTTTGAACGCTTCGTCTCGTGGTCGGTGATAACCTTGCAGACCGTGACTTTCCCATAATGTTCAAACAATTTCCTGACATCATCCGCTGTCGTCTTGGGAGATAACTTTGCAATAAAAATCTTCATAATTCAAATGAGATTTGATTTAATAAATTGTAATACAATGTTTTACAAAAACACGCGGCAAAGATATAACTTGTTTTTGAAAAACGCAACACTTTTTTGTTTTTTTTCAAAAAAAATTTCGGGGACGCAAAAACATCAACCGAATATTTTCACGCCCCCGATTTCCCGGCAAGGGAAACAACACGTTAATTATTGAATATCAACTTTTTACCATCATAATCAATGGTTATCGTACGACTTTTGTCAACTTTTTCGGCCAGCACCATCTTCGACAGCTCATTCAACAGCTCGCGCTGCATCATCCGCTTCACCGGCCGAGCACCATATTGCGGGTCGTAGCTGATGTGCGCCACATACTTCATCGCTGCCTCCGTCATGTTTATTTCAATCCCATTGGGCTTGAGCATCTGTCTGACATGCTCAAACTGCATCGAAACAACTTCAACTATCTGACTCTCACTAAGTTGCTTGAACACAATTATATCATCAATCCTGTTCAGGAACTCAGGCCTGAAATGAGACTTCAACTCGTCCTCCGGCACGTTTGACGTCATTATTATGATAGTGTTCTTGAAATCGACCAGACGGCCTTTGTTGTCGGTCAGGCGGCCATCGTCGAGAACCTGCAAAAGAATGTTGAACACGTCCGGATGCGCCTTTTCTATCTCATCGAGAAGCACCACGGAATACGGTTTGCGGCGCACGGCCTCCGTCAGCTGGCCGCTTTCCTCGTAGCCGACGTATCCGGGAGGCGCACCTATAAGCCGCGAGACCGTGTGACGCTCCTGATATTCAGACATATCGATACGCACCATGTTGTTCTCGTTGTCGAACAAAAACTCCGCAAGAGCCTTGGCGAGTTCGGTTTTACCGACGCCGGTAGTGCCAAGGAAGATGAACGACCCGATAGGTCTTTTCGCATCCTGAAGCCCTGCCCTGCTCCTACGGATTGCATCCGACACGGCTGTTATCGCATCGTCCTGACCCACAACACGTTTGTGAAGCTCCGACTCAAGATTCAACAATTTCTCGCGTTCACTCTGCATCATCTTATGAACCGGAATGCCCGTCCAACGCGACACGATTTCGGCGACATCATCGGCGCTAACCTCTTCATCAACAAGCGGTTTGTCGCCCTGAACCGCGCGAAGCTGCTCCTTGGCCTTTTCAATCTCGGCCTCAGAGCCTCTGATCTTGCCGTACCTCAACTCAGCGACCTTGCCGTAATTTCCTTCGCGCTCGGCCACATCAGCCTGATACTTGTACTGCTCGATGTTTTTCTTCTCACGCTGGATTTTCTCCACAAAGCCGCGCTCCGTCTCCCAACGCATCCTGAGATTGTCACGTTCTTTTCCTAACTCATTGATAGTCTTCGTCAATTCTTCAACCTTCGCGGCATTGTTCTCACGTTTTATCGCCTCGCGCTCGATTTCAAGCTGGCGTATTTTCCGTTGAACATCTTCAAGTTCTTCCGGTACTGAATTGATCTGAAGCCTCAAGCGCGAAGCCGCCTCATCAATCAAGTCAATCGCCTTGTCGGGAAGGAAACGGTCTGATATATAACGTATTGAGAGCTCGACGGCGGAGATTATCGCCTCATCGAGAATCCTCACCTGATGGTGCGTCTCGTACTTCTCCTTCAAGCCGCGCAGGATCGAAATCGCCGACTGCTCGTCAGGCTCGTCAATCATCACAATCTGGAAACGCCGTTCGAGAGCCTTGTCCTGCTCGAAATATTTCTGGTATTCGTTGAGTGTGGTTGCTCCGATGGCACGCAGCTCGCCACGCGCCAAAGCCGGCTTGAGGATGTTGGCCGCGTCCATCGCACCCTGACCACCGCCGGCACCAACAAGCGTGTGTATCTCATCGATGAAAAGTATCACCTCGCCATCGCTTTCGACAACTTCCTTGATGACCGACTTCAGTCGCTCCTCGAACTCGCCTTTATACATCGCGCCGGCGATAAGTGCACCCATATCAAGGGAATACACCTTCCTCGATTTCAAATTCTCCGGCACGTCGCCGCTCACGATACGCTCTGCGAGACCTTCGGCAATGGCCGTCTTACCGACACCGGGCTCACCTATCAGGATAGGGTTGTTCTTCGTGCGCCTCGACAAAATCTGCAAGACACGACGAATCTCCTCGTCACGCCCTATCACCGGGTCGAGTTTCCCATTCTCTGCAAGCTCGTTGAGATTTCGCGCAAATCTGTTCAAGGATTCATAACTCTGCTGATTCTGCTGGCTGTTCGTTCTTTGTTCCATTTTTCAATTCCTTTCTTTTGTTTTTCCGCGCCGCCTATCAATTTTCAAACCAACCAAACAAACACGACATTTTGTCATAAAACAAAGCAACTTTAGAAACGAAACGCCATTTTGACACCAAAACAAAAATATCCGACATTTATAATAAAATATGATATTTCACATTAATATCTGAGATATTTTATTATTTTTGCAAATCAATTTTTTCAACATGAAAAAAAGCGGAACATCATACAAAATATTTACGTATCTTATTGTTTTTCTGACATTTATATCTTTCACAGCAAATGGACAGATCAATTGCGACATATCCGTGAACGATGAGATTGCAGGCGATGAAATCACGACATGCTTCAACGAGGAACTTAAACTTTCCGTTGATTTCAACCCTGAATACAACTATGTCTGGACCTGTAACGGCATTGTTTGCGACACCACAAACAGCCACATCATCACGATTACGGTAACGGAAAACAACACTATTTACGCCGTAAACGTCAGTAATCCAACGACTTCCGAGTCATGCAGCGACGCCTTGACGATTCACATGCATCCGAAATTTGAGATCAAGTTTGACCAGATAAAACTCACCTGCAGCGACAACTCCGCCGAAAACGGGAAGACCGCGAAAGTCAGGGCCTACGTGGAAGGCGACACCGTGAAGCCTTACAAATACACATACGAATGGCACACCAACTACCAGGAAGTTGACGACCCGCAAGTCGCAATAGCGTTGATGGCCAGAAGGAAATACACCGTCACAGTCACCAATCCTGTAACGGGATGCTCGCAGACCGGAGAATTTACAGTCAAGGCTTACCCCAACCCATTGATTACCATATCATCAGACCCCAAAGACACGGTTTATATGCAACGTCCATACGCCACATGGAGCTTCACCAACGACTCCGACACCATCGAAGTCACAAATTTCTTCTGGAAATTCGGCACGATAGACGAAAGCTTTACCGACGCGACACCGACCAAGACATATCAAGAGGCCGATGAAGGCCAGTCGGTAGAGACGTTTTTGACTGTCACAAGCGACTGCGGCTGCGACACGACCTACAAAGACGACATCCTCGTGCTTCCGGTAAAACTGAAAATCCCGAATATCTTCACCCCGAACGGCGACGGACAGAACGACTTTTTCATCATCGGATACGACGAGTCGGGCGGCGCGCCGAGTAGAGGCAATGAATACGACAAATACGTCACGTTGAGCGAATATTATCTCAGCCATAAACTCGTAATCTTCAACAGATGGGGCAGAATCGTCTATGAATCAAAAGATTACAGAAACGACTGGGACGGCGGCAAACTCCCCGACGGAACATATTTCTACGTCCTCGAATGCGTCGGCAAGTACAGAAACGACAAATACCAAGGCTCAGTGATGATTTGGGACAGCGGAAGATGATATAAAGTTATAAAGTTATAAAGTTACAAAGTAATAAAGTTGAAAAGTTTAGAGATGAAAAAGGCGATTATACCAATTTTGATTTTTTTGATGTTATGTTCATGCGAATCAAACAACGGGAAGCTGAGCGGCGACTTGGTCAACAATCCGGCATCGGCGACAGTCGGCACAAACACCAAGGAACCGAAGATTGTTTTCGAGACGACAGAACACGACTTCGGTAAGATGTTGCAAGGTGAAAAGGTTTCATACACTTATAAATTCAAAAACGAAGGCAACGCACCGCTTCTTATCACCACGGTTGAGAAGACTTGCGGCTGCACTAACATCACATTCCCCAAGACACCGATAAAGTCTGGCGAAAGCGGAACAATATCAATCATTTACGACAGCGACGGGCATAAGGGAATTCAAAACAAGAGCGTGGTTGTGAAAGCAAACACCAACCCAGCGCAGACTATCCTGAGATTCAGGGCAAGCGTTGAAACAGTCTTGGATTATTAATTTTATTACTAACAAATTTACTAACTAAATTATTTAAAATGAATACATTAAACATGTTTTTACTTCAGGCTCCGGCACAGCAGCAAGGCAGCGGCTGGTCTGGAATCATTATGATTGTGTTGTTGTTTGTGGTTTTCTGGCTGTGCTTCATCCGTCCACAAAACAAGAGACAGAAAGAGGCTCAGAAATTCCGCGAAGCCTTACAGAAGGGTGACAACGTTGTCACGATAGGCGGCATCCACGGGAAAGTCGCAGAAGTGAAAGAAACAACAGTGTTCGTGACAATCGACAACAACGTCAAGATTGAAGTCGAGAAATCAGCACTCGTAGCAAGCCCAAGCCAAGTTGGTCAGCAAGCATAACGACTTTAATATCAAGGTTTAAGATTTGTTGTTACCGACATCATGCACACAAATCTTAAACCTTGTTGGTTGATGGTATGAAGACAGATAACGATAGAAGTAGTCTGAAGAAAATCAGCGGAATGCTGCTTTTCGTATGCATCTCCGCGCTGTTGTGGCTGATGATAAAACTGTCAAACAGCTACATTGTCACGATACCATTCAACATAAAACTGACGGAACAACCTGCCAATCAAACGCTCCCAGACAACAAATACTCCATTGATGCGACACTTGAATCAACTGGATATAAGTTATTGAATTACTATCTGAAACCACAGGGGTCGCGCAAGATAGTCATTTCACTGAAAGAGACAAAATACAAGAAAAGCGAAGACAACGAGTATTCCATTGAGGCAGGTTCAATAGAAGAACTCATCGCCAATTTCATGGAGATTAACTCAACTGATGTCGATGTGAGAGAAGACGATTTCTTTTTCACCATGTACCGACTCGCATCAAAACGCGTGAAAGTCGTCCCGAAGACAAACATCTCGTTTGGAAGTCAGTTCAGCTTTTACGGAGAGCCATACGTCATCCCCGACTCAATTACAATTAATGGCGCGTATAATACAATAAAAGACATCTATTTTGTCAATACAAACACCGTCACAATGCGAAATCTGAAGTCAGACGTAAGTAAGTCGGTGGGGCTTCAGCTGGATGATGACGTATTCTCCGAAACCAAAGAAGTTGAAGTTTTTATTGATGTTGAGAAATTCACCGAATCAGAAGTCACTATTCCAATCAACATATTGAATATAAACAATATACATTTATTTCCAGATGAGGTGAAAATAAGATACATCGTTGCCATGAAAGATTATTCAAACATCAGCAACATGTCGTTCAATGTTGAGATCGACACCACCGACTTCAGGAACAAAGACCGCATTCCGTTGAGGCTTGCCGTTTCGCCGAGCAACACCAAGGTCACCAATATTTCGCCGAGCGAGGTCAATTACATTATGATAAATCATGATTAGAATTGGTTTAACCGGCAATATCGGAAGCGGAAAGAGCTATATCTGCAACATATTCAAAATCAAAGGAATACCCGTATTTTATTCTGACAAAGAGACCAAGGAGCTTTATCTTGAACCAAATATTAAAAAACTGATTATCAGCCGGTTCGGTAAAGACATCTATCTCAACGACGGAAGTCTGAACAAGGCGTTAATGACCAAGGTTCTTTTTGGCGACGAAGCAAACCTGAAGTTTATTGAGGAAACGCTCTACCCTGCCCTGTTACAACGTTTCGACGAGTGGTGCGAGAAGCAGACAGCACCGTTTGTATTGTTTGAATCGGCAATTCTGTTCGAGAAAAAACTCACCGACCGTTTTGACAAAATCATCTTCATCGCTGCCCCAGAAGACATTCGCATTCAACGAGTTATAAATCGCGACAAATGCACCGTTGAGGAAGTGAAGACAAGGATGAGTCTGCAATGGAGCGATGAAATCAAGGCGCCGAAAGCAGACTACATCATCGTTCACGACGGGAATGACGACATTGAAAAGGAAGTTGAGAAAATCATCTCAATGTTTTCTCATACACGACCGAATCTTCACGGGCGGTAAACTCGCACAGTCCTTCTTCTGCAAACATACCCTCAAAACTCAGGTCTTCATCCAAATCCGGCCAGTAAATCCCGAGATACGAAAGCTGAAAATTTTCCCGTTCCGATTTTGTGGCGTTAGCAAGCCTCGACCACTTGGAAAACGGCGTTTTAACGGTCAAACCGTCAACTGTCTGGACAAAAACGTTTCCATCGTCCACCCAAACTCTCAAAACATGTTTTTTCTTCATATCATTTGTTCTTAAAAACCTTGTTCCATTTTTCAATGATTAAATCTTTTCTTTCATTCACAATTGCCCCTATCTCATTGATTTCATTAACTTTATAACCTTTATTAAATATCAATTCAACAGGTTCAACATTCAACTTTGCAGTGTGGCCATCTTTCTCAACATGCACATGAATTGGTTCATGGTCATCTGAATAAAACATAAATCGATAGCCGTTTAATAAAAATACAGTCGGCATAATTATAGTTTTTGATTCAAAAAGTTTCTGCAAAAGTAATACACAAAATCACTTTTGTCAAGTGTTTTTTCAATTATTTTACAAAAATTTCAAACTCCGCGATGTTGCACGACTTTGCGTTGTCGGTGTTGCCTTTCGCGACGAATCTCACCCGTTTCCCGACAACCGGCTCAAAATTAACGTCCTGCTCAATCGGGTTGTTCTTGATGTTTCCGAAAGCACCTTTTGAAACTAATTTTCCGTCAACAAAAAACTCATAATCGCTGATATGTCTTGACGCGTCACGGCCCTGCGACGGGAGATAAGAGAATCCCGTAATTGTCTGAGTTTCATTAAATTCAAGTTCAACGACAGCGTTTTCCATCAGCAGATGAGTAAGCGTAAATCCGGAGCCGTCGTAAATCTTGTTAAATCCGGTTTTTGGAGAAATCACCTTGAAACTCTCGTGCGGCAAAGGCAACATCTTTGTCGAGACCGCGCTTGACTTCCCTGAAAGCACGTCAAAGGAGACGGCTTTTATCGTACCTTTATCCTTGAAAATGAACGGTTTATCGTATTTTTTTGCATTTTCGCCGACAACAGGCGTCGAGCCGTCAACGGTATAATAGATCTCGGCGTTTTTGTCTGACGACTCGATTTTCACAACATTGTCATAATCGCGGGAGATTGCCGGTTCCGACAGCAACGCCGGAGCGCAATAAGCCTCTATATTGCTGATACACAACGGCCCGCGGCTGTCTTCAAAATAAATCACGAGCTTGTCGAGTTCGACCGTGTTGAAGCGGACAATCCGTTTGTAACCGATTGTTGAAGTCGTGTCGTAAGTCGGGATTTTAAACCACTTACCATCGAGTTCGCCTTCCAAATAAAACGACTTAACTCGTTGACCGAGAGCGATATATTCCTGAAGAAGCACGCGGTTCATCATCACAGGTTTCTCAAATTTGAAGGCGATGCTGCCATACGGATAGTTGTCATTTGTAGCCCAAAATGTTTCAGGGTTTCCGTCATTAACTTTTGAAGCGGAGAATTTGCGTCCGCGTTCGTCGTCGGCATAGACTTTCGCATTGAGCAACAGATTGTCTTTCAATTCATTGGAAATCGTCTGATAAAATTCCATTGCCCGCAAGGAGTCCTGAGGATAGATTTTCCCGCTCAGGCCGACCGGAAAATTGAGCAGCAGATTAGCGTTATGTCCGACGCTATTGTAATAAATATCAACGATTTTCGCCAGCGTCTTGACCTGATGATCTTCGCGTTGATGGTAGAACCAGCCAGGGCGGATTGACACATCAACCTCGGCGGGAATCCAAGAGACGCCGTCTTCGCTGCCGTAAGTCAGTTGGTTGTAGTTTTCGCTGTCGGAGAGCATCGCCCAGTTTGTCGCGCCTGCCCAGCCCTGCTCGTTGCCGACCCAACGTATTGTCTGACAAGGCCCTCCGAAAATCATAGCATCGGGATGACGGCGGATGATTGTGTCTTTAGCGCGTTGATAATCATAGTATTCGCGTGCGTCTATCGAGCGTCGTTCGTTGGCGCCGCCGTAATAGCCCGTCCCGCCGTTGGCGCCATCGAACCAGAACTCAAACAACGGGCCGTAATTGGCTGTCAACTCATTGATTTGCTGATGGTAAGTCTCGACATAGCCCGGAAAGCCGTACTCCGCGTTGTTCCTGTCCCACGGCGAGAGGTAAATCCCGAACTTCAGCCCGTATTTGCGGCAGGCGTCGGAAAGCTCGCGCACCATGTCGCCTTCACCGTTTTTATATGGCGACTTGCTGATATTGTAATCCGTTGATTTTGTTGGCCATAGACAGAAGCCATCGTGATGTTTCGCAGTAAGTATCACGCCTTTCATCCCGCAGGCTTTGAGCGTCGCAGCCCATTGTTCGCAGTCCAAATCCGTCGGGTTGAACGTCGAAGCCGGAGTGTCGCCCCCACCCCACTCCAAGTCGTTGAAAGTGTTGAGGCCGAAATGCACGAACGCATACGTCTCCATCTGATGCCACGCGATTTGTTCCGAAGTCGGGACCGGACCGACCGGCTCCGGCGCTTTTGCGCATGAATGCAGCAAAATTGCAGATATTAAAATTGTAAAATATTTTTTCATTTTATGTTGATGTTATCGCAGTTGTTTATAATAAAAGGTCTTTTTTCGATTTGATTATATTGATAATCAGTGGTTTCAATAAAAGTATTGTCATAAAAGTCAAATCCGTCAACACAATAAACATTAACAATTCTCGGGTCGAAATGCCTAAACACATTGTCGTGAACGCGGATATTCTTGTGATAACGGCAATTTTCCTTGTCTTTCCAGATGCCTGAACCGACGGCTATTGTGGCCTTGCCCCAACTTGGCGAACCGTAACCGCAGTTGTCAAAGGTGTTTCGTGTGATTTCCACATCGCGCACGCCGCTTTGTTCAAACCAATACGAGCCGTCGCCCTCAAAATATATCGGCGACCCTGGCACGTGAAAATAATTCGAGTCGATGACAATCTTGGCGCGTGAGCCGAGCAGAAGACCACGTGCACGGTTTGAACGAATAGTGCAGCCTTTTATCGTAACTTCCGGATAATAAGACGTTTGCGCGACGACAAAGCCCCTTTCTACAAACGCGCTCAACGGCTCCCTCAAAACGATTTCCTGATATTCCTTATTAATTGTCTTCACCTCCTCGACCACCGCATCTTCGACGTGTTCGAGACTTTGATTGTTCACGATTTCGATATTCAGACCTTTCTTGAAAAAATAAAAGCCATATTGAGCTTCGTGCATAAGTTTGACAATCAACCTATTAGGATAAACGACATCGATTATTTTGCAATAGATGCCATGGATATTTGTCGCGTCATCGAATTGATTTTCAAAGAGACAGTCGGTCAGTTTCACGTAGCCGCCGCAGTTCGCGAAATGAGTCGCGTCGGCAGTCGCGCTGAGAACACGGTTTTTGCCAGGTGACGGCGTGACCATACATTTATTCAACTCAATGTCCATCGAGCGTTGCGCCACGAAAGCCATCCCGCCGGAATGATAGACATTTGCATTCTTTATCAGCACATTACGGCAGTCAGAGATGATGAAAGCCGGCACGAGGCGATGGCCGCAGCCGAAGACGAGGATATTTCCCGGTGTCGCCTTCAGGCCATCGTAAAACATTCTCACACAGTCGTTTCCCAAATCCGCGGCTTTCACGGCACCGTCAGCCCAATAGTCAACGGCATCATGCGCCGGCTCGCGTTTCTGCTTGTCAAACTCAAGCAGAGAATTGTAATAACCGTAACCTGTGGGCTTGTCGTTGAGACTCAACAGTCCGTTTCTGATCTCGTACGGAAATTCGTTTTTGTCAAATTTAAGGTCAACATGATCATTTTTTACCTTTATTATCTCAGCTTCAGAATGAAACGGTGTTGTATAATCAATTGAGACTCCGCTAATTACAACATTATTTGAATAATTCAGCAGGAAAGGCACCACAAATCCGACAAAATCAAGATGAGTGTCATCGCCTTGAATTTCAATGTTTTCCATTCCGGAAAGGTCGAAAGCGATACGTTTCAAACCTTCATCATTGTTTGTCACGAAGCAATAGCGTTCGAAAGCGAAATCAGGTTTGACCTGCAAATGTCCTGACGGAAGAACCAACTTATTGGCTTTCAGCCTGTTGCAATCTTCTACCGCCTTACGAATCGCGGGCATTACATCATCTTGCATGTCGGAAGTGATATAATCTCTCAGGAAAATCGTCTTTGACGGGCTATCACATGACTGAAGCATCAAAATCATCGACAAAACAAACGTAACTATCAGACAATCAACAAATTTAGATTTCATATCGGAAGATTAAATTTTTAACAAAGGTAAGTATAATTTTCCAATAAAAAATTTGTGAAAATGAAAAAAATCTGCTAATTTTGGCGTTTTAAATTTGGAATACAAACATAAAAAATATTTAACGATGAAAAGACTTTACATAGCGTTTTTCATACTCATGATGAGTTTCTCTGGCTTTTCCCAAGTCATTGTAAATGAAAGTTTTGAACAAGGTAACACAGATGGCGAGGCACCTGTCGACTGGATTTGTGACGACGACGGCTGGCGTTGCGGCTTTCAGGAGCAGGACCACAACCGCATCCCGCATTCAGGCGACTGGTACGTTTACGCCAAGTACAACCGCGAAAAATGGATGTATAAAGAGATTACAACCGAAGCCAATTCAGTTTACAGGATTTCATTTTGGTATGTGACAAACGGCGTCGGTCATTTCGACTTTGAAATCAAAGCCGGAAACGCCGCGAATCCGAGCAGCATGACGACCACGATTCTGCCCGAGACCGTCATTGAAAACACTGAATATCAATACATGACGCTCATTTACGAAAGTGAGACGGCAGGCACAAAATACATCGGGTTTCATTACACAGCCGACAATTTGACATGGTATCTCTCGCTTGACGACATCGTGATTGAGAAGACAGAACCATACAATTTCTCCGCAGAGCAGCTAACGCCCGACACCACCGTCTATTTCGGCGAATACGGGCATTTCCGCTTCAACGTCTCAAACACAGGCTCGGAAACAGAGACAATCAACTTTTACAACATATCAGGTGATTATCAAAACGTTACGTTCACAAAAAACGGAAACACAATCACGACATACGACATTCCTGTCGGCGCCACGTTGGAGTTCACTGCGCACGGACAGCTCCCGATGAACCTCAGCCCGAACCAGTATGTCATCCTGCATTTTGACATCACCTCAATGCACAACACTCATTTGGAGACGATGGTTTTCACAGGGACAGCCCTGAAGCCGATTGACCAGTTCCCGCTGACGGAAGGCTTTGACGGAGAAACGTTTCCGCCGTCCGGGTGGCAGAACGCCTGTCTCGTCGGCGATGAGGTCTTCGAGCGTTTCACCGTCGGCGAATGGCCGATGTGCAACCCACATAACGGAAGCGATGCGATGGCGAGATATTACAGTTACCTCTCTGATGTCGGCGACGGCGCGATGCTCGTGTCGCCGAAGATGCAACTCAGCGCCACCGACAACATCGTCCGTTTCTGGATCTTCAGAAACTACAACAGCTGGCAGAAGTCGGACAGAATCAACGTCTATTACTCGCCCACTCCGTCCGTCGAGGGCGCGACGCTTCTCGGCACGGTCCACCGCCACACGGAGCTTGAGCCTGTCGTTGAAAACGTTGACGACTGGTATGAATACAGTTACACTTTCGACTGCCCGGATGGTTACGGCTTTGTCATCTTCGAGGCAGTGAGCGACAGAGGCTGGAACCTCTTCATTGACGACATCTTCGTCAACTCGACGACCGTTGACAACGATCCGCCGGCGGTGGTCTCTGTCGCCGGAACGCAGCAATGGGCCGACACCGACATGGAAATCACAATCAGAATTTATGACGAGTCGGATGTTCCAGACGAGATGGAAGCGACATATACCATTGACGGTCAGTCACATAACATCACATTCCACAAGTCATCGAAGAGCAACTACGACTTCACAGGCACGATTCCGGCGCAGCCGAACCACACCGCCGGCGAAATCGTTTTCAATTTAGAAGATGAACTCGGACATACCGCCACATCTGATTCATACGAAATCCATTGGGACTGGCAGCGTCCGCTTCTGCTCGAAGGCTTTGAGGGAGAACAGTTCCCGCCGCAAGACTGGATGATGGAGTCGGCGAACATGAGCTGGTTCGTCTGGTCAAGAGTCGGGACGACATATTACACCGACAGCGACAATTATGAATATGTCGTTGTCCCTAAACAAGGTGTGAAACAAGCCGCCCTCGAGTGGGACTACACCGATGAGGCGGGGATGCAGGACGAGCACCTCATCTCGCCGATGCTCACCATCGACCGCCCGACGGCACTCAGCTTCGAGACGTTCTGCCACTACGGATTCCCATATCACGACCATTTCACGGTGAGCATCCTCAACACAAACACGGGGATGTGGAACGAGGTCTGGGACGCCGCCGACCTACCATTCGGCATCAACCAATATGACGAGAAAGTGAACATCGACCTCTCTGATTATCAAGGACAAAACATCAGAATAAAATGGCGCGGATATAATTCAGACGCCTCGCAGCTGTGGTATTCGTGGTTCATCGACAACGTGAAAGTCGTGCCAACAGACACCACAGGTGTATCAGTCGATGAAATAACGATGAATGACGCGATAGTCTATCCGAACCCATTCAGCAACACATTGACAATCAGCGGAGAAGAGACGATTCAGAATATATGTATCTTCAATCTTTTGGGTATAAAAGTCGATGAATTCACCATTAATAATAAGAAGGCCGTCCTCGACCTTTCAGAACTCGAAGACGGGATGTACATAGTTGAAATCATCAGCAAAAACGGAAAATCAATCAAATCAGCAATTAAAAAATAACTCTGAAAATGGACACGAAAGAAATCAAATCAAAGTTCAACTCATTGTTCGGCAACGAGTTCCGTGTTTATACATCACCAGGGCGCGTCAATCTCATCGGAGAGCACACCGACTACAACGGCGGTTTTGTGTTTCCGGGTGCCATCGACAAGGGCATCTACGCCGCCATCAACCCCAACGGCACCGGCAGAATCCGTGCATTTTCAATGGATTACGGCGCGATGACGGAGTTTGGCATGACAGAGGCCGACGCACCGAGAGAGCCGTGGGCGCGTTACATCTTCGGCGTCGTCCGCGAGATGCAGAAACGCGGCTTTGAACCCAAAGGCTTCGACACTGTCTTCGCCGGCGACGTGCCGCTCGGAGCAGGCATGTCGTCATCGGCGGCGTTGGAGAGCACCTTCGCCAACGCCTTGAACGACATATATGATTTAGGCATCGACAGGTTCGAACTCGCCCGCATCGGGCAATCGACCGAACACAACTACTGCGGCGTGAAATGCGGCATCATGGACCAGTTCGCCTCAGTATTTGGAAAGAAAGGACACCTCATGCGCCTCAACTGCGCCACGATGGAGTTCGAGTATTTCCCATTCAACCCGAAAGGCTACAAAGTGGTGCTTCTTGACACTGTCGTGAAACACGAACTCGCATCATCGGCCTACAACAAACGCCGTGAGTCATGCGAGAATGCCTGTGCGCATATCAAGGCCAGACATCAGGAAGTCAATTATTTAAGCGACGCCACGATGTCGATGCTCGATGAGGTCAGAAATGAAATTTCGGACGAAGACTACATGCGTGCGAAATACGTCATCGGCGAAAAACAGCGTGTCCTTGATGTCTGCGCCGCCCTTGAGAGAGGCGACTACGAGACCGTCGGCGACCGCATGTACGGCACACACTACGGCATGAGCAAGGAATACGAGGTCAGCTGCGAAGAGCTTGATTATCTGAACGATATAGCGAAAGAATGCGGTGTCACCGGCTCGCGCGTCATGGGCGGCGGCTTCGGCGGCTGCACCATCAACCTCGTGAAAGAAGGCCTTTACGACAAGTTCATCGCCACGGCGAAAGAGAGATTCAACGCCAGATTCGGGCATGAGCCGAAGGTCTATGACGTGGTCATCTCCGACGGCGCACGGAGGCTCGAATAGGCGAACCGCATGGCGGTTTCACATCCGTCGCGACGGGATGTATCTCGTGGACAAAATGAATTTGAAATGACGTTAATTTGACAGATAAATATTAAAATTACAATTATAGAAATGAAACCAACATTATTAGTTTTGGCAGCAGGAATGGGCTCGCGTTATGGAGCCCTGAAGCAGATGGACGGCGTCGGCCCCAACAACGAAGCCATCCTCGATTATTCGATTTTTGACGCGAAACGCGCCGGTTTCGGCAAGGTCGTGTTCGTCATCCGCAAGGATTTCGCGGAGGCGTTCGAGAAGATCAACAACACAGAGCGTTTCGGAATGCCGGTGGAATATGTCTATCAGTCG
This sequence comes from Bacteroidales bacterium, assembly GCA_045600605.1. Classification (GTDB taxonomy): domain Bacteria; phylum Bacteroidota; class Bacteroidia; order Bacteroidales; family F082; genus Limimorpha. The sequence goes on from JAZRYG010000080.1 coordinate 44,490, forward strand.
TTGGACAAGCTGCCGGAAGGTTTTTCAATCCCTGAAGGGCGTGTGAAGCCTTGGGGCACAGGCCACGCAGTCTTGATGGCCGCCGATGTAATCAAAGAGCCGTTTGCCGTCATCAACGCCGATGATTTCTATGGAAAAGAGGCATACGAGGTTATGGCTCAATACCTTACGGAATGCGAAGGCAAGAAAGGCGCATATTCGATGGTGGCTTACAAGCTGAGGAACACCCTGTCGGACTTCGGCACCGTGTCGCGCGGCGTCTGCACACAGAACAGATGCCATTACCTCCAGACCATCGTCGAACGCACGTCGATCGCGAAGACAGCCGACGGCGCGGCATACACCGACGAGACCGGCGAACACGCACTCGACCTCGACACACTCGTCTCCATGAACTTCTTCGGCTTCACGCCCGATTTCCTCGGACACCTCGCCGACGGCTTCAAGACATTCCTCCAAGGACCGGCACAGACCAACATCAAGGCTGAATATTACATCCCGTTGGAAGTCAACAACCAAATCAACAGCAAGAACGCCAAGCTCAAAGTGCTTTCGAGCGACGCAGTCTGGTTCGGCGTGACATACAAAGAAGACAAGCCCGACGTCATGAAGAAGATCGTCAACCTGATTGACAAAGGCGTTTACCCCAACAAACTCTGGTAGTCATGGAGATTAAGAAAAAGAAAACAGAAAACAGCGACGATTCAAGAATAATATCAATAGTTGATCTCATGAAAGATATGAAGACCGCCCAGACATTCAAGCTGACTAACAAGTTAGGCGCGTCCGTCACGTTGTGCAACATCGGCGCGGGCATCGTCTCCGTCATCGTCCCCGACAGGAACGGGAAGATGCGTGATGTCGTCCTCGGCTACAAGAACCTTGAAGATTACGTCGGCGACGGCCCGTGCGCGGGCAAGGTGCCGGGACGTTTCGCGAACAGGATCAACCACGGGCAGTTCAGCATCGACGGCAAGAAATATCAGCTCGTGCTTAACACCAGCGACGGCAAGCATCATCTTCACGGCGGTCCGGAAGGCTTCGCTAACCAATACTGGGAAGGCAGACAAGTCGGTGATAAAGTGGAGTTTACGTATTTCTCGAAAGACGGCGAGGCCGGCTATCCGGGCAACCTCACAGCAAAGGCGGTTTACAGCTGGAACGACGACAACGAGATAACACTCGAACTCTCGGCCACGACCGACGCCCCGACGATAGTGAACCTCACGAACCACACCTATTTTAATCTAAAAGGTGAAGGCAACGGCAACATCTTAGACCACAAGATGAAACTCTTCGCGCAGAACTATCTCCCCGCCACCGACGAACTCATCACGACAGGCGAGGTCGCCACGGTCAAAGGCACCCCGATGGACTTCACCGAGCCGAAACTCATCGGCAAGGACATCAACGAGAAGTTCGACGCCCTGATCAACGGCAAGGGCTACGACAGCTGCTGGGTCATCGACGGCTACAAGAAAGGCGAGATGCATCAGGCGGCGGCACTCATGAGCGATGAGTCGGGAATAAAAGTCGAGCTGTTCACCACGCAGCCGGGCGTGCAGTGCTACACCGGCAACTGGCTGAGCGGCTGTCCGACAGGCAAATGCGGCAAGAGCTACGAAGACTACGAAGGCGTCGCACTGGAATGCCAAGCCCTCCCCGACTCCCCGAACAAACCCAACTTCCCGAACGCAGTGTTGCGACCGGGAGAAGAATATAAACAGACGATTAAGTTTAAATTTTTAAATTTTTGAATCTTTGAATTTTTTAACACGAGTTTCACAAGTTAAGAACACAAGTTTCACAAGTTTTTTTTTAATAGTAAACATCTAAACAACTGATATTATGGCACAAAAAGCAAAACAATGGGGAGCCATCATCGTCATGATAGCCCTCTTCGCGATGATCGCATTCGTGACTAACCTCTGCTCACCGATGGCCGTCATCGTGAAAAACCAGTTCGGAGCAAGCAACTTCCTTTCGCAGATTGGAAACTACGGCAACTTCATCGCATATTTGGTGATGGGTATTCCGTCGGGCATGCTCATCAAGAAATACGGATACAAAAAGACCTCTTTGATTGCGTTGGCGGTCGGCATCGTCGGCATCTTGGTGCAATGGGCGAGCGGTTCGGTGGGCTTCGGTCTCTACCTCCTCGGCGCGTTCATCGCGGGATTCTGCATGTGCATGCTCAACACTGTCGTCAACCCGATGCTTAACATCCTCGGCGGCGGCGGCAACAAAGGCAACCAGCTCATCCAGATTGGCGGCGTGTTCAACTCGGCGGCGGCTGTCGCAGTGTATATCATCATGGGCGCACTCATCGCTGACGCGACAAAGGCGAAGATCTCCGACGCCACACCTGCCCTGCTGATAGCACTCGCCATCTTCGTCATCGGATTCATCGTCATCCTCTTCACAAAGATTGAGGAGCCCGCACAGCCGGTGGAAGTCAAGTCGGAGAAGAAAGACAAATACAGCGCGTTCTCGTTCCGCCACTTCAAACTCGGCATCCTCGCCATCTTCCTTTACGGCGGCATCGAAGTCGGAACGCCGACTTACATCATGCAATATCTGACATCACAGCCTGATTCAGCGACGCCTGGTCTCGGCATGAACGCCACTATCGTCGGCCTCATCGTCGCCGTCTATTGGCTGATGATGCTCATCGGTCGTTTCATCGGCGGTGCCATCGGCAGCAAGGTCTCCTCAAAAGCTATGGTCACGACGGTTTCCATTGCAGCCATCGTCTTGGTCTTGTTCGGCATGTTCGCTCCGACATCATGGATGGTCAGCGTTCCGGGCATCGACTGGGCCAATGTCTCTGTCATCTGGGCCGAGGTGCCTGTCGGCATCTTCGCCTTCATCCTCGTCGGACTCTGCACCTCGGTGATGTGGGGCGCCATCTTCAACCTCGCCACCGAAGGCCTCGGCAAATACACCGCCATCGCCTCCGGCGCATTCATGACAATGGTGTTCGGCTTCGCCATCATGGTCGGCCTCCAGGGCCTCGTCGCCGACTGGACCGGCAGTTACATGACGAGCTACATCGTGGTCGTCGCCTGCGCCGCCTACATCCTGTTCTACGCGCTCGTCGGAAGCAAGAACGTGAACAAGGACATTCCGGTGGAGTAGTTTCAGAACACATACAGAAATCTTGGCAGTCAAGGAGAATTAAAAAACACCGAAGTGTTAGAAATAATAAAAAATAATTTGTAATTTTGCAGCGTCGTTCCCTTTCGGATTTTGCCTGACGGACTTTGCAAGATTCGGAGGGTGGCGGCGTGAAAATGAGTAAAAAATAGAAGTCCCATATATAATTTATGTAGAATTTAAGTAAATAAAAAAATATCAAATCAAGCATTAGCTATTATTTCGCGTTCAAAAGAAAAAGCCTAGGAAACTGATTTCTTTAACGGATTAGAAATGATGTTCACGGAAACCTATCGGGTTTTCCTAATCATACAAGTGTAATGTTAATGCTCGCGCTGTGTAGGTGTGGGCTAACTTAACTTGTATGATGGGTTTTCTCCTAGGCTTCCCGTGAACGCGAATAAGGATGCCCGCACCTTGTTTTCCGTTTGTAAAGCGATTGGTAGTAATGCTGAAAACTATCAATCATGTTATTCAACTCCATAGAATTTGCAATATTTCTGCCCATAGTGTTTCTGCTCTACTGGTTCGCATTCAAGAAGGGCCTGAAGCTGCAGAACCTGTTCATTGTCGTCGTCTCATACATCTTTTACGGCTGGTGGGATTGGCGTTTTCTGTTTCTCATCGCCTTCACATCGTTCTGCAGCTGGGGAAGTGGCATGCTGATTGAAAAGTATCGCGAAACGCCCAAAAAGGCGAAGACCATCAACGTCTTGAACATTGTCCTCAACCTGCTGATTTTAGGCGTTTTCAAGTATTACGACTTTTTCGTCACATCCTTTGCCAATCTGTTTCTCAATGGGAAGACCGATGGCATGCTGCTGAAAATCATTCTGCCTGTCGGCATCAGCTTCTACACTTTCCAAGCCTTGAGCTACAGCATTGACGTATATCGTGGCAAGCTGAAAGCGACTCGCGACATTGTGCAGTTTTTCGCCTTCGTGAGTTTCTTCCCGCAATTGGTGGCGGGGCCTATTGAGCGTGCCACAAACCTTCTGCCACAGTTTGAAAAGCCGAGGAAGTTTGATTATGACGAGGCCGTTGACGGAATGAGGCAGATTCTTTGGGGCTTGTTCAAGAAAATCGTGGTGGCTGACAATTGTGCCGTTTATGTCGATCAGGTTTTCAACACCTATCAAGACCAAAGCGGCAGCACTTTGCTATTGGCCGCCATTCTGTTCACTTTCCAAATTTACGGAGATTTTTCCGGTTATTCCGACATTGCCATTGGTACGGCGAAACTGTTTGGCATTAGGCTGATGCGAAATTTCAACGTGCCGTATTTCAGCCGCGACATTGCCGAGTTCTGGAAACGCTGGCACATCTCGCTAAATAAGTGGTTCGTCGATTATGTTTACATTCCGCTGGGCGGCAGTCGCGTTTCCAAAGCCAAAATCGTCCGCAATATTTTCGTCATCTTCCTGCTGAGCGGCTTGTGGCACGGCGCCAACTGGACGTACGTCACGTGGGGCGCATACCACGCCACGCTTTTCCTACCGCTGATTCTTTTGGACAAAAACAAGCGCTTTCGCGACGTGGTGGCTGCTGACCGTGCCTTGCCTTCGTGGCAGGAAATGGCCCGTATGCTCCTGACCTTCACGTTGGTAGTCTTCGGCTGGATTATTTTCCGAGCTGATAACATTGCCGTTGCGGGCGAGATTTTCCGCAAGATTTTCAGTGCAGGTCTGTTTACGGCGCCGTATGCGTGGAACGATTACAAAATTCCGACCTTGGCGGCTATCTGCATTTGCATATTGGTAGAATGGATGAATCGTAAACAACTGCATGGATTTGATATTCAAAGAGTTAAGAAAGAATGGCTCCGCGTGGTGATGTATTATGCGGTTTTCATTATGATCGTATTGTTTTCCGGAAAAAATGTAACTTTCATCTATTTCCAATTTTAATATGAAAAAATTCCTCGTAAAAAGTCTGTTGATGGCGCTTCCCGTTGTGGCGGTTATCGTGCTCTACATGCATTTCGTGGAACCACATCGGAGCGGAGATATTGGAAATATCGGCTTTCTTCCGTTTGACGACCGTTACGATTCCGTGATGATGAAAATGGCGCCAGATTCTAATTATGTAATTGAAATAGAAGATATTGCGCAAATCCAGAATAATGCCTCCATTCTAACGATTGGCGATTCTTTTTCTCAAAGAAAAAGAAGAGGCTATCAGAATTATCTGGCGATGCTCTTCCCGAATTACCAAGTGTACAATTTGCAGCCAAAAGGAATTGAGGATCAGTACCAATACGCCGTCGATTTGCTCAGAAACAGCGATTCTTTGCCGCAGATTATCATTGTGGAAAGTGTGGAACGGGCCTTGCTTCCGCGATTGGCGTACTTGAATTTCCTAACAGAAAACAACGTTTCGCAGTCTGCACTTCCGATTTCGGATGAAGAAGAAAACAGTGCGGATGATGAGGTGAAAAGATGGAACCGCGCGGCGGTGGATTTTGTTGAAAAAACCCGCAAGCCCATCTTGTCGACACAGGAATTTATCAAGAAAAGATGCCAGATAGAAAATTCCATCAAACATCTCAAATTGTCGCGTAAATTATTTACTTGTAATAAGTTAGAAAATGATTTATTCTTCTACGATGAAGATTTGTTGGAACCGAAAACGGAAGAAATTGCCACGGGCGTGGAAAATTTGAAGAAACTTATCGCCTTGGCCGAGTCGCGAGGCGTGAAGTTCGTTTTTCTTGCCGCGGCCGACAAGTATGATATGTATCGGGACTATGTTATCGATGATCCGTGGAAAAAAATGACGTGCCAATTATCGTATCTTTCTGATTTTCAAGATATTCATTTTGTGAACGGAAAAAAACTCCTGGCTCCGCGCATTGCCAATGGCGAATCCGACGTCTATCTTTGCAACGATACCCATTGGTCGACAAAAAGTGCACGTTACGTGGCGGAAGAACTCAAAAGGCGTATTGATGCGCAATCTCGCTGACCAGAAGCTTGTTCGCGTCATTTCCTGATATTATACGAAAATGAACTTTTTTTAGGTTGATATAAAAAAATATTGTATTTTTGCCGTCTCAAAATCTTCATCAACTACAGAAATAGAGAAGAAATAATTTACTGAAAGACAAGACAAACACGCAATATGATAAAAGTCCCATTAAACAAGATTGCTGCGTTTGTTATTCTTGGGCAGTTGTCACTTCCCAAGAATATGGCGCAAGTAAGAAAAGGTGCGACCGCCACGAAGAGCGCGGCCGATTTCATCACACTTGATTCTTTTATTGGTACGAAGTCGTGCGCCTATGCTCCGATTGCGTTGTACCACGCATTATTTGCAATGAGAAGTGTTAAATCTCTCGGTCTGCGGCACAGGCAGCCGGCCGACAATCCCATAGAAAGGGCGCAGCTTTGTTAGTAATTCACAAACTTTTGCCGTAGCTGTGCTCCTTTTCTTATTGAAATAAAAGTCCCCCTTCACAGATTGCGCATTGCCGTTTTTTTTGGTTTACTAGGTTCGTTAAAAAAAAATACTTTTTCCGGCTAAGCAATATCTGTAGGGGATTTTTTTTGTACTTTTGTGCCATGATAAAAAATTACATCGTTTTGTTACTGCTATTGGACAGTAGTTTTTTTCCACTGTTTGCGCAGTCGGACGATTCTCGACCTGCTACCACGGAGGAAAATGCCATTGAGGTTTACATTCCGGTGGCACATAGTTGGGATGAAAGTCTGGCACTTCTGAAATTGCCAGTCTGGGATTCGGTGACGGGCTGCTGCGTAAGGGAACGCAATATCGGCGACACCATCGGTGCCGAGGAACTGGCCTATCTTGAAAGCAACGGGGCTTCCGCC
>JAZRYG010000081.1:0-13597 GCA_045600605.1 Bacteroidales bacterium
TGTTTTTCCCGATTGTGAGGGCTGGTGGACTTCCATTGCGAACGGCATCAAGTGCCTATGACGACCTTAGTCTCACACGTTTGACCCTCCCAAACGGTATTTTTTATCTTTTTTTTTTCGCGCTGCAAAGATAGGATGACGTGCGCAGCGAGTGGAGCAAACCCATATTTTTTTCAGTTAAGCGAGTAGAGAGGAGAGTTAAGAGAGTTTGGAGTTTGGAGTGTGGAGTTTTGGTTATGGTTTTGGTTAAAAATGGTTTTGGTTAAAAAGCGCAGAAATACCTCTTATACTCCATATCAAACACGCCGTACTTGGCGAACGCCGGAACCGCGAGCATCAGGCGGCGGCGGAGGCGGTAGTTGGCTCCGTGCGACAGCACGCCGCAGAACGATGTGAGCGACGCCTCCCACTTCGTGCGGTCCGACGCCGTGAGGACGCGCAGCTTGGCGCGTATCCTGCCAACGGTGCCGCGGGTGGCATAGACACGGTGGGGCTTCAGCCACGCGCCGAGGAACTCCACGCCGTGCCGCGCCGTCGTGACATTCAGCTTGCCGTCGTGGAACAGGAGGCCGAGGCCGGCGAGGTGCGCACGCACCGAAGGCACCAGCGACAGCAGCCACTCCCTGTCGGCACTCACCACGTAGAAGTCATCGACGTAGCGGCCGTAGTGTCGGCACTTCAGCTCGCGCTTCATGTACTGGTCCAGCTCGTTGAGATAGACGTTGCTGAACAGCTGCGACGTGAGGTTGCCTATCGGAAGCCCGCAGCCCTCCGGACTGTTGTAGAGCGACTTGTCGGGCGGCAGCTCGGCCCACTCCGACGGGTCGCCCACGATGTGGCAGCCGCGGATGGGGTTGAGCGTCACTATCTCGCGCGTGAGGTACTCCACGAACTCCATGTCGATGACGTCGCGCCACCGTTGAGGGCGGTATTTCGACACCTTGTGCATGGCCATCCTGCGGAGCGTGCGGAGGCATATTCCAAGGAGCCTTTCCCTGTCGATGTGCATGAAGTAGCCGCGGATGTCCATCTTCATGACGTAGCACGGCACCGTGTAGTTACGGCTCTCCTGCCGGATGTGCTGTTCGAGCCTCGATATGCCGAAGTGCGTGCCGCGCCCCTTGATGCAGCTGTACGTGTCGTGGATGAACGTGCGCTCGAAAAGCTCGTGGGTGTAGTTGTAATAGAGATGATGGACGACCCTGTCGCGGAACTCGGCGGCGAACACCTCGCGGCGTTTGGGGTCGGTGATGATGAAGCACGACGACGGGCGGGGCTTGTAGGTGCGGCTCAGAAGCTCGTCGCACAGGGCTTCGAGGTTGCGCTCCGCGTGCGCCTCGAAACGCTGCTGGTAGGGCTTGTTGCGTTTGTGGCGGCGTGCGCCGACGTAGGCCGCGTGCAGGTCTTCCAAAAGCTGCTCCCTTGTGAGTGTGTACGGCATTGGATGAAAAAAAAAGACAAGGAGGATAAGTTCTAAGAACTACCGAACGGGGCGCACCGAGAACCCGTTGTACCGATTGTTGTTGTTCTGCGGATTCACATTGCCCGAATTGAAGTTCATGTTGTACGCGTTGTTGGGATTGGACGAGTTGAGCGAACTCGACCAGTAGTTGCCGTTGGAACCCGCATTGTTCACGTCCGTGCCATTGCGGTTGCCGGCAGCCGGGAGGAACAGCGCACATAAGCGTCAGCGGCAGCTTTGTGTCGTGGCGGAGGGAACCTTTGTGTATATGAGCCGGGCGCCATGTCCATGTTGTCCCGCCTATTGCGCGGCGGGCCCGCTGCCTGTGAATTTATCTTTCTGCTGCTCTTTTTCGTTAATCTTCTGTGTTGTGTGTCTGTGTCGCCTTTATGTCATATTATCTTCGCTATCCGCGACTTCAGCTCCATCATGAACGACATGGTCTCCATGGGCGACTTCTGTTCGATGGGGTACGACAGCACGTCGTGCATGATGTCGGTGAGACGAGGCAGGCGTTCGACCGTGGCGCCGCGCTGCTCCTCCACCCTCGCCTTCGACTTCTCCGTGAGCGGGATGCCGCGCTTCCAGTTCTCGAAGTCCGTCTTCAGGGTCTCCTCCGTCTCCCCGTCGCCGAACGTGTCGGAGCCGAGGCTGACGGTTACGAGGCCGTTCTCGTCCGGCTCCAAGCCTTCGCCGAGGTGCTTCGACAGGCTCTGCATCGGGAAGCCCGTCATCACCATCGTGTCCGTGCCGCTGCCGCTGACCAGCTTGTGCGTGAGCTTGAACGCCTGCACGTAGCGCGTGAACAGCCACGCGCTCCACTCGTACAGGTGGTAGAACGTGCCTTCGAGGTGAAGGTGTATCTGCCGGCATTGGACTATGGTGCCGCGCTCCTTCTCGAGCGCAAGTATGTTGCTCAATTGTGCCATGTTTGTTGCTGTTGGATTTTTTGTGTTATTTGTTCTTTTGACATTTCAAGTGGTTTTTTCCGAAAAAAACCGCCTTACGGCGGTCTTGGAGCTTCCGCTCGTGGGTTTGCCGGTGAAAACCGCCCGACGCCGGCTCGGTAGCCCGCCCTTGTGGGGCGAGCGCCGGCGCCTGACGGTTTTCACACCGTACACTTTCGTTGTGCTTCCTGTCCTCTTTGCTATTCTTTCTGTCCTCTCCCGTGGTGGGGAAAGATAAATTCTGCAAAGAACGACTACCGGACCAGACGCACCGAGACCCCGTCGTTCCGATAGTTGTCGCCCTGAGGATTGACACCGCCCGAATTGAAGAACATGTGGTACGCGTAGCTTTCATAGAAGTGCGTACTTGACCAATAGCGGCCGTGGGAACCGACATTGTTGACGGAAGAACCACTGCGGTTGCCGGCAGCCGGGAGGAAGACAACGCCCGCTGACTCGAGTTTCCCGAAGTCATCTGTGGTGTAGTTAACGTTGTTCCAGTTTGATTGGTATTTGTTGAATGTCGAAGGCTTGGAGGTCACGTCCGAAGGCCATGTGAACGTGTCCGGGAACAACATCATGCCGCATACACCGTTCACTTTGACCTCTGCATAACGTGCGTTTGCAACCCCGTTTATGGTACTCGTCGTGCGGGTGTTCATGAGGTATCCCCACTCGTCTTTGCTCGGCGTGCGCCACGTCTTGCCCTCACCGGCCGACGGAAGACCCGGTGCCGTGCCCCAGTCTGTCATCGTGTTGCCTGACTGGTAAATAGTCGTGTTGTAAGTCGTCGACCAATTGCCGTAGCCCCACGTGAACAGGTTTATCTCCATTGAGGTCGTAGCCGACGATGTCCCGGATGGGTAGCAGTCGTACTGGTTCTCGTAGAAGTTCCAGCCCGAAGGAAGATTTTGGTTCATCTTGCTGGTTTTGCTCGCACCGTTGTAGTACAGGTTGCCGGGAGAGAACTTGACCGTGGTGGTGGAAGAGACGCTGAATTCGCCCGGGAGAACAGAGACCTTCGTCAGCGTCACCTCTATCCCATTGGCCATGCCGTAGAGGTTGTTGGCCTGTATGCCCTGGCCGAATTCCAGGCTACCCGTGGCAGAACCACTGAAGCTCACATCCACCTTGTCCGTCGTCTCTGTCGGGATAAGCGTCACATACCTGTCGCCTGTATTGCCGCCGCCTATGTCGATGCCGCCCTCGCCGCCGCCGCTGAAGCTGCCGCCAGGGGTCACCGTCATGGTGTTGTTGACATCCATCGTCACGGCACCCTTGTAGTCCGCGCCGTCCATTTTGAGTTTGAGGTGCGCCATCGCTATCTCGGTCCTCATCGTCACCGCGCCGGTGGCTTCACCTCCACTCACCGTGACCTTGGCTGTGCCGTGGCCTAAATGGTACTTCAACGCGCCTTCTTTGCTGCCGTCCTGCGAGGCGAACGAGATGCTGACGTCGTTGCTGCCTGACAGCTCCGTCATTTCGTTGCCTTTGCCGAGGTAGAAGAAGTGGCAGGTCGTGCCGTCGCTAATTTCTGATATGTCCCCTGTGAACGTGCCATTCGATGCGCCTGCGCCTTTATCAAGGGTGAGGCAGCCGAGCCACTTTTCGCCGTCGCTCACGTAGAGCTTGTCGCCCTCGCTCCATGTTATCGAGCCGTCATTGGCGATGTCGGTCTTCGCGCCCGGCCCGGCCGTTATAGTCATCCTGATTGTGTCCGCCGACGGCGCCGCCGGGGTCGTCTCCTGCTTCCTGCACTGCGTGAACAGCAGAGCCGCAGCCATCGTAATGAATAAAAATGCCTTTTCCATCTTTTAACTTTTTACTTTCTACTTTTCAACTTTTTCGCCCCCGCGTAGCACAAACCTGCCGCCGTGAGCACCAGCAGGCCGCCGCCCACAGGCGTATCGTTGCTTTTCATGCCGTCCCATGTGGCTTCTTGGCCGCCGGCGACGTCACCGCCGCCGCCGCGTATGCCGTCAGCGTTGCTGAAGAATCCGTCCTTCTGTCCGTAGGCCGCCGGTGAGGCCGACAGCGCGAGCAGCACCAGCGCCGTCGCGATCATGCCGCCCTTCCTCTTGTTTTTGTTTCTCATTTGATTGACCCCTTTTTTTAATGGTTATACATTTTATTAATTTGATGGTTATTATTTTGATTGTCTGCAGGTATCCGGGTGGTCAAGGCGTCCGGGTGACGGCGCACGGAAACGCCGAAAGGCCGACAGTCACTGACTGCCGGCCCGCCTTTATGTCCCGGGAAAATACAACGTATTGGTTGTGTGTGGTTTACACGACTGGGGGGGTAATACCCAAGCCCGACGGCGCGGTATCATGCGCCGGAAGCCCCTGTGTGCAATATTTCATCATTGGTTCTTTCATACGGGCGGCAAAATTACACAAATTTTTTATACGATGGAAAAAAATTGGAAAAAATGTAGAGCCGCCACATTGTGACGGCTCCACGTGCATTAATCAATGAGGTGTACCCTATTATTTGTATTCAGCGGGCAGCACTCTTAACTCTCCACTCTCTACTCTTTTAACTTTACTCTTTCAACTCTAATCTCTCATCTCTAATCTTTTTCTCAATTATATCAAAAAAAAATGTAATTTTGCGGGATTATTTTCGTTACACTTGACAAAAGACATTCTTATGACAAGAAAGCTGTTTCTGATATTGACACTGATACTGTTCGGGGCGACGCAACAGGTTGAGGCTCAACGTAAAAGCCCGGCGAAGAACGCCGATGTCCTGTTTGAGCGCGGACAGTATTTCAACGCCATCGACCGTTACAAGAAAGCATATAAGAGAACTCGGAGCAAGAAATACGAGCAGGAGCGCATCCGCATCGCTTACCAACTCGGCGAATGCTATCGTCTGACAGAGAATCCGAAACAAGCCGCATCGCAATACAAGCGCGTGGTGAAGACCGACTTCCCCATTGAGAACCCCATCGTTTACCTGCATTACGGCGATGTCTTGAAACGCAACGGCAAATACGAGGACGCAAGTCTGTACTATGACATGTACATGAAGATGGTCCCTGACGACCCGCGCGGAGAACTCGCCGCCGCCGACATCAGCAAGATTCAGGAATGGCTCGAGTTCCCGTCGAAATACGAGGTGACACGCATGAAGGCACTCAACTCAAAAGCCTCTGAGTTCGGCATCGCGTGGACAAGCAACAACTACAACGAGGTGGTCTTCTGTTCGACACGCGACGGCGGACTGTCGAAAGAGAAAGACGCCATCACGGGACAGAAGTTCGCCGACTTCTACATCTCGCGCCAAGACAAGAAAGGCGTGTGGGACAAGCCAGAGCTTACCGACGAGGAAGGCGGCATCAACACGCAAGGCAGCGAAGGCGTGCCGTTCTTCAACAAGTCGTTCTCTACACTGTATTTCACCCGTTGCGGGAACACAAAGAAACGCGAGTCAGGATGCCAGATAGTGAAGTCGTCACATGCCGGCGGCGCTTTCGCCGAGCCTGTCGTCGTTGACATCACAAGTGTCGATTCGCTCGAAGTCATAGGCCACCCGACACTCTCTTCCGACGAGAACATCATGTATTTCGCGGCCGACCGCAAAGGAGGCTTAGGCGGCAAGGACATCTGGATGACGATGAAAGGCGACGACGGCAAGTTCGGCCGTCCGTTCAACCTCGGCGATGTCATCAACACACAAGGCGATGAGATGTTCCCATTCCTCCGCAACGACAGCACTCTGTATTTCGCCTCCGACGGACACGGCGGCATGGGCGGACTCGACATCTTCGTCACCACCGTTGACACCTTGGGCAACTGGGGCGAGCCGGTGAACCTTAAATACCCCATCAACTCGACAGGCAACGACTTCGGCATCGTCTTCCACCCCACCGAGGAACGCGGATTCTTCATCTCAAACCGTGACAGCCGCAACGGTATGGACGACGACATCTATTACTTCATGGAGCCGCCGGTGCTGTTCACCATCAACGGAACAATAAAGAACGCCAACACCTTGCAATACGTCAACGGCGCCAACGTGAAACTCACAGGCTCCGACGGCACGACGGCGACGACGCTTTCGAGCGAGACAGGCGGCTTCCAGTTCACAAACAGCCAGGTAGCAATCAACAACGTCTATGTCATCACCATCGACAAGCCGAACTTCTTCACCATGACCGACACCATCAGCACGGTGGGGCTTGAGTTCAGCCACGATTTCAAGGTCAATTACGACATGAGCATGATTCCAGATGAGCCTGTCGTTCTTCCGGAGATACGCTACGACCTCGGCAGCTGGGAGCTTCTGCCGCAGTTTGAAGACTCGCTGCAAGGCCTCATCGAGATGCTTCAGGTCAACCCGAACATAACGGTCGAACTCGGCTCACACACCGACTACCGCGACACCGACGCACGCAACGACATCCTGTCACAGAAACGCGCACAGTCGGTCTGCGACTACCTCGTCATCAGAGGCATCGACCCGCTCCGCCTCACGGCAAAAGGCTACGGCGAGAGAGTGCCGAGGACGCTGAAGAAAGACTTCGTCTATAACGGTTACACTTTCAAGAACGGGACACAACTCACCGAAGACTACATCAACGCGCTCTCCAACGAAGAGCTGAAAGAATATGCGCATCAGCTTAACAGAAGGACGGAATTCAAAGTCATAAGCAAAGACTACAAGCCGCGCACCGACATCAACGACGAGCAGCGGGCGGCAATCAGCCTGAACCCGCAGGACAACAAAGTGTTCTTCTCGCAAGACCAGAACTCGGGATTGTTCTCGTTCAAGGCCATCATCAACGCATATACCGAAAACATCATTTACGACAAGGACAACGACTTCACCGTCTCACAGGCGAAGGTCATGCAGCTGCTCAACGAAGGCCGCATCACCAAAGACGACTTCATCGGTGACAACATCGAGAAGATCATCACCGCCGGAGCCGTCAAAGACCGTTCGGTATTCAAAATCAAGGAGATGTATATCGCCGACAGGAAAGTCGAGAACATAGAAGCGACGGTCGTCAACAACCAACGCGTCGATTGGGTCATCGGCTCCAAAGCCCTGAAACAGTTCGGCGGATTCGAGTTTAACACAAATGAACATAAACTGATATTCAAGTAGGAACTTTAAAACTTTCTACTTTATGAACTATATACTTTAAAACTAACATGCCCGTAGAAAAACGTTACAGTCTTCGTGGTGTCTCGGCGGAGAAGGAAGACATCCACAACGCGATAAAAAATCTTGACAAAGGCTTGTATCCCAATGCCTTCTGCAAGATAATACCCGACATTCTCGGTGGTGACGAGGAATATTGCAACATCATGCACGCCGACGGCGCCGGCACGAAGTCATCGCTCGCATATCTTTATTGGAAAGAAACAGGCGACCTCTCGGTGTGGGCGGGTGTCGCACAAGACGCCGTCGTGATGAACACCGACGACTTGATGTGCGTCGGAGCCACCGACAAGATGCTGTTATCCTCGACTATCGGACGCAACAAGAACCTGATCCCCGGCGAAGTCATCTCGGCCGTCATCAACGGGACTGAAGAGTTCCTGGCCAAGCTGCGTTCGCTCGGCGTTGGCATTTACCTCACCGGCGGCGAGACGGCCGATGTCGGCGACTTGGTGAGAACCATCATCGTTGACAGCACCGTCACCACAAGGATGAAACGCTCGGAAGTCATTGAGAATCACATCATCCCGGGCAACGTCATCGTCGGTTTCGCGTCATACGGACAAGCCACCTACGAAGACAAGTACAACGGCGGCATGGGCAGCAACGGCCTCACCTCCGCACGGCACGACGTACTCGGACATTATCTCGCCGAGAAATACGCCGAAAGCTATGACCATTCAATCCCGGAAGACCTGATCTATTCGGGAAACCGCACGCTCACGGAAGCCACTTCGGTTGAAGGCGTCGATGTCGGGAGACTCATCCTCGCCCCTACCCGCACATACCTCCCGATGATGGTCCCGATCCTCGAGAACCTCAGAGGCCACATCAACGGCATCATCCATTGCAGCGGCGGCGCACAGACGAAAGTGACGCACTTCATCGACAAACTGCATGTCATCAAAGACAATATGATTGAGATTCCGCCATTGTTCCAGATGATTCAGGAGTCATCGGGCACCGACTGGCAGGAGATGTACAAAGTCTTCAACATGGGTTCGCGTCTTGAGATTTACACCGATGAGAAATCGGCGGAAGAGATGATAAAGATAGCCAACTCATTCAATATCAACGCACAGATAATAGGACACGTAGAGGCATCCGACAGAAAACGCCTCACCATAAAGAGTAAACACGGAATTTTTGAATACTGATGGAAATAATTGACAAGTTAGAAGAGATAAAAGAACGCTGGGAGGAGTTGCGCGAGCAGCTCAACGACCCTGAGTTGATGAACGACATGAAACGTTATGTCAAGGTCAACAAGGATTACAAAGACCTTGAGCCGGTGGTGGAAGCGTTCAACCAATACAAGAACTACCTCGCGAACATCGAGGAGGCGAAGGAGATACTGAAGACAGAGAAAGATGAGGACATGCGCGAGATGGCGCAGGAGGAACTCGACGAGGCCACCGAGAAATCGGCCAAGCTTGAGGAGGACATCCGGGTGATGCTCATCCCGAAGGACCCGACCGACGGCAAGAACGCCGTGATGGAGATCCGCGCTGGCACAGGCGGCGACGAGGCGGCCATCTTCGCCGGCGACCTCTACAGGATGTATCTCAAGTTCTGCGAGGCGAGAAACTGGAAGGTCGAGACCGTCGATGCCAACGAAGGCACCGCCGGCGGCTTCAAGGAGATCGTGTTCAACGTCACAGGCGACGGCGCCTACGGGATCCTGAAGTTCGAGTCGGGCGTGCACCGCGTGCAGCGCGTGCCGAAGACCGAGACACAAGGCCGCATCCACACCTCCGCCGCGTCAGTGGTGGTGCTTCCGGAAGCCGAGGAGTTCGACGTCGAGCTTCTCGACAAAGACATCAAGAAAGAGGTTTATTGCGCGGCGTCAGGCCCTGGCGGGCAATGCGTCAACACCACATACAGCGCGGTGCGTCTCACACACATCCCGACAGGCGTGGTGGTGAGCTGCATCGACGAACGCTCACAAGCCAAGAACATGGCCAAGGCGCTGAAGATACTCCGCACACGCATATACGAGCAGGAATACAACAAATACATGGAGGAGGTCTGCTCGAAACGCAAGACCATGGTCTCGACCGGCGACCGCTCGGCGAAGATACGCACTTACAACTACCCGCAGGGTCGCGTCACCGACCACAGAATCGGCTTCACGGTCTATAACCTCACCTCCGTCATGGACGGCGACCTGACGTCATTCATCGAGAACCTCCAGATGGCGGAGAACGCAGAGAGGTTGAAGGAGAGCATGGAATAATTCAATGCTTTTAAATTTAAAATTATGAGTTACAAATCAATAGACACATTGCAAAACACATTGAGTGAGTGCGTTTTTTCTTATACCAAAGATTCAAAAAAAGCCGCAGGACGAGCACTTGGCACACTGATTGAAATCATCACCTGCTACTTATTGAAACAATGGGGTTTAACCAATAACATTTCTATTGAGAGAAAACTTGCTGAATACGGCAACCCGTCAATAACTCATAATGTCGAATTCACCTTGCACCCAACAATTAAAAATGTACGTTTTGAACAAGAGTTCGCAAATAATTTAAGTTCAAAAACTATCGCAAAAGCACTACATCTTGAAAATGACGTGACTTTAAAGAGCAACTTGCTTATTGACAAGGATTCCACCATTAAAAATTCATGCCTAATTGCCGAAAACAAGTCATTTTTAATTATTTCAAATATTGAAAAAATCATTAACGGCAAAATTACAGCTACAGCAACTTGGCAGATGACCAAACCTTTTGCCATGGTAGAGTGCAAAAGAGTTGGTGTCGAAGATGGCAATAAAAAAGGTCCGCAAACTATTGAAAAAGCCAAACAAGGCGCATACGTGGCTCAAACGACTTCTTCGCTGCAAAAGATCAGAAATGACAAAGGTGAAAAACTGGGAGTAATTTACCACAATGGTTCTGCTATTATCAAACCATATTCGGAACTCATAGATGAAATAATCAACAGTAGCGATTTACAACTGCTTGAAGACTTCACTCTTTCAATCGGAGTTGTCAGTAATCATGGCAATTGGTTTAACTCTGAGGATCAAAACAAAGAGCTAAAAGTATTGGCTCAATCTTATGACTGGCTCCTTTTCTTAACAGATGAAGGTCTCGCACAATTCATTACTGATTTACTTTTGAAACCATCCAAAGAGTATGAGCCTATCAGAAACGCTTTTCTGAACAGTTACAAAGAAGGGGAAAAGACGAACTCATTTACCAAAACGAAAATCAATTCTGAAGCCCACGAAGCATTGTGTATCTATTTTTCCCAAAACATATCAAAAATCGAGAAATGGTTCAATGTTATTTCTCCCGATGGTGAATCGCTTTGTACATTGAAAAATATTTTATACAAATTATCAAATAAGAATTTTTGGGGATTATCATGACTGCAGGGAGACATGTTAACACTTTAAGTCAAAGTTGGTGTACTCCACCAAAATATGTTAATGCCATAAAAGAGTTTTGGGATGGAGTTATTCAACTTGACCCATGTTCAAACGAATACTCTATCGTCAGAGCCATAACGGAGTTCAAACTCCCAGAACATGACGGATTAAAAGAGGAATGGAATTTTAAGACAATCTTTGTAAATCCGCCGTACGGCGCTGACCGGGAAAGAAGTACTTCAATAAAAAACTGGTTGGCAAAATGTTGTGAAGCGAAACATCAATTCAATTCAGAAGTCATCGCATTAGTTCCAGTTGCCCCTAATACAGGACATTGGAAACAATACGTATTTGGTCAAGCGGATGCGATCTGCTTTCTATACGACACCAGACTTCGATTCCTTGTTGATGGTTTTGACAGCGGAAAAGGTGCGCCAATGGCTTGCTGCTTAATCTATTGGGGGATACGCGTCAATGAGTTCCAAAATTCATTCCTGAAATATGGTGCTGTAGTAAATATCACAAATTTGCAATCAATAAAAATTGGCAACTCAATTACCGAATTATCTATTTTTGAAAATCAAACCATATAACATGAACAAACAGCAAATCATAAATCAAATCCGCGCGAAGAAGTCGTTCCTTTGCGTCGGCCTTGACACAGACATCAAGAAAATACCGCAGCATCTTCTCAATGAAGAAGACCCCGTCTTCGCCTTCAACAAGGCGATAATCGACGCCACCGCGAGATACGCCATCGCCTTCAAGCCGAACACGGCTTTCTATGAAGTGTATGGCGCGAAAGGCTGGGCAAGTCTCGAGAAGACAATCAATTACATAAAGTCAAATCACCCGGAGATGTTCGTCATCGCCGACGCGAAACGCGGCGACATCGGCAACACCTCCGCCAACTACGCACGCGCCTTCTTCGAGACACTCAACGCCGACGCCATCACTGTGGCGCCTTACATGGGTGTTGACTCTGTTGAGCCTTTCCTCGGCTTTGACGACAAATGGGTGATTCTCTTGGCTTTGACATCAAACAAAGGCTCGAAGGATTTCCAATATCTCAACATCGAGGGCAAGGACCTATACAAGAACGTCTTGGCGAAGTCGTCGGAATGGGCTGGCAGCGACAAGATGATGTACGTCGTGGGCGCGACACACCCAGAGGAACTCGGTGAGATCCGCAAGATGTTGCCGGAGCATTTCCTCCTCGTCCCCGGTGTCGGAGCGCAGGGCGGCGACCTTCAGGCTGTCGCGAAGTTCGGCCTCAACGAAGACTGCGGCCTCATCGTCAACTCGTCACGCGGCATCATCTACGCCTCCAACGGCGAGGACTTCGCAGAGAGAGCCGCCGAAGAAGCACGGAAGCTGCAAGAACAGATGGCATCGCTTTTGTAGCTAAGCCACCTCCCACTCCGTGATATTCTTCTTTTCGGACGAAAACACGACTCCGACCTTGAACAGCTTCCTCGAATCCGCGGCGTACGGCTCGGCGTAGCCTTTGTCGTCAATCTGCTTGAGTGCCTCCGCCGCCGTGCCGTCGAGTTTGAACTCAAAGATATAGACGTAGTTATCCGTTTCAACGATAATGTCGGCTCTGCCGCGGGAGTTTTCTTTCTCCGTGAATGTCGAGTAGCACGACAGCAGCCTGAAAATCAGATAGAAAGTGTAATGGTAGTGGCTTTCGTAGCTCCAATTCCTTTCCTGATAGTACGCGTTGTAAGGGATTGAGGCGAAGAAGCCCGAGAGTGCGTCGCGCATGTCGTCCAAGCGGCACTCGTCGAGCATGTCGTTGATGTCGAGGACGAGGTTCTGCGGGTCGTTCCTGCTGTCGCAGTAGTTGTTCGCGAGGAGTGTGACGAAGCCGTTGCGCACCTCGTTGTTCGGGAAATCGAGCTTGTACTGTTGCCTTTTCTCATTGTATCCCTTTATCGTCAGGTAGCCGCTCTGGTATATCATCGCCAGAGGGTCTTCTGTGTCGGCCTTGTAGTCCATGAAGTAGCTCCTGCCGTACTGTTTGCTCACCATCTCCTGCATATTCATCTTCTTGCGATCGAGCAGCCGCATCAGGTATGTCGGGGTGCCCGTCGCAAACCAATATTCGCCCAAATCCTTCTTCATCAGCGCACTCAGCACGCTGTACGGGTTGAATATGTCAATCATTTTTTTAGAGAAGTGATAGCCGTCGTAGTATTTTTTCAACTCCAGATACATCTTCTCCTTCGTGTATTCAAGTTCATCGGCCATCTTCCCTATCTCTTCGTCGAAACAGCTCACGAGTTCGTCTTTCGTGATGCCGCACAGCGCGTCGAAGCTCGGGTCCATGCTGATGTCCTCCGGCTGGTTGAAGCCGCTGAACACGCTGACCTGCGAGAACTTGGTGACGCCCGTGAGCAACACGAAGCGCAGGTGTTCGTCGGCTTTCTTGAACGTGCTGTATATCTCTTTCAGCGCATCGCGGTTCATCTGCTCCTGCGGCTCCATCAGCACGTCAAGCATCGGCTTGTCGTATTCGTCAACAAGTACCACCACTTTCTGGCCGGTCTTCTCGTGGGCCGCGGCGATGACGTTGTAGAAGCGAACGCCTATCTCGGTGTATTTGCTGACAACTCCATATTCAGCCTCCCA
>JAZRYG010000082.1:0-14925 GCA_045600605.1 Bacteroidales bacterium
CATTGATGAATACTTCGCGAAAACCTCTAACACCTTGTAACGGCAACCGTTACAAGGTGTTAGAGGTTTGTTTTATCACCAAAAATGACCATTAGTGATTTTTCTTAGATGATTTATCACCAAATTTGACCATTAAGCCAATTTATCACCTTTAGCTTTCCTTGAATTGATAAAATTCTCAACCCCATTGATTAGAGGTAATCGATTTAATATTTCTGATGAAAGAGGAGATTCTCCATCCTTATACGGCTTCCAAGAGGGATGTATCGTATTAATAAGAGTTCCATCTAAATCCAATAGTATCAACATATTAATTCATTATTGCATTCTTATATTTTTTACTATGCCCAATTATCGCACCATTATTGCCCCAATTGCCCAATTATTATTTCTCTAAAGTACGCTTACAGCCTTTATTTTTCAACATAATTGGTGTATTGGTAAGACAATTGACCATTAATTGACTATATTGACCAATCCCTTTCCATACTTATCTCTATACCTGAGGCAAAAGAGGTATTCTTGAATCATTCATGAGGCAATTGAGGCATTTATGATGCAATTACCTATGCTTGTACAAAGCACCAGCACCATGTCCAGAAATTGAAAAGACTTCTTCTTTTACTAATTCCGTCAAATCTCTGTTTGCAGTAGCTCTTGAACAAGCATTGATTTCCTGATACTCTTTATTTGTAATTTTTCCTTTTTCTCTTACATACAGAACGGCTTTTATCTGACGAGGATTCAAGCCTTTTGCTTGCAGGTCTTCTTCGTTAAACAAATCTTTGCGGAATACCACCCAAAAGCCTGAACTTTCGTAATAATAGAGCGGTTGAGGCAAGCCGGCTGCGGTGCATTGTTCGTTCATCTTGCGGATGCCACGCCCCCACGATTCGACATAGCCAATACGAAAGAATGCGTTGGAAATGTCTGGGTTGTGAGGAACGGACGAGTGTTTCTTCTGCAAGGTGTCAATCGTCCAATTCTCAGGCAGTTCACCATAATTCCAAATCATAATTTTATCCTTGTAAACACTGATTTGAATAGGCGTCGCACCCGTATAATCTTTGTGTGCAATGGCATTTAGAACGGCTTCGCGGATGGCTTCTTTGGGGTACTCAAATGTCTCGATGCGATAAATGCCCTCGTAGCTTATCATTGACTTAATGTACTTGGTAAAGAGTAAGTCCATCGTTTTCTCGACTTGCTCAAACAGATTTCCGTGTATTTCGTCTTGGTACTTCAATTCGCTATCAGATTCAAAATAACCGATTTTGACGTAAGCATTGGTTACAAATCGTTCGGGGTCGGGATGGAAAAGCAGCAGTGCTGCACGTTTCAAATAGTTGCCATCGGTGAGCTTCAAGTTGTTGAGCAACAACTCGTTACTATCGGCCAACACATCTTCGTTGAGCCGATTACTCTTTACTCCTTTGCTTCTGAAGTGGTCGAATGTTTCTGCTTTCAAGTCGTTTACTGTAGCATTGGGAACGGGAACTCCATCCCAATGCTTGCCTTGTTTTTTAAGCAGGAAGTTGTCTAATGCGGCACCTTTCAACTCTTGTTTGGTGCTGCCACTGCGATAGTGATATTCACCTTTGCAACTAACGGGATTGAGCTGTGGCTCCACATTAATTTCAAGATAATCGCCATTTTCGGTTTCATACAGATTGACTTCTGCAACAATACCTAACACGGTGGTTATCTTGTTTGGAATATCTTCCAAAAGTTTCTTGGCATTGTTTACGCCAACAACGTTTCCTTTATCATCTTTACCGATGAAGATTGTACCGCCTCGTGCGTTGGCAAAGCCACATATCCATTTTAGATATTCGTCTTTCCAAATACTTTTATATTCTGTGTTTTGAGATTCGGGCATTTCAAATATCTTTAATGCATTAGTAAAACATACATACCACCATGGTCTAACCATCTCGTCAGACAAAGCAATATCATTCTCACATTCTCCAATTAAGGTGAAACCGCCGTTTCTATTCCGCCGCCGTGTGGAACAGCTCCAGGTGTATGTCGCTCCTGACGCCGTTCTCCTCGTCGAACGAGAAGTAGATGAGGTAATAGTCGGTGTTCGCCGAATTGCAGTGGTAGTAGCCGTCGGGATGGATCGTGTAGTCGCCGCTCAACAGGCGGATGTACGAATCCGCCGAGATGATGTCCAACGCCATGTTGAGGAGGTTATCGTTCTCAATCCACCAGTTCACGTAAGTCTTCTTCTGCATTGACACATAATATTTTGTGTCGTTGGTGGTGTGGAATGTCGCGTCGATGCCGTGGGCGTAGATATTCTCGATGGTGGCGGTGATGTCGTTGTTCGACGGGTTCATCGGGGCGGTCGTGAACTGATGCGTGAACACTTCTGACGTAGGCACGCCGCCTTCATCGAAGCCGTAAACGTAAATCACGAACTCGGTGTCGTAGCCGATGAAGTTGTTGAAGTCGTAGATCTGGCCGGAGAACGTCCCGGTGTGGCAGGCGTCGAGCATCGCGCTGATCCAGTTGTTGCCGTAGGCGAACTGGAACCAGCTCTGCTCGAAGCCGAAGATGCCGAGCTCGCTGTAGGTGCTCTCCTGGTCGAACTTCGACTTTGTCATGCCATAGACGTAATATGTCTTGGTGTTGTCGTTGGGGATGACCGTGAACTCCGCGTTGTTCGGCGTGATGTTGGAGACCTGGATCTCAAACGCAAGACCTTCCGGCTCGGCGTTCACCTTCACGTTGCAGACAGCCTCGACGCCGTCAACGGTGACTTTGATTTCGGCGTTTCCTTCCGCGACCGCCGTGACCAAACCGTTCTCATCGACTGTCGCCACGTCGGCGCTTGAAGTTGTCCACGCGACAGTTTCATATACTGCGCCTTGCGGTTCGACCGTGAATGAAAGCTGGAATGTAGCGACTTCCATAAGCTCGATCGATGTCTCGTTCAGGATGACGTTTTCCACATGGATGACAGGTTCTTTCACCAACAGTATGCATGTCGCCTCAACGTCATCGACCGCGAGTTTTATCCCAGCCGCACCTGCCGCGACTGCTGTCACCAAGCCGTTCTCATCGACTGTGGCCTTCGCCTCGTCGGTGCTCGACCATACGACGTTTTCGTACATGGCGTTTTCCGGCTCGACGGTGAACGTGAGGCGTACTGTGTCGCCCTCAAAAAGTTCGAGTGAAGCCTCGCTCAAAATGACTTTTTCCACAGACGGGTTGGTCGGTTTAACAGGATCAGCCGGTTTGACGGGGTCGTCTTTCTTGCATGAAATCATCAATGCCACAAAGCTGAGCATCAATGCGATGACTGATTTTGTACTTTTCATATTTCTAAAATTTAATTTAGCAAATATACGAATATCTTATTTGTGTCATTTGGCGGTGCCCACGTGGAATGTCGTAGTGTGATAGACGTCTGTTGAGGTGGACTTGCGCCAGGTGAATGTGTAGTCGCCGGTGAAACCGCGTGCGCGCCAAAGGTCGCGGTCGCAGTTAAGGCGTTCCTCGAAGTTCCGTATGAATCTGTCGATAGGGCCGTTGTCGTTCTGTGTGGCGGCCGGGACCTGGAACAGCCTGTCGTAGAAATACTTCTCGTAGGCGTTGGCGATGAAGTTTATGAGATTCTGGTCTTGGGTGTTGCAGAACATACGCCACTCCTGAATGGCACGCGGAGGGGCGGGAAGCGCCACTGTAATGCCCTTGTGATATATGGTGGCAGTTTGATATTCGCTTTTTCTCTTGAGGAATCCTAACGTGGAGCGCAGAAATTCAACGGTCGCCGCGAAATCGGTGTTGAATGAATAGTTGGCGTTGTCTGACGGATTCACTATCCAGGTCATGTATTGCTGCATAGAGATGTCCTGACGCAGGTTTCCGGCCACAATGTCGTGTTCTCCCGACATGAAATGCCCTTCCGGACGTTTGTTGATTTGGTATTTGTATTTGGGACTGTTGGCGTTGTGCCACACCTCCATCCTTAAGTCGGGCACTGATGTCGATGATGATTTTTGGATGGAGATTCCACCTCCGATGTTGAGTCCGGGCTTTGAGGATATGTTGATGCCGGTATTCAGGTTCCAGGAGAGACCGCTGCTGTAGGTCGTCGAAGTCATCGCATTTTGTGGGTTCCAGTTTGTGAGATCCGGTGTGGAGCCGTTGAAAAATGACTGCACCTGGATGTTGTTGAGGTACGGCCCATAATAACGAGGTTTTTTGTCCTTGTCAACCCACCAAGAAATGGCTTTTTCCGGGCCGCAATCGAAGTCACTGCCGTCAAATTCGATATTGCGATGTATGACGTAGTTGTCTTGCTGGCTGTTGAGGTCATAAGCCGACCAAATGGTATATTCGATGTTGCATCGAATGGTTATGGACCACTCCCAATCCAAGTTGGTGAAAACACTTGGCCGGAATGTTACAGGTACATCGACCCTGATTCGCTTTGAAAAATCAGAGTTTTGTTTGTCATGGCGGTTGTCATTGATGTAATTGTCAACCCAATACACCAGATTGTCGGCCAACAGACCCATGCGGTAGGTTGTCAGGTCACCCGACACGCCATAATCGTAGGCGATTGAATCCGTTTCGCCGGTTTCTTGGTCAACCAACTCATAAGTGTACATCACTTCGGAGTAATCGTTGAGGTTTGACATGATATATAAGTCATCTTTATTTATTACAATGACCTCATATTGATAAGATGACAGATTTGGATTGGCTTCTGAAATTTGACCGTAATAGTCTAAACATTCTAAATATTTCCAGACTTCGTCAGGATCATAGGCGAGTTCAAGAATAGCATCCTCGACCTGCATGGCAAAGTCGGCCAAATCTTGAAGCGTGGGCTGGATGTAGATGATGACACCGTCGTTATGGAAAACTTTGGCCAGCTCCGTCCATTGTTCGGGCGACAATGATTGGACGGATGACTTGTCGATGATAATCATTTTGGTTTGGTCTCCATTCAGGGAATTCTGGATGTTGGTGAAACGATTGCATATCATGCTGCTGAATCCGGAATTGTGGTCGGCCATGACAAATGCCGCTTCATTTGATTTCACCTGCAGCAAGTCGGTCGCGGGTTCATTTGGTGAATCTGGAAGTGACTCCGGCGTTTCAATTTCGTTTTTTTTACATCCTGCAAGAAGCATGGCGAGTCCCAATGTGAAGATGGACAAAAGTTTAAATGTTTTTTTCATAAATGTGAAATTTTGTGGAGTCATGCTGTTGTTACTTTGTTTGTCTATGGGGTGGACTCCGTTTCGCCTCATTTCCAGATTTTTTGTTTGTTGTCGTTGATGATTTGAAAAAGGAGGCGGCGTTCCACCTCCTTTTCCAAATATTTCACACCAGTCCTGCGAATCCCATGAATGCCATGGCCAGGATGCCGGCGGTGATCAATGCGATTGGTGTTCCTTTCATTCCTTCCGGTACGCCGACGAGCTCGATGTGTTCGCGGATGCCGGAGAAGATGATGAGCGCCAATGCGAAGCCGATTGCGATGCCGGCCGCATAGACGACAGCCTCGCCGACGTTGCCGCCGTAGATGAAGCCTTCGCCCACGACCTTAAGCGAAACGCCGAGGACGCAGCAGTTAGTCGTGATCAGCGGAAGGAAGACACCGAGCGCGGTGTATAGTGACGGACTGATCTTCTTCAGTATGATCTCCACCATCTGTACCAACGCGGCTATCACCAGGATAAACGCGATGGTCTGCAGGAACTGCAGTTCAAGCGGGACGAGGACGTATTTATTAATAAGGTATGTCACTAATGTCGCGAGGACGAGCACGAAGACGACCGCCGCACCCATGCCCATCGCCGTCGAGGTCTTCTTGGAAGTGCCGAGGAACGGGCAGATCCCGAGGAACTGCGCCAGAATGACGTTGTTGACAAGTATTGTCGATAATAAGATGATTAATATTTTCATGGCACTACGTTATTTTGAAGTTCTTGATTTCTTGACTTTGTTGACAACGGCGATGAGATAGCCCAAGGCGATGAATGCACCCGGTGCAAGCACGAAGATGAGTATCGTGTTGGCGTCTTCGGGCAGGAACCGCCAGTTGAAGATGCTTCCGCTACCGAGGATCTCGCGGATCGAGCCGAGGAACGTCAACGCCAAGGTGAAGCCGAGTCCCATCCCCGCACCGTCTAAGATCGACGGCCACACTGGGTTCTTCGAAGCGAAGGCTTCGGCACGGCCGAGGACGATGCAGTTCACCACGATCAACGGGATGAACAAGCCCAACGTCTCGTAAATCGCCGGCACGTAGGCCTGCATGACCAACTGCACCACCGTCACGAACGATGCGATGACAACGATGAAGCAGGGGATTCTCACCTTGTCGGGGATGAAATTCTTAAGCAGGGAGATGCTGAGGTTCGACATTATCAGGACGAATGTCGTCGCGAGGCCCATCGACATGCCGTTGATGGCGCTTGTCGTCGTCGCGAGGGTGGGACAGCATCCGAGAAGGAGGACGAGAATGGGGTTCTCCTTCAGAAGCCCTTTGGTGAATGTTTTCCAGTTACTCATTGTTTCCTCCTTTCATGAATTGTGTTCTGTTAGCGTTGAAACCGTCGGTGGCTTTCTTGACCGCCTCCGCCACGGCTCTCGAACTGATTGTCGCCGCTGTGATGGCATCGACGTCGCCGCCGTCTTTCTTCACTTTCAAGTTATAATTCGACGGGTTCTTGCCGTCAAACTGCCCGATGAACTTGGCGTTTGTCATGTTCGCGCCGAGACCCGGTGTCTCCGCCTGTGACAGCACCGACACCTTATTAATATTACCGTTTTCAAGCACGCCGACCATGAGCTCGACCTTGCCGCCGAAGCCGTTCATCGAGAATGTCTTGATGGCCGCGCCGATGAACTGTCCGTCGGCACTGTATGCCAGATTGTATGTCAGGTCGTCGATGAGTTTCACTTCCGTGGAAGCTATCACGGCATTTCCCTTCAGCACCTCGTTGATGGCGGCTAAGTTCTTGTTGGCGTCAGCCTGTTCAATAGCCGGTTTTGTCAGGTTATATACGAAGCCCAGCACTCCGCCGCTGATGACTGTTATCACCGACAGGGCGATGAGCATGTTCTTTAATGTTGATTCTTTCTTTGCCATAGTTTTAAAGTGTTAAGATTCAACAATTCATTTCTTTGAGCCGAAACGTTTCGGTCTGAAGCCTCTGTTGATGAGAGGCACGAGAGCGTTCATTATCAGTATGGCGAACGAGACGCCTTCCGGGTATGCGCCCCAGAGACGTATCACCACTGTTATCACGCCGATGCCGAAGGCGAAGACACACTTGCCGCATGTCGTCATCGGTGACGTCACCATGTCGGTTGCCATGAAGAACGCGCCGAGGATGAGACCGCCGTAGAAGAGGTGATAGATAGGGGAGATGTATGTCGTCGGGTCGATGAGGTAGCAGACACCCGTGAAGGCGAACACTGTCGCGAATATCACGAGCGGGGTCCATACGTCGATGACGCGGCGGATGATGAGGTACAAGCCTCCGATAATCAACGCGATGGCGCACATCTCGCCGAACGCGCCGCCACGGTTGCCGATAAGCATGTCTAACAATTCCATCTTGTCGATGTTGCCGGCGCTTTCCTTCAGAAGTCCGAGTGGTGTCGGGCCGGTGACGGCGTCGGCGAAGAAGCCTTTTTCGAATATCGGTGACACCTTGGGCCATGTCGTCATCGCCGTCGGGAACGAGACCAGGAGGAATACGCGGCCCACCAACGCGGGGTTGAACGGGTTGTGTCCCAGGCCGCCGAACGACATCTTGGCGATGCCTATGGAGACGACCGCGCCGACGATGATCATCCACACCGGGAGGTTCGCCGGGACGTTGAAGGCCAGCAGGATGCCGGTCACCACTGCCGACAGGTCGCCGACCGTCGTCGGGACTTTAAGCAGATATTTCTGAATTAACCATTCGGTGAGGACGCATGCGGCGACGGAGATGACTGTCAGCCTGAGCGCGTACCAGCCGAAGAAATACAAAGCCACAAGGAGCGCGGGCGTCAAGGCGATGATGACGTCAAGCATGATCCTTCTTGTGCTCTCGGGCCCGTGAACGTGCGGTGACCCTGAAATTATAAACTGATTCATAGCTATTTCTGATTACGTGAACGGATGATTTGGCCTGTCTTGCTCTTGCCGAAACGGACGTAGTCGGCGAGCGGAATGTTGGCAGGGCATGTGAATTCGCATGAGCCGCATTCGATGCAGTCCATGATGTTGTGCTTCTCTGTCTCCTCGAAGTTGTTAGTCTCCGAAAGACGTTTCAGGAGGTAAGGCTCAAGTCCCATCGGACATGCCTTCATGCACTTGCCGCAGCGGATGCAGTTGCCCACCTTTCGCGGCTGTGCGTCTTTGGTGTTCATCATCAAGATGCCGGAGGTGCCCTTGACTGTCGGGAAGTTCATGACGCTCACCGACTTGCCCATCATCGGGCCGCCGTTGATGAGGTTGGCCGTGTCTTCCGGCAGTCCGCCGACAGCTTCAATAAGCAAATTGGCCGGAGTGCCTATCCTCACCCTGAAGTTCGACGGGTTTTTCACCGATTTTCCGGTTACTGTGACTATTCTGTAAACTAATGGTTTGTTTTTCTGTACGGCCTCGTAGATTGCGAATGTCGATGCGACGTTGACCACCACGCAGCCCGTCTCGATAGGCAGCTTGCCCGACGGCACCTCTCTTCCGGTTACTGCCTGGATGAGCTGTTTCTCGCCGCCCTGCGGGTATTTCGTCTTCAGCGGTTGGACCTCGATGCCATTGAAGTAGCTGTCGCTCTTGATGATCTCGTCGAGTTTCTTCGCCACCTCAATCTTGTTGTATTCGATGCCGATGACGCCTTTCGGTGCGTTGACGGCTTTCATCAGCACTTTTATTCCGACGAGGAACTCCATCGGTTTCTCGATGAGGAGGCGGTTGTCGCATGTGAGATATGGCTCACACTCCGCCGCGTTGATGATGACGTAGTCGGCTTTTTTGTCCTTGGGTATCATGAGTTTCACGTAGGTCGGGAATGTGGCGCCGCCGAGGCCGACGATGCCGTGTTGTTTGACGCGTTCCACGATCTCCTCGCTCGTGAGTGTGATGTCTTTTATTAATGTGTCGGATGTGTCGATGCCTTCGAGCCACTCGTCGCCTTCAACGTCGATGAAGATGGCGGGCTTGCGGTAGCCGGTGTGGTCCATGATGTCGTCGATTTTGGCGACGGTGCCGCTGACTGATGAGTGGACGTTGGCGGAGATGAAGCCTTTCGCCGTGGCGATGAGCTGTCCGACTTTGACCTTGTCGCCTTTCGCGACTATGGGCTCCGCCGGCGCTCCGAGGCACTGTCCGAGCGGGATGATGACCTGCTTCGGGATCTCGAAGTCTCTGATGGGTTGTCCTGACGAAAGTTTGTTCTCTTCCGGATGAACGCCACCTAATCTGAATGTCTTGATTGGATTCATAGGATATTATTTACTTTCGTTTGTAACGTTTGTTTCTGTGCTTTCGGGTGTCTCTGTCTTCGGCTTCCTTGGCGGGAAGTTGACTTCGAGGATGGAGCCTCTCGGGCACGCCTCGACGCATTTGCGGCACTGCTTGCATTTCGTGTAGTCGATGTAGGCGAGGTTGCCGCGCATCTCGATAGCCTCGAACGGGCATGTCTTGAAGCATTTCTGGCAGGCGATGCAGGCGGCGTTGCAGTTCTTCATCGCGATGGCGCCTTTCTCGGTGTTGTTGCACGCCACATACACGCGGCGGTTGTTCTTGCCTTTGTAGCGCAGCTCGATGACGCCGCGCGGGCAGGCTTTGGCGCACGCCCCGCAGCCGACGCATTTGTCTTCATCGACTTCCGGCAGGCCTGTCTCCTTGTTGATGTGAATGGCGTCGAAGGCGCATTTCTTCACGCAGTCGCCGAGGCCGAGGCAGCCGTTGGGGCAGCCGTTGCCGCCGGCGTAGAGCGTCGTGGCGAAGGCGCAGATGCCGGCTCCCTCGTAATGCACTCTCTTCGGCGCGTTCTCGCATGTGCCGTTGCAACGCACGACGGCGATCATCGGCTCCTGCACGGTGACCGTCAATCCGAGAATCCCCGCGACCTTGGTCATGTCGGAGCTGGGACAGTTAAGCCCGGCGAGGCTCTTCTTCTCGGCGGCGGCCTTCACGCACGCCTCCGCGAAGTTGTGGCAGCCCGCGAAACCGCAGCCGCCGCAGTTGGCACCGGCCAATGCGCTTTCGACCTCCCCGATGAGTGGGTTCTCCTCAACCTTGAACCTCTTCGCGACGAAATACAGGACCACCGCCGCAATACCTCCTAAAACTCCCAAAATCACAAGGGACCATAATAAGATGTTGTTCATATCTTGTTGTTTAATAATGATTAATCGGGTTTGATACCTTGATTTTCCCAAACCGCAAAAGTATGAATTTTTTTCATTGGTATAGTAGCAAAATTTGAAAAATGTTACACGAAGATTTCATTTTTTTGAAAAAAATAGTCTGTGTCCAATCGGAGGGACCTGCGGGGAAATTTTATTTATGTACACAAAAATGTACACAAAGATGTCTTATGTTAAAATTTTTGATTATTTTTGCAGCCTAATTTCAAGAATATGAATACACTCACAGTAAGAGACTTCAGAAGTAGGATGGCTGCCGCATTTGATATGACGGATGCCGGAGAAAATATTTTTATCAGAAGGGGTGATAAAATTTATGCCATTGTTTCTGTCAGTAATGAAGATTTGACAATATCGCCATCTTTGCAGTTGAAGATTGACAAGGCAAGGAGTGAGTTTGATAGCGGCGAGGCTGTTACATTTAAATCTGCCGCGGAAGCCCAAAAATGGATGGACGAACTATGAAGTACAGCATTTCATATTCAAAGGAAATGGAATAACCTATTCAAGACGATTGACTGCTTGTGACAGAATGATTTATGACGTGTATGACGACGTGGTTAATGTTTTGGTTATCGAACTTGAGGGTCATTATAATGATAAATGAATTAAGCCCGGAAAGTTTTAAAGGATCTTCGCAACCTGCGGGAAAATTTCATATCTTTGCCGCCGAAAAGTAGAAAGTAGAAAGTTCATAAAGTTTGTAAAGTATAAAGTAGCTGACACATCATGAAAAACATTTACGCACATTCAATCAAATCATTAATCGCACTGATTTTCATTACTTTTTTTGGCATCACGTCGAAGGCGCAGAACACGTCGCCGTTGTATGTCGTTGAGTTCAACAAGATTCAGAACGGCATCATGGACGAGGGCAAGTTGCAGAAGAACCAGCTCACGGACTACGACGACAACCCGGTCTGCTTGGTGAAAGTGAAGTCGCAGGGCTTCGACGAGGCGACGTTGCAGAAGATAGTCTTCGTGCCGCGCAACGTCATGATAATGCACAAGGCCTATGAGAACGGCGAGTACCGACTTTACGTCTCGTCGAAGAAACCGGGTTCCATCATGATGAAATACCAGGGCGAGTACGAGTTCAAGCTGCCTTACAATCTCGAGCCGAAGAAGATCTATGAGCTGGTGCTTGGTCTGGAGACGGCGACGTTAGTGATAAAGACCTCTCCGTCGGACGCGGTGATCTACATCGACGGCGAGAAGGCTGGGACGGGCTATGCGAGCAAGGCGGTCTCGATAGGCGCGGAGCATCGCTACAAGGTCGAGAGCAAATATTATTACCCGAAAGAAGATGTCGTCTTGTTCGACGTAAACGAGAAAAAAGAACTTGTTGTAAATCTCGAGCCGGCCTTTGGTTTCGTGACGGTGAAGACGACACCTTCGGGCGCTGATGTCTATGTGGATGACAAACTTGCCGGCAAGACACCATACCTTTCTGAGATTATCGGTCTTGGTATGCATAAGATTACCGTGAACAAGGAGGGCTACGAGACAGATGTCAGACGGGTGAACATCAATTTGAACGAAGAGCAAACGGTGGAGTTCGTGCTGGTTGAGGGCGAATCGTCGATGCCGGTGCAGCAGGGAAGTGGTCTGGCGGTAGTCGCCGCAGAAAAAGAACACGATGACGCTGGTGGCAAACTGCCGGAAAAGACAGAAACCCAGAAGGTTTATACAATGGAAGACATTGAAGATGATAACATTATCATCGAAGATGTCATCAAGGAAGGAGATAAATACGTGATAGAATACAGCTTGGGGGAAAGTGCCTATGCAGTAGGACTCTTCTATTCGGAAGACAACGGCATGACATGGAAACAGACGAAATACATTGAAGGCGACTTTTATAAGGTGTGGCCCTCGAAGAAAAAACGGATTACATGGAACTACACAAAAGAGACAGACCTCGGCCAGACACCGGCATTCAAATTGAAGATAATGCAAAAAGAAAGCATCGACAAAGCCTACAGGAAAAACCTTGAAAAAAGGGGTTTTGCTGAAAGAAACCCAACCGCCTACTATTACGACAATGGCAAATTGCTCAGAAAATTCCATGGAGGATGGTTCGTGCAGCCGGAGATAGGCGTGGGACAGTGTAACTACTATTATTCTTACGACTATTATTCCTATATAAGACATGATGGAATAATAACTGTAAACTGTCTTTTCGGCTATCAGATTGTCAGACCTTTCGGCATCGGACTGAAAATCGGTTATATGAGAAATCGCAACGGTAAAGGGGGAAATAGTATGCCTGTCACTTTAAACATGAAAGGATTTTTAGGGAAAGGCAGAAACTCCATGTATTACAACGTCGGATTCGGCTATTTGGCAAATCTGAAAGGATATACTGAAGTAAAAGACCGTTACAACAATTTTTATCGCAACATAATCTTTGAAACAGAAAGATCCGGGTTGCTGTTGTCGGCTGAAATCGGTTTAGCCATCAGGAATTTCAACATAGGCATAGAATACAATTTTACAAAAATACATGGCAGTGTGAGTTATGACAGTTATACATATATAATGAAAGGAAATTTTGTTTTTGACGGACACGTTTCGGATTCAAAAAAATCTATTGACCATGAATTCTTGTTGAAGCTCGGATACAACATTCCGTTGAAGAAGAAATAGTCATTTGGCAGTGTTTTGGGGAGTTTGCGACGGTGTTTGTTAACATGAGTTTGCTCCACTTCGCTGTCGCTACGGTCACAATGACGCGCGGTTTGTTTGAAAAACTGAAGGGGGAGAAGTGGTCCTTGTGAGCGACCGCAGGGAGTCGAGCAATCTCTGCTGCGACACGGAATGGGAGCGGACAAGCGCGGTAGATATTTTTTTAAACTTGACAACGAAAAAACAAAATAAATTCAGTTATATCAAAAAAAAGATGAGTCCAATCGCATACGCAAAAATCCTCGACGGTGAGAAAATCCGCGAAAGGGCTACAAAAAGTGCCAAAAACAAAAACATCGAGTCGGAATGGTGAACCTCGCGAAAATATATATCTGGAATAACTAACGTGAGTTCGATGAAAACATAACATTGATTATAAACGATTTACTAAAAAGCAATTGACAAATGGATGACACTGGAATATCTGCGGACGAGACAGGAATGAAACCACAATTGTGTTCCGTACAATTGTTGTGATTCAAATGCACAATCAAAATCAGGTGAAAAATATACGAAAAAAAATTGGTCAGTTCAAGAATATTTTGTATCTTTGTAGTTGTAAATCAATAAGATAAATACACAATATCATGATACTGACCGACGACAAAATTACTGAAATTTTCTGCATTATCGACGATTTCTGCAAGATTTTTGACAAAATAATTGAAAGACACGCCGTGAAGACCCCCGGCAAGCGCGGCTACCATCGCGACGGACGCATGTCAAAGGCCGAGATAATGGTGATAGTCATAATGTTCCACTGCTCGGGCTACCGCTGCCTGAAGCACTTCTACCTCGAATACATCTGCGGGCGGCGCAGGGACATGTTCCCGGAGACGGTGTCGTACAACAGGTTCGTGGAACTGGAGAAGACCGTCGGGCTGCCACTGGCGGTGTTCATCAAGAAGTTCCTTCTCGGCAGATGCACGGGCATCTCCTTCGTTGACAGCACGACGCTGAAGGTGTGCCGTAGCCAGAGGATACTGACACACAGGACGTTCCGCGGCCTGGCGCAGCGCGGCAGGAGCTCGATGGGCTGGTTCTACGGCTTCAAGCTGCACCTGATATGCAACGAGAAGGGCGAGATACTCAACTTCATGCTGACACCGGGCAACGTGGACGACCGAGCGCCGCTCGACAGCAAGAGCTTCGTCGAAGCCGTCTACGGCAGCCTTGTCGGTGACAAGGGCTACATCAGCCGCGACCTCTTCCAGAGGCTGTTCGTCAACGGCATCCAGCTGATAACCAAGGTGAAGAACAACATGAAGAACTCCCTGATGAGCGTCGCCGACAAGATCCTGCTCCGCAAGCGCGCCATCATAGAGAGCGTCAACGACGAGCTGAAGAACATCGCGCAGGTGGAGCACTCAAGGCACCGCTCGTTCGACAACTTCTTCATCAACACCCTCGGCGCGGTCGCCGCCTACTGCTACTTCCCCAAGAAGCCGTGCGTCAGCGTCTGCCGCGTCTTTGACAACCAGCTCACGCTGTTCTGACCGCCTCCGTAACACACTGAAACGCAAACCGTCACCTGTGATTTTATCGCCAAATGCGCAAGACCATACGGGTCTCGTGACGGCTGTGCGCCTTCATCGAAAAAACATCTTCACCTGACAATGTGGCACATCTTCATTGGCGGCGAACACCATCTTTCCATAACTGTTTTGGTTTCAAGCCGTTAATTTGGTCGAACCACGTTAATTACCATTATCTTCAAGCGTAACTTTGCGTTTCACCAATTCTATTTCTCCAATAACTTCCTGATTTTCAGAAATTATTGTCCTAAACAGTTCTCTGTCCATATTGATACGATTTTGATGCAAAAATAAATGTTTTATT
>JAZRYG010000083.1:0-8422 GCA_045600605.1 Bacteroidales bacterium
CCCTGATTTCGATGCGCTGTGCGGCATCACGAAGGATGAGCTCGTGAGCTATTTCGATGATGAGATTGCGGCGATGGCCGAGAAAAGGAATTGCTCGAAAGAAGAGATGTATATCCGCCTCAAGAAACAATACGACGGCTATCATTTCTCTGAAGAAATGACAGACATCTTCAATCCTTTCAGCGTGCTCAACGCGATGTCGAAGAAGAAACTCGACGACTACTGGTTCGCGACGGGCACCCCGACATATCTCATAAAACTCATCAACAAGCACAAAACGAACATCAAAGACATCGTCAGCAAGTCGTACGCGAAGAAATACTTCATGGACTACAAGGCCGACACCGAAGACCCTTTGGCCATGATTTATCAAAGCGGCTACCTGACGATAAAGGGCTATGATAGCGAGGACTTTACCTACGCCCTTGACTTCCCGAATAACGAGGTGCGCAACGGCTTCATCGACCTGCTGGCCAACGACTACTTCCATCATAACGGGGAGACGTTCTCGTGCGTGCTGTCACTCAACAAAATGCTGAAGCAGTGCCGCTTGGACGACATGCGTGACGCACTCACGGGCTTTTTCGCCTCAATCCCTTACAACGCGAACTATCAGGAACGCGCATGGAGCTACGAAAGCCACTACCACTATACAATGTATCTGATATTCACGCTTTTGTCGTGCTATACGGTCCTGACCGAAAAGGCGAACTCGCGCGGCAGAGCCGATATGATTGTTGAAACGGAAGATTACGTCTATATCTTCGAGTTCAAACTCGATGGCACTGCCGCTGAAGCGTTGAAACAAATCGAAGACAAAGGCTACGCCGAGCCGTACGCTGCAGATTCGAGGAAACTGTTTAAGGTCGGAGTCGCGTTCTCATCGGAGAAACGGAACATCACGGAGTGGGAGGCGGTTTAGTTTTACCTCTCTGAAATCTTCGACTTCGCCAATTTGTCTTTTGCGTAGTTCAAGTCGATTTTCAGTTCTTTCTCGCCCGACGACGGCATGTCGAACATCGCGTCGTTGAGGATGGCTTCAAGGATGGACCGCAGCCCGCGGGCACCCAACTTGAACTCGATGCTTTTGTCAACGATGAAATCCAACACCTCATCACTGATAATCAAGTCGATGTCGTCCATCGCGAATAGTTTGGCGAATTGTTTTGTGATGGCGTTCTTCGGCTCGGTGAGGATGCGTTTCAGCGTCGTCCTGTCTAAAGGATTCAGGTATGTCAATATCGGGAAACGTCCGATGATTTCCGGTATGAGTCCGAATTTCTTCAGGTCCGACGGCGCGATGTATTGCAGAAGGTTGTCGCGGTCTATCTGTTCTTTGAGGTCGGAGCCGTAGCCTATTGCGTTGGTGCCCACGCGACCGGCGATTATCTTGTCGATGCCGTCGAATGCGCCGCCGGCGATGAACAGGATGTCCTTCGTGTTCACCTGAATCATCTTCTGCTCTGGGTGTTTGCGTCCGCCTTGTGGCGGCACGTTGACAACGGTGCCTTCAAGCAATTTCAGCATCGCCTGCTGCACTCCTTCGCCGGAGACGTCACGCGTGATGCTCGGGTTGTCGCCTTTCCTCGCAATCTTGTCAATCTCGTCGATGAATACGATGCCTTTCTCCGCCGCCGCCACGTCATAGTCGGCGGCTTGCAGGAGCTTCACAAGGATGTTCTCGACGTCTTCACCGACATAACCCGCTTCCGTCAGGACCGTCGCGTCGGCGATGGCGA
Organism: Bacteroidales bacterium; assembly: GCA_045600605.1. Classification (GTDB taxonomy): domain Bacteria; phylum Bacteroidota; class Bacteroidia; order Bacteroidales; family F082; genus Limimorpha. The sequence continues at coordinate 1,740 of JAZRYG010000083.1, forward strand.
ACGGCACGTTGAGCATTCGGGCTATCGTCTTGGCTAACAACGTCTTGCCTGTTCCGGTCTCACCGACGAGTATCACGTTCGACTTCTCAATCTCAACATCGTTGTCGTCGTTTATCTGATTCAGACGTTTGTAATGGTTGTAAACGGCAACCGCCAACACGCGTTTTGCGCTGTCTTGCCCGATGACATATTGGTCGAGGAAATTCTTGATTTCCAATGGCTTGAGCAGTTTGAAGTCGGGCGTCGCAGATTTTTTGCGGTAGTTTTCCTCTTCCTTGAGTAGCATGTGTGCGCGCTCCAGACATTCACCGCAGATGAATCCGTTCAATCCTGTTATCAGAAAATTCACCTTGCTCTCTGGTCTCCCGCAGAACGAGCAGCAGTTTTCCGGTCTTTTTGTCATCTTTTAACTTTTAACTCTCTACTCTCTTAACTCTACTCTCTTAACTATTTTTTCGATAGCACCTCGTCAATCATGCCGTATTCCTTGGCTTCAGCCGAGGTCATCCAGTAGTCGCGGTCGGAGTCGGCCCACACCTTGTCGAACGGCTGTCCTGAGTGTGTGGCGATGATTTCGTAGAGTTCTTTTTTGAGTTTCTGGATCTCTCTTGCGGTGATTTCGATGTCGGAGGCCTGTCCTTGCATCCCGCCCATTGGTTGGTGTATCATGATGCGAGAGTGCTTGAGGGCTGAGCGTTTCCCTGACGCGCCTGCGCAGAGCAGCACCGCTGCCATCGACGCGGCCATGCCTGTGCATATCGTGGCGACGTCAGGTTGCACGAACTGCATCGTGTCGTAGATGCCGAGACCGGCATATACCGATCCGCCAGGGGAGTTGAGATAAATCTGAATGTCACGTTTCGGGTCTGACGACTCAAGGAAAAGCAGTTGTGCCTGGATGATGTTCGCGACATAGTCGTCAATCTGGTCGCCGAGGAAGATGATGCGGTCCATCATCAGACGCGAGAAGACATCCATCTGCGCTACGTTGAGCTGACGCTCCTCAATGATGGTCGGGGAGATGTAGCTGGTGATGTTGTTGGCGTATTTCTCAAGCCCTAATCCGTTGATGCCCAAGTGCTTGGTGGCATATTTGTAAAATTCGTTGTTCGTGTTCATGATGTTGTTTTTTAGACGAATATAGAGACGTCACACAGCGGCGGCGTCTCTATATCATGTTAATAAGTCATCTGTTATTTCTCCTCTGTTTCTGTTTTCGGCATCTCCGGCATCTCTGGCATGACGGCCTTCACGAAGCCTTCATAGTCGGTGTCAACGATGTTGAGTTTCATGTTCTTCTTGAAGAACTCCGTGAGCTTCTGGTCGGCGACCTGGTTGTGGATGTTCTGGCGCTGGTTCTCGTCTTTGAGGACTGCGTCAACGATGTCGTCAAGGCGTTTCTTCATGTCTTCATCCATGCTTGTGATGTCGAGTTGGCCGAAGTACATCTTCCTGACGAAGTCTCTGACTTCCTCTTCCTTGAGGACGAGTTCGGGGTTCGCCTTGGCGATGGCTTCTTCGATGACCTGCCATCTGAAGGTGTTGGCGTATGTCTTGTCGTAGTTCTTCTCGACGTCTTCGGCTGTGATCTTGCCGTCGCTGTTGGCCACGACCCAGCGTCTCAGGAACGCGTCAGGCATGTCGAACCTGACTTCGCCCACGAGCTTGTCGATGGCGAGGTTGTAGAACATCCTGTCGGCTTCGATGACATACTGTTTCTCCATCTCGCCGGCGACTTCCTTGCGGAATGTCTCGATGTCTTTGATGTCCTTGCCGGGGAAGAACTTCTTGAAGAACTCTTCGTTGAGCTCTGGCATGGTGCCGTCTTCGGCTTTGTTGTTCTCCTGGATGCGGCTGATGGTGGCGTCGAGCTCTTTCTCTGAAGCCTTGATGTTGTAGTAGTCCATCGTGATCTCACCGAGGTTGACGTTGACTTGCGGCTTGAGGCCGACCTCGAAGAAGAAACTCATTGTCTCCTGAGTCTCAGGGTCTGCCGGCTGTTCTTTCTCCGGATCCGGAAGCGGGTAGCCGATGGCGTCGATTTTGTTCTCGATGATGTGGTTGTTGAGGGCTTCAGACACCTTCTTGTTCAGTTTGTCGAATGTGACCGAAGCGCCGTACATCTTCTGAATCATCCCGAACGGAACCTTGCCTTGGCGGAAGCCGGGGACGGCTGCTTTGTGCTGATAATCTTTCAATGCCTTGGTGACTTCGTCTGCGTAGTCAGCCTTCTCTATGTCAATTTGAATTTTGGCGATGAGTTCGCCGTTCATTGTCTGTGTTGTTTTCATTATTCGTAATATGTTGATTATCTGTGCGGATGAAGGGACTCGAACCCATACTCCTTACGGAACCAGATCCTAAGTCTGGCGCGGCTACCAATTACGCCACATCCGCCTTTTTTGAGCGTGCAAAGATACGGCTTTTTTTGCAATAAAAAACAATTATTTCAAATTTATTTCTTCACGTCCAACGCCTCGCGCAAGGCGTTGCCCATCAGCATGAAAGCGAGGACGAGGAGCATGATGGCGATGCCTGGAAGTATCGCCAAATAAGCGTCGTCGAGGATGATGTAAGCGTAGTTCTCCTTGATCATCGAGCCCCACGACGGCATTGGCGGCTGCACCCCGATGCCGAGGAAACTGAGCCCCGCCTCAAGAAGAATCGCCGTGGCGAAGTTCGCGGCGGAGATGACGATTATGGGATTTATCACGTTCGGGATGATGTGCCTTATGATGATTCTCGCGTTCCTGAACCCCAACGCACGACCTGCCTCCACGAAGGTCGTCTCCCTGACCGACAGGATCTGACCGCGCGTCACACGCGCCACCTCAACCCACATCGTCAGCCCGACGGCGATGAAGACCTGAACAACTCCCTTGCCCAAAGCGAAAGTTATCGCTATGACAATCAACAACGTCGGCAACGACCACACCACGTTGATGAACCACATCACCACGTCATCGACACGGCCTCGGAAAAAACCACCCAAACCACCAATGAACAAACCTATCAACACACTGAGTATCACGGCGATGAAGCCCACCGAGAGACTGATTCTCGTCCCCAGCAACAGCCTGCTTAAAAAATCACGCCCGAACTGGTCCGTCCCAAGCAAAAACTTCCTGTGGACGACAAAATCCTCAACATTCGTGTCATTCGTGTCATTCGTGGTGAAAACTTCGTTGTCTATAACCTCCGTCTTCACCTCTCCGGTATGCTCCGGATTGAACACATAGACCGTGGTTGTCTTTTCTTCAATCTTCAGCGAGTCGAACGGAATCTGCCTGTATGCACTCGGCTGTCCGCCCCACAGCTTCCCGAAAAACCCCGCCTCCTCCAGCTTGACGGGCTTGGGGACGAGCAGGACATCGACCTCGAACCCGGGTTTCTGCGTGCTGATCTCGAGAATCTGCGTGTTGGCATCCGGCGTGTCGTCGGGTATTATATAATATGCAAACACTGCCAAAAATACACATAAGATAATGAAAATCAACGAAATCATACCGGCGATGTTCTTCCTGAAACGTCGCCAGGCCAACTGACCAGGTGAGAGAAATTCGTTGTTGCTCATTTTGAAAAAGTTTTCGCAAAAGTACAAAAAAATATTATCTTTGCAACCTAAAAAAGATAATCAAAGTAAGGCGGAACATTTGTATCTGCAAAGACAAATAACATGAGAAGTATCATTGAAAACGCTTGGGACGACCGTTCCATGCTTGAGAATAAAGACACCTGCGATGCCATCCGTGAGGTGGTGAGATTGTTAGACTGCGGACAGCTGCGCATTGCTGAAAAGATTGACGGTCAATGGATTGTGAACGAGTGGCTGAAGAAGGCCGTCATCATGTATTTCCCGATAAACAAGATGGAGGTGAGCGAGAGCGGCATCTTCGAATATCACGACAAGATTGCGCTGAAAGGAGGTTTCGAGCGTGCTGGCGTGCGTGTCGTGCCTCCGGCGACTGTCCGTTACGGGGCTTTCATCAACAAAGGTGTAGTGTTGATGCCTTCGTATGTCAACATCGGCGCGTATGTCGATAGCGGAACCATGGTTGACACATGGGCCACCGTCGGCTCGTGCGCGCAGATCGGCAAGAACGTCCATCTGAGCGGCGGCGTGGGCATCGGCGGCGTGCTCGAGCCAGTGCAGGCCGCGCCCGTCATCATAGAGGACAACTGCTTCATCGGCTCGCGCTGCATCGTCGTCGAAGGCGTCAGAATAGAGGAGGAAGCCGTACTCGGCGCAAACACCGTCATCACACAATCGACAAGGATAATCGACGTGACAGGGCCGGAACCCGTTGAATACAAAGGCTTTGTGCCAGCCCGCTCTGTCGTGGTGCCAGGCTCGTTCACCAAACATTTCCCTGCCGGCGACTACCAGATTCCGTGCGCGTTGATAATAAAGAAAAGGAATGAGTCAACGGACAAAAAAACATCTCTCAACGAAGCGCTGAGAGATGTTCAAGTCTGAGGGTAGAAGGTGGGATTCGAACCCACGACCCACGGAACCACAATCCGGTACTCTAACCAGCTGAGCTACATCTACCGTCTGATTTGCGGCTGCAAAAGTACACATTTTTTTAATACATCAGCAAAAATTTCTTTATTTTTGCAAAAAATTTTTAAGAATGGGTAGAATAATGGCAATTGATTATGGCAGAAAGCGTTGCGGCATCGCCGTGACCGACCCTTTGCGCATCATCGCCAACGGCTTGGCCAATGTGCCGGCGCATGAACTGATGGCTTTCATCCAGAATTATATCAAAACGGAACAGGTGGATGTCATCGTCGTCGGCGAACCGAAAGACATGCACAACAACCCTTCGGAGTCGGCGAAATACATAGAGCCGTTCCTGAAACAACTCGCGAAAACATTGCCCGACATCGAAATAAAACGCTACGACGAGCGTTTCACCTCCGTGATGGCACATCAGGCGATGCTCGACGCAGGCCTCAGCAGAAAACAACGCCAGAACAAAGAACTCGTTGACACCATCAGCGCAACACTGATCCTGCAGTCATATATGGAATTTAACAGAAACGTCTTTTAGTTTTGCCGCGACACTTTAACTTTATGAACTTTATAAACTTTTAACTTTATAAACTTTCAACTGAAATGATTTTACCAGTAGTAGCATACGGCCATCCGGTCCTGAAACGCGTGGCCGAAGATATTGAAGAGAACACACCTGAGATTCAGAAACTTATAGCCGACATGTTTGAGACCATGTACCACTCGGAAGGCGTCGGCCTCGCCGCACCGCAGGTCAACAAGTCGATACGCCTGTTCGTCATCGACTGTGACCCATTCAAGGAGAAATACCCTGAAGGCGCGGGCGTGAAGAAAGTCTTCATCAATGCCGAGATCATCGAACTCTCCGGCGAGCCTTGGGTCTTCAAGGAAGGATGCCTCAGCCTGCCCGATATGGGCGAAGACGTCGAACGTCCGAGCATCGTGACAATCAATTACTTGGATGAGAACTTCGAGGAACACGAAGAGACGTTCTCCGGCATCGTGGCGCGTGTCATACAGCATGAATATGACCACCTCGAAGGGAAAGTCTATGTTGACAGGCTCAGCTCGATGCGTAAGATGCTGCTGAAAAACAAGCTGCGCAACATCTCCGAAGGCCGCGTCGATGTCGATTACAAGATGATTTTCCCGAACAAGAGGAAAGGGAGAGGTTAAAGGTTAGAGGTTAGAGGGAGAGACTAAAGACTAATGACTAAAGACTAATGACTAATGATGTTGTCGCAAGGATACTTTATAAATTTTCAAACTATATGAGAAAGATTATACCTATATTAATTATGGCTTTTGCGCTGCTTTTTGCAGGTTGCAAGCCGAATCTTACGAAAGAGATTGCGAAACTTGAGAAACAGGCTTTCGCGACAGACGGCGCGGTGAACCATCAGATGGCCGAACAGCTTGTTGACGCTTATTGCCATTTTGCAACGCAAAACCCTGACAGTCAGGCATCTGCCGAGTATCTCTTCAAGGCCGTTGATGTCTCGATGAACTTCGACAATCCGCAGAAGACCATCGGCATCATCGACAGGTTGCTTGATGAATACCCTGAATATCAGAAGACGCCGACCGCGCTTTTCCTGAAAGGGTTTATCTATGAGACGCGCTTCGGCAATTGTGAGCAGGCACGCGCCGCGTACGAGAAATATCTTGAGCTTTATCCCGATGGCGAACTCGCCGACGACTGCCGCGCTTCAATCAAAAACCTCGGACTCACCCCAGATGAGTTGGTGAAGATGTTCGAAAGCCAAAAGTAGGACAAGGTGAAAAAATATTTCTGAAAATCACATCGCTGCTTTGAAATTTGTTGTATCTTTGCAGCCGAAATTTTCGTGGAAAGATTTGATTGATTGCAACCACAAGAAAAAATGCTAAAACAGTTTCTTTTTTACAATCACAAATACTCCATATTTATTAATCCGTTGAAGTTAAAAACTTTATAACTTTTTAACTTTCAACCTTATACTAAAATATTATGGGTTATTATTTCACTTCAGAATCAGTATCAGAAGGCCATCCCGACAAGGTGGCCGACCAGATTTCGGATGCCGTCCTCGATGAGATGCTTCGTCAGGATCCGGAATCGAAAGTCGCCTGCGAGACATTGGTGACGACGGGTTTGACAGTCGTGGCAGGCGAAGTCAAGACC